>CAZSZC010000025.1:0-7540 GCA_964610775.1 uncultured Candidatus Saccharibacteria bacterium | reverse complement strand
ATCTTCCCACCGCCCAATTTCATAATACAATACTACAATTATAGACTTTTCGCAACTTTGTTACTAGTGTTTAGCTTGTGACCAAATATCTTCAAATATCTCCTTTAGCGTAGTAGCCATTGTTTCGTTAGTAAGAATCGTATTGATTATAGTCGGTGAGTAAGTCGTAAAAACACACTTATTACCGTAGACTACTATTTCACCCGGGTACTCTTTGCTGCCCCAGAAACGTATCGTCATTCCTTGTTTTGTTAATCGTTCAAATTCCAATGTATCTCGAATAGATTCAGGGAAGATTATTCTCGATTTTAGACCAGACTTTACACGCTTGTTAATACCCTTTTGTAGAACTTTCCACGTCTCGGGCATTTTCGGTGAAAAACGACTTGGTATTATCAATGCTTCATTTTTACTACGAACCATATCATCAAGCATTACCTCCAAACCATCGAGTCCCTCAAGATATACAACTCCAGGCTTAAGGTGACCTAAATTATAGAGTGAATGCAATTTAGGCAAAGACTGATTAAGTTGTTTGTTTATCCGCTTGATAGCTTCCTGTTTTTCGACTAGCTTATTACGTAAAGCTGATGGATCTGCGGCTATGTATCGTCGCACTGCTTTATTTTCATCCACCCCCGCAAGACCATCATGCACCAGTTTTTCTAAAAGCATATAGGTATTGGTTCGACTTTCACCTACAGCATTAGCAATCTCGGTTGCGGTTAATGCAGACTCCCCTAACAAAAACTGATATATTTTGGCTTCTTTTCTACCTAAACCAAGCTCAATAAACAGGTCGTACATAAGTACAAACTATACGCATATAATTATTTTGTCAATTGTATTTTGACATTTTATAATCTGTTAAATTAACATTTGTCAAAATATATTGACTAGTTTATAAAATGATTGTAAAATAGTTTTTGCTTATTTAATATGGAGTATTTTTGTGGAGACAGCTCAAGGCGAAGAATTAGAAAATAAACGCACAGGTTTACCGGTGGAGGTTGAGAACGTTGATGGCGATCTAGTAATCACACTTCCCGATGAACTAGGCGGTGGTACTATCATAGAAACCGAATATACTATCAATCAATCACAGGTTACAACGCTGCGACAGTGCGGATTTCAACCCGAATCTAATAGCGTCGATCTTGAGATCGATATAATGACAGAACTGCCAAAATTTTCATTAACTCTAGATGAGTATTTAGAACAGCGAGAACTTGCTCAAGCATGGCACCGAAGAGACATACTGAGGATTTTGCAACCTCTCGCGGATCTAATTAATTACAAACAGGCTTTAGGTCAAGAGCTTAATGAATATGAAGAGACATTTATTGTAGGTTATACCTATCAAAAAAGTAGTCTTAGTGATTACCTAGAACGAAATACTGATACCGAGGAAGAGAGAGCTGCTAGAGAGGATGCTGAAAAAATGTTCCGCGACAGGGATGAACTTGAGTACCGTAGACAGCATGGCCTTCTTTACGCAGACGGTAACGAAAACGACACATATAGTAAGCGTCAGCGTAAAATGCGCTGCGATCGTGTACTTAATGGGGTGATTTTTACTGATCCGTACCGTCGATCAAAAATCGGTAATCTTACCATGCAGTTTTTGCATGGCAGAAATCCTGGCGATATTGACCAAGAATGGCAAGGTGTTGCCGCCGCCGATGCTAGATCTGTTGCAAGAGGAGTGTTAACGGATGAACAGTTAGAATCACTTGATCGAGCTACACGCGGCGTTATGGCATCCACTTCCTATGAAGCTGTCATTAATAGTCGTCGCATGCAGTCATCCGCAGCCCAACCTCGCCAGACCGCTGGAGATGGCAAAGACATAATAAGTCGACCTTCACCAGGTAATTTTTAGATCGATATATTCACTAATATTGGTACATACCAGGATGAGTAATTAAGTATAGAATTGGTCTAACGCTAAAAAATATAGGAGTAAAGTTTATGGAAAAAATGGGATTTAAGAACAAGGACACCGAGCAAGACATATTTGAAATGGAAAAAGAGTTTTGGATAACTAAATACCCAGACCTAAGTCACAGTGGACTAACTAAAAGCGAAGCAGGAGCCGTTATTTGGGCTCGTAGCGTCGTAAACCTTTTACAAAGAAGAGCACAGGAAATCTACGATCAATATGAAGACCCGGAGACGCCAGAATGTAGGGGTAAGGTACTTGGGCTTATACTCATGATGAATGATTGGGATGATCTGGCAAACGCATCAAGTGACCCAAATGATTATACATACATTAAATCACTGATGTTTATGTACGACCAAGACATTCAAAATGTCGCACAACTCCAAGAAGACAGAAGTCGTGAATTATCCCTCGGTAACGATGACCCCCTTTTCTCTCAGGTTAGCGAAATTATGCGAATTGGTAACTTTTCGAAAGAAGATATAAACACACTACTCGGAGAAGCCAAAGAATAGCAATAAGCTGGACGAATAACTTGCTAATATACTATGCGTAAATTAGTACAAAAACAGGGGTAAATACTATTGCTTTATATGTTAATTATGGTAAAATATAAGTACTATGAGTGTTGTGGCTACTGCTTTGACTGAACAGTCTCCCGAATTAGAGCGATTGCATATTGTTAATGGTGAAGTTGACCGATTAACCGAGCAAGTCGATCGGTTGATCGATCGTGTGCAAACAGATTACGAATCATATAGTAAAGATTCGGTCTTGTACCAGTATGTCCACTCACGAATATCCCTGTTGGCTGATGGCGAGTTGGACGAAGCTCCTCAGTTAGTCATAGTACACGATAATAACGATCATACCGCTTTCGCAACTAAGGGATGTGTCGTTGTTGGCGACAGCATGATCAAAGAATTAGAATACGAGGAAGAGCTTGATGCCCTACTAGCACATGAACTCACCCATATTAAACGCGGTCACATACTAAACAACAGCGATGATTCACAGATATCCAGACTCGGTCGCGTACGCGTTCAGGAACTGGAAGCCGATAGTTTACCGATCCAGTTAATGGACAAAAAAGGCATCAATCCTTGGGGTATTGTTAGCCTTATTAACCGTTTCAGTGAAGTATCACAAACTTCTCAAGAAGAACAGCCCACAAGGCGACATCCAAGGCGCCCATCAATAACCCCTAAAATCGGCGATATTGAACATGGTAGTCTTGCAGATCGTCGCGTTAATATAGAAGAACTACTAAGAGTTAGTGACACGGTTAACCTTTCTCCTGGTGGATTAACACCTATACGATTGCAGAAGAAAGATTTGCAAGCTTTTACTACCGATAAGCAGCGCCTAGAAATTTACGACCAACTAGGTACTCAAGAACAGAAACAATTTATTTTGCGTCAGAGAAGTCGAACCGAGAATCAAGATAGCAAAACTTTAAAACCAGTTATCTCTCAGACTCACCTAAACAATCTTGAAACAGCGTTTGTAGAAAAAATTGCTCCAGATTTAACAGAACCTCAACGGGTTTTACTTAAAACAACTCTGCGAGAAAGTGCCAGACTCGGGCATTATCATAAACTTACCAACTTAACCTCAGAGGAAATAAGTAAACTTGAATACAGTTCTTGTGACGAAATTTTGTACGATATCCAGAGTGTCTTATTTCACCCTTCACTCGAACAGTATAAAATCCCACACCAACAACTATTATTAGACCACGTTCTGAGGACGGCTGTTGGCGAACACGGCCTCCCAAGTTCTGAACTTTTTGGCATATTAACCAGTGCTCTGGTTGATCAAAGTTATAGTAAAACTGCTCTGACCATGTGGAACTCAGTGCTTGAAAACATATCCATAGAAAACAGAGAACTAAATGAGTATAAGAAAATAATCGCGGATCAGGCTTTAGTGAGTGCTGTTTTTGAATTGCCAAAACCTGCGTACGACCCCAAAGCAGACAGGTATGTTATCGCAACACAGGACGAGCTAAAAAAATGCAGTTATGTGTAGCTATTGAGGATGCTTTTGTAGAAAAAGCTCGGTTAATATTTGATGCTGCTGAATGTGCTAGCTATTGCGCAAGCATGGGAGAAGAAGCTGGCTTGTACTTGTATGAAACCGTTGGTCAGTCACGATCAGAACTAAACGGAGCTCATCATCAATACTCTCAGGGTGATGACACGTACAAAAACAACTACGATCAAGATGAGGAGCCTTCCGACTATGACTGGGATGAACACGAGCAACAACTTTTAGCCACAACTCCCTTACGCAAACACTTCCGTGAACTATTAAGCTACTACTCTACTGACGACATTCTTAGTTCTATGCGCACCATAAATTCTGAGGGCAAACTACATCCGGATACCGCAAAGATTATCTGGCAAGAAATCGATAATCCAACATACTTTCCACGATTATCTTTCGATGAAGAAAACATAGAAACCGCTGTAACATTTGCAGCACTAGCATTAAGTAAAGGTGCCTTTATTGAGTGGGCTAATGGAAGCGTGAATCTTACATACGAGCGTGGCGACTCGTCGCAACAGCATCTCGACAAAATTATTCAAGCAAGTCAGATATTGTTAAATGTCGGTAATTTGCGCAATCCCTATAACACCAATCAAAACTGGCAATTTACGAGCACAGACCTCGGTCAATTAAAGGAATGGAAAATAGAAGCTTATTCTTTACTCAAAGACTTTATAAGGGGTGGAGATTGGTATGATGCAATGCGAGTTATCAGACACTTGCCATTGCCAGAAATCGACGTAATACGTGAGGCTACGAGCGCTGAATCTGCTGCATATTGGGACATAATTGTAGAGGATGTCCTTAATGCGCCCGATAAAGCCTTAAGTGAACATGACCGTTTGTTTATGTTAGGAAATTTGGCGGCGATTGCACCTGAGCTTCAAACTCGACTAGATACTCCTGGCCATCTATTCACCCTAGCTGCACGCCAGCTATCTTTTGAAGAAGCAGTCATATTTGTAACAACAGCCTGTCCTTGGCTGCCTCGTAACCACTTCTTTGAGGCCATTACAGAGCTTATTGAAGAACGTGCTCACACTCCCGAAGAATTACAACTAATGCAAGACTCCCTACTTAATTCGCTGGAGTCACTCACCAGAGAGTCAAGCGGTATTATTGGTAAAGCTAGTCTGGTTGATACGGTTTTGATACCTACCTATGGAACCATAGAAGAACCCCTAGAACGAAAAGTGGGCATAAAAGTTGACACTTTGCGCGGTATGGAACCAACCGAATTGTTGGTTGCTTTGCTTTCTACCTCAAATGACGACACCGAATTACGACGCTACCTAATAAGCCGCTGGTGGTTTCGCATGCGCACAGACACCAGTCGACCTGTCGAGTACGACCAGGATGGTAATCGCATTACACCCATTGGCGTAGTAGCCGATTCATTTAAATTAGAAGATATCACTTGGCTTCGTGGTCCAAGCAAACAAGGCAGGCGTATGTGGTGGATGGCTGACATTCCCCATCATGACGCTAGTTATTCTACATTTGGTGAATTTGTGGAGAGTATCTATTCTAGTGGAGCAGCCGTTAAGTATTACACTCTGCGTAAACTACTCCTTGGAGAAGAGTCAGGCGTTTTATTTGACGAGAAGGCCACCGAAAACCTTATCCAGGAATTTCTAAAAAATTGGCTAGACAACCCTGAAGACGAAGCTGGAAAATTTATACACGAAACTCTACAAAGTTTGGCGACAGTAACCAACCCAGAGCTCCTATATCAACATATTTATCCACTTCTTATGGATATTATATTGAGACCGCCAAAAGAAGGGGCAAGTGATGTAATATTCGCGGATGAACTTGCACTAGAATACTATGAACAACTTCGCAGTAATGGTGCTCTCGACAGCGTTAGGGAGGGGGGTGCAGAGGAGAAAGAACTTATAGACACCTTACGTACCAAAATTCTTTCACTCATCTCTGGCGTACCTCAGCTCCCTCTAACTACGCGAGAGCAAATTACGAGTGATGTGTTAGAAGCAAATGCTGACCTTATTCGCGCTGCTATGAAAAAACCAGAGAGCGAGCAGACTATGGTTCGCTTAAACCTAAACTATGAAATTAACCATCGTCTAGAAAACGTAAAGCTTGCTCTACAATCGCGTATCAAGCCTACTAAATTCTCGGGCGTTGAACTACTAAAACAGCACTACCCGACCAATGATACTAATGACGAGCGACGCGAACGTTTAAGCGCCTTGGATCTATTATTTATTCTTGGCGAGCGTAGTGGAGCACTTGGCACACGTATGCTGCAACTAGGAGGCATATATTTCGATATGAGCGAAGAAGATCGTGAAAAATTTGCACACGTCTATGACGATATGAAAGGTCAAACCCGATTGCAAGCCTGGAATATTTTAAACCGTGAAGCTGAACGATCTGATAATATTCGAGAACTACTTGATGATGTAGTAACAATCGAGCCACGCATCGGCGGTGGTTCGTTGATGACAGTCTACGAAGCTCACCTCGAAGATGGCTCGCGTGAAGCTATTGCAGTTAAAAATCCAAATATCGAATACCATTTGAGTAAGCTGGTGACAACACTAGATGCAACTCTTGAGAATCTTGAAAACAAACGCGCTGACGAAACACGCATAAGTCTAGTGCGATCACTACTAAGCGATGTAGCTGAATGGATTAACGATGAGTTGAAAGACCCCGAATTTGAAAAAAAAGATGCGGCGTTTCGAGAAGCCAATCAGAACTTCTCGCCAGGTAACAATCGCTACAAGATACATGTACCCTACTCAAAGCCAACCGGTACGCGCTGGGTTCGACGAGATGAATATATTGAAGGCACTAATCTTTCGGGTTTAACCGTTACTGACAAGAAGACGAATATCAAAAAAGGGTTGATCAATTACGAAGACAATAAACAGATGGTATCTATGCTTGTACGTAACTACGTACACCAAATGCAAACTGGCTTGGTTCATTCTGACGTTCACCCAGGCAACTTCCGTATTACACCAAATAATAAGCAAATTGCTATTTTCGATCGCTACAATTTACTTAAATTCGACGAGAACGAACGTGCGGTACTAAAGAACTTTATTCAGACTATGGCTTCAGGCAATGTAACAGTTGTTGCACAAATGCTTGCCGACCACATTTTAGCTATGCCAGAAAATACCGGTCGTCATCTAGAAAGTACTGAAATCCAAGAAATTATTAATGCTACTACTATTAGTAACGCTGATATAACCTCTCTTGGTCCTGAGCTCTTTTTGGCTTTAAAACAAAGCGGTGCACATGTGCCTATAAAATACACATTGATTATGAAAAACCTACTGTCTCTACAGAGGATGAGCCAGAAAGCTGGATTTTCTAATATCGCCGAAGCATTCTTGGCAACAGCTACCCCAGAAGAAATTGTAAATTTAATACAATAAAAGTCCTGCAAATTACAGGACTTTTATCTAAACCTTGGGACTGATTACATCATTCCGCCCATGCCGCCCATACCCGACATGTCAGGTGCGGGAGCTGGGGTTTTTTCTGGCACCTCAACCACCAAAGCTC
>CAZSZC010000024.1:0-8217 GCA_964610775.1 uncultured Candidatus Saccharibacteria bacterium | reverse complement strand
TCGGTTTTGATCTGATAACAAACCTTTTGACCACGACGTATTCGTCTGAGTATTCCACTTAGTTCCAATAACTTGCATTGTTGCGAAACAGCCGATGAACTTACTCCTAATCTATTAGCTATTTCACTGACGCAAATATTTGGATAAAGGATTAACAAGTTAAGTATTTCTAGTCTAGTTTCATCAGCCAAAGCAGCAAATAATCGAGATTTTTCGGAAATATCTAAAACTGCAGATTTCATATTTTTAGTTTAAGTAATTGCTTAATGTTTGTAAAGTTATTATTCAATTGATAATGCATCTAAACGAGCATTGAGTCACAATTTTTACTTGCGCTTCCAAACTTGGAATCTATAAGTAATACCGCTCTCTGTAATTGGTTCTGATTCAGTTTTCAAAACATAGTCGCTTCTGAATTCTGGGAAATATTTTGTACAGTTAAATTCTGTATCGAGTTGCGTTATATACAACTCATCGATTAGATCTAGAGTTGATGAGAACAATCCGGCGCCGCCACCGACCCAAACGTCAAAGTCGGCGTTCTTCAAGAATTCGCGTGCATCTTCAACTCTCTCAAAACCTGGTCGTAAGTCTTCTGGAAAGTCGATGGCAACTAAATTTCGCCTATCCGGTAGGGGTAATTTCTGTTCTACATACCAGCCGTAACCCATCATAACAGCACTATTTAGAGTCTTTTTTCGAAAATAGTTAACGTCTGTGGGTATCTTGCCCTGCCAAGGTATACCATTGTCGTTGGCTATACCTTGATTACTGTCTAGGGCTGCGATTGCTCTAATCATATATTCCTCCCCAAATATGGCTTAAGTGCTGCTATCAAGTAAAATGATCCTGTTACTAGCTTAATATCTGATTTTGCGTTTTTGAGGCTACCTAGGGCTTGTATCAAGTCGGAGTTACTATGAACTTTTTCAAAGCCAACCTCACGCGCTATACCGGCTACCTTCTGACAAGGTAACGACGTATGAGCATAGTCCTCAGATATCGAGAACTCTGTTACGACAATATCATTACTAATTTCGCGCAGGACTTTTAAACTTTGACGAACTGTAGGCTCCTTTGTGCCTGCGAAAGCAACAAGACAGGTGATACTGCTATTCGGATGCATAGACTTTAGGCTAGTACACATGGCTTGTAATTTTTGGGGATTATGAGCGCCGTCGGCAATTATGTACTGGCCATCAATTTCAATCTTTTCGAGTCGCGCAGGAATAACTATAGATTGGCTAAACAGCAGATCAGCGTCATTCAGGACCTTAAGGCCATCTCTAAATACAACAAAATCAACAACCTGAGTAGCAAGAAGCCAATTTCGGCGCTGATATAATGGCAGATTTGGCAAATAGCTATACTTAACCTCTATTTCGGGCTGATCAATTCTTTGTAATAAGGCGTGGTTACTGCGGCAAGAGGCAAGAATAACGTCCTGTATGACCTCATCCTGATAATAGGTAAATACCTGATTGTGCGGCTTAATTATGCCCGCTTTTTGAACGGCTATTTCCTCGATTGTTTCACCCAGAACGTTAGTATGATCTAGACCAATATCGGTGATAACGGCCACTTTTTGGGGATTGTTTATGACATTGGTGCCGTCTAATAAGCCACCTAAGCCAACCTCAACAACTGCATGGGTACATCCTTCTTTTACGAAACACCAAAAAGCAAATGCAACGAGTAATTCAAAGTACGTTGGATTAAGTTCTTTTAAGCCATTAATTTCAATAAATTCTTTGAAAAGCTTGCAGAAGATAAGCTCCTGCAAAGGTTCACCATTAATTTGAACTCGTTCGTTAACTTCAAAGATATGCGGCGAAACAGTTAACCCCACTTTCGCCCCCGATTGAACTAGCAGAGCTGCACAGTAATAAGCCGTTGATGTTTTACCAGAGGTACCAGCTATGTGAATAATTGACACTTTTTCTTGGGGCGAATCGAGTAAAGTCATCAACTTTTCCATACGCTCAAGTTTATATGCACCGGGTTTTACGGGTACGAATTGGCTGAGGAAAGTTTCGATTTGTGAGAAATTACCAAGTTCCATCTATCTTAATTGTAGCCTTGTACGTCAAAAAAACTAAACAACAGGTAAGACTAACCTAAAAGTTGCGCCCTTACCAACTTCGCTCTGGACCGTGAGGGATGCACTATGTAGTTCGGCTATTTGTCGAGCAATTGATAAACCTAGACCATAACCATCAACCTTATCTTTATTGCGAGAGTTATCAGATCGATAAAATCTTTCGAATATTTTACTCTGTTCAATTGGGTCGATGCCTGGTCCTTCGTCCGTAACTTCCACGACCCGCTGTTTGTCTGAACTTATTACATTTAGTTTGACACTCTTACCTTCTGGCGTATATTTAATCGCGTTGTCTAAAATTGTCACCAGCAATTCTACCAAAGCTCCTTTATCGCCATTAACCTTCCCGTCAGCTTCTGAGACTATTAGTCTTATATCCTTCTTATTGGCTAGAGTTTTTACCCTATCTACTGCAGGAACAACAAAATCTTGAATATTAATCACATCCCACTCAAGATCTTCTTCGCCCAATCGAGCAAGCCTAAGCAAAGCCTCAATAAGACTGTTCAGCTTACTCAGCTCCTCGAGATTGCTTTTCAGTAAGTTTTTAGACGCGTCTATAGTTAGTTTCTTATCCCTTAGTGCAACCTCAATCTCAGTCCGCATAGCCGTAATCGGTGTTCTGAGCTCATGTGAGGCATCCGCAGTAAATCTTCGTTGTGCTTCGTGAGATTGTTGTATTGGTTTTAGTGTCCTCTTGGCAAACCAATAACTCAGCACTCCGCCTGACACTAGAATGATGGCATTAGTTAAAAATAACTGAACTATTATTTTTGCTTTGGCTTCACGAAGACGATCTATACGCATTTCTATAAAGTCAGGGTCATCTGCAAGTGAGCGAAAACGGGGGATTTGTTGCAAAAGTTGAGTCTGACGAATAAAACTTTGATTAATCTCTTGAACAGATATTAAATAAAGATTAATACTAAAAAATAGACTGATCGCCATGATTATCAAAAGATAAAAGCTAGTCAGTTTTTTTGTGGTTGTCTTAAAACTCACCTAAACTAAACTCCAAATACATAGCCAAAACCTCTTTTGGTGTTGATTAGCGGTTTTTTGAATGGCTTATCTATCTTGTTACGCAAATAACCTATGTAAACTTCGACGGTATTTGGCAAAATATCGGCATCAAAATCCCAAACATGTTGCATTATATTATCTTTTGTGACAGTTCTACCACTATTGCGCATTAAGTATTCTAGAAGTGCAAACTCTTTGTTACTGAGGTGAATTTCCTTGCCAGCACGTATTACCTTAAAATCACTCGGGTTCAAAGTTAAATCATCATATTTAAGTATGGTGTCTAGTTGTTGTTTAGGTCGTCGTAATAGGGCGCGAACTCGTGCCAATAGTTCATCGAACGCAAAGGGCTTAACGAGGTAATCGTCCGCCCCACTATTCAGTCCATCTACACGGTCACCCAGTTTGTCCATCGCTGTCAACATGAGCACGGGTGTATTTACTTGCTCTTTTCTGATCTCTTTGACTACTTCTAGGCCTTCCATGTCCCCGGGAAGCATCCTGTCCATTATTATTAAGTCGTAGTCTTCTGTGGTTGCAAATGCTAGACCCGCATCAGCGTCATATACTGCGTCAACGGCAAACGACTCTTGTTCAAGACCTTTCTTAATCGCATTGGCAATTTTTTGCTCATCTTCAACAACTAGTATTCTCATAACTACATTCTACTATTAATGGTCTGAGATTTGACTGAAAATTAAAAGACCGCCCGGAGGGAGCGGTCTTCAGTGGTGCCCAAAAACATATCACTAATCTTTAGGATGCGGACTATGGTGTGGACCATGCGGACCCATTCGCAAATATTCTTTAGGAATATTGTTCTGCTGTGCCCATTCATCAAGCGCGTCTCGCTTCTGCTTCATGAAAGTATGTCTATCCTCTTCTGACATTGCCTTCACCTTATCTCTATCCTGCTGGCGCTCTTGCTCAAGTTCACTAATCTTCGCTAAAATTTTCGTCTTCTGATCTTCTGTCAATTTGCCGTCTTTTACAGCTGTAGTTAGTCGCTCTTCAAATTTAGCTCGATGCTCTGCATGCCTCTCCTCCCGGTTTTCATCCAGAACTTTTTGAACCTCATCCTGCTTTAGGTTAAATTTATGAGCTATCTTTTCAGCTAGTGTCGATCCATTAGTATCGGCAGAGGCCGTACTAATACCAGCCAAAGACACTACTCCCAAGGTGGCGAATACCCCTGCTAGTAGTAGTGATTTTTTTACCATTCAATCTCCTTTCCGTTAGTTGATGGTAGTTACAAAATATCGCATAAAACTAAGAGGAAGCTGAAAATATCGGTGACCACTGTCATTCAATAAGTGTATACTCATAAGCATAATGAAATTGGCTCATCTAAATCACAAAAAAACAACCGAACCAATTTGGCACGTACAATTAGTGATTCTAGCCGCAATTATTTTAGAACTTATGTTACCGAATAGTTTTAGTTTGAATTTTAAATATTTAGTAGCAGGGCTTGAGTTACTACTACTAATAGTACTTTCGGTGGTTTCGCCAAGAATTAAAGGTAATATATTAGTTCTTAAGCGCTCACTTGCTATAGGATTATTAGTTATCATTACTTTTGCTAATGTTACTTCTCTGCTGCTCGTAATCGAAAGCTTGTTTATGGAGGCGCAATTGGGAGGTAGGCAACTCTTATTTGCAGCGCTATCTATATACCTAACCAATATCATAGTATTTGGTCTATGGTACTGGGAGATGGATAATCGCTTTTGTGATGGCGTGATAAAAGACTACGACTTTTTGTTTCCCCAAGACAATAACGACCAACTCGCCTGGTGGTCACCAAGCCTACTTGATTATGTCTATATTTCGATTACTAACGCCACCGCCTTCAGCCCTACTGATGCCCTACCACTAACAAAAAGAGCTAAAATGCTGATGTCGCTCCAGTCATTAGTCTCCTTACTAACGGTTGCGCTCATTCTGGCGCGGGCAGTTAATATACTAGTCTAGAATTACTTATAAGGCTTTACGCCAAGTAGTTTATCGATTGTCAAAAATTTATACCCTTGTTTCTTAAGACTGGGGACTATTATTTTGAGAGATTCATAGGTATTATTTCTATCGCCAGTACGCCCTTCAACACCATCATGAAAAATAATAATTACACCGGGACGAGCCTTACGCAAAACAGCCCGGGCTATGCGCTCAGCAGATGGTTGAAAAATCTCTAGACTATGACAAAATTCGCCAGAAACCGGTATTAACCCCTTTGATTTCAGATTCTTGAGCAAAAAGGGGGTTCGCCAAAGCCAAGGTGGTCTAAACAATGCCGGGGTAAGTCCGGTTGCTTTTGTGATAGTAGCCTGGGCATTATCTATTTCATAATCAAAACTCGGGTCTATCAAATGTCTTCGAAATTGATGATGCGTCGAGTGATTACCTACTACGTGACCAAGATTGAGTACCTTTTTACTAACCCCAGGAAACCTTTCGATGCAATCTGCAACTTGAAAAAAAGTGGCCGGCACACCTTGGTCGTGCAAATATTTGGCAATGTTAGTCGTATGTGGCTCATTAGGGCCATCGTCAAATGTGAGGGCAATAACCTTTTCATTGGTACGAATCCGATAAGGAAAGTAGCCAAAGAACTGCGACCAAGATGACATGAATAGCCAATAGAGTCCCATTAAAACGACTATCAATACAAATAAATACAAGATCATAGTTTGTCTTTTATTTCGCCTTGAGCAGAGCGTACGTAGTGATAAACATGCCTATATATATATTGACCTGGCCTAGTTAGGACTAAAAATCCAAAAACAAGTAGCGTAACAACGATAAATTGGATAAATGCTAGTGTTCTGGGCTCAACTTCGTTACGATAATCGTGCCAACTACCAAAGGGTGATTTTTTTGTAAACCGACTGATTGTGTAATCTAAAACATAATAAACAAGAAATGATACAAAAAAATTATAGACAAAACCACGAACAAAACGCCGACTTGAAGTAATTGTGTAATTCCTGGGCAAGTAAACTACACGCCCTCGTTTTTTTATACGACGCAGTACATCAAGTTCATCGCCACCTTGAGTTAACTCAGTATTATAACCATCAAAAGAATCTTTTCTAAAGGCAAGATTACAAGCCGACACGTACGGTGGCCTGCTTAATAATTTAGCCCATATAGCAACAAAGCCAAACAAAATGTGAGCCCAAACCCTACCCCACAATGGACCACCGCTATAGCGAACCGGTCCAGAAACGGCCACTATGCCGTTGCGCCTTGTCTTTTTGTTAAAACCCTTTTCGATATTTGCTAGCCAATTAGGCTTGAACTCTGTGTCTGCATCTGTACTAATTACTATCTCGCCCTTCGCAGCCTTAAAACCAGCCTGGCGAGCCCAACACACTCCTTTGCGTTTTTCATAAACAACCCTTGCGCCAAAACTTTCTGCAATTTTGTCTGTTGAGTCAGTACTACCGTTGTCAACAATTATTATTTCAAACGAAGTCTTTGTATTCTGTGATTTTAGCGATTCCAGACAGCCAGCAATGAACCGTGCCTCATTATACGCTGGAATAACAATCGAGAATCTGGGAGATGCTTTCACTAAAATAGAATATCAAAGTTGTTATTTTTTAAGTAACTCCCAGCGAGACTCATACGTCGACAGTACCCGTCCACAAGATTCGGCTGACTTTTCGCGGCATTTTTCTAATTGGCGTCCCTCTGACTATCTGGGTTAACTGCTTTCCGGCAACCACAGCACCAATAAAGCCAAGCGCTGTCTGGATAGCCACAATAACGAATGTCACGACAGAAGCTCCCTTTGCCGTATCAAAGCCTAAAATATCAGCTATACCCGGCCCAAACCACCAAAAAGGCAAAAGCCAAAGCATTAGAAATGTTACGCCAATTCTTAAGCGAGTAGGTGAAACTCCTGTAGCTTCTTTTTTTGTCATTACAATAATTATACAAGTAGTTGTTAAAAGGTGTAAAATCCAGATTAATAAATAAGGAGATCTCGTGTCTTTTCAGGCTTACATTGATAACATAAAAGCGAAAACAGGCAAAACCCCTGCGGAACTTAAGGACTTGGCCGAGAAAGCTGGCGTCTACAAACAAGATATGAAAGCCAGCGAGTTGGTAGCTTGGTTAAAAAAGGAATTCGATTTGGGTCACGGTCACTCCATGGCAATATGGGCAGTGTTCAAAAACGAGGGCTGGGTCAAGCCGCCAAAGAAATAGACAATATCTGGAAAATAATTGTTGGCCTGCTTAATCTAGGTTAGTAAAGCACCACCGTCTACAACAATTTGACTGCCAGTCATATAAGATGCCATGTCAGAAGCAAGAAACAAAACCGCTGTACCTATTTCGTCAGGCGTTCCCATTCTATGCATTGGTATTTTGTCTATAAATCTTTGGGTTGAATCACTTGATGTACTGTTTGTACCACCACTCAACGCCTCGACTCCGGGAGTCATAATCCCCCCAGGGGCAATAGCATTAACCTGAATATTGTACTGAGCGAGTTCGAGTGCCGAGTTCTTGGTGAAGCCCCAAACACCGTGCTTAGATGCATCGTAATGCGCCAATCCCACCATTGAAGGATGCAGGGCATCAATAGATGTGATGTTTATTATTTTGCCACCCCCTCGTGTTTTCATAACCTTAGAGGCATATTTAGTTGCTAGAAATACACTTCGTAAATTCACGTGCATAACCTTTTCGAATTCCTCCTCGGTCATTTGCGCAACCGGAGATGGCGGATAAATACCAGCATTGTTTATCAATATATCTACTGAATCAAATTCTTCAACACAGGTTGATATCACGTTCTTTACATCTTCTTCACTAGAAACATCGGCTTTCATAAATTTACAATTCCAGCCTTTTGCCAGCAAATCGTCAGAAGTTTTCTGTGCCACAGCCTCATTTAAATCAACAATCATAACTTTCGCACCAGCTTCCGCCAGTCTATAGGTAATTCCCGCACCTATGCCCATGGCACCACCAGTCACAATTGCTGATTTACCATCGAGTTTTAGTAGTTGGTCTAGTTGTTTCATATTTACCCTCTTTAGAATCCTGTATGACCTAATCATAGCAAACAAAAACTCCTC
>CAZSZC010000023.1:0-8628 GCA_964610775.1 uncultured Candidatus Saccharibacteria bacterium | reverse complement strand
AAGATCCCGAAGCGGCTGTTGATAAGATATTTTGTTTGGAGCTTCTAGCAGCCACGGGTATATGTACTGTACCGCTGAGCAGTGGTTTTAATAGCCATGTGCAGGGTTTTAGGATGACACTACTTGAGGAAAATGACGATGTTTTTCAGGATACTCTGAAAAAGATCGTAGAAATCTTAAACTAGCGATGGTGTGTCAGAGACTTATCGTGTTGTACAAAATTTTCTTCGTTGACAAAAAATATAAGTGCCCATCTACCAAATACTGCTCGAGTAGCTTCAGACATATGCCTACCGTGGTTCAGAGTTTCTGATTTAATAATGTCGTGCCATCCAGGAGTAAAAGGGGTGTCTGGATAGTTATCCTTAAGCGATTTTGATGGAAAGAAGACCGCTTTGTCTGATTCGCGTCGAACAATCTCTAGTGGACTATTATTATCCTTGGCTATGCGAAGTCCCTCGTGGCTTTCGGCGAGCTGAAAAGTAAACACCGATTTATCGTAATGGCCAGCACCTAATTCTTGCTGATCTCCTCGATGATAACCAACCAGCCTAACTGGGCTGGTTAGTGTAGAACTAGGCGTAACAAGTTGTCGAATATTTGGATGAGTATCTTCTACTACCGACAAAATCTTCTCTGTTAGTTTTCGACTGGCAGTGTGTACGCGTATAAAGGCATTGCATAACATATAGAATTCTTGAGGTGGTTTTCCCCACCCGTATTGCTCGTGTTGTCTCTCAACGACATCCTTCATTCCTGGTGTATAGTGAAAAAATTCCTTATCGTCCTCTGGTAAGTTGATGCCGCGAGTAATCTGTAAAGCCTGACTTTGAAAGTAGCGATTGGTATAACCAACTGGCTTTGCTATCCATGGTGCGTTTGTTCGATACTTATGCCAGTTTTTCTGCTTGTCTTTTGATCTGTCTAAGTCATCCAATTGCTTTGCTAAAGTTTCAATTGGTGCATCTGGTAGCATAGCGTCCATAGTCTCAGGTTCTGGATCGCCCCAATTGGTTGTAAATCGCGTATAACAATCAATTAGATCATCTATTTGGTCAACAGATATGTTGTGCTCGAATTCTGCTGCACCACGTTCCTTAATTTCTCGCAACAATCTAGGATTTTCAAAAGAAAGCTGCCTACCCTTTGACATAAATAATACCCTCCTAAGTCTTGATATTTACTTTACCGCAATTAGATGAAATTTGTTAACTACGGTAAGAAAATCACAACGCTTGTAATCTGTTTGGTATACTGTTAGCTGATATGAAGAGATATAACCCAAAAGAGATAGAGCCACGCTGGCAAAAGCAGTGGGCCGATAGCAAACTTTTCGCTGCTGTTGATTTTTCCGAAAAGCCGAAATTCGTAATGTTAACAGAGTTTCCTTACCCATCTGGTGACGGTCTTCATCTGGGGCATGTTCGCGAATACACCCTTGGAGACATTATGGCTCGCCATAAAAGGATGACTGGCCACAATGTTCTTTACCCTATGGGCTACGATGCATTTGGATTGCCAACTGAAAATTACGCAATAAAAAACAAAATTGCCCCGCAAGTCGCAACAGATCAAAATGTTGGTAATTTTCAAAAACAATTCGATAGCTTGGGTTATAGCATCGATTGGGACAGGTCCTTTAGGACAACGGATCCTAATTATTATAAGTGGACGCAATGGTTGTTTCTTCAGTTTTATAAAGAAGGGTTAGCCTATCAGGACGAAATTGCTATCAATTGGTGTCCGAAATGCAAGACGGGTTTGGCGAACGAAGAAGTAGTAAATGGCAGACACGAACGTTGTGACACGCTTGTTGAAAAGAAATTCCTAAAACAATGGATTCTTAAGATCACTAAGTATGCTGATCGACTGATCGATGGCTTGCAAACCGTAGATTACCCAAGTCGAATTGCTGACCAACAAATAAATTGGATTGGTCGCAGCAAAGGTGCTGAAGTAGATTTTCAAATTGAAGATAGTAAGGAAAAAATAACAGTATTTACGACTCGGCCTGATACTTTATTTGGCGCTACTTTTATGGTCATTGCACCCGAGCATCCGCTAGTTACAAAAATCACAACTGAGGCACAAAAAGCAGCAGTTGATTCTTACATTAAAGAAACTCAAGGTAAGTCTGAGATTGAACGACAAGATACTAGTCGTGAAAAAACCGGTGTCTTTACGGGTGCCTATGCAGTCAATCCGGTTAATGATGAAAAAATTCCGGTTTGGGTTGCAGACTATGTTCTGTATGGCTACGGTACCGGCGCCATTATGGCAGTACCAGCTCATGATGATCGTGATAATGAGTTTGCGCAGAAGTTTGATTTACCGATAGTCCGCGTTGTTCAAAACAGCGCAGAAGATAATGAGTGCACGCACGAAGAAGGTCAAATGATTAATTCTGATCATTATGACGGTATGAAATCTTCTGATATGCGAGAAAAAATTGTTGTCGATCTTGAGAAACAAGAAGTAGCTAAAGAGAGGATAAACTACAAACTGAGGGATTGGATATTTAGCCGTCAGCATTACTGGGGTGAGCCAATTCCGATAATTCATTGTGAGAAAGATGGGGCGGTACCTGTTCCAGATGATCAGTTGCCTGTAGTTTTACCTGATGTTGATCACTATGAGCCAACCGACAACGGTGAGAGTCCGCTGGCTGCAATTAAAGAGTGGGTGAATGTAAATTGCCCTGTTTGTGACGGCCCAGCAAAACGTGAAACTGACACCATGCCTAATTGGGCTGGTAGTAGCTGGTATTATTTGCGCTACTACGATGCACATAACGATAAAGTTTTTGCGGATCGCAAGAAACTGGACTATTGGGGTGAAGTGGATATGTATTTGGGTGGTATGGAGCATACGACGCTTCACTTACTCTATTCACGATTCTGGCATCAGTTCTTTTACGATCAAGGTTTGGTGCCGACACCAGAACCGTACGCAGCCCGTAGAGGGCAAGGTATCATATTGGCAACCGATGGCTCTAAGATGAGCAAGAGCAAGGGCAATGTCATCAACCCGAATGAAATTCTGGAAGCGGGTTATGGTGCTGATGCGCTTCGTTTGGCCATAGCATTCTTAGCACCTTATGATCAAACCACCCCATGGAGTAGTGAGGGTGTAGCTGGTACGTTCAGATTTGTGCAGCGCTTCTGGACACTGGTACAGGAATTCCTAGATTCAAAAGATACACCCAAGACTCAACACGCGGTACTACCTATAGTTCATAAAGCTATCAAGAAAGTGTCTAGCGATCTACATGAGATGGCCTTCAATACTGCAATCGCGGCATTAATGGAATGCGTTAATAACCTTTACAAGATTAAGGCGGAAACTGGCTTTAGTGATCAAGGAGCTTGGCGTTTTGCTTTAAAGTCGATTACACAATTATTGGCTCCTTTTGCTCCGCATGTATGTGAGGAGATTTGGAAGGAGTTAGGCGAAACAGCATCAGTTCATGTATCCGACTGGCCAGTTTTTGACGAGTCGTACCTAAAGACGGACAGCGTAACAATAGTCGTCCAAATAAATGGGAAAGTACGGGCAAATATTGATATGCCACAAGATAGTGACGAGAAGTTTGTAATCAATGCCGCTAAAGAAAACGAAAAAGTTGCCAGTTATTTAACTGACCAATCAATAAAAAAGACCATATATGTAAAAAATCGTCTACTCAATATTGTTGTAGGCTAATTTCTACTAGTTGGTGTATCCAGGGAATGATTCGGGTTTGACGATTTGTTTTGGTGATATATGATCGGCTGGAACAACTCGGTTATGCTGTTCTTGTCTGTCGAAACACACGCCATATAAGCTATCGGGATTGCTTCTGGAGGCCTCACCTATTCTAGCCGCCATGCCTCTAATTTCATCACCACCATCCGAGTACTTGTCAGCGACTTTTAGCAGAGGAGTATTATCTTTGTCTGCTTTGCCTATAACGCACACTTCATCAGCCGTCGGGTAGCGATTTTCAACTTTGTCACCCTCAACCTTGTTGTATGCGCCAAGCACAAAGGCTCCTGTTAAGACTAAGCCGCCAGCCCACACAATAGCTCGTCTAAAACCCTTACGCCGCGTTTCGTAAGGCGATAAATGAGCTATATCTTGATTAGATCTGTCAGTACCAATATTAAACAGAATTTCTTGAGCAAGGTTGTTATGACGAACTGAAGGATTCATAATAGCAAATAATATAACTTATACACACTTAAGTCAATACTACTAATGGTTGATCTCTTGAGAAATCATTAATAATACGCTATAATGCTGTTAAGTTTATTAGGTAACAGCCAAAGGAGTGCTGATTTAATATGGGTAAGCCCAAGAAACGAACTACTCCGCGTCGGACCGGCGCTCGCCGTAGTCATCTTGTATTAAAGCTCGCAAGGGCAGTCAATGCAAAATCACCTGTTAAGGCGTATACAACACGCAAAGAAACGGGTAAGCAAACTTCGAAAGTCAAGCCACAGGCAAAGACCGAGAAGAGCAAAAAAGCCTGATTTACGTTGCTCAGTAGAGTATACTGTTATAAGCAAAAGAGGTAATTAACAATATGGCATCAAACCGTCATCTCGGTCGAATCATCGCACTACAAACTTTGTACGAACAAGATTTTCGTGTGGAGTGTGGCGATAAAGCATTCGATCTTGATGATGTTCTGGAGCGTAATATACAGCGCTATCATGACATGGTTGATGATCGCGATTTTATTGTTCGTCTAGTTGATGGAGTAAATAGTAAACAACTTGAACTTGATGAATTACTTCAGCCAATAGCACCAGAGTGGCCTATCGCCCATATCGCTAGAATGGATCGAACTGTTTTGCGAATCGGTGCCTACGAGCTATTACACGAAAGTGATGTTCCGCCAAAAGTTGTCATAAACGAGGCGGTAGAGTTGGCAAAAGCATTTGGTGGCGACAACTCGAGTAAGTTTATAAATGGCGTATTGGGAACTGTTTTAAGGAACCAAGAAGAGGCCAAGCAGAAAAAACCTAAGTCTAAGAAAACGACTAAATAATTATGAAAAGACCTAAACCATTCCAAGGTATAAAAAAGTTCGTCAATAAGCGACGCCCAGCTATAAGTGAAGTTGTTCGTGAGCCTACCGCTGGTGGTGTTATTTTTCGGCGTAATGGCCCAAAGAAACAGCTGCAGATACTACTTATTCAGGACGCTAAAAATCGTTGGACAATTCCAAAAGGTCACATAGAAGAAGGTGAGACCGCTAAAGAAACGGCTGAGCGCGAAATTCGCGAAGAAACTGGTCTTCAGGAAATGAACGTCATGAACTGGTTAGGAAAGATTAACTTCCGCTATCGACGTGCCTCTAGTTTGGTACTTATGACTACGGACATTTTCTTGGTGGAAGCCAAAGGTGATACGGATAAACTTAAGCCCGAAGATTGGATGAATGGGATTAAGTGGTTCCCGACCAATGATGCGCTAGATAAGATTGAATACGAAGATATCGGCAAGATAATCTTGCTTGGTCTAAAGAAGATAAGAGATGCAGGACTTTAGTACATACAAAGCATTTGCCAATGATCAGTTAGGTATCGAGTTTAATGATATCCAACTCCTCGTAACAGCTTTCACGCATCGTTCTTACGTAAATGAACATAAGAAAACTGCCAAAGAGCATAATGAACGTCTTGAGTTCTTAGGTGATGCGGTATTGGAGTTAGTAGTAACTGAGCATCTGTATAATAACTTCGCTGAGCCAGAGGGTGTATTAACAAATTGGCGTAGTGCACTAGTGCGAACCGAAAGTATAGGAGCTGCTGCGGTTCGTTGTGGCTTTGAGCCGTTCTTGCGCCTTAGTCGTGGTGAGAAGCGAGGAACTGAAAGAGCTAGGGCTCAAATTTTGGCGAATAGCTTTGAAGCAGTTATAGGTGCTATTTATTTGGATCAAGGTTATGAGGCGGCTAAGGAGTTTATTAGCGCAAACTTGCTATTTACCTTTGACACAATTCTAGAAACAGGCTCATGGCAAGATCCAAAGTCTAGCCTACAGGAAGTTGTTCAGAGTAAAGTGGGCTTCACGCCTCAGTATAAGGTCTTAGACGAGCAAGGACCTGATCACGAAAAAACCTTTACTGTTGGCGTATATGTTGATGGAAAAATAAAAGGCAAGGGCACTGGCCCCAGTAAGCAAGCTGCCCAGGTCGCAGCCGCTGAATCTGCACTTAAAAAGTATCGTAAAACCAAATAGTTTATTGCTCATGGTTTGGAGTGGGCTTAGTGTTACATTGTTGGTATATGAGGCAAATGTATAAGATAAAAGAATACAATGCGGGGGCAGCGAGCATTGTGAATGCTTCCGAAGTAAGAGATCAGTATAAGGTGCACTACCCCAGATTTGTCACGCAAATTGGCGAACAGTTGGAGTGGCAAGTCAACAGAGAGAACTGGCTTAATAGTAATGAGCGTGATAATGTGCAGCGATTTATGAAAAAGTACAAAGGGTCACCTGTAGCTACCCATATTATCCACAGTTCGTGGTGGGGAGTGTATGACGAAATGAGTGCTTTTCTTTCTGATAAAATAACTACGAGTCATTGCCCGAAATCTTTAAAGAGTACTCGCGTGGGTATAGTAACCCATGATTATCTTTGGGACGAACAGGCTGTTAGCGGCAGAAGTATGGAGCTCGTTGTGCTTAACTCGGAAATGGAAGTTGAGCACGCCAGTATGTTGGTTGATCAGAAGCCTGGCGAATACTTGCAATTTGCCAGGCCAAGAAACTTAAAGGATAGAATCTTTCTAACTGACTACCAAGATTCGTTGTTGAATATTATGATGACAGGTTTGGATAAGATACAAAATGAGAATGAAAAATATATGATTGACAACAGGGGTGATAATCTGTAGAATAGGCAAGTTACTTTAATAATTAATGAAGGGAAGTAAATAGGATGTTAGCAATCCGTATGCAGCGAACTGGCCGTAAAGGTCACGCTCAATTCCGCGTCGTCGTTCAAGACTCACGCCGGACCCCTACCAGCGGCCGTATTGTGGCTTTGCTAGGTAATTTTAATCCACACACAAAAGAAGCAAAAATTGACAAAGAAAAGGCGGAGTACTATCTAAAGAATGGCGCTCAGCCATCAGATAGGGTCGTTAGATTACTAAAAGCTGAAGGCGTAAAGTTACCTTCATGGGTGAAAGTTCCTTCCAGCAAAGAACGCTCGATTAGGAATCAGGAGAAGCTACGCAAAAATCGACCTGCCGAAGAAGTTCAAGAAGAACCAGCTGCAGTAGTTGAAGAGACTACAGAAGAAGTCGCAGAAGAGCAGGTAGTCGAAAGTACTGAAGAAAACGAAACTCCGGCCCCTGATGCTGAAGAAACAGAAGAGCCTAAGAAAGAAGAACCAGAGGCTTAATTAAAACAAATCGAAGTTTGTAAAAAATACCGCTCTCAACTAGGGCGGTATTTTGGTATAATCTAATCATCAGTAATGAAAGGGAGACTGCAAAATGAGTGCTACTATTGACCAACAGTTCGTTGAATATATTGTAAAATCTTTGGTCGGGAATCCGGATGGTGTAAGTGTTACAAGAAGTGTAGATGAAAAAGGTGTTCTACTTGAGTTAACAGTTGATGCCGAGGATCTAGGAAGAGTTATTGGTAAACGTGGCGCTACAGCGCAGAGCTTAAGAACTCTACTGAGGGCTCTAGGAACCAAAAACGACGCTCGATATAATCTCAAAATCGTTGATACTGGTGATGGCGCACCACGTCCAAGTCGCTCTGACGACAGTACTGAACCAGTCGAAACAACTGAGGAAGCCGAAGATTCCCACAGTGATGTTGTTAGCAAAACACGTAAAGAACTTGACGATTTAGACGATCTCGATATATAGTTGTTCTTACGCTAATAACGGCTGAGACCACGTCAGCGTCAAAAATAAACAAGCTCATGCGAGCCGATCAACGGGAATGATTGGGAGCTTTATGTGATAAAACTATCCGTCATCTGGCGGATAGTTTTATTTGTGTTATAATATACTTAAATGATTATTCAGATTATTAGTCTGTTCCCAGATATGTTTGAAGGTGTTTTGAACAATAGTATGTTGTTTAAGGCTCAAGATATTGGAGCTGTTAAGTTTAGTTACATAAACTTGCGAGATTTTGGAGTCGGGCCTCGTAAACAGGTGGATGATGCGCCTTATGGAGGAGGTGATGGTATGGTGCTTATGCCTGAGCCAGCCATCAAAGCAATTGAATATGCTAAGGAACAGTCCCCCAGTGCTTTAGTTATATTACCTACACCTCGAGGAAAATTATATAAGCAGTCAGACGCTAAGAGGATAGCTAAATCCGGACAGGATTTGATCATTTTTTGCCCCCGTTATGAAGGCTATGATGAGCGAATCGTAGACTTAGTTGACGAGCAAATATGTATTGGAAATTATATCCTTACAGGCGGTGAGATACCTGCAATGATAATTACTGATAGTGTTGTAAGGCTATTGCCTGGCGTACTTGGTGGCGAGACAAGTGCTGAAAAAGAGTCATTTCAGGAAGACGATGTTACCATAGAGCATCCACAGTATACGAGACCCGAGGAGTTTCGTGGTAAAAAGGTTCCAAAAGTATTGCTGAGTGGT
>CAZSZC010000022.1:6726-9274 GCA_964610775.1 uncultured Candidatus Saccharibacteria bacterium | reverse complement strand
TTGTGTATACGAAAATTAAAAGCACCTTAAGCATAAAGGTGCCTGAGTTTGGTGACCCCGGCGGGATTCGAACCCGCGATCTTCTGGATGAGAACCAGATATCCTAAACCGCTAGACGACGGGGCCTTGCCAGAACCGACTTATACTACCATAACAGAGATAAATCGTCTAGATTAGACTAGTAAGAGCATAAGCACTTACGGTATACTACAACGAGAATGCAATCAGTTTCTGACCGGTGGTATCTTTTATATAGTCGCGTTTCTCTTGTATTGGCGTCTGTTTTAGCCCTGGTTTGTGCCGTTAATCAATTTTTGCCTCGATTCATAATATCCAGCCAGCGACACGCATTGACTCCTATGACCCTAGGATTTGCTCTGCTAGAAATTGCATATCTATTACTACTATACAAGCGAGAATACAACAAAAGTTCCGCCCTACAAGCCACGCTATACCTTTACTTACTTCAAATATTAACAGTTATAAGTCTTATCCATACGACTGGTCAATTTCATTCAATTTACATGATTGCGTGGGCAATTCTTGTGCTAGTAAGTGGGATATTTGGCCTTTACGCCATTATCGGAATAAGTTTTATAGCTTCGTTATATTTCATCCTAACTGCCGTTCTCAGCGATGGGTCTTTCAAACTTGATACATACAGTCTAATCGGCTTATTCATTACCTATGTACTAGCTATTATGAGTTACGTTTTTTTCCGAAAACTATACAACAAAGAAAACAGTAGTCAGATCTCTAAGTTATCCGGCGCGTTAAAGAATAAGCAAATACAGTCCGAAATACTAATGCAATCTATCGCTGACGGTATTATCGTTACCGACACTGATGGCAAGATAAGTCTAATTAACCCTGCAGCTAGCGCAATGCTAGAGTGGCCGGTCGACGAAGCTAGTGGTATAGATGTACAAACCGTCGTAAAACTTAGCCAGGACAATGGCACTCCAGTAACTCAAGAGACTAATCCGTTTTTTGCTGTGATTAGTCAAAAACAAGCAATAGGTAGTACATATCAGTTACAGGGAAGAAACGGCAAAACCCATATAGTATCTTTTATTGTCTCTCCTATACTAATACCCGGATCTGAGCAGCTTGCGGGTACAGTAGCAGTCATGAGGGATGTGAGTGCCGCTAAGGCTGAAGAGCAGCGTAGGGCTGATTTTATTAGTACAGCCAGTCACGAAATGCGTACTCCGGTAGCAGCTATAGAAGGATATTTAGCGCTGGCGCTTAATGATCGAGTCAGTAAGATTGACTCTAAAGCCAGGGACTACCTCGAAAAGGCTCACTCAAGCACGCAACACCTGGGACAGCTATTCCAGGATCTACTAACTAGTGCAAAGGCAGAAGATGGAAGGTTGGTGAGCCACCCAGTAGTAGTAGAAATGGGCACCTATTTAGAACAAATTACTGACACTTTGCGCTTCACAGCAGAAAAGAAGGGACTACTTGTAGAGTTCATAATAGGTACTAGTGACAGTGCTAACGACGCCAGTAGCACCAGAGTAGTCAAGCCGCTTTATTACACCCATGCCGACCCAGACCGCCTTCGTGAAGTAATAACTAACCTGTTTGACAACGCGGTCAAGTATACGGAAAAAGGTAAAATATCGATTGGCTTAACAGGCAATAATGACGTTGTGCAATTCTATATACGTGATTCGGGTGCAGGAATACCAAAGGAAGATATCCCGCATTTATTTCAGAAGTTCTATCGAGTCGACAACTCAACTACTCGCACAATCGGAGGCACCGGCCTTGGATTGTTTATATGTAAAAAAATCGTGGAGTTATACCGTGGCCGGATTTGGGTCGAAAGCGAACCTGAAGTAGGTAGTACTTTTTACATAAATCTACCTCGTTTGAACTCTCAAAAAGCACGTGAATTACAGACACAAGAGGCAAGCCAAAGCCCTCTATCATCAACCCCTCTAGCAAAGCAATAGCTTCATGATACAATAACTACAACATAAGCGTTATAAAGGACCCTAAGGATAAGGAAACAACACATGTCAAAGATAATGCTCGTCGAAGATGACAATAATTTACGCGAGATCTATGAGGCTCGACTTATTGCAGAAGGCTACGAAATTGTTTCTGCCAAAGATGGCGAGGAAGCACTAGCAATGGCCGTAAAAGAAAAGCCAGATCTAATTATTTCCGACGTGATGATGCCAAAAATCAGTGGTTTTGACATGCTTGATATCCTACGCACAACGCCTGAAACCAAAAACACCAAAATTATAATGATGACCGCCTTGTCGCAAGCAGAGGATAAAAGTCGAGCTGACAAATTGGGTGCCGATCGCTATCTCGTTAAATCTCAGGTTACACTAGAAGATGTAGCCGCCGTTGCCCGAGAAGTTTTAAGTGGTGAAGCTGCGTCCCCAAATCCTGAGGCCGCGAGCGCAACTCCCTCGCCAGTAGCTACGACTCCCGCTCCTGAACCAGAAGCTCCACAAGCTAGCGTCGCCCCAACAACAACAACGCCAGACGACTCAGCACCAGTAGCAGCGACCCCACCAGCGCC
>CAZSZC010000022.1:0-6626 GCA_964610775.1 uncultured Candidatus Saccharibacteria bacterium | reverse complement strand
CAACAACAACAACGCCAGACGACTCAGCACCAGTAGCAGCGACCCCACCAGCGCCCACAGACGACACAACGACAGATGTAAGCAATACAACCGCCACAGCACAACCCACTACAACTGACCCAGTGTCCGATACAAAAAGTGATGAAAATCAGCCGACTCTAGAGACTAACCCTGGCGCCATAGATAGTAGTCTTTTTCAGGATCAAGAAAAAACTATTAACTCCCAAATTAATGAATTCTTAGCTACTGCTCAGTCAAGTGAACCACCAGAGGAAGAACCGAAGGCTGAGCCTGTAATTACTAGCCCAGTGCCCGCACCAGCTCCACAGGATGAAGTTGAGCACATAGCGGTAACGCAAGCCCCACCCGACGCAACAGCCGCAGCTGCCGATAATGCTGCAAAGCTTGCAGACGCAGTGAATGATTTACTACAAAAGCCAGGTGAAACAGCCCCTGCGGCCCCAGAAGCAACACCAGCAACCACTAAACCCGAGGAGCCAACACCAGCGCCAGAAGTTAAGTCAGATTCACCGCCAGAAACTTCTCCTGGCAACACTAATGAGGCTGCCGTAGCGACGGAAAGCACGGAGAAAGATTCAACTGTCGGAGCAAAAAAAGTAATTCAGCCTATTAATGATCTCAATACTTCAGCGCCAGACCTTAATGCTCTACTTGAAAAAGAAGAATTAAAAGAAGCAGGGGTCGCGACTCCTCAAGTTCAGGCACAGCCACCGTCCGACAACTTAGTAATAAGCGCGGATGGGGAAATGCAGAATCCAACAACCGCACCAGTTCCTAACGAGACAGTAACACCTTTACCAGCTCCTAATACAACTATAGCCCCACAATCTGCCCCAGAGACGCCGACAGAGCCTACAACGCCATCTCCAACAGATCCAAACGATCCAAACAGTATTGCTTTGTAGTACCATGTAATGGTGCGCTTAAATCGCTTTTTAGCTCTAACAACAAGTCTATCACGTCGTGACGCCGATAGTGCGATCGCCGATGGACATGTCATTGTTAACGGCAAGCCCGCAAAACTAGGGCAGATAATTAGCGATACCGACATAGTTTCATATAAGGGCATTAGTCTTCATGTAAGCAAAACTGAAACAATAACGATAATGCTCCACAAGCCTACTGGCTACATATGCTCTAGAGATGGTCAGGGCGGCAAAACTATTTACGACTTACTACCGAATGACCTACATAACTTAAATCCTATTGGCCGTCTTGATAAAGATTCTTCTGGTTTGTTATTACTAACAAATGATGGCAAATTAGCTCACAGGCTATCCCATCCTTCCTTCGAAAAAAGTAAGGTGTACGAAGTAACTAGCAATAAACCCATCAGCAAATCAGACCTATTGAAGTTAAAGAGCGGCGTCATGCTCGGGGATGGCGTTAGTGCCTTTGATTCAATTATTAACATCTCTAGCAACACCTACAAAGTTACTATTCATGAAGGCCGCAACCGCCAAATCCGTCGAACATTCGAGTCAATGGGATATGAAGTCTTGTCGCTTCATCGAACCCAGTTTGGACCATACGAGCTTGCGTCACTAAAAAGCGGCTCATTCGATAAAATTATTGATGCCTTGTAGGCAAAAATTGAGTTCATCACGAATGGCAAATCTAAATTCTTCGTTGGTTTCTGGATTAAAACCAACTATACCTACAAAATTACCAGTGTAACGCATATCTAAATGTTTATTTAGTCCTGGATTAATCTGGTCAATCGTAACACTATGCACTATAAATGGCATCATTATAACTTCTGAGCAATCGTCAAAAAAACTATCTTTATTATCCGACCAGCATGCCAGAGGTTGACCCGAAACCAGCACGCATTCTCCAGAGCTAATAATTTCACGATATTCATCATCAAGCATTTCTGAATTAGTTATATACATATCATCCTTTCGCTTATTCGACCTAACGCCCTAGATGAATTCTTTGACCAATCAATCAAAGAACCCCGCCGGAACGAGGTTCTTTGCACTAATACAGCAAGAAACCTACCCGGCTAGGGCAGAAGCTTCTTTGTTGTCTTAGAAATAATATTCATTGATGTAATTGTAACATATAATTTAGACATTATAATAGTCACTTGTCAATTATAACTACCTCTGTTAGAATATGCTTAATAATGAGTATCAAGAAAGTACCGATCGTTGCTATTGTTGGACGCGCCAATGTAGGCAAGTCTAGTTTATTCAACGCAATTTTATCCAGAAGAGAAGCTATTGTGGCTAGAGAAGCCGGCACAACACGTGACTCGTTATGGGAAAAAGCCCATTTCCAGGATCATGATTTTTGGTTAATCGACACTGCTGGTATCAAAGATGCTGAAGATGATTTTGAATTTACGATCCAGGAACAGGTAGCCCAAGCCGCTGATAGTGCTGACGTAATATGGGTTGTAATTGAAGCTGATACAACTCTCTCCGAAGAAGATCGACGGGTTGCTAAGATGGCTTTAAAAACCAAGAAACCAGTAATGCTAGTGGTGAACAAAATAGATCACAACCCTCGAGCTGAGGTAAGTGAATTCCAAAGACTGGGCATCAAACCCATTATTCTTACCAGCACCACACAGAAACGCGGTATTCAAGAATTACTGGAAGCATTGATAGAAATCATACCTAGCGTCACCACAAAAACTGACCCCGACCAAATAAATGTCGCCCTTATCGGTCGACCAAATGTTGGTAAGTCAACACTCTTCAACGCATTAGCCAAAAAACAACAAGCCATCGTGGCCGACAGGGCAGGTACTACTCGCGACATTAACCGAACCACAATACGTTATGAGAAAAAGGCAATCGCCCTCATGGACACAGCTGGCATACGACGCAGTGGCAAGATTGAGAAGGGGATAGAAAAATTCAGCGTTATCAGGGCTCTTGGTGCAATTGAACAGTCCGATATATGTCTTCTGTTAATGGATGCTAACGAGATCAATGTCGCTTTGGATCAAAAACTAGCCGGCACTATCAAAGAAGCTGGCAAAGGCCTAGTGCTGATCATAAGTAAGTGGGATAGTCTAGAAGATAAGACACCCTTTACGCGCGACCAGATGGCTGCACAAATAAAGCACATCTACGACTTCGTACCCTGGGCTACCCTAATATTCACTAGCGCAGTTACGGGACAAAATGTGACAAAAATATACGAAACCATCCTAGAGATCCACGAAAATCGTCACAAAAAAATTAAGACAACTCAGCTAAACCAGTGGCTACAGCAGGTCACCGATAAACACCCACCAGCTGGACTTAAGAATCGCGCACCTAAACTTAACTATATGACACAAGAAGAAGAGGAGCCGATAAACTTCAAGATCTATGGTGCACATACCAAGTTTTTGCACTGGTCATACAAGCGATACATGGAGCGCGATTTTCGTAATAAATATGGTTTTGAAGGTACGGCTATCAAGTTCTGGTTTTTTGAGAAACACGACACCCACAAACACGGCCGAAGCCCAACAAAAGATTAGATCTCTGTTTACCCTTATTTATTATGTGTCGATAGTTTTGTAATCTATACTTACTCCATGGCTTTATTTCATAAAAAACCCGATAGCGGCTCATCGGCCCCACTTTATACATTAGGACTTAATAAATCTTGCTTAATTGTCGGATTAGGGAATCCTGGCAAAGAGTATGACATGACACGTCACAACATAGGTTTTGACTGTGTCGAAAGTTTGGCGAAAGCACTAGAATTTGAGGGTTGGGTTCACAAGAAAGATATGAATTGCAGTTTGATCAGCGGTCAGGCTGGCGATCAAAGAGTCATTATGATCAAACCAGACACTTTCATGAACGAAAGTGGTCGAGCAGTCCAAGCCGTTATGCATTTCTACAAAATTACCTCCGACCAGGTTATCGTCATTCACGACGAACTAGATATTGAATTTGGCAAAATTCAGACTAAATATGGCGGCGGTAGTGCCGGCCATAATGGCCTTAAATCTATTATCCAACACATCGGGGAAAACTTCGCCCGTATTAGGGTTGGGATTGGTAAAGACAGTAAGGTAGACCCGGCGAATTATGTATTGTCTAAGTTTTCGGCAGAGGAGCAAAAAATGCTACCCCAACTCTTTAGAGAAGCAAATGCTATTGTGACTGAGTATCTTTACAATACGCAGGTGCAATCGCTTGGGGCTGAGACCCGAAGTTTTATTATCTAGAAACGCCTATAATACTAGAGTTGATTAAGTTCGTCTGCAAAGTCGGCTTCTATTATCTCGCTTAGCCCTGCCTTTAGACTACTGGCTATTCTTAGTCTCTTTTGTAGTAAATTTTGTTGTTTATTATGAAGCCCACGCTGAGTATCTGGAGGAGCACTAAGGGCATCGACAATACCTTGCTCTATGATTGCCGTCGCAACAAATAAATCGCTAGCACAATTTTTTGGATATTGATCTTCATTTGCCTCAAGACCGAGCAACTCTATGTCATCTCTATCTAGAAATATTATCTCATTATCCAAATGCATAGGATTATTATACCATATTTTTACATAATCTACGAAATTAAAGAGCCCCCAGAGGGGGTGGGCACCACTGGAGGCTCATTAAACCCTTTAAGCCCACCCAGTGAAGCATCAGTTACTCATAAAATAATGTACTGTGCCTCCGCCACAGGGGCAGAATCTTTTGGACTCACTCTTTACGGGACGGACCCTTACGAGAAGGGGTCCCCACGATCAACGTGGGGTGTCTTAAAGGGGTTAGTTTGCTTTAGAGCGCATATTATTCGTCCAAGACGAAAAGCGCAAGATAAGTGGAGGGTAACGACTTAGTCCAGCACGCTCTAAAACAATCTAACAATATAGTTAGAATAGGGGTGTAAGGTACGTAAATCCGCTATAGCTGACTTACAGGTTGCCATTCTAGCAAATATATGACATTATGTCAATACTTAAATATCTTTTCGTATGAAAGTCAATATGCTTACGCTTGAAGACAACGATTACCCAGCTCGGCTGCGTAATATACCCACGCCACCAAAACAATTATATCTAATTGGAAACCCATCTCTTTTGAATTCAAATAACAGTCTATCTGTCGTTGGTAGTAGAAAAGTGACTAGTTACGGCAAACAGGTTACTTTAGATTTAGTAGAGACTCTAGCTGCTTACAATGTAGTAATAGTCAGCGGTCTAGCCTTGGGTGTCGATTCGTTAGCACATCAGGCAGCGCTCAATGCAGGAGGTAAAACCATTGCGGTAATGCCATCTGGCCTTAACAATATCTATCCATCATCACACCGTAACCTAGCTCTACGAATCCTAGAGAATGATGGACTGCTTGTTACAGAATATGAGCCCGACATGCCGGCACTGAAGCAAAACTTTATAGCTCGTAATCGAATTATATCCGGCCTAGGTGATGGATTACTTATTACAGAAGCTGGTGTACGTAGTGGCACAATTCACACTGCTAACTTTGGCTTAGAACAAGGTAAACCAGTTATGGCAGTACCCGGCAATATAACCAGTTCTCAAAGTGAGGGTACGAATAATCTCATTAGAACTGGCGCTACGCCAATAACATGCTCACAAGACATATTAAACTCTCTAGACCTTGAGTTAGCCAATACTAAAAAGGAAGTCATTGCCCACAATCAAGCCGAAGAAGAGATATTAACTCTTATCCAACAAGGCGTAAGCGATATTAATGAATTGATAGACAAAAGTACGTTAGATATAAGAACCTTCAATCAAACAGTATCCATGCTCGAAATAACACGAAAAATCCGCCCATTGGGCTCTGGTCATTGGGCTATATATTAGCTTGTACGCTATGATTAAAGTATGGAAACAAAAACCTACATATATATAGGTATAGCTATTGGATCAATTGCGGGCGGCGCTATAGGTGCGGCAATTGATAATGGTAATGTTTTCGGCTTATGGAGCATACTATTTAGTACCATCGGCGGAATTGTCGGCATATGGGCTGGTTATAAACTAGGAAATGGCTAATCATTTGCTTTTTTCAGTAACAAACGGTAGTCTTACTTGCTGTATCACTACAAATAGGTAAACTTAAAGCTAATGGCAAAAAATCTAGTAATCGTTGAATCCCCGGCAAAAGCAAAAACCATCGAGAAATTCCTTGGTAAAGATTATGAGGTCAAGAGTAGTTTTGGTCATATTAGGGATTTACCTAAAAAGGGTATATCTATAGACATTGAAAATAACTTTGAGCCAACTTACGAGATTAGCTCTGATAAGAAAAAGGTCGTTAGCGAGCTTAAGAAAGCCGCAAAAACAGTTGATACCGTCTGGCTAGCAAGTGATGAAGACCGCGAAGGAGAAGCAATTGCTTGGCATTTATGCAAAGCGCTTAATCTCGACGAAAAAACAACTAAACGAATCGTGTTCCACGAAATTACAAAGCCTGCCATCGATCAGGCTATCGTCAATCCGCGCTCTGTGGATACTAAGCTTGTTGACGCCCAACAGGCTCGTCGGGTTTTAGACCGCCTAGTCGGATATAAACTTAGTCCAGTTTTATGGAAAAAAGTTAGACCTGGGCTTTCAGCTGGTCGCGTCCAGTCAGTAGCCGTCAGACTTATTGTTGAAAGAGAACGAGAAATAAAAGA
>CAZSZC010000021.1:0-10949 GCA_964610775.1 uncultured Candidatus Saccharibacteria bacterium | reverse complement strand
GCAATCTGGAATTTAGCGTAGTTCTCGAGCCTGTGTTCTATGAAACTATCTAGCCATAATTGCGCCTCTTGATGATTTGTTGGCCAAATAAAGTCAGTTGTGCCGGGGTTTTCGGGGAAATGCTTTTCTACATAACCGACAGCCTCCTCTACAAACTTATTGCTGCCATAAACTGCAAAACTTGGTAGCTGAGTATCGACTTCTAGTTTTTGAGGTTTTTGCTCCAAAGTCCATGCCCCACCTACGGGTTTGTAATCTTCTCCAATAAGTACATTGAATCGCTCTCTCTGCCACTGGTAAAAATCTTCAAAGGAATGTTTGTTATCTTCATCAAAGTACGACTGTATCTCTTGGTTCTTTAGGTAAAAATTAGGGCTACTGAGAAACTCAAATGAAGAAATACTGTTGTTGGCGCGCCTGGCTTCGAGTAGTCTCTTTGTCAGTACGTCGTCAATAGTATCGAATACATAAAGTTGGTCGAACTTCTTGGCTCGATCAAAAATATCCTCGCTTGTCATTAGTCCATCAAGCTCAACATACTCTACCTCTAGACCTGCAGGCCAAAGCACTTCCTCTACATAACGACGCATGCTGGCCCGATGCAATATCAGTTTTTGTTTATGTAGTTTTACTGGTTGCTGGCGGTCTATGCCAAAGAACAAGGGGTCTTCAACCAAAAGCACAGCATCAACTCCTGGAATTTGTTCCAGTGGGAATAACTGATGAGGATATAAGATCAGTGCAGATTTCATAAATACTTATGTTAATTAAACCTCAGCCGAGGTTAACTGGCAATGAGATTTGCAGTACTTACGCTTTTGTTTATCTAGTATCGGTAATGATAGGATATCGCTATGCCCGAATCTACCCAATCACATTTACCAGGACCGCATCCTCGATATTACAACTTCACAATGAAGGTGGGCATGGGGCCCCTGCTATCTATGTATGGAGGCTTGGAGCATCGTGGCGCAGAAATTTTGACCGAACTATCAGGACCGGTAATTATTGCCCCAAATCATCGATCGATGCTTGATACCCCTATTGTTGCACAGGCCGCACTAGAGGCTGCTGACACTCATGTTCATTTTATGGCCAAGTCAGAACTTTGGAAGGTACCAGGTCTGGGAAAATTAATTGAATGGGGTGGTGGATTCAAAGTAGACCGTTCCAATCAAAACAAAACTCCAGAAGAGACTAAAAAACACATTGATTTCTTATTGATACATGATGGGGTTATTGGTGTTTTTCCAGAAGCAACTCGGAGAACAGGTCCAAGCATCAACGTTCAGCATTTAGTGGGTGTCCCTATTCTGGCTTCGGAATCCGGAGCAAGCGTTGTTCCGGTCGGGATCGCAGGAACCGAAAAAGGAGAGCGAAAACCATTTAAGGCTATCTTCGGCGAACCAATCTTTGTAGAGCCAGCCAATAACCGCAAAGAATTGGTGTCCCAGGCAAAATTTGTAAAGCAAATCCTACATGCCCGAATGCAGGAATTATTTGATGCTGCTAATCAATGGAGCGACAAGTCTCTCACAAGCCATCGTGGCAATTTAAGGAAATGATTAATTGATATGGAAAATACTGGATGGGATTTTGAACTAGGAAAGTGTGCAGAATGTCCTCAAATTCAGGACATATTAAAGCTTATGGACTCAATAAATGAAGACCTCATGATGTCAGCTCAGCGCGCACTTGATCCAACCATAGATGATCGTAAGGATAAATTACTTGCTATAGTTCAATTAACTACCAATATTACTGATCAACGCCCTAGAAATTACTTAACTGGTGAAGAGATAATTACTTCTGATGATGCCATTCTAAGTTATAGACAATATATTGCGAGACTAATTGAACAGAATGAAGAGTTAAGAGATTCAATCAAAGCAGACTGTGAAGCATCAATAGATCACTGCGACGGCCCCTTAACGATGCAATCGGAAAAGGCTGGTCGAAAAATAACAGCAATAGTTTGCAACAGCCCAGTTATAGACGATGGATTTAATGATCGCCAAGCTGAGAGCGTAACAATAATCCGAGAGCGTTCAAGTTAATTTTTTGCGTTCAAGTAGTATTTGCGTTGGAGTTCGGGAAGGCGTTCGATTGCATATCTCAGCTCAGTTCTAGGTATGGTTGCAGCATTATTATCCAGAAAATCAGTCAAATCTTTTTCGCTTACTCGTTTTCCGATTTCTCGTAACATCCAACCGACTGCTTTTTGGATCAGGTCATGAGTATCGTTTTTAAGAATTTCGATTATCTTAAATGCCTCTTTGGAGCTACCTTTCACTATGTAATCAAAGCAACTCATCATAGCAATCCGACGCTCCCAAAGATTTTCCGATTTTGCCAACTTTGTTAGTACTTTCATTTTGTACGGGTTATTTTCAAGCCAATCACCCAGAATATAGCCAGCACTACTATCTACAAGATCCCAATTATTTACATATCGTGCGTTTTCAAGGTATAAATCTGCTACTCGGTCTTTATCGACTTGATCACCTTTCTGATATTTGAGTACCAAAATAAACACGGCTGTTAAGCGCTCCTCGTGCCATGGACTATGTAATGAATCAAGTACGTCTTCTAGAGTAAGCTGTTTGTATAGACTTTTGGCGATCTTGCGTTGTTGTGGCACAGTCACACCTAAAAACCGATCGCCCTCCCCGTATTGACCAGGACCAGTCTTAAAAAACCACGCACTGTTCTTGGCCCGCTCTGGATCGGCCAATTCTTTTAGGGCTGCAAGTACTACTTCGGCCACTTACATCCTGTCTGGAGCAGTTATTCCCAACAAACCAAGACCTTCTTTCAGTCTATCGGCATAAAGACTCACTAATTGAACTCTTAAGGCTTCTCTCTCGTCGCCAATAACTCTGTTCTTTTCATAAAAACGATTGAAAACCTGAGCTAATTCATATAAATACGTACAAACAAGATGTGGCATCAAATCTATGACCGCCTTATCTACCACATCTGTGTATTCACCAATTTTTCGAACTAAACTTCGTTCGTCAGATTCTAGTTCCTCCAAAGCTACCTCATTTAATTTCGCCTTGCTGAGAATACTCCTAGCTCGAGCATGTGCGTATTGTAAGTATGGACCAGAGTTACCAAGTAGGCTGACCGATTCATCTGGATCGTAAATAATATCACCGCCTGTTCTAACTTTTAGAAAAGCGTACTTCACTGCACCAATAACTACAGACTGGTCATCACTACCAGTGGCATTTTTATTTGCTTCACTCGCCACATCAAGCACGTCAACGGCCCTAAGTATATTTCCCTTGCGACTACTCATCTTCACACCACCAGCAAGCTTCACTATGCCGTGGGTAAGATGTGACGTTGCCTTAACTAGTTCTGGCTTGAATTGCTCCAGACTCTTCAGTACAACAGCCATGTATTGTTCTTGTTCATTACCAGTAATGACCACTGATTTATCGAAATGATAATCATTGAATTTGTGCATTATCAAACCTACATCCTTGGCTTCATACGTTGGTAAGCCTTCCGAGTTAATAAATACTCTGGTGTGTAGACCGTATTTTTCACCATCAAAGATAATTGCACCATCGCTTTCTTGATACACACCCTTTTCAAGCTGTTCTCTTACTGTTTTGAGCCCTAGCTCAGCCACTTCACTCTCTGGATAATACTTCTCGAAGTTTGTACCAATGCGCTCATAGAATTTTGCGAAATAGTCGTAACTCCATTGTCGACAAGTCCAATATATTTGTGCAAATGTCGATGCATGGTCGTTGTCTCTGTGTAGTTGGTAAACACGTTTATTCAATTCGATGATTATGGCTTTAGCATCTTCACTATCTTCGTAAGCATTCGTGCCCTCGATATAACAACTAGCCATCCATTCCGACCGCTTAGCTTCCTCAATTTCTACAAGTTTTTCTGGGTTCTCTCCGCCAAGAAGTTTCAAAATTGCCCACATAGTTCTACCAACATGTAGACCGACGTCACCACCAAAGTTTACTCTATGCACATCGCCACCGGCAGCCTCTAGCAAGTTAGCGATAGAATCACCAACAATACTGGTATACAAATGCCCAGCGTGAAGTACTTTAAACGGATTTGGGTCAGAATATTCAGCAACAATCTGTTTACCGGCATACACTTGCGAGATATTTTCGTCTAATAATTTGATCAGTGCTTCATCGCTTAGTGTTAGATTCAAAAATCCTGGTCCAGCAACAGAAACATCGGCTAACTCAGTAGTTAGTTCATCCCTGATTTTGACTGATATTTCCTCGGCAATTTCTCGTGGATTTTTTCCAAGATTTTTTGCCAACTTCATAGCAATATTGGTCGCAAAATCACCGAATTGTTCATCAGGGCGAGTAAATTCAACCACCTCGTCCGTTGAATACAATTCTTTAACAAATGCCTGAATCTTAAGTCTCAACTGCTCCATAACAGATGTAAGTATAACAGAGGTTATCTATAAATTAGAATCATCACAACTACAATAACTTCCATTAGAGTGTAAAGTGAATACATAAGAACAATCGGTCTCAATTTGTAGTAGAATCCGTATGCTAGCCACACTAAATTAGAAATAATAAAGTAAAGCCAAGTATATATAGATACATCTGCGGAACTCTTGTGCTGATAAATATGAATCGCTTGCGTAAGTTCAAATAACGGAGTTGTAATAGCAAAGAAATATATCCAAAAACCAAATAGTTTTTTTGTTCGCTTGTTTATTCTTTTGTCTCTCTGTTTTGATTTCGGCTTAATCTTTTTGTTGCCCATGATTACCGATCATTCTTAGTTAATAGAATCAGTTGCCAGATAACCATATACATACCACCCAATAACAAGAAGAAGGATATTGTAGTTACTAGTGCTCTGGACTGGGCAGCTTCATTTACGACCTGCTCACTTACATCAAAAATTAACCCACTAGGGTGAATAATAATATCCCATGTATTCCAACGGAGAACCCTGCCAACATGAATAGCAAAGCTACACAACAAGAGAACTCCTGCAATGACAAGGTTAGTTGCACGCTTGGACAAGCGCTTTAAAAGCTCCGTATGTATTAGATACAAACTAATATATCCACCAACGAAGGCGTTAAATATAAATGAGGTGAACAATACCGCATCGTACAAAACGCTTACATCTGGATTAGTTTGTAGATGTATTAGATCACTAACCAAGTAAAAGCTGTTTGGCAAGAATACCAACCAAGCTACACTCAACAAAATGTTTAGTGGCATCAGCCAAGACGAAGTCTTTAACCTCTTTATTAGTGTGATGGCGAAGAATAGTGGTAACCACGCCAAGATTAAATTCCAAATAAGAAACCAATACCGTGTGCTTCCAGAATCAATGTAGCGTAGTAAAAAAAGTAATAAGCTAACCCCATTAGCGGTTACTAGGGCCAGAATGATACCTTTGTAGTTCTTATCAACTCGTTTAGATTTATTGACACTCATCTCTAGATGTACAGTATAGCAATTCCGGGTTTATACTTAAGTATATGCTTCGGCGCAATATCAAAAAAATCATTAAGCGGCTAGATTATAATCATTACGAAACGTACAACGTAATCGAAATCTCACGTAATAACCTTCTTCACAATCTACACTTTTTCCAGAACCAAAACCCCAATCAACTTGTAATACCCGTTATAAAATCAAATGCCTACGGACACGGCTTACGAGAAGTCTCAAGCATTCTAGAATCGGCCGGTGTAAAACTAGTCGCTGTTGATGGTTATTTTGAAGCAAATACTGTAATAGAAACTACCTCTTGCGATGTTCTAGTTATGGGGGCAGTCCGCCCAGAAAATGCTCACATTGTTAATACGAAACGTTGTTCTTTTGTAGTCCAAGATATCGATACCCTAAGAGCCTTTGCAGAACTCAATAAAAAAGTTCGTATACACCTAGAGCTAAACACCGGTATGAATAGACTTGGCTTATCAGAAAATGAGTTGGCACCCTATTTATCTTTTCTCAAAAGCAATCCGCAACTCCAGCTGGAGGGCGTGATGTCCCACCTAGCCGATGCCGATAATCCGAGTAATGATTTTACTATTAGACAAGCTGAGCTATTCAATAGCATGGTTGGTCATATACTTTCCGAAGGATGGAACCCCAAGTATATACATTTAGCCCAGACAGCCGGTACTACAAAGATCTCAAACCATCAGACAAATGCCCTGCGCCTTGGTATAGGACTTTATGGTATTAATCCCCTGCAGCCAGACGACGATCAGTATCAAAACCTAGAAAAACTTAAACCAGTTTTATCCCTGAAAAGTACTGTGATTAAGGTTCAAGAACTGACTAAAGGCGATAAGGTTAGCTACAACGGTATTTTTACAGCAACTTCACCTACTCGCATCGGCGTATTACCTGTTGGGTATTACGAGGGCTATCCGCGCTCACTTAGCAATAAAGGTATAGTCACTTATAAACAAAAACCTCAGCCAGTTGTTGGTCGAGTCTGCATGAATCACACCATGATTAATATTACTGACTCTGACTCAAAAGTAGGCTCTGTGGTTACGCTCATAGACACAGACCAAAATGCTCCAAATTCGGTGAAAAATATATGCAAAGACCATGACTTATTTTCATATCAATTAGTTACCGGCCTTAGTGAAAAGGTAAAACGAATCGTCGTTTAGGTATAATACAACCTATGGATTCCGTTATTGACCCAGTTCGCAAACTGGTTAGACTGTTTATGACAAGAGTGGCCAAAGATCTCGATAAGTTATCAGGTGGTCGTATTTCACCAAATATGATAACTATAGTTGGCCTGCTCGCCCATATTCCCATAGCTTGGCTCATTGCCACTAATCAATACGTACTAGCAGCTATATTGTTAATTATTTTCGGACTTTTTGACACCTTAGATGGCTCACTAGCTAGGCTACAAAAGCGCGACAGTCTTACGGGTATGCTACTCGATGCTTCGACTGATCGTTTTAAGGAAGTCATGCTTTACACAGGGGCAGCTTATAGCTTCATAAGCTTAGGTCAACCTTACGCAGCGGTTTGGGCAGTCATTGCCTGTGGAGCTAGTTTGTCTGTTAGCTATGTTAAAGCTAAGGGCGAAACAGCCGTAGCCAAAAGCAAACTTACAGCCAGTGAAGTTAATCGCCTATTCCAGGATGGCTTACTGAGATTTGAGGTAAGAATGTTCGTTCTTGTTATCGGTCTTCTTAGTGGTCGCCTTATACTGGCGGTAATGGTTATAGCTGTGATGTCGACCATAACCGCTCTGGAGCGTTTGATTAAAATTAGCCGGAAATTATAGTGTACAAAATTGACCTTCATACCCACTCGACCGCCTCGCACGATGGAGGTATTAGTCTGGCCCAATACAAAAAAACCCTCGACTCTGGATTATTGGATTATATTGCTATTACGGATCATAACAATATTAGTAATGCTCAGATTATTCAGCAGCAGCTAGGCGATAGAATTATTATTGGAGAAGAAATCATGACGACTGAAGGCGAGATAATCGGACTTTTTCTCAAATCTCTGGTTGAGCCCGGACAAACACCACAACAAACTATCCAATCTATAAAGAATCAGGGTGGAATCGTTTATGTACCCCACCCATTTGAAACGGTACGAAAAGGTCTTCATCCAGAAACACTAGATAATATTGCATCTGGGGTTGATGTAGTTGAACTATACAATGGTCGCACATTCTTGCAGAATAGAAGCTCTCAAACCGTTGTTTGGGCGCGAATGAATCACGTCGCGGGTGCCGCCAGCAGTGATGCTCATGGCTATCATGGTCTCGGCAATACACATACGATGATTAGCGAAAGACCAACGGCAACTAATTTAGTTGATCTTGTAGCTAAAGGCACGCCGATTGCCGAAAAGTCCAAACTCAGGTCACTTTTATATCCAAAATACAATAAGCTCCGCAGGAAAGTACGCAAATGAACATTATTGTAAGTGACGTCATGTTTGCATTGTGGTTCTTTCTGCCAGCAGGTATAGCTAACGCTTCACCGGTTATTGCCAAAAAAATTCCACTGCTAAATAAATGGACAACGCCGATCGACTTTGGTAAATCCTACAGAGATAGACGCATACTTGGCGACAACAAGACCTGGCGTGGTGTTATATTTGGTGCTTTTTCTGGCGGCGTTACTGGTAGCATCACTTATCTCGTATATCCCCAATCAATACACTATGTTTCTATATCTATACTTTCGCCAATTGTAGCCATGTTTGTGGTTGGAGCATCTCTGGGAACGGGCGCATTAGTAGGTGATGCCGTCGAGAGCTTTTTCAAACGACAGCTTGGCATTAAACCTGGCCATAGTTGGTTCCCTTTCGACCAAATTGACTACATTATTGGCGGCCTAGTCTTCGCTACACCTTTTGTTATTCTTTCGTTTAAAGCAAACTTGCTGATTCTCGTAACTTGGTTCTGTGCCCATTTGTTCTGGAGCTATATTGCTTACCTTCTGAAGCTAAAAGACAAGCCTATTTAGCCCTTACGAAAGCTTCGCTATCCAGTGCGTCGGATAAAAACTTGGCGTCAAATGTCCGCAACATCACTTCTGTCTGGGAAGGCATCTGAGCCAAAGCTTTGAGCTTGGTAGTCTTTAATTGATCACTAAGTTTTATATAAATATCACAATCTTCCTCTGGATATATTGGTGGCTCATCAATATTGAAGAAAATATCTAGCTCTTGATCCATGTATTTTAGGTAGTTTTCGTATTGATCTATTGTATGAACTGCATGATAAATTTGTGGTTTTAATCCCGATAGTTCGACCGCATCATCTACCCAACACGACACGCAACAATGATCAGAGTGGCCAGTTATGCCATCTTTCCCAAAAGTTAATATCGTATCCGGTTGATGTTTTTTAATAATTTTAGCTACTTTTTTAGCTGCTGCATTTTTATCAATGTTCTCGCAATGTCCATCTTTGTAACCTAGCCAGTAGTGGTCCTTAATACCAATTACTTCTAGTGCTTTATGAAGTTCCTGCTCACGAACACTGCCAATGGTTTCCGGAGGCCACTTTTCATGATCTTGTGATCCATCCTCGCCTTTAGTGGCCGTAACGCACACGACATTTTGATCGTTCTTTATTGCGATAGCCATAATTCCGGCAGATGTGAATGTTTCGTCATCTGGATGAGCCCAAACAGACAGAATAGTACCTAGTTTGCTTACATCTTTAGGGCTAATTATGCGCAAACTAGACACCTTTGCGTCCTACGATCGCCAGTAATTTAGTTTGCATATCCGCATCATTGGGCACATCGATTTCTGGGCCAACAAAGCCACCATCACGGTAATCTTGTATGTGTGGCTCTAGCTGCCTATAAGCTTGTTCGGCTAAATCATCACCCATAATCATGCTACATTGCACGCTTTGCGCAACATCCCATCCATGTATAAGTACATCACTAGCCATTTCTTTGACATAGTGCTCCGCTGGCATATCTCCATACGAAAGATGAACTATCATCTGTAAATCACAAGCCTCGACTGCCTTAATAGCAGCTTTCGTTGCAGATTCCCAAGCTTCAGCAAAATCACTACCCACCAAATCTCCATCAAGCTTGCTGCCAACCTCCTCGATTGTTTTTCCATCTAACAATTCCGGAACCCACAATAATTCATTAACTAGGTGGTTAAGTAACTGCTTGAGATCCCAGTCGCTGCATGGTGTGCTCAGGTTAAATTTATCATTAGACACGCATGGCACAATACCAGAAGTCTTATCGATCGCATTCTTAAAAAATGTCTTCGGATCCATATGCTACTCCTTTGCTAATAGTATAGCCCTATTTTGCAAGTTCGGATTTTAGCTTCTCTATAAGATCTACGGGACTTGGATTTAAACCATTCAGAAATGCCACATATAAGCTAACGTGATCACCTAAAGTTATAGTCCACAACATCTGTTCCAGTAGAGTTTTGCCAAACGCTTCTACTACAAGAGGAGCAGGACGTCTACCCGACAGGAGCTTTTCGCCGATTTCGAAGCGCCTTAATACTCGTGGGTGCTCGAGATTTGAACGCAAATCTACGACAGCATATGGTTTCTGCGTAGGATGGCTCGTCCAACCCAGAAACTCGTTGTGATCAAACTCGGGTAGCTGATTGCACCAGGCAATGTTTTTGGAATTCTCGTTAAAATTAATCTTCCATTTGTAGCCAACCGGAGCAAAAAGTGGGCCTGAGTATATAACTACTGACTTACCGACAATTTCTAGAGCCAGTTCTTTAGCTTTGTTTTTGCTGGTTGGGATATCTGCGCCCCAATCTAAAGTGTTCGTTGATAGCCAGTCCGCGGTCTTATTAAGTTCTTCTACTGAACCACCAGCTATCAGCTCCATCGATTCGAATAATTGGATCAATGCTGCGAAATTATAAAGCACAGCCATTCTGGGCTGAAATCCTGAAGGAATCTTGAACAATGGGTAGTTTTTATCCCCAGCAATCTTCTCTAGCTCCCCGCCAGACGCAATAACCGCAATCTCACAACCCGCCTGCTCGGCTTGCTTGAGTGCCGACAAGGTCTCCTCGGTGTTACCAGAATAACTAGAGGCAATGAACAGAGTTGATTCAGAAGCGTAGTCTGGCAAATCGTAATTTCGTACTATCTGTAGAGGTACTTTTAGCTTCGGCCAACTACTTAATAAACTGGCAGCTAACGCCGATCCGCCCATGCCACCAATTACCACATTTGTTATTGTTCGATTGGTCTTACAATCAAGACCAAAGTCATAAACTAGCTGTTGCCACTGTTTTGCAACAACACCGAGTGCATCTTGCGCATCACGTTCATGGATCATTTTCAAATCATCAAGCATCACAACTCCTAGTTTTTACGCTCATGCTTACTTAATGGTACCAAATCGGTCTTATATTTGGTCATAAATAATGCTATAGTTCTTATGAATATTTTAGAAATTA
>CAZSZC010000020.1:0-12422 GCA_964610775.1 uncultured Candidatus Saccharibacteria bacterium | reverse complement strand
GACATGTCAGGTGCGGGAGCTGGGGTTTTTTCTGGCACCTCAACCACCAAAGCTCCCATAGTCATTGCTGTTCCAGCAACAGATACGGCATTTTGTATGGCTTCTTTAGTCACGCGTGCCGGATCAACAACACCAGCAGACTTCAGGTCTACTAGTTTCACTGGATTATTTACATCGACACCTTGCCCCGGCTTCGCGCTCTTCACCTGTGGAAGCCATTCATCAGCATTTAATCCAGCGTTAGTCATAAGAATTCTAAACGGCTGATCAAGTGCTTTGGCTAGTAATTGGCGACCTGCAGACACTGCGTGATCTTCGTCTTTCGATGGCTTTATGACAGAAGAAAGATTAATTAACGTTGCACCGCCACCAGAGACGATGCCCTCATCGAGTGCTGCCTTTACCGCTGCAACGGCATCATCAACACGGAATTTCTTTTCTTCGATCTCAGTCTCAGTTGCGCCACCCACCTTAATAACAGCAACCTTGCCGGATAGAGCTGCACGACGCTTATCAAAGTTTTCTTTCTCGTATTCACTTGTTGCTGAGTCAGCCTGGGTTTGGATTTGCTTAATTCGCGCGTTAACTTCGCTGACACTACCACCACCTTCAATTATCGTGGTTTCGTCTTTGTTAACGATAATCTTCCGAGCACTACCAACAACATCAAGATCTACGTTCTCAAATGTCATACCACGATCTTCGGTAATCACAGTTGCACCAGTCAAAATAGCGATGTCGTTCAATACATCTTTGCGACGATCACCGAATGATGGAGCTTTAACAGCTAAGGTATTGAAAACACCTTTTAGTCGGTTAAGAATAAGAGTCCCGAGTGCTTCACCGTCAACATCCTCGGCAATTAGGACCAAGTCTTTCTTGCCAGCTTGTGCTAATTTCTCAAGTAGTGGCAGGAATTCCTGAATGGAACTAATCTTTTTATCAGTAATAACGACTGCCGGTTTATCATAGACTGCTTCCATTCGTGCCGGATCAGTAACCATATACGGACTAACAAAACCCTTATCGAAGGTGAAGCCTTCAACAACTTCGCTCTCTAAGTCCAGTCCCTGGCCTTCTTCAACAGTAACTACACCGTCTTTACCGACCTTGTCGATAACATTTGCAATCAATTCACCGATTTCAGCATCGCCGGCAGAAATGGTAGCAACTTGGGCCACGCGCTTTTTATCGCTCTTGATATCTTCGCCCTTTAAATTATTCAAAACATCGTGTGCTGCCGCTTCTAAGCCCTTTCGTAGCAACATTGGATTATGACCAGCGGCAATTAGTTTGTTAGCCTCATTTAAGATGTGGTAAGTCAAAACCGTAACCGTAGTAGTACCATCTCCGGCAACATCATTCATTTTATTAGCGGCCTGTTTTATAAGCTCTGCACCAACTTTGTAACCTAAAGTCTCGTCATCAACATCAGCAATATCCACGCCTTTGGCAACAGTTACACCGTCATGAGTAACGGTTGGATTACCGTAGCTTTTGCTAATAACTACATTGCGGCCCTTAGGACCCATAGTTGTCTTTACTGCATCATAAAGAATCCGTGCACCTTCAAGCACGCGTCGACGCGCATCATCATCATAAAAAACTTTCTTCGACATCTAAAAACTCCTCTATTTAACTGTTGCGTAAATATTTTCTTCTTTGACTAGGATGTATTCCTGGCCATCTTGCTTCACTTCTGTATTGCTATAGCCGCCATAAACAACTCGGTCACCCACTTTAACTTCCTTCACATCCTTACCAACCGCCAATACCTTGGCTGTTTTTGGTTTTTCCTGGGCATTATCGGGTAGATATAGGCCGCTAGCGGTTTTGCTTGAGGCTTCTTCTTGCTGCACAACAACATAATCAGCAAGTGGTTTGATAGGTACGCTCATACTTCCTCCTGTTTAGAAATTACTTAATTTCAGAATGTACCCAAATAATAACGCAAGTAATTAGCACTCGTCAAGCATGAGTGCTAAATTCACTTGATTTGTTATTTTTCTTTAGCTCTTGGTTGTGTTTCTTGCCAATCTTTCATGGCTGTATATTTTGCTAGAAACATTTCTGTCAAAGCATCGTAGTCTAGAGGTTGCATTTCGAGTGCTAATAGATATTCGTCTGCGGCATGCTGCCAGTCCATTGCCTCCAACCCCAACTCACGCCCATAGGGTGTGGGTACTATTTCACCGCCTTCAATAATTTCTAGCCAAGGATCATCATTTTCATTAAAATTCTCAACCCTTGTATCTTGAGCATTAGGAACTGCATATTCAAAATTATAGTTCTTGATTTCGCCACCAAGATCTTGCTTTTCGTATGGGCTACCATCTTTACGAGTAATAACTCTGAAGCCGTATGCAAGACTAAGTATGTCGAAGCGATTAATATTCCTCGGCACCACAAGCTCAATGTGTTGTATATGAAGCTTCTTATCACTTTTAACAGACTTGATAGGACCATCATCCGTAGGTTTCGCATGTTCTTTAGAACTCCATGCTAGTGACGCTTCGACCTCATACAGCTCTGATAACGCGACCGCACCGATAACGGCATTGGTAAAGCAATTACCTTGTTGGTTCTCTAAAGCTTCGAATGGATTAACCGCACACCGATAATAGCCAGGAACCAGCTCATCAACGATTTCTTTCACCTCAAACAATGTTTCAAATGACACGCTTTGCATAAGTAAAACTATATTAACATATTCTGTGTATTTTTCAATGATTTATAATGTCGTTATGTCTGTAAAAATAAACAATAAAGTACTGATGTCGGGCGCCGATTACTTCACTGATGAATTTGCCATTAACCCATACATGGATGCATCGGTTGCGGTCGAGCTACAAACCGCCATCGAAGAACATCAATCTATACTAGATGCCCTAAAGACTGCTGATGTCGAGATCATTAAGGTTGATGCACCAGAAGGATGCCAGGACGGAGTTTACACAGCTAATTGGGGACTTTGTCGAGATAATAAAATAGTCTTGTCCAACTTGCCGAACAAACGAAAAGACGAAGAGCCATACGCTGAAAAGATTCTAAATAATCTTGGGTTTGAAACCATAAAATGCCCATACCGATTTAGCGGTCAGGGCGACGCTCTGCCTTGTGGTAATTTATTGTTTTGTGGCACAAACTATCGCACTGATCCAGAAGCGCATAAGTTTGTTGCTGACCAACTTGGGTTTGAAGCTGTGAGCCTTCAAACCATCCCCGAACTTGACCAACACAATCAGCCCGTAATAAATAAAGTAACTGGATGGCCAGATAGTTTTTTTTACGATATAGATTTGGCATTGTCGATATTGTCCCCAGATTTAATCGCCTGGTGCCCTGAAGCATTTACGGACGAAAGTCAGAAGAAGATCCGAGAACTATCACTCGATAAGATCGAGGTTAGCTACAAAGAAGCAACGGAAGGTTTTGCCTGCAACCTAGTTTCGACTGGTGAAACGGTAGTTATGAGCGGTAATGCTCCTTTACTAAAGAAAACCCTCGAAGACCGAGGTTTTAAAGTTGTCTGTCCTTCAATAACCGAACTCGCTAAGGGTGGTGGCTACATCCGCTGCACCACCCTTACACTAACATAGGCTAGAAATAAATCCTGGGGTCATCAATGCCGGCTTGGTTAAAAATACTATCCCTCGTACCTGTTGGAATATCACCATGACCTTTTGGAACTGTAGCTTGGCGGCCATCATCTGACTTGTATATTGCATGCGACGTCCCATCCTGCCTATCAAATTTGAAACCCGCCCTTCTTAACACCCTTATTACTTTAACATCATCCATTGAGGGTAGTCGACTGCCTCGAATCCTGGCTGGACGCGAGATCGACTCATCTAACTTAGATATCTCACCTTCATCTGGTGTTGTTTGTATATCCTGAGTAGCCTTGGCTTCCTTAGGTTTTCGTCCCGCTTTTAGCGCATCGTGTGTGGCTTTGGTCGCTAATAGCGAATCTTCCATCTTTTTGACTTCATCTTCTATGAGAATTCCAGCAATTTCCTTCTCTTCTGGATCATCTTTTGGTTGACTAAGATCAACTATTGTGGAGGCAGATTTATCGAGCTCGGCTATTTGTTCCTCTGTAAGTGAAGATTTAGCGATACCAACCTGCTTATATACATCACCAGCTGTCATATCGCCCGATATTTGCCCTCTGGTATCTGAAACATCCTGGATATCATTGCCATATCTTAAAAGTACGGCAGTAGCAATCTCGCCTATAGCTTGATGTGCCACTACATCAAGAGCATTACGCTGATGTTCTTGTTCTAATTGAGCTGTGTTTTTGATGTTTGACATATGTTTACACAATGTATTAATTGTTTAGTAAACATATACTAGCATAGTTTTTGTTATTTGTCTAGTTTATTTTCTACCGAGATGCTTCGGTTGAGCCTAATTCGCCGCCAAAAATTCTAGATAAACCCCTAAGGATCATCCTCTGCCCGGCAAGCTCTGAGGCTTCTCGTACAAAATCAATCTTGTATTCCAAAGGATCAACTAAACTAGGCTGACGCTTCTCGAGTTCGTCGATTTCGATGAGTACACGACCGTCTATGTGTTCCAAAAGAGCAAGCACTTTTTCCCTACAGTCTGCATCGCTAGGGACTTCCAATTCTGGGTTTACGATATTTAGGTTCTCACTATCCATTTGTTATACCATATCATAGTTAGTGCAATTTGGTCAATTTTCTGATCTCGCTTTTTGTCGTACCTATTTCATCCCACATGTGTTCGCCATCTGCGCGTTCAATAGTCTTTTCATGTCCCTTGCCTAGCAATATAACCGTGTCGCCGTTCTTTGCACGTTTAAGTGCAAACTCGATTGCCTCTGTTCTATCATGAACCAAAAATATATCTTTATCACGAACTTTACCGGCAGCTTCGGCAGCTTCAGCAATCTGATTCATGATTTCTATGCCATCAATGTCGCGATCATCTTCTTCGGTAATCACTACTTCATCACAGTACTCACCCGCCAACCTTCCCTGCACCGCCCGCTTGGCCTCATCACGACGTCCGGCCGAGCCAAACATCGCTATTAACTTACCCTTAACTACAGGCCTAAGATCCTTGAATAATTTCTCAAAACTGTCTGGAGTATGTGCGAAATCAACAATCACATCAAAGTCTTGACCCTCATCAATTCGCGTCATCCTTCCTTCAACATTTTTTGTAGCAGCAATGCCCTTCTCAATCTGTTCTTTATGTAGCCCAAGTGCTCTACCAACCCCAACAACTGCTAGTGAATTTGCTACATTAAAACTACCGGGAATATGGCAATCTATGTGATATTCATGGTGGTCTGTTTTAACGACATACCTACTACCTGCAGGCGTAAGATGGACTTTTGTTGCTCGCAAATTGCCACCCTTAAGACCATAAGTTACAGGTGTTTGCACAGCTGCAGCAAACAATTCTGCGCTTGGATCATCGGCGTTAACAATCCCAACCCTCAGTCCGTTACTGTTTCGATTAGTCAGTGTAAATAGCTTCTTTTTGGCATCACGATATTTTTCAAACGTCCCATGATAATCCAAATGTTCGTGAGTAATATTGGTGAGAACTGCTACAGAAAACGGCACACCCCACACTCGATTTTGTGCCAACCCCTGACTTGTTACCTCGAAAACTAGCCAGTCTATACCTTGTGAACGCATAAATTTTAGCCGTTTCATCAATTCAGGTACTGGTACGTTGGTCATGTGTTGTACCTGTGGCTTAATATCGTCACCTACTCCATAAGCAACCGTCGTCATTATGCCCGTCTTATAACCAGCTTCAGTTAACATCCTATGGATCATAAAAGTAGTAGTAGTCTTGCCGTTAGTCCCGGTCACACCTATAACTTTCATACCACGAGCCGGAAAACCGTTTATAAGGTTAAAGAAAACTGCCTCAATGAGATGTCCGAACGGCTCAATGCGCTTGAATAAACTACTCGGGATAATCGATTTTACAATTTTTCTAACATTCATCAGTGGAATTATACCTTCATTTGACCAAGATGGTCTGTATTGGCTCTATTGTGTAACTAATATCTGGTGATCCGGTGCTGAAGCAATCAAAGAAAGTCCCCCTAGAACCTTTTCCATAAGTTCAGTGTCTGGCAATAAGCCGCTGCCTTCGTGATTCTCAAGAGTTAAATATGGCCTTGAATCATCAAAGCCGATTCTTTCAGTTATTGCGTGATCGCCACTAAGAATATCGAAATCGCCCACTTCTATATCATTAGGTACCTCTAAACGATGCGTAAGAGTTAGCGTAGTACCCAACAAAGGTCCACGAGCACCAATAATTATATGTGTGGATTTTGGAACTTTATAGCTGCTATTTCCCCAGCGTATCCGTGGGACCTCAGCCTTTGGGACAAATGCAAATTCGCTCGAAACATATGGATCATGACTGGTGTATGCCCCCATCTCTAAGGTTTGTCGCATGACCATAAGCACTAAATTAGTGGCACTTTTATGAAAAAGTTTATACTCCCGCATTCTAGGCGCACCTTCATAGTCTTTGCTATTAAGACTAAATGCAACGCCATCAATAGTGCTATTTAAGTAATTGACTACCTTATCAGTAAAACTGTTTTTCTCAGGCATAATTAACATACTATAACATTTTTATAACTTATTAACAATCTGTCTGTTATTATACTGGGGTGAAAGTACTCGGTATTGAAAGTAGTTGCGACGAAACTAGTGCGGCTGTAGTGGAAGATGGCTATAAATTACTGTCTTTGGTAACAGCCACTAGTATGGATTTACACGCTGCTTACGGAGGCGTTGTACCGGAGATAGCCGCACGAAGCCACATTGAATCTATCATCCCTGTTATCGACCAAGCAATTGATCAAGCGAACATCGAATGGAAGGACATAGACGCTATTGCAGTAACCTATGGAGCCGGCTTGGGTGGATCACTTCTTGTCGGTGTTATGACAGCCCGAACACTTGCTATCACACACAACAAACCCTTCTATGGTATTAATCATGTGGAGGGGCATATTTATGCTAATTTTCTTACCGAGTCTGTCCTTGACGGTTTCTTATTACCAGAAAAACAGCCAAAATTTCCAATGCTAGGCCTAATAGTTTCCGGAGGGCATTCTCAGTTAGTACTTTGGAGGGACCATTTTAACTACACCTTACTAGGCCAAACTCATGACGATGCTATAGGCGAAGCATTTGATAAGGTAGCTAAAATTATTGGTCTTCCTTACCCTGGCGGTCCTAGTGTTGGGCTGGCAGCACAAAATGGCGACCCATATGCATTCAACTTCCCTAAGTCAAAGATGCCGGGCAAGTATGACTTTTCGTTTAGTGGGATCAAAACAGCTGTTTTGCGGGCAGCACAAAAAGAAATAGGTGAAGATCACACATTTCCATCTCATAAGCTGTCAGAAAGGCTCTCTGAGGCTCAGAAAGCCAATATAGCAGCCAGTTTCCAACGTATAGCTATAGAAACTGTCGTTGACAAGGTAGTTCAGGCTTACGAAGAGTTTCAACCAAAGTCTGTAGTTATTGGTGGTGGCGTATCTGCTAGCCCAGAGCTTCGGCACCAACTAAGCGAACGGTTATCGATTGAGGTTGCCTATACCGACCCCCAACTTTGTACTGATAATGGCGCAATGATAGCTACCCTCGGTTGCTTCAAAGCGCTGCTTGAACAACCCCCAGCGGACCCCTACTCTCTCGAAATCCAACCAAACCTATCGATGTAGCTTTCCGTTTATGCGCAGCTGCTCGGCCCTAGTTATTTGCTATACTATTTATGAAAACAAAAACGTTTGTGGTGGGAATTCGCACCTTTGAAACAAACGGACGGTCGAAGATTGAATGGAGGGCTTTCATGTGAAAAGTCTTGTGTTTAGTTGTCTACTTTCACGTGAAACTCAACAGATTAGCCACGTAAGATTCAAGGTGTTATAATGCACTTGATGAAAAACATGGTTTCATATTGGTCAAGTTCTGTCAGGGGTAATGTGCCTTCGGGCTACTAATTTTTATTTACCAATTTAGTAACCATAATTCAATAAAGAACAGGGAACTGACGTGAAATTGTCAAAAATATATGAACCACAAGAGTACGAAAGTGACATCTATGCACTTTGGGAAAAAACTGAAAGCTTTGTACCGAAAAACAGGGGTAGTAATGAAAGCTTTAGTATCGTGGTGCCACCACCAAATGCTAATGGCAACCTTCACCTTGGTCATGGCCTCAACCACACAATTATGGATGTCGCTGTACGTTACCACAGGATGAAGGGTGAGGCATCGTTACTATTACCCGGTGCTGACCATGCAGGCTTCGAAACTCAAGTTGTTTATGAGAAAAAATTGGCAGAACAGGGGAAAAGCCGATTCGATTTTAGCAGGGAAGAGCTATATGCTCAGGTTTGGGATTTTGTAGCTGAAAACCGTGGCAATTATGAATCCCAATTCCGAAAGCTGGGCGACAGCGTTGACTGGAGTCGTTATGTATTTACGCTCGACGATAAAATTATTAATCAAGCCTACGATACATTCAAAAAAATGTGGGACGAAGGCCTTATATATCGAGGTGAAAGACTGGTTAATTTCTGCACCTTCCACGGTACTGGTTTTGCCGATATCGAGGTTGAACATAAAGAAGTTGAAGGTCATATATGGAGTATTAAATACCCCTTGACGGACGGTCAGGGCGAAATAATAGTTGCCACTACGCGGCCAGAGACAATGCTAGGCGATACTGCCGTGGCTGTTCATCCAGAGGATGAGCGTTACAAAGAATATATTGGCAAAACCGTTAAGCTGCCTCTGACCAACCGCGAAATACCAATCATTGCTGATAGCTTTGTAGATAAAGATTTTGGAACAGGGGCTGTAAAGATAACTCCAGCTCATGATCCTAACGACTATGACGCAGGACAGCGACATGACTTGCCAATGATTACTGTTATTGACCATACTGGCAAACTACCCCATACCGTTCCAGAGCCATATCGCGGCTTGACTGTCCAAGAGGCTCGAAAGGCCGTAGTCGACGACCTAAAAGCCCAAGGCTTGCTAGAAAATATCGAGCAACACACACATAATGTCGGCCACTGTTACAAATGCGGAACCGTGATTGAACCACTATTGCGCGAACAATGGTTTATTGACATGAAGCCCTTGGCTTCGCGTGCAATCAAGGTTCTTCGTGATGACAAGATAAAATTCTATCCTGAGACTAAGAAAAATCAGCTTATAGAGTACCTTAAGGGCTTGAGAGATTGGAATATAAGTCGTCAGATTGCTTGGGGGATACCCATACCGGCCTTCCAAAATAGCGAAGACTTGTCCGATTGGATATACGATGACCGAATAGATCAAGAAACGATCGAAGTTAATGGCAAGATTTACCACCGTGATCCAGACGTTTTTGATACGTGGTTTAGTAGTTCAAGTTGGCCATACGCCGCACTGGACTACCCGAATGGTGAAGATTTCAGTAAGTTTTATCCATTGAGTGTCATGGAAACCGGAGCAGATATTCTTTATCCTTGGGTAAGCCGCATGATCATGTTTGGACTATACAACACTGATAGCATTCCATTTGAACAAGTCTACTTACATGGTTTAGTACAGGACGAACACGGACAAAAAATGAGCAAGAGTAAGGGTAATGTTATCGACCCTATGTCTCAAATCGATAAATACGGTGCAGATGCTTTCCGTATGGGTATGATTGCAGTTGAAACAGCAGGGAATAACCGTCCATTCGATCCAAGTAAATTAGTCGGAGCTCGAAACTTCTGTAATAAATTATGGAATGTAGCAAGGTTTATTGAAGACATCGTGGGCGACGAGGCACATCTGCGTGTTAGCCCGAAAGCCGAGTCTTTGGCAGATCATTGGGTGTTGAGCAAACTACAACACTCAACAGATAAAATTTCTGGCGATTTGGACAAATTCCGCTTCGCCGAAGCTTACGAAACTATCTATCATACACTTTGGGATGATATTGCCGACTGGTACATTGAAGCTAGCAAGGGAAGCGCTAATAAAAGTATTCTGGCCTATATTTTAGAAACTATGCTGAAGCTTACCCATCCTTTTGCACCGTTTTTAACAGAGACCATCTGGCAAACCTTGGCTTGGGAAAACGATACTATACTTGCAGTTAGCTCTTGGCCAAACACAGTTAAATATGACGCCACAAAAGCCAAGGCGTTTGAGACAATCAAATCTATCGTTGCTGAAATCAGGTACATTCGCTCAAGCATGCATCTAAAGGGCGATATAACCTTGTATCACTCTGGAGACAAACTCCTTAAAGAACAAGGTAAGCTAATCAGTACACTGGCAAGACTTAGTGAAGTTAAGGAAGTTAGGGCAGGGCACGGACTTCACCTTACAGGGACTGAGGTTCAGTGTTGGCTAGATGTCGACCAAGAAACAATTCGCTCATACCTCAAAAAACTTGGCGAAAAACAGTCTGACCAACAAAAGCTCGTGAAACAACTAGAAGCACGCCTGGGCAATGAATCATATACCAAGAAAGCGCCCAAAGCCTTGGTCGACCAGAGCAAAACCCAGCTAGAAGAAGCCAAACAACTATTGGAAAAGATAAGTGAGGAAATTAGGCGTTTTGGCAATTAGTCTTCTGGTATAAGAGTTTCTCGTACACGACTAGCACTCTCGGTAGGACGATAGTCATCGAACCACTGTACATGCCACCCCATTTTTTCGGCGGCCATAAGATTAGATCTAGAATCATCAATCAATAGTATTTCCTCAGGCTGTACGGCAGTTCGATTCTGAGCAATTTCATATATCTTCTGTTCTGGCTTAATAGCACCCACTTGCGATGAGTCTATGATCACGTCATATGCAATTTTAGGCAGTAGGTTTCGTTCAATCATTTCATCTATAAAACCAGGCATGATATTACTTAAGAGGCCTACATAGTAATTGTCGGCAACCCAGGCAACCACTTCTTGCATTTCATCGATCTTATCGACAGCATCTAGGTAATACTTCATCCAATCAACTTCACGTAAGCCGAGTCGAGAAGCAAACTGCTGATTAAACTCCTCCATCGTCATCTCACCCCTACAAGCAGCGTCGTTATAGTGCCAAAAGGTTGTCTCAATTATGTCAGCTGGTACGCCAGTTTCATGTGTCATATTGGTAAACGCCCTATGAAAGAACCGGACTAAGCAGCCATTAATATCAAAATATACAAACCGCACTCCACTAAGCGACCGTTTCTTTGGCTTTTGTGTCATTTGGCCAGTATTGGAAATGCCCAACAACACCTCTAGTGAGACGCCTAGTGCCTCAGCAATGCTTTGAATCGTAAATATTGACGGTGACTTGATAGCACCACGCTCAATTTTTGCCAATGTAGAATACGAAAGCTGGGCCTTTTGACACAATTGCTGTTGTGTTAGACCAGCTTTTTGTCGAGCTTGTTGTAGGCGCTGCCCGAGCGCAATCTCCGCATTTTCCTCACCCATTAGCACTATAATACCAATATATTCAATATTTTACAGCCCAAACTAGTAACAAACGGCTACAGTCCTGGTATAAAGCTTAGTACCAAGAGCATTATCAACATGCCTACGAAACCTATCGCACCACCAGCGATCATTGATCGTCGAGAATCACCACCTGTTGTTTGCTGAGTCTTAGAATAGATCCAACCCGCTAGTCCGAGACCGAATAAAAACGCGATAAGTCCTTTTCCCATATTTCTAGTGTACCACGTCTAAAATGCTAGTTTTTTAGCCATTTCGGCCAAAGCTAAATGATCAGGTTCTATGTTCATATCAACAACTGTTCTATATTCTTCGACAGTGTTGAAGGGGAATAAGTGCACATGCGCATGTGGAACATCTAGTCCAACAACGTGAACACCTACGCGCGCCGCACCAGTAACTTCTCTCATCTTGTTTGCAACCTTTTTAGCAGTATTCATTACAGCTAAGTATGATTCATCGGGCAAATCCCAGAGATGATCCATTTGTTGCTTCGGAACAACAAGAGTGTGGCCGGGTTTTATCGGATGAATATCTAGAAAGGCGATTGTTAAATCGTCTTCATAAATTTTATGGCAGGGAATCTCTCCCTTAATGATTTTTGCGAATATTGAGTCTTGCATAAGCATATTGTAGCGTACAATAGCTACATGGATACTCTCAGGAAGATATGTATTGCTATATGCGTACCGCTACTTAGCCTGTCACTCTTTTTAGTACTTGCTACTACTGCTTTTAATGCCTACTTCGGCACACCAGAACCGCTCAAAAAGACACTGGTGGCCTCTAGGGTTTACGACCACATCATAACCAGTATTCTAGACAATGCTAAGAATAAGGCAGAAGATCAATCGGGTGGTGAAATTTCTGTCGATGTTCCGCAGATAAAAGCTGCAGCCGA
>CAZSZC010000019.1:0-13193 GCA_964610775.1 uncultured Candidatus Saccharibacteria bacterium | reverse complement strand
TCGCAACCGGCGTTTCTCTTTTCATGCGGATGATAAAGCAGCCTTTAATCATTGGTCACATCATTACAGGTATAATTGTTGGTCCGTCAGTTCTACACCTCATCAAATCACCTGAGACTATAGAGATATTCTCCAGTATCGGTATTGCCCTGCTACTGTTCATTATAGGACTAGGCCTGAATCCTAGGGTCATTAAAGAAGTTGGAAAGGTTGCCGGCTTAGTCGGCCTTTTACAGGTAGCAGCAACCGCAGCTTTCGCTTTTGGTGGTGGTATTATTCTTGGCTTCAGTCGAACCGAATCTGCCTTCTTTGCCGTAGCACTAGCCTTTAGTAGTACTATTATAATTCTCAAGCTTCTCAGTGATAAAAAAGAGCAGAACCGTCTGTACGGCAAAATAGCTATCGGTGTTCTGTTAATTCAGGACGTATTGGCAACAATGGCCCTACTCTTTGTAACTTCCAGGAGTGAAGCTGGCTTTTCGTTAACTCAACTACTTACACTAGCAGTAAAAGGCATTCTCATATCAGCACCTCTGCTAATTATCGGCAATGTTGTATTGCCACGCTTCCATAGGCTGATTGCAGGTAGCCAGGAGTTTTTGTTCCTGTTTGCTATAGGTTGGGGATTTGGAAGTGCGGCACTGTTTGAATTATCTGGATTCAGTCTAGAAATTGGTGCCTTAATTGCCGGTATCGCCCTGGCTGGTCTGCCTTACACACAAGAAATTAGTGCGCGGTTGCGACCACTTAGAGATTTCTTTATTGTGGTATTCTTTATTTCGCTTGGAACAAGGATCGCGTTTGCAGATCTGCATGGTCTTCTTCCGGCAATAATTATGGCTAGTTTAATAGTGATCGTATTTAAGCCCCTAATTATCCTAACCATCATGGGGCTTATGGGTTATACGAAGCGTACGAGCTTCAAAACATCAGTAGCTATGGCTCAAGTGAGTGAATTTTCATTAGTTTTTGTAATTCTGGGTAACAGGCAAGGTCTGGTTTCGGATAATCTCGTTGGGGTTATCACTATGGTCGCACTAATTTCTATCGCAGCATCAACTTATTTCATTATCTACTCTGATGGACTCTATAAATTTTTCGAGCGTGCCTTGTCGATGTTCGAAAGCCGCAAAACACATTTTGAACAAGAGTCTCGTCATCACTATGACTTGGTTTTATTTGGCTACCAAAAAGGGGGTCATGAATTTGTTAGCGTATTCAAAGCTTTGAAGAAAAAATATATAGTTATCGATTACGATCCTGATGTTATAGATGTCTTAGAGCATCGGAAAATTGAATATCTATATGGTGATGCTATGGATATAGAATTACTAGAAGAAGCCGGGCTAGATAAGGCCAAACTAATCGTTTCAACCATAAGCGATCACGAGACCAACAAATTCCTCATGCATCTACTCGAAAAAATAAATCCTCATGCCGTAGTAATACTTCATGGCGAAACAGTTAGAGAAGCTGCGGAGTTGTATGAAGAAGGTGCTAGTTATGTAATCATCCCTCATTACATCGGAAGTGAAAAAATTGGTTCATTCATCAAGAAAAGCGGCTTAAAGAAGAGTGAGTTTAAGAAGTACAGAGAAAAGCATTTGGCTTATCTAGAATCTCACTTCGCTCCGTCAGATATGTAGAGTTTATTTTCAATAATGTACTCGGCTACGTTTGGGTCAATATCGTTGAATTCGTGTTTGCTTTTTATGGTCTTTTTTATATTGCTAGAACTTATCTTGTACTGTGTTGGTGCGAAAGTTTCATACTTCAGACGATGACCACTTGCAGATTTTAGAGTATTGGCAATCTCTTCAACATGTTTTGCATCGTATTTTCGTAAGCCAATCACAAAGCTTAGCGATGACATTAGGTTTTCCACTCCGCGCCAAGTAACAAAGTGATCTAGCATATCATCGCCCATTAGCATGCATAATTTTGCACCCCTGAAGCGTTCCAATAAAACCGGTAATGTACGTTCCGGAGTAAATCGAGCCTGTTCGAGTATTATCATTCCTAGTTTGTCATAAGGCTCAATTGCAATCGAGACCATAGCCGTACGATGCTCAAAGGCCTTCACGCCCTGTTTGCGACGAGGCCGCGGCTCTGGTAAAAAATACACTTTATCCAGTCTGTTTTGTTCGATAGCTTCAAGCACAAATGCAATATGACCATTATGAACAGGGTCAAAAGTACCAGAGTAAATACCGATTTTCTTCATATTACTTAGCCTGCTTCTTCTTGACTAAGGCTCCGCAGCCCTCGCACAAGGTATTAACTTTATTTTTATTGAATGCATAAACCAACTTCTTAGCACCACACCCCCTACAGGAACGCTCTTTATCTCTTAAGATTTCGTCACCAGCCTCGGCGTCTAGTTTCTTGAGAAGTTCTTTACCTTCGGTTGATTTTGCATTAATAGCCTCTAGACCACAGCTACCCGCCCCACACGAACTAGCTCGTGGCGCATCCATCTCTACGCTTTCCAGTAATAACTTTGCTTCTTGAAATCGTCCTTGATCCTGTAAGCTTTTTACCTCGTAAAAACCTTCTGCGGTTTCTTTGTTAAATATAATTTCTGCTTGCGCTGGATCTTCGGACGCAATTTTAAGCAAGGTTTTTTGTATATAATTTTCAACCAAAACCGTAGCTAAAGCCGGTTCAATCGATTGATTGTATAAATCCTCGACATACTTTGTTAGATCTTCACTAAGGTTAGCTTGTTTTTCTTTGCGTTTTGCAGCTTCACTATATATACGACCATAGTCCTTGTCGTATCCAGCTTTAACTTGTTCACCCATGAATACATCAATGCCAGACATATCGCTTGCAACTTCGTCCAAAATCTTAAGAACATCCGCAGCACTAGTTATGGTTTCACTTGAAACAATACCAACGGTTCCGTGAATATCGGTTTTTCCAAGTTCGGTATCAGAATCAATCGCACCAATCATTTTTAATGTTTTACTGATTACTTCTGTAGTTATAAACGTTCCCGCCACACCAATTTGCTCGTGGTGAATAGTCTGGTCCGAACTATCAAACCAATCATAGCTAATCATTAATTTCTCAATCTCAGGAGCATAGCCACCATGTGCGCCTTTGGAGTCTCGCTGATAAGATTTAATGGCCCAATCTGGGCACGGCAATATCCTCACGGACGCCAGATGATCTGCATCTGCACGGGTAACGAGTTCTTTATTGATGTGTAGACCAATGAAGTCATTTACTCTCAATTGAAGCTCTTCCTGTTCCGAAACAGGGCTAAGGCCGTTCGATAACATCTCATCAACCGAGAGATTATGTGCAATAAGTTCTCCGCTTTCTGGATCGAGATGCTGGACTGTTTCACCGAAATATTCCCAGCTATTTTTTCGAAATGCCTCAGCCCATTTACGACTACAATCTAACCTCAATCCCTCCCTGGCTTCTGCATATTCCTCACTGTCTTCGCCGTATGATTCTTTGATCTTGGCAACCTTTACTACCGTACCAAGTGCATCAACATCTAGAGGTACGGAATCAAATTCTCCACTACGTAATAATTGTCGATTCTGCTCCAAGATACGTTCAGCCTCAGCTCTAGCCTGCTGCCGCACAGACAATAAACCAGGGACAATATCGGAGTTCACGCATAAACATTCACCTTCAAAATTAATCCTGCGTAAAGTAACTACCTCGGCTAGCGATTCGTTGCCAATAGTAGGTGATTGTATATATTCTGCACCAACTACCATTTGGAGCTCGGACTCAAAACCTTGCTGTAACGCGGGGAAAGCGATTATATTACCCATATATAAAAAACCTGCTTCGTCTATATAAGCAGGCCTCGAAACTTTTATTCTTCGCTCCTGCTCGGGAGACTTAACTAGCTGTATCGGACTTTAACCGTTGCGGCACAGTACAGGAATTACACCTGTTTCCAGCATCTATAATTGTTAATAATAGTATGTTACCACGACAAGGCTACGCTATATGTAGTATTTTGTACTTTATTGTGTTGGTACTGGCGCGCTGGCTGGGGTACCCGTAATTACCAAAATATCTGCATTAGCAGGTTTGGACTCTCCAGCAGGCAGGGTACCCACCTGTCCACCCAAGCTATCAGCAATTTTCTTTGTCTGATCTGAGTACTTACCCGATAGATCAATAACCGTTATGCCGCTATAAGCATTCTTGGCATCAGTCTTGCTTGCAATAGACACTTCGCTCTTGAATTTATCCTTCAAGCTCTTTTCTGTAGCATCCCTGTTGGTCTGTGGCCCAATCAGGGCAACTGATAGACTGTTCTGAACCGTATAAGGGCGAACATCAACTAGTTGATTTGTAGATGGCCTATAAAGAATAGCGATCTTTCCCTTTTCATATATAAGCACATAGTCTCCGTTCTCGGCTTTTTGGAAAAATTCTTGCTTCTTATAGTCTTCACTAAGTTTATCCTTATCGCTAACAAAAAAGATTGTTGGCTGCTCATCCTTCGGTAGATTATAGAGTTTTCCAACTGACGCTATGATACGCTCATTTTCTTTATTTTTCGCTTCTTCTGCGGATACAGGATTATTCTTAACATCTTTGTATTGTTTGTAGTAATATCCACCAAAAACTGCCAGACCTGCAATTATTAGAATGACTGAAACGCGAGTAACTATTTTCCAGCCCTTACGTGGTTTCGTTTTTTTGTTGGTTGGTTTATTTGTCTCTTCTGTTTCTGTTGCCATAACCGATATAATACTTTTTTATAGCCTGATCGTCAACGTGCTAACAGTAGTAACACTATGAGTCCAACGATGATTCTATAATAAGCAAAAACCGCGAGGCTGTGTTTGCTGAGATATTTAAGTAAGTACTTGATTGCAAGCAAGCCACTAATAAATGCCGATATTATGCCAACGAGAAAGATCATCTTTTCACTACCTATCTGTGAAATCGCTTCATGACTTGCCAGGACTTTAATGATCGCACCAAACGTAATAGGAATTGATAACAAAAATGAAAATCTCGTGGCACTCACCCTGTCGAGCCCCACGAATATACCAGTTGTTATGGTACTCCCCGACCGTGAAACACCAGGGATAAGCGCGAGCACCTGAGCAAAGCCTATGGCCATGCCTTGTTTGTTGGTAACGTCATTAAATTCTGTTTTGTGCTTTTTGGACTTTGCATAGCGCTCGGCTACCAACATCAGTGCCGCTACCCATATAAAGTTTATTGCTACCAAAGCGGGTGAGCGGAATGACGACTCAGCAAGGTCTTGTAGTAAAAAACCACCAATAACAGCTGGGATTGTGGCAAATATCAATAACCAGGCGATTCGCTTCATGTCATTCTTACCCAATAGACCAAGGAAAAGCTGAATAATGTCTTTGTAGAAGAAGATTATTAGTGCTGCAAAAGTTCCAATATGCAGAGCAACATCGAATGCCAAGCCGGTTTCATTGACACCCAAAAAGTGATGCCCTAGTAATAAATGACCCGAACTAGAAACAGGAACAAACTCTGTAATACCCTGGATAACGCCCAGAATTAATGCTTGAATTATCGTCACCGTTACTACTCTATCATGACAAACTTAGCTGTGACAGCGTGCTTTTCCGCTATCCAAAACAGTGCCCGATACATCAACAAATCTCCAACCGTAGCCAGCCTGCTCAAGTGATAATTCTAGAAAACCAGGCTTATCCTCAAAACCACTGGCATGATTAGGCAAAAACTGCGAATCTGTAAATGAGTACTGGGATTTGCCTCCTGTGCCTACGATAAATTCGGATATACCTTTATCTTTTTCTGGAACCCCAGCTGCTGTTTGCGGCTCGAACCTCTCGTATAAATGATCGTGGCCATTTAAGACTAATTCCACTCCACTATTTTGTAGGGCTTGCCAAAAATACTGTCCACGATTTCTTGATTCCATATCTTTCTTATATTTTCCAGAAGTAAAGACCGGATGATGCCACATAGCTAAAGCGCAAACTGCTTTGTTATTTTGCAGATCTTGTTCTAGCCATTTAAATTGTGGTGAATTTTTATCGCACCCACCGACAAACTCACAATTAGAGTTCAGTGAAATAATGTGCCAGTTACCTATGTTAAAACTGTAGTATCCCTTGTCTCTATCACCAGCACTTTTAGAGGTTTGTGAATTACCGTTCCAGTAGTCAAAGTATCCTTGTGCATTTTTGGTGTAATATTCGTGATTGCCTGGGGTAGCGTACGATATTGGTTTTAGTGTTTTCCATAGTGGCGTAAATACGTTCTGGAAATTCTCGGACTGACCCTTGTCATATTGAAGATCACCGAGTATCAGTACATTGTCAGCTTTTTGCTTTTCGATTGCATTAACTACCTGCTGCATCTGACAATGCGAGGCGTCAACAACAATATCTGGTTCGCAAGAAATATCACCAACAGCTATAACCTTTTTAGCCACCTGTTTCTTTGCCTGCTGATTATTAGGTGGTATGTCGTTTTTGATCACAAAGAAGTTTGTTCTGCGAACCAACCACCAATAACCAGACCCAACGATAATTGTTATTATCAGTAGTAGTACGGCTAATTTGCGCATTTAGGTGATCCGTTTTTTTAGATCACTCAAGCGTGGAATAAAAGATTGAGCCGCTCCCTCAAGTCCCAAGACTTTTAGCGCCCCTATCAGAACATAAAGCTCATCTATTTTAACTTGCTCGACTTTTTTTAGTTCTTCCTGTAGTTCGAAGAAGTATTCTATTTTTTGTACTAACCATTTTTCTTGATTTGGTTTTATTTCGTTAGTTTTCAAGGGGTCTTTATCGATATTATTGATAATCTCTATTGATCTGGCTGATCGTCCGCGTTTTTGGATGTGTCCACGCTTTTCTAAGCTGCTTATATGTAAGGCTACTGTTGCGACCGAATTATAGTCTAGAGCCTTCATGATTTCTCTATAGCTCGGGCTGTAGCCATTCTCGGCTATGAATGTTTCCAGAAATGTTAATAGTTCTTTTTGTTTCTTGGTTGGGCGAATAGTTTCTGTCATTTCTTTTTTGCCTTAGTCTGCTGCGGGAAAACCCATAGTTTATACCAGAAGTAATTCCATATCGTAAAGAAGCCCGATGATATAAATTGCCCAATGTACGGTGTGATGCCAACCTTTTTTAGACCTGCCACAATTAGAAAATCTAGAACAAAATTTACTAGTGTTATGATGGCATACCTAGTGGTTATTTTTGTGGATTGCTTCTTCAGATTGGGGTTATTAAAAACCCAGTAACGCTGCAACACATAATTAACCGTCCAACCTGTAATATTCGCCAACAACTTTGCCCACCACAGACTCAACCCAAGTCCTTTATCTAGAGCAAAGAACATGAGGTAGCCAGACCAAAAGTAAGCACCGCCACTAACAAGATATTCAACAATTCTAACTATCTCGCGTTTTTGTTTGGTAGGCTTATTAGATGTCATGGTTATCGCTTTTTGTTCAGTATATCACTTATGGTTCAAACTGCTTCAGGTGATACAATGTATAGAAGTTATATATGAAAAATAACGCCTCCCTCGTCTATGCACTTTTCCTAATTGTTGGGGACTTTTTGGCATTAATTGCGGCCTTTACGTCTGCCTATATATTACGCGTCAAATTTGACACACGACCCCTTATAGCACAAATACCTGCACTGACATTTTTGTATGCTTTTTTGGCGATTCTACCTATTTGGATTTTGGTAAACGCTTTACTCGGCCTATACGCCCAGTCTGTCTATGAAAAGCGATTTACTGAGATTGGTCGGCTACTAGTCAGTTCTTTTCTTGGTATTTTGATCTTTATTGGCTATGATTTCGTTTCGCCCGAAGCCCTTTTCCCGGCTAGACTCGTTCCCGTCTATGGGCTACTACTTAGTTTTGCCTTTCTTTTGCTTTTTCGCACGCTTGCTCGGGCATTTCGACACTTGTTATTTAGATACAATGTAGGCATAAGTAATATATTGCTCATCGGAGATACGGATACTACAAGTAGCATTGCTCATACAATGAGCGACACAAAAAATACTGGATTAAAAATAACTGGCACGATTGGACGACGCGTCCACAAGGTCCCATACTTTGACTCCTTCGAATCCGCCATGTCGAAACTTACTGAGAAGCCTCATGGTATTGTCCAGACCGAACTATATAAAAATCAAGACCTCAACAACGCGATTGTTAGACACTGTCAACAGCACCACATTTCTTATCGCTTTATACCTGGCAATAGCGATATGTTCGTAGGGAATATTCAGGTAGAGCTTTTCGCCGAGCAGCCTGTTATTGCCATTCACCAAACCGCACTGATTGGGTGGGGTAAGGTGGTTAAGCGTCTTTTTGATTTGTTTTGTGCGTCGCTGATCTTGCTTATTACCTCCCCAATTTTCCTAATACTTGCCATCGCTCAGAAAATATCCGATCCTCATTCTGAGGTATTCTTTAAACAGATACGTCTTACAAGATACAATCGAGAATTTCAGTGCTATAAGTTTCGTACACTAAGACCAAAATACAATGGACTATTGCCAGAAGAAGGTTTTGAACTTATGGGTAAACCCGAACTTGCTAAAACGTTTCGTAAAAACGGTGATTTTCTAGCCAACGATCCTAGGCTAACCAAGCTAGGCCTTTTTATGCGTAAGACAAGTCTGGACGAATTACCACAACTTATCAATGTCTTGAAGGGTGATATTAGCTTAGTTGGTCCACGGGCTCTAGTACCAAGAGAACTTAATAGCTACGAGAGAAAGCACGCAATTTTGAGCGTAAAGTCCGGTTTGACCGGGTTGGCACAGATATCTGGTCGAAAGGATATTAACTTCGAGGAGCGTCGTAAACTAGACATCTATTACGTGCAAAATTGGAGCTTTTGGCTAGACATTACCATACTACTTAGAACTTTCCGCACTGTCATAAATGGCGGCGGAGCCAAGTGATATGCCCAAAAAAGACAAATTGACCAAGATGAAAGTAGCGATTGTCTGCGACTGGCTAACGGGCATAGGTGGAGCCGAACGCGTCGTACTAGAGCTACATAGAATGTTCCCTAGTGCTCCCATATACACCTCGCAATACGACCCAAAAAAAATTGACTGGTTCAAAGATGCGGATGTGCATACTGGTTGGTTACAAAAACTACCCAACTCACTTAAGAAATTTCTGCCCGTACTGCGAGCTTGGTATTTTTCGCATCTAGATCTTAGTGGTTATGACTTAGTCATCTCATCAAGTGGTGCCGAGGCAAAAGCGGTCAAAACAGGCGACACTCTACACATTTGCTACATGCATGCACCTACACACTACTACTGGAGTCGATACGAAGACTACCTAAAAAATCCGGGTTTTCCAACTGGCCTAAACTGGCTGGCAAAACTCGGTCTTAGGCTACTTGTAGGCCCTTTGAGGCGCTGGGACTACAAAGCAGCTCAAAAACCTAGCCACATAATCGCCAACTCAAGCCATACGTCCAAGATGATTGCGCAATATTATAATCGTGATTCTGTGGTCATATTCCCGCCAGTTGATCTGAAAAGATTTGTAAATATATCTAAACTTGTAGCCCCAAACAACTTACTAATAGTTGGTAGACAAACTCCTTATAAGAAGATCGACTTAGCTGTCTCTGCCGCCACAAAACTAAACATACCATTGTCGGTGCTGGGTGATGGCCCCGAACACAATAAACTCACACAAATCGCTGGCCCAACTATCACTTTCATTAAGAATCCTTCTGACGAGGTAGTTACTTCATATATGCAAAACGCATCAGCCCTAATATTCCCAGGGCTTGATGACTTTGGGATCACACCAGTCGAAGCCATGGCAGCAGGCAAACCCGTAATCGCTTACAAATCTGGTGGAGCTTTGGACTATATTGTTGCTGGTGTAAATGGCGATTTCTTTAAGTCGCAAACTGTCGATGCTCTTTGTTCGGTATTACAATCGCACATTGCAAACAATTATTCGTCTGATGATATAAAAAAGTCAGTTCAAAAATTTTCAGTCGAATCTTTCCACAAAAATTTGCAAACCTACGTATATTCCGTACTACAATAGCTTTTGCACGAAATTTTACGAAAGGATACGTGATATGTGTGGTATTGTTGGTTACGTTGGCAAGAAACAGGCGATTTCGCCAGTTATTGAAGGATTGAAATCACTGGAGTATAGAGGTTACGATTCAGCAGGAATAACTACCCTATCTGACAAAGGCTCTTTAACTGTAAGAAGCATCGGCAGGGTTGAAAGCCTAAGCAAAGAATTGGACAGTAATGGCGACAAAACCGCTACTCTTGCCATTGGGCATACTCGATGGGCTACCCACGGCTCCCCCAGTCAGGTTAATGCTCACCCTCACAGCAATAGCCCTGATACGATTCATGTAGTTCATAATGGTATTATAGAAAATTATCAAGATTTGAGAGACAAACTAAAAAAGCTAGGCTATGTTTTTCTATCCGACACCGATACAGAAGTTATTCCACACCTACTTGATCACTACATGCAATCCGAGGACTCATTTATTAACGCATTTAAGCGTGCAATGCTTGATCTTGAAGGCGCATATGCCGTTGCAGCGATAATAAACGATAAGCCGAACGAGCTTTATGTCGCAAAACTATCCAGTCCACTCGTCATTGGTGTCGGCAAAGACGAACACATAATCGCTTCTGACATTAGCGCAATATCCAGTCATACCAAAAAAGTTATTTATCTTGATGATTATGAGATCGCTAAAATTACTGAAACATCGATAAAAATACACAATTTCAAAGACTCCATTGATGTAAAAAAACAAGCTGAGGAGCTAACAATTGATGCCGAGAAAGTAGCTCTTGGTGATTATCAGCACTATATGCTTAAAGAGATATTTGAAGCACCACAAACTGTTCAGTCAGCTACGCTTGGGCGGCTTAAGGCCGACACTAACACCGTCAAGCTCGGTGGACTCGAGTCGGTAACTCAACAACTACAATACATTGATCGTATTGTTATAGTGGCGTGCGGAACCTCCTACTATGCGGGATTAGTAGGCGAATACCTAATCGAAGAGATTGCCGGCATACCCGTAGAAGTGCAGCTAGCATCTGAGTTTAAATATCGTACCGAACCCTTCTCGCGTAGCACGGCACTCTTGGCAATTTCACAATCTGGCGAAACCGCTGACACAATTGCTGCTCTCAAAAAAGTCGAAGACTATGGCGTCCTTAGGCTCGGTATTGTAAATGCGGTTGGTTCAACCATCGCACGAATGACCGATGCTGGCGTTTATTGTCATGCGGGACCCGAACAATCGGTTGCGAGTACAAAAGCATTTATTGCCCAGGTAACTATTTTGGCAGAAATCGCCCTTCATCTTTGTAACGGCAAAAGTCCACTATATAAACCGATACTTCAAGAACTTATACAGCTACCGAATAAATTACAAGAACTGTTAAAAGATTCTGAAAGAGTTCAAAAATTGGCCAAAAAATACTCTGATTTTCGTGACTTTCTTTTTATCGGCAGAAACTACATGTATCCTTGTGCGCTCGAGGGTGCTCTCAAGTTAAAAGAAGTTTCATATATACATGCCGAGGGCTATGCAGCAGGCGAAATGAAACATGGCCCGTTAGCAATGATTGACCCCAACTTCCCAACCTTTGCTCTTGCACCCAAAAACCACCTCACCGACAAGACGCTTTCGAACATTGAAGAAATAAAGTCACGCAAAGGACCGATCATTTCAATAGCGACCCAAGGCGATCACAGTGTAGCCAAAATTTCTCAAGATACTATTTACATCCCCGACACCCTGGAGCAGTTGCAACCACTTCTAGTCGCTGTAGCCCTTCAGCTATTTTCATATCATGTTGCAGTTCACAAGAAACTAGACGTAGACCGTCCCCGCAACTTAGCTAAATCAGTTACAGTCGAATAAAATTACGAAACCGACACGATGCCTTCGATTGCATAAGACGTATCTTCCCAAGACCTAACAGAAATACAGTCGATACCCATCTCTTCAACCGCGTAGTCATTGCCGCCCGGAATGATTTTGTCACCCATGAATAAAATATCTTCCATTTTGAAGCCTGTTGCATCCATCAACTTCCTCATGCCATATGCTTTGTCTACACCAGGCAGTGTCACATCAATGGATGTAGCGCCAGCAGCTCTAACGTTAAATTCAGGTATTTTTTCAGCAACAATATCACGAATTTTTAGCTTCTTTGATCCATCTGGGTCCCAAGAATCTTTTATATGCACACCTTCTTCACCAAGCTCAGCGACAATTTCCTGACCAAGAATGGATAATGTAATTTGGCTGTCTCTGTCTTCTATTGTCTCCCCATAGGTTTTATCCACCTTATAGCCGGACTCATCTAGTCCTTCTTCTAAAGCTTTAATGATCTTTTCCTTCTGCTTATTTGTAAAATCTTCAGCATACTCTTGATGCCATTCATTATTTTTATATCGATAATATCTCGTGCCACTGGTGGGCATTAAATGCAGATGTTGAAGATTATGGGGCTCTTTAGTTATCTGGGTCAAAAATTGGCGTTGAAATAGTTCGTATTTTCCACCAGAAATAACACACACATGATACTTCTCGAGCAAACGGTCGAATAAATTTACCATTCGAGGATCAAAATGAGATTTACTCGGGGCTAGCGTTCCATCTAAATCAAAGGCAATGAGTTTTTTCATAAGTTAATACTAACAGATTTTGGTATACTAACATCGATGAAGAGTATTGTTGTTACGGGTGGAGCGGGTTTTATTGGATCTAACTTTGTACATTACATTTACCGTGAACGGCCAGACTGGCATATCACAGTACTAGATGCTTTGACGTACGCGGGAAATGAAGAGAATCTCAAAGGCCTTGATCAAAGTCAAGTTGAATTGGTTGTGAAAAATATATGTGACGCGGACGCTGTAAATCAGGTTGTAGAAAGTGCGGACGCGGTCGTGCATTTTGCCGCCGAATCACACAATGATAATTCCCTTCATTCTCCTTGGCCATTTGTAGAAACAAATATTATTGGTACGTACAATCTGCTTGAAGCCGTACGCAAGTATAATGTTCGTTTTCACCATGTCTCTACAGATGAGGTTTACGGTGATTTGGAGCTTGATGATCCTAACAAGTTCACCCCCGAAACACCCTACAACCCCTCCAGTCCTTATTCCAGTACAAAAGCAGG
>CAZSZC010000018.1:0-13395 GCA_964610775.1 uncultured Candidatus Saccharibacteria bacterium | reverse complement strand
ACTACACTTAAGCATAAGAAATACTAATAGAATTAAGGATGGGCTTACATGAAACTAAACACTAAAGGCTTCTCTCCCCTGAATATCTTATTACTCGTCGTTATAGTAGGTCTAATTGGTGGTGTTGGATATTACGTATATAACTCACAGAAGAAAACAAATACAGAATTAGACAATGCTGCTATGTCACAGGGTGAGCCTCAAAAGAGTGAGAAGAAGAAGGAGGAGTCAAAGAAAACAGAAGAGAAAGACGAAACGGCAGATTGGAAGCTTTATACGAGCGAAAAAGGCGGTTATTCATTTAGATACCCTCAATCCTGGCTAACAGCCACGCATCCCGAGCTGTGCTCGGAGGGGTTAGTATTAATTGCCCCCAGCGAAACTGCGTTGGGTAAATGTGCCTCAGATTATAGCGGCCAAATTATGATTGCATCTTTGGATGGCGACCAGTCAAAGAACTATCAGCTAAGTCAAGGTTATACTGACGTTACAAAAACCGAGATAGAAGCACCCATGGGCAAAGGAACCAAGTACACCGGTGTCGCAAAAGGCCAAATGGATAACCCCGGAATTGGCGGGCTTGCTGACGGTACTAAAGTTATAAATTATGTATTTACAAACTCTGGTAAAACATACATTGTTATGTACAATCAAAGATCTACCTACCAAGACGTGAGTCGAGAGATAGATTTATTAACTACAAAAACGTTTAAGCTAACTAATTAGAGGAACTTACATGAAAATACTTAATAACAAAGGCTTCGGTGCTATCGAATCTATTCTTATAGTAGTCATCATTGCAGCTATAGGTGGTGCTGGGTACTACGTATATAACTCACAGAAGAAGACAAATGCTGCGCTAGATAATGCTTCAAAAGCACAAAGTGACCCCCAGAAATCTGAGAAAAAGGAAAAAGTAGAAACAAAAGTTGTAGAAAAGAATGAAGAATCTGGGTTTTTTGAAATTAAAGAACTGGGAGTCAAATTCAAACCAACAAGCTCATTGGGTGGACTTTACTATACTGTTGGCAATGGCGGTAAAACAGTCTACTTTTCTCTGGAAGAACTGAAAAGCACAGATTGTGCTGCCGACAAGACCGCTCAAGTTGCTCTTACGCGCTATACTGATCAAGATTTTGCAGAGGACACAGTAGCCTCCCCCATAAAAGAAAAATCTAAGAAGTTTGATCAGTATTATTTTTTCGCTATGGGTGGACAATCCATGTGTAGTGCAGATAGTACTGTACAAGAAAAAGCATCTAATCTACGTACGGAAATACTCAAACAATTACCCAACTCTCTAGTAAAAATTTAGTAACAAAACTAGAACACAAAAAGCTGTCGTGAAAGCCAAATCAAATTACTTTAGATGATTTAAAATAACATCTAGGTCTCCTGCCATCCTGTTAAACACTTCATACGAACAATATTTAGTTTTTTGAAATTTGTTGTATAATATCTACATGAACAACCTACCAACGGTAGAGTTACAGGGATTTGTGCAACCTGAAGCCGAAACCGCAAATAATCATTCAATGCGCAGAATTGCTATTGGTCTCGCCCTTAGCTTAGCGGCAATAACCGGTTGTAGTGGTCAAAATAGCGAAAACGTAAATACAAATGCTAACGTGGCCACATCCGGCACCGAAGCACCGAATACCACGACAACAAGTACGAGTAGAACTACAACAACGCTAGCTGTTAGCACTAGCGTGGCTCCTGATGCATCTGTATCAACCACCGATTTTCGTAATTTCACCTATCCTGCTGATACCTGTGATTATGCTCAAAAACCATGGGATGTTAAAAACGGTACAGCAACTCAGGAACTACCTGATCACTACTCGGCTAAACTAGATGTGAAAACAGTCGAATTCGGTGATGTTAACGGTGACCAAAAGCCCGAAGCTGTTATTTTAAACGACTGCGCCCTGGTAAGAACAAGTTCTAAACAACTGGTTAGTATATATACAGCCGAAGGCACAGAAGTAAAGCGAATTGGCCTAATAAATGTGCCCGAGAGCAAACTAGCTACGAATGCTTCTGTTGACCCGGATGGTAGTGTGCGTGTTCACGAGTTCAACGGTTCTTCATCAGCCTATAATCTTGATGGAACACCGAAAGAACAACCAACCACGACTATCGAGTCAACCAGCCAACCAAATTCTGCTAATAAAATAAGTGTCGACGGTATCGGCTCTTTGCAAGTAGGTATGGATTTATCCGAGGTGCAAGCGAAAGGCTATACCATTGAAGCAGCTTGTGGTCCTTACAAAACTATTAAGAGCAAGGATGGCAGCTCAATGATGGCACGGATTACGGAAGATGATCATGTTGTAGGCCTATCTGTCGATAGTCCTAGTTTTTCAACCTTAAGCAACGTTAAGGTAGGTGATCCTGAGTCATTAGTTAGTAGTACCTATGGCAAAAATAGTACGGTAACAAGTGATCCTGACTATCCGGGAAACAAGATATATCGTTTTGCATCTCCGCAAGCTAAAGAAAATAACGTGGAAATTATTTTTTACGTTAGCGGCACACTGAAAACTATCAGTCTTGTTGCAGTCGGTGGTCAACCATTATTCTGTTAACCAAATTAGAACGCTCCTGGCTCTACTGCAAACAACAATAAAACACTACTTAGATTGAGTTAAAAAGTATGGAAAATGACATATTAATTATTAAGGTTGGAACTAGTACATTAACCACAGAAAAAAAGTGGGAAACTGCGCTGGATACTGAATCATTCAGTAGAATTGGCTCCCAGATTGTTAATTTACAAGATGAGGGCTACAAGCCTATAATTGTTTCTTCTGCAGCAATTACAGCCGGCATGGTAGCCACAAGAACATTAAGACGCCCGGGTAAAGAGAAAAGGATGCCAGAGCTTCAAAGACTAGCTAGCGTAGGCTGGCGTCTTATCCTTAATGAATGGGATGCCGCTCTTCCCGGTAAAACCATAGGCGAATTACTACTTACCAAAAATGAACTCGACATGCCTGTCGAGCGAGAGGAGGTACTGAGAGTAACAGAGAGACTATTGTATCACGGTGAAATACCCGTGGTTAATGAGAATGATCCTATCAGCCACGACGAAATTGCATATGGCGATAACGACACTCTGTCTGCAACTTTCGCAGCAAAGATTGCTCAATCCAAATTATTCAATCGTAACGTTAAGCTCGTACTACTCAGTGACGTTGATGGTGTTCACGAAGATTACGGTAACTCCGAAGCTCTAATAGCCCACGTGGACGACATCGAAAAATACCTACACCTAGCCGGAGATTCACGTTCCGCTAACGCATCGGGTGGCATGCGTACAAAATTTGACGCAGCCAAAATCGCCACAGAAGCTGGGGTCGAGATGTGGATCGCTAACGGCAGGACCGAAAACGCCATCGAGAGAGCAATCAATGGCGAAATCGGTACTTATTTTGACTTAAGTTAACCCTGAAAGTTAAAGGTTGTTACCAATCCATCTTCTCTTAGTGATTGATGATATTCATGGAGTTTATCAATGGCTTCATCGTCAATTCGACCGTTTTCTTTTAAGTAACCTACCGCTTTAGTTAAGCCAGTTACTGCGTTGGCCTCAAAGCCATAGCCCTCTAAAGCCTGCATACCACCTTCTTCTCTATCGAATTTTATAGTCACCGATACTGGTTGCAACCCCACATCTACCAGTACTTGGGAGCCCTCTTTCTTTGACTTCCCATCCGTAACAACATCGTCACCTAGTCCGACAATTTCACCTTCTTCGTAGTCACCTTCAATTTTTTTGTGTGACCCGTAGTTTTTATTTGGCTCATCGACTCTCTCCCATAAATAGGATATCCCTGCCTCATATGCTCCTATAGCAGCCGGTGCCGTAGCTGCTTGTGCTTTGCCGAACACGTGATCAATCTCTACGCTAAGCTCAAGAAATTTTGCTCCCATACCCCTACCGAGAACTCTACGAAATTCTGCTTGCTGCTTTAAGGTCTTCCGGCCACTACGGTCTAGTTCTTTGTTAAATGATAGACTCGGCCGATCATTATAGTAGTAAGGTGAGATCCTGCCTGATTTGAGCTTGATACCGCCCTCTGGGAAACCAAGCAAACCCCTATCAAACATACCAACTACAATTTGCTCTTCGGATTCTGGTGTAAGTGCCATTATATTTCCCCTTTTACTACTTTTAGAGCAAGGTCTATTTCTTGCGCAACCAGCATAAACTCTGCGCTAGGATCCGAACTCTCTGTAACCTGACGACCTATTACTAAAGTGTCAGCTCCGGCAACTATTGCATTGTACGGCGTAAGTGCATTTTTCTGGTCATGCGCATCAGCTCCAGGTGATCTAGTCCCAGGTATCATGGTAAACATATCGACAAGTTCGGATGTACTTTTTAAAGGTTTAGCTATTTCTCGTGGGGAAGCGACCAGTCCACCGATACCCGCTCTAGCAGCCTGCAAGGCACGTCTTTTTACCAACGTCTTTCGCAGAAAGCCATAAGTCATTTTTGTTTCCTCATCCTCTATTCCTGTCAGATGCGTAACAGCTAACATCTTCATGCCCTCTTTTTCGGCAATTGCTTGTGCTGCTTCCATGGACTTTAATCCACTATTGGTATGAATAGTTACGCCAACAGGCGGGTGCTTCAAACGCGCAAGATTCTTCATAATTCCTTCGGTAGTATTTGAGATGTCGTCGATTTTAGCATCAGCGACCCAATCAAGATTGTTTGATTTAGCAATTTTCGAGCAAGTTTTCCAGCTCGTTGCGGAAGATATCTCCAACCCAAGCTTTACAACGTAGGCACCCGCATCATGAGCCAGCTCTGCCAACTCTTCAGCCTGTTTCTTTTCTGACTTGTCAATCGCTAATATTATACGTTTCTCGGCAGGTAAACCGGAGACTAATTCAGACATAAACCCTCACTTCTCCCACCGCGTTATTCTTAACTACATTGTAGCAAAGACAAGTGTGGTATCGAATTAATTATTACGATCTATGAGTATTAACAGCTCATCGGTTGATTTCGCTGCCATTAACTGTTCGCGAAGTTCTTTTGCACCAGGGAAATCCTGAATATACACTTTACAGAATTTATTGAGTGTCTTAACACTACGCTCACCATAATGCCATGTATCGGCAAAAAGCTTAACGTGTTTAGCGTAGAGTTCTAGTCTCTGTTGTTTGGTATATGTAGCCCATGGTGAATTTTTGCTAAATATGAATGGATCGTGAAACACGCCACGCCCAATCATTATTCCGTCAAGCTTGTATTTTTGGGCAAGTTCCAAACCCTGTGATCTTGATAACACATCACCGTTACCAATAATTTTAGTAGTAGGGGATAGTTTATCGCGCATGATTCTCACTTCATTAATTAAATCCCAATGCGCTGGTACTTTTGACATTTCTCTTGCGGTTCTTCCGTGTATAGTTAACGCGTTAAGTTTATGTTTCAACAACAATTCATGCCAGCTAAGATCAACTATCTTATTACCTAGCCGAGTTTTTACGCTAACCGGCAGGGAACCAGCTCCTTTTTTTGTCGCCTCGATAATTTGAAGTGCCAATTCCCTGTTATCAATCAACGCAGCACAGCAGCCGTTTTTCATAACAGCCTTGTCCGGACAGCCCATATTTATATCGATCCCAGCGAAGTTAACACCTTCCGGCAAGCCGAGTTCTTTAGCAAATGTTCCGTCAGCAATCTCTTTAGCTGTTTTATAGTAATTCTCTGGTGTTTTACCCCAAATTTGAGCAATTAACGGTAATTCTGTTTTTGTAAACTGAAGTCGCTTTAGGAGCTTTTGCCTGCCGACACTCTGCAGACCGTCAACATTTACAAACTCAGTGAAGTAAAGATCTGGTGCAGCCGTAGATGCGATTATTTGACGAAATACCGTGTCAGTAACATCATCCATTGGCGCCAAAATAAAAAATGGTTTCTGTAGATCGCTGAATAAGCTACTGTGCATGTTTTTTTACATATTTTTTTGATTGATAAATACGATCTTTATATAGAGCTGTCTTCGCTTGTTGATACTCCAAAGCTAGTTTTAGTGTATCCTGCCAGTTATCAATGTGTCGTTTTCCGTCACGATCAAAGAATAATCGCCATTGTAGGGAGCGTTTAGCCATATCTTCTTGTCGATTTGTCCAATTCCTCTGTCTACCTATTACTAACAGCATATTGTCAAATATGTTATCTTGAATCCAGCCAAGCTCAATGTGCATATCAATACCCTTTTTGCGCCTAAAGTGAGGATGGGTACTGTATTCAATAAACCTTTCGATACGAGCTGCTTCTGGCAGCAACGTAGAGTCTAAGTATTCTTCCATTTTTTGCTGTTTACGGGCAACCACATGAACCGCTGAACGAGTCGCTTTTGGTTGGTGTTGAGGTAAATTTGCAACTCCACTTCGAGCAAGTGTTTGATTCACGGCCGAACTGCCTAAAGCTTCGATGCTGCGACTAATGTGACCATACTCCACCGGGTTAAGTGCCACCCAAAGTGGTTGCCTTCTGTCGGCAGACCTAAACGGAACAGCTCCCTGACTGCCTGGTTCGACATCAATTAGCGACTCGCGTAAACGATCCGGTACAACCAACTCAATCATACGATATGTTATATCTTGATAGTTAGAGGCCTCTAGCCCCCACATCTCAGGTTTTACATACCCCGCGAAATTTCGCTGTATGTCAAAGCCCCTATCAAGTTCTCGGCTAGGCATACCTTCAAAACTCTCTTGTATTATACCCGGACGCCTAGTCATCTTAACTAGTCCCTGTCGTAAATTTGCTTTGGCACTCTGGCATGGTGAGCCTTTTCAGCTCTCCGGGCATTACTGAGCTGTTCTCTCTGAGATAGCTCAACCGTAGCTCTGCCAGTAGCCTTAGCTATAGCACGCAGCTCTAGCCATTCTCTTGTATCTTCTTCTGACTCGCCAACTATTGTCTCGACCGGAGACAAAGTAGGATCAAAGCTTGGATGACGACTTCTAGAGTCCTCTATTTCTTCATTGGTACGTCGCTGTGTAAATTCGGTCAAGCTAATAACATTAGTCTCTGATTCGGACGCATCGTCAAATAGTGAAGGTTGATTGGGGTTATCCATGCCCATTATTATACCACACTTATGCTTATTTTACAACGAGAAGTATCCAGATAATTAGTGCCGCCAGTACGGATGCGTTTATTATTGAAAAATACTTTAAAACCGTCTTTTTCACTTGTGCATTTAAGGCAACCGTCATGAGGCCACAATAAAGAAGTGCTGAAAACACACTAAATAAACCAAACCACTCAAAAGTAAGCACACACGACAACAAGTAACAGATAAAACACAACAATATCGTCGGCCTAAAACCTAATAGAGTAGCTATAGTTGCGCTATGTACCTTAGTGTCCCGATCTATACTATTGGCACTTAAAAATGCAAGCGTAGCCATCGTCCATATTATCCCTGCTACCACTACTTGAGTTGGTGGAAATTGATCTGCAACTAATCCATAACCAACAATAAAAGGGAAAATATATCTTGCACCAAAAACATTACTTAGTATTGGATACTCTTTAGCCCGAATAGGGGGTGCGGAGTAACAAATCGCCAATAACAAAAATCCAATCAATCCAAACCAAGCATACCAATTGATAACTAGGGCCAGACCAGCCGTTAGTGCGATCATCGCATATAAAATTACATAGATTATTTTTTGTTTGGATCGAATAGAGTTTTTACTGTGGAGTGGAAAATCAAATAGATCTTCAACTGCATGAATTAAAAAATTGGCCGGAAATGTAAAAAATAAGCCAGCCAGAACTACGGCAATCAGATTTATTGGCGGCCCTACATAGCCAAATACAATACCAAGTACATAAGGATAGAGTAAATATATCCATGTTTTTGGACGACTAATTTTTACGAAAAACGTGGGCTTCATGCAATAATTGTAGCAATGAGCATAACACAAATATCAGGAAGCAGTGCTGCTATTGGCGCAATTGTAGCCGTTATACTGTTTTCTTTGCCAGCCTACATAGGCACAATCAAACAAACTGGTTTGTTCAGGGGCTTGGCTATCATCTTTTCCTTGAGTATATTTGCGCTAGCCTTTCAAACTGCAGCGACCAAAACAGGATTACCTTTTGGAAGATTCAACTATGGTGACGGTCTTGGATATAAATTTATCGGGACAACCCCATGGGTGGTCGCAATCATTTATCCACCAATACTACTTGGAGCTTTTTGGCTGGCAAGAAAAATTAGTAGCGGCTTTTTATCCGTTATATTTACAGCTATTTTTGCGGTTATTGTTGATGTTGCACTCGATCCAGCCATGGTTAAGTTAACTTTCTGGCAATGGGATGCGCCAGGTCCATTTTTTGGTGTTCCAATAATGAACTTTGTCGGCTGGGCGATAAGTGGATTTATAGGCGCCCTCATACTTAAAGCTCTGTGGGGAGAACCTAAAGTAAAACGCTTAACCGCATATAGCCTATTTGCCATACTGGTATTTTGGTCAGGAGTTAATTTGGGCGTAGCTCAATGGATACCCGCCTTTACCGGGCTTGCCTTTTCTACATTACTATTCGTGATGTTTATAATCGAGCGGCGGCGACAACTATCCGAAAACGAATAAAATAAAAACTGCTCGAGTCAATCCTCGAGCAGTCCTGTTGCGTAATAACCTAGATTATTTGCGCTTTACAGTGAGAAAACCGTTACGTGGGTTTTCATTTACAGTCATTCCTGCTGGAATGTCAGCAATTCCTTCTGGTCGCTCATCCTTGCTGAAGTAATAAATTGTTTGTTCTTTGCCGCCTCGGAGTACAACGTTCTTAGAATTTAAGTAGTATGTAACACCCTTAGAGTTTGTGTGCTTGTAAGCCATTGTTACAATCTCTCCCTCTCTTGTAATTAGTATTGGTACTCCTACCATACTCTGGAGAGATTTGAATTGTCAACAGCTTTTCGGAGTAAAAAATACAAGTTTGCGCTCCTCACCCTAGTGATAGTTGATAAATTTGGACTTGCAACAAAACCTGCTTATGCATTACACTACCCTTTGTAACGAAAAATTCTAACAAAGGTGGTTTAGATAAATGGAATGGAACAACCGTGGTGGTAATGCGCCACAACAAAACAGTCAACAACCAGCCGCTTCAGGTGCTGGATCAACGACACATCGCCCAGCTACGGCTGGCAAGCCTAAACAAAACAAAGACGGGAAACTTTGGCGAATTGTTTGGGTAGGCCTACTCTTCGGAGTAACTTTATTGGCAGTTTCTGTAATTGCATATTTAGTGTTTGCCAAACCAGCTAATACTAACCAGGGAAAGTATGTTGATACTTCTAAGTATCAAGCAGTCTTCCTAAATGGCGGTCAAGTTTATTTCGGCAAAATAACAACTACAAACGGTAAGTTCGTTCGATTAAACGACATCTATTACCTTCGCGTAAACCAGCAAGTACAGCCAAATGGTCAAACCACTAACGGTGACGTACAGCTAGTAAAGCTTGGTTGTGAGCTTCATGGGCCACAAGACCAGATGGTCATAAACGCTGATCAAGTAGTATTCTGGGAAAACCTAAAGGATGACGGTCAAGTTGCTCAGGCAGTAGCTAAGTACGTCAAGGAAAATCCTGACGGTCAGAAGTGTCAAACAACACAGAACAATAACTCTTCGAACAACAATTCAAACAAGAGTAACTAGTAGTTAGATAACTACTAACACAATAAAACCCCTCGCTAGATGAGGGGTTTTATTTATAGATGGTCATTCATTTGATTGCGCAGCCAACGATCTAAAACCAAACGCGTAATCAGCAAAACGGTCAATATTGCTGCTATTAATAAACTTATCCCAGCTATATCTGGCGACCAAAAAGGTGAAGCAAAATCAAACTTGTATAGAGCATCCTGTATGGGTTGTTCAGCTATGCCATGTTTGGTTACATAGTCCTGTATGCACGGAATGCGACCACTGCCAGATAGACCCTTAGGGAATCTCTTTTCACACTCGGCTTGTGCCTCTGTATACATTTTTTCATTTTGCTTCGAAACTCTATCTTTTTCAGCAGCTAAAAGTCTTTCGTAGCGATACTTCAGTTGTATGGGCGGTTTAATGGCCGATGGGCCAGATGCCAAGTCCGTATTCATATGTGAATAAATGTACCGCCTCAGATCTTTTAGAGCTGCCTCAACGTCGCCATTCTGTTCATCGACCTGAAGAACTTTATCGCGCAAGCGTAGTGCTGTGAGATTATTTTGACGCAAAGAGTAAAGTCCAATGCCCAGGAAAAAGACAATTCCAATCACAAGATAAACAGCCTTTAAGCGCCTTAGTCTTACGAGTTGGTGGTGTAGTTTACGCTTTTGCGACATGATTTTTTCTCACATTTAATGCTTTGAACTTCTCAGTCATTATTAACATAGAGGCAATAGAAGCAATTATGAAACCAATACTAATAACATCTTTTGTTGAGAAGATTGCAGTGAGCATGACCAAAAACCACCAAACCATACACTTAAAAACACTGCTAAAGAATTCAATAGAAGTAAGATAAGCTATGCGATAACCCGGTAAATCATCAGCTGCATCAAACAAACCTTTGTAATATGGCATTCTGTAACCCGTTGTTACAACTTCGTTTGTCGCGCCCACCAAAAATGCGGCTGGATAAACGTTTATAAATGGCCGAATTAGATGCAGAAACGAGTTAGCAGTAGCGTTTGCGCGCAGTAAATATCTACCTTTCCTGTCATCAATAATCTTACCTATAGCATAGGCAGTAAATAAGGCAATTAAGATAGAGGTAGAGCTGAGAAGTCCCAGCTTTGCATACGCAGTTTTATCCAAAAGTATAAACATGCCTATAAACAAAGGCCACAAGAAGATGCAAAGGGTATTTTCGACACCAATCGCGGCCGCTGATATATAATCTCGTTTTAGTTTGTCAAATCTCAAACCCTTAAATGTAATATGCTGATTTAAGCGAACTGGTTCGGATGTCTGAAATAAAGGTACGAGCCCAATTATTAGTAAACCGGTCGCGATCGCGAATATGTATTGTGCGCCAAAAAAAGTTGCAATTAAACCACCAATTACCGGTCCTGTTGCAGTACCAATTTTTTCCATTACATAGATATACCCAAGCTCTTTGCCACCGTGTTTACTGTGCTTAACTTTGGAGAAATCAACATTAAAGGGAATGAAGAACAGACTGGCAGAACCACCCCAAATAGAGCCTATTAACCATATAGGCCAGTGAAAACTAGCTATGGTTAAAAACATCGCTGTAGACGTTATTAGAAGTATATTGCCAAAAATCATAGTATGCTTTGGACCAAATTGAGCTACACAGTATCCTGATAAAAAATCGAATAACAATACTCTCGACGTAAAATACCATGCTACAACCATCATTATCGATGAAGGGTCATATCCAAGTCGTAGCATATATATGGGAACAAACAATCCAGTAAGACTGATGGCAAGTCCTCGAAGCATGATGCTGACATAAAGCTCGCTTAGCTCATCGAAACCAACATCACGCCAAAAATGGCGGCTGCGAAGTATATTATTAACGATTTTTTGTACCATGTTGATTTTTAACTTTACTTCTTAATCCTATCATGCCTGGACGCTACGTGCTATACGCTGTACCCTATCTGTATGCACATATACTTTAGCGGCATAGGCGGAACCGGAATTGGGCCACTGGCTATGATTGCTCAACAGGCTGGTTTTAGCGTATCGGGATCCGACAAGCAAGATTCTGAGTATTTTCGTCATCTCAAGCAATGCGGAATTACCAATATACATATTGGTCAAGATTTGGAACAAATCAAGGGAGTACACGAGGCTCAGCCAATTGATTGGCTTGTTTATTCATCAGCTGTTCCGATCGAAAATCCTGATGCGCCCGAATTGCAGTTTTGTCGTGACAATAATATCAAAGCAACCCGACGCGATGATTTTATGAACTTCGTTCTAGATAACGGAAAACTAAAGCTCATCGGTATTGCTGGCACACACGGCAAAACAACAACTACCGCCATGACAGTCTGGCTAGCTCAGCAAGTTGGAATGAAAGCTAGTCATTTATTACCCGCGAAGACTAGTTTTGCCGAAATGGGAGACTATAAACAAGATTCGGAGTACTTTATTCTTGAGTGTGACGAATTTGATAGAACATTTTTAAGCTACAAGCCTTACGTTAGCCTAATAAGCGGTGTAGACTATGACCATCCAGATATTTACTCCACAAGGAGCGACTATCAACAAGCGTTTCGTGACTATATCAATCAAAGCGGCCATACCATACTTTGGCAAATGGATAGTACAGCATTACAAGTTACACCTTCCGACTCGGTTACCGTTCTACCAGATAACGAAAGTAGTCTCAACGAGCTCCGTTTATTTGGTTTAGTAAATCGTCGCGACGCGTGGCTGGTAATACAGGCCATAAACCGCCTAACCCAGCACCCCATCAGTGATCTGATCGCACACATGAATAAATTTCCTGGTATTTCTAGGCGTTTTGAAAAGATTACCGATCATGTTTACAGCGACTATGCACATACACCTGAAAAAATACGTGGCGCGATCCAGATGGCGCACGAAATTGCTGATAATAACGTGGTTGTGATTTATGAAGGACTACACAATACTCGTCAACACTTTATTAAAGAAGATCTTTTTAATTTGTTTGATAGTGTCAAAAAACTCTATGTAGTACCTAGTTACTTGGCACGAGAGGACGAATCACTTGATTTACTAACTCCAAGCGATATAGTTCGCATGACAAGTCAACCCAATAAAGGCGTTGCAACAGATAAAAATGAAAATCTGAAACAAATTATCATAACCCATCAACAAGCTGGCGATTTAGTGCTCTGCCTTACTGCTGGTGGCGGTGGTAGCTTAGATGAATGGCTAAGAAAGGAGTTCAAGCAAGATGAAAGTGCATAAAATAGCTGAGTATAGCGTTAAGCCAGAGGAGTTAGACGCGGTTTTAAAAGCTATAAAAAACTTCGTTGAGGAGATCAGAAAGAGCGAGCCACAGACAAATTATCAAGCCTATCAATTATCTGAAAATAGCTCACAATTTATCCACATTATGTCATTCATGGATTCTGAAGCAGAGGAAAAACATAAAAACGCCACATATACTCTGGCGTTTGCTGACGTTTTATACCCCCGCTGCGATCAACAACCAATATTCAGAGACATGAACTCCGTTGCTCTTACTTTAGGCGAGGGCGTAGTGGACTGGGCAAACTAATCTATCTATTATCCCCACTACCCCGTTGAACACCCCTCTCTTTTCTGCTGCTTAATTTATTTATATTAGCGATTGCTATATCTTCAAATGAAACCCCCAAGTATTTTGC
>CAZSZC010000017.1:0-13972 GCA_964610775.1 uncultured Candidatus Saccharibacteria bacterium | reverse complement strand
GCTCCGGCTTTTTTGCGGTCTGCGCACTCCACTAATGCCTTAAGCCAGTCTTTATCAGGCTCAGTATCGTTGTTGATTAAGACGATATATTTTCCGCTACTGGCACGAATACCGATATTACAGCCGCCTGCAAAACCGTCGTTGCGTGTGTTCTCTATGAGTACAACATTTGGAAAATTCTTCTTTATATACGCAACAGAATCGTCTTTGGTGGTGAAGTTATCGACGACCACAATCTCGAATGCGTCTCTTGGGAAGTTTTGCTTCTCAAGTAGCGGGAGCAGCCTTTCTAGGAATCGTTTGCCATTCCAGTTTACGGTTACGAGTGAAGCTATGATTTTTGATTCGGCCATTATACTTCCTCGGCGAAAGACTTAGATGCGCTTCGGAAGTATAGGACTCCGATTAGCGTTACGATAATAGCAACAACATAAGGCATTAGCTTGAATACTCCGTGTAGAACGCTTTCTGAAGTTATGGCAGTAGGAGTAATAACTACATGGCGCATGTCTTGGATGATCTGGGCGATAGGGTTAATCATGACATATGGTCGTATAGATGCAGGGATTACAGAGGGATCATAGATAACTGGTGTTGCGTAGAACAGTCCTTGCAGGGCAACTTCCCATATATGCCCGATATCTCGGAACTTAACGAACAATGCTGCCAATAGTAGCGAGAGGCCAACAGTAAATACAAATAGCTCAGCTAGCAATAAGATGATTAGTACTGCCTGTGAGGATATAGGAACTTCTTTGATAACTAGGAAAACCGGGATTACGGCTAGGTTTAAAAGTAAGGTCATAAAAGATGTTAGGCTCGAAGCTGTAACGATAATTTCACGAGGGAAATAGATCTTGCGAATCAGACCCCCCTTGCTAACAATACTGTTCATGGCAGTGATTGACGATTCTGAGAAGTAGTTCCAGACGATAATACCAAGGAGAAGCTGGATAGAGTAATAAGGGATATTCGCGCCAATCTTAATAAACTTGGTGAATACAACATATAGGATCGAGAAGAGCATTAAAGGCTTTGCAAGCGTCCAGAAGTATCCAAGAATCGAAGAATTATATTTTACTTTGAAGTCGGTGACCCCGATACTGCGAACTAAGTTAAAGTATGCCCCGTTTGAAGATTTTTGCTTTTGCATAATGTGCTTATATTTTACTCCACTACCCTCAGGTTATCCAGCTGTCGGCCTATCTCACAACAGATTACAGTCGGATGGTACCGCTAATGATGTAAAGACGAGGTCCGGAGTATCCCAGGAATGAATCTAGTTGTTGTTGTCTGATCACCTTTCCGCCTTTTGTTCGAATGTTGGTGAGACATTCTGAGGTGGTTGGGCCGATATCTTTGTCGCTAACAACACTTACCCAATTTAGTTTTCTCGATGGTAGGCCGAGGTGCTTACCGACCTCCAGATTGTACTGACGGTTTGTACTCATAGCTCGGTATTGAGGCAGACCGTCGGAGATGATGTTCACCACAGGCTTATCTTTTGTTTTTGGTAATAGTGCTAGTAGGCCGCTGACGTTCGTGTGGCAGTTGAGCATAATGTCTGCTTGGTCGATTATGGCCGCTTGTTCTTCGCTAACGGTAATTTGTTTATCGAATAAGTGATGTAGCTGGGTGCGATGTAGAGCTTTGTTTGCAGTCAGGGTTGGTCGCCAACTCATATCGTACTTTGTGTTGAACTTAATAATTCTAACGTCTTCGACGAGTAACGCGCATAGTACGAGAACTATCAGTACCAGAGCAGCCTTACTACTAGTTTTTCTTGAGGATGGTGAAATATGTAAAACCGCAATTGCAACCACAATACCCCCAAGTGCAATAGAACTTGTGGCATATCGATTTATACCAAACAATAATCCCCACAAGAAAAGGGAGACCATAAAGTAGGCGACAACTAGCACCTCTTGTTGGCTTAGTGTAATTTTACGTCGGGCGTACAGCGCAAGTAGCACCAATCCTACTAGCCAACAGATTACCAGCTTATAATCGTTATAAATATGATGTGGCTCCCCGAGTCGAAGTTGATCGCGGAGGGACGAGATAGGCCACAGTAATCTCTCGGGCAGGTTGCGACCCCCAAAGGTGGTGTCGGTGTAACTTACAGCGGGGTAATATGGAGAATGAAAAACCTTATTATAGAAAGGGAAGACTGGATTGCTAGAAGCGTTATAGTTCGCTATCCAAAGTGGCAGTATTGGGATGGCGACCAATACAACAAGTACCAACTTCTTTATACCGGTCGACACTGATGGTTTCTTAATGTCTTTAAGAGAATGCCATGCCAGAATGGCGACCATAGGAAGAGCAAACGGTATATTGGTTAGCTTTAGGCTGATCGTTACACCCAATGCCAGATATAACCCAACCAGCCAGCTGGTAGGTAATGACTTTCTATAGACCAATCGCAGGCAGCTATAAAGCAAGATAAGCAGTAAGGCGCTGTTTAGGTTGTCGATAAAGTAGGTCGCGAGCTGAAAGTAGAGCTCAAGAACGATTAAGCTGTTTACGAGAAGTAGACCCCAGAAGGCATTGAAGTTCCGTTTGTTCTCTGTCAGCACAAGAGAAAGTATTTTATAAAGCATTATGGCAATAACAACCATAGAAAAAAGACTTAGGATCGTCCCCAACCTATACCCAAGTACTAAGCGAACAACCGTATTGACGCTATCTAGCCCCGATGGAATATTGGCGATGCCTACGGGATAGAATTCAGTTGGCAAGAATGGGGTTAGAGGGTGCGATAGACCTCGAAGACCATTGAATAGGTGATAGCTGATGACGTCGGTGGACATATCCGGTACTAAGACACGATTGGCGAATATGAATGCGGCAGGCAAGAAGGCAATCGCAATCCATAGAAGTGGGTGTGAGATTACTGTTTGCCAATTGGTGGTGCGACGTTTAGGAGAGGGCATCTTTAAGCGCTGCTAACCCAGCTTCTTCCGAGAAGTAGTCGTTATAGGTCTTTAGTTCGTGTTTCTGGGTTTTTTCCCATAGTTTTTGGTCGGTATACAGCTTTACGACTGCGGCAGCAAAGTCTGTTGCAGTTTCGGCAGTCAGACAGTCCACGCCGGGATTCATGTTAGTCCCTTCAACACTCATATCGGTTCCAACAATTGGTAGGCCAAAGCTGATTGCCTGGGTAATCTTTCCTTTTACACCAGCACCAAAACGTAGAGGACTAACAAATAGGCGTGCGTTATGGAAGTACGGTGAAACATCATCGATAAAACCTGGAACAGTAACAGTACTTGATTGCAGGTCCAACAAAGTCTTGCTTGGGTTGCTGCCCAAGATTGTAAGCTCAATGCCAGGAAGTGACTTTTGAATAATTGGTAGGATCTTTTTTACAAACCAAACCATAGCATCTTCGTTTGGCGGATGTGAACTCCCAATGAATAGCAGGCCGGAGCGGTCATCAAAGCTAGGCGTATTCTCTACACCCGTTTGGCTTGGGTTAATGTTGGAGATTATTTTTACTTTGGTGGAGGGTTTAGACTTTGCCAGTAGCTCTTTCTCTGCGGTGCTGACAACTAGTGTTACGTCAGACTCATCCATGAGAGAGAATTCTAGCTCTTTCCACAGCGTAGCTTCTTTTGCTAGTGCTTTGTTTTTCTCTAGTTCGGCATTTCGACCGACCCGCAGATAGTGAAGATCTACAGTGTCGTAAAAGATTTTCGCCTTTGTTTGAAAAGCGCGGGCAAGGTCGATATGCCAGGCTACAGTAAGTGGGCGAGAAAGGATGACGGCATCGTACATATCTTGTCTTTCGGCATAGAACTTTCGGATGTTTACATCTGCACCATAGACTACCTCTACCCCCAAGCGTTGTAGGTCGCTGGTGTAAGGCAGGGTAGCCACTAGATTATCTGCGATGAGGGTGACTTTGTAGTCTAACTTAATCCCACTCTCTAGGATCTTTGTCATGCGCAGACTGCCTGAGTCACGGTTGGCTTCCGGCACGATTGAATCAACCACGAGTAGTTGTTTCGGCTTTTTTCCATAGTGTCGAGCTATCTCAATGTTTGTACCTGGAGCAGAGTGGTTGGCAGCAAGTTCTTTCGTCCATTTCTTCAAGAATTTCTTGTGGTTGATTGCTTGGTAGCGTTTAAATCCACTAGTAATGTCTGTTCCACTAGTGCCGCCCTCGATATGTACAAGTACCGAAGCAGGTTCGTATACAACTCGCTTGCCAGACTTGTGGACTTTCATAGCAAGGTCAGTATCTTCATAGTAAGCCGGAGCGTAGCGCATGTCGAACATACCAAGCTTCTTGAAATACTCAGTAGCAATAGCAATACTTGCTCCCGAACAGTAGTCTACGTCTCTTCTAAAGTTGAATGCGAAGTCCCCGCTACTACGGTGTTTACCATAGTTGTGGCCAGAGGCATCACTAAATATCACTCCACCAGCTTCTTGCAATGAACCATCCGGGTAGATTAATTTTGAACCAACCAGGCCGATACTCTCGTCTTCTAGTGGCCCAACCAGATTATCTAACCAACCATCTTGCACTAAGGTGTCATTGTTTAGAAATACGAGTACTTCTCCCTTGGCAAGATCTGCACCTTTATTGCAGGCCTCAACAAAACCAGTATTTGTTTTGTTTCGGATATACCGTATGCCATCAACCGAGCTGATAATGTGGGCGGTTGCGTCACTCGAAGCATTATCGATGATAATAACTTCGAACGCGTATTGTGTTTGATGTCTGGCGAGGCTATCAAGACATGCTAGCGTAAAACTTGCCTTGTTGAACACCGGTATGATTATCGAGACATATGGTGCTTCTTGGCTAAACTGAACTTCTTTTCTTAACTGTGCTTTTGTTTGATGTACTAACTCTTGGAGCTGCTGTTTTTTTGTCGGTGCAGATGGTTCCTCGGAGGGATTTGATGGTACTGGTTGAGGAGCAGGCAATAGCCGTTCGAGTTCGGATGCAAGCGCGTGCAGTCGTGAGAAATTATTGTTACCCATAATTACAGTAGTATAGCAAGCTTACGGTAATTACTGAACGTTTGTATCAAAGTGTGTTCCAAGATCTGGGTAGAATATACCGCCGATTGAAAGGCCAAAGCTCTCCTGATAGAAACCAGGTGTAGAAGGTGCGCGCCAACTATAGGTAAAGGTGTTGTTCATGCTCGGCCAGATGGTATCAAGGGGTTTTTTAACCTGAGCAATTGATAGCCAGTTACTGTCAGCTGAGTTATAGAATGGCGAGCTACGATAGTAGGGTTTGAACGTTATTAAGCGAAGTGAATGCGCGCCACCCATGTAAGCCTCGTCATGCCATACGATATTCCCAGTGTTCTTGATGGTGTAGGAAACTGATGCAGTTTGTCCCGGACTCATTGTAGTAGGAGGTTTGGTCGCTGAGACGCCGTCATATGTAAACACTGCCTTTGGTGTTACGAAGTTGAATACCAGACCTTTATCTACAGTAGGAACTCCACCAACTACAACGTGAAACTTGAATGGTTTGTTACTGCCGTTGCCTATAGGCCCAATAAAGAATGCACTAAACGTTGCAGTCTCCCCAGGGGCAACCACATCTGGCGTCATCTTTATTTGCCCACGCGTGCCAAGCCAGTTTGGGTCTGCAGTATCTGCAAAAGGGGAATCTTCGTAGCCTACAGTTGCCAAGCGGGTTGGCTGTCTGTTTGCAGGGAGATTATTGTCGGAGTACCATTTAGAGCCACTGGTATTTTTAACTTTAAATACTGCTGGAGCCTGCTGGTTTGGTAGTAGATTCCAAGTGTCTATTGCTGATGAAACAGGTGTCCAGTCGGGCGTGTGGGATGTGAGCTGCACATTAACTCCAAGATCTCTCAGGAACGCCCCACCAACGATAGGGACAAAACGAGTACCGTAGGTAATTGTTCTATATGGCGCCAGAATCTTAAAAGTAAAGGTGGCGTTCTCGCCAGGTTGAACAACATCCGGAGTCATCTTTACTTGGTTGCGAGTACCTAACCAGCTTGCGTCACCTGGGTCGGCAAAAGGTGAGTTCTCGTAGCCTAGAGTTGCGAGGCGGGTTGGTTGTTGTCCGGAAGGGAGATTATTGTCGGAATACCATGCTTTGTATCCGATATTCTTAATCACTATCGTACCACTACCTTCGCCACCAGGATTATAGTTTGCGGTAGTTACAGACGAAGTTACGAATAGCCAGTCTTGTTCGTCGGACCATGTGCCCCCGAACCAGTCGTTGAAGAGTCTCCAGAAGTTTCGGTTACCGTAGGCACTACAGCTGTCACCGGTTCCGTATAAGTTATTGAGTGCTGCGGAGTTCGGCTGATATGGTGTGTAGTTGTATAAGCCGGCAGTAGCTTGATTTTCGATGTATATGGTAGATCCACCACAGCTAGAGTTTGGATTGTACTGTATGTAGTTGTTTCGCCTAGCTTTGTAGTTGTAAGAGTTGGAGTTTTGCGAATAGCGTTTGAATTGTCGGGCAGCTGAGTACACCTGGTTGAAGAAACCATAATATGTAGAGTCACAAGCGGCAGTGTCCGGGCAGCCAAACCCGGTTGCAGCACGGTACTGCGCATCCCAAGGCCAAGTGTCGGTTACCAGAGACTGCTCTTTTTGTAGCAGTACAAGCAAAGCCTTTGGACTGACACTACAGCTCCGCGCGACCTCGCCAATTATTTCGGCGCTAGACTTGTTGCCACCGCTGAAGCCGTTACATAAACCCGCTTCTGATGCACGAGTTGGCGTATCTTGGCGGTAATCTTTGAGACAGGTGAATGGCGGGTTGTTGCCATCTTTAGCGGCGTGATTTGTATCGCAGACAGGGACCTTACTGTTTAAAAAATTCTGGATATCGGTGTTACTCATAGAGTTACCATTAAAGAACACGCTATCGTCGATAATCCGTCCTGCCGAAAAGGCACTACCAGAGAGTGCCTCAACCTTTGTGGCTCTCACTACACCATATCCACTAACGACAACTAACATTAAGGCAGTTAAGATGGTTAGTTTTCGTGGGTTAGTTATTGTTTTGGTAAGCGACGATATCAATCCCATACTTACTGAACCTCTATCGTACGAGCACTAGCAGTGCCTTGGGTTGTTGAGGAAGAGTAAGATAGTGAGACATTCCATTTGCCATAATCCTTGAACTCAGAACGAGGGATAGTTATGTTAGTGCACCTTGTAGTGGTAGCGTCTTTTTCGCCAGTACTTTGCTTGGTTACGCTAAGACTTCCTTTGGTGAAGGTGACGGTACAGGTGCCGCCATCCTCGATAATGCCAGGAACATAAGCTCTAACTTCTACTTCATTGCCGTATTGAGATGCGTCAACAATAACTGGCGTCACTGACTTTTTACCTGTCGTAGGTTCGGGATTTTGATTCTGTTGGTCAGCGATCTCTTGTTTTCGTTGATCGGCTTCTTTCTGGTCTTGATCAGTCCCCGGGCTGTAGTTTATGCTCTCCTTACTGTCGGCGCTAGACTTTGTAGAAGTGTTGTTTGAATCGTTGCGATTCTTAAGCAAAAAACATGTGCCGCCGGCAGCAGCAGTGACTAATATTACAAAGGTAATGAGTATTGTTTTTTGATGACGTTTAAAGAAGGTGTTTTTTTTCATAGCCTGGATAAACATTAGCATAAATGACAATTATTGTATATAGTATTGTGCTACACTGACTCGTAGAATTGCCATGAAAAGTAAGCTACTTTGCATCTACCAGAAAATAACTTCACACGCACTTTGGCCTATATTTTTACTGGCGATAGTCTGTTTGGCAACTTTTGCCACTACCCTTATTTTTAAGCGACGAACGTTCTATGTATTTATGGACAATATTGATCAGTTCTATGCCTGGTACCAAAAACTGACCTATGCGGTACACCAAGGGACACTTCCTATTTGGGATGCCAATAAAAACTCGGGGCACTCATTTGTAGGAGAGCTGCAAACAGGAGTGTTTTATCCAATCAATCTAATATGGGTGTGGTTGTTTGGATCAGCTAAAGGGATTAGTATTTTTTGGCTTGAAGCAATTGTTGTGTTCCATTTCTGGCTAGCAAGCGTTGGTATGTATCTTGCAGCTCGAGCGCTTGGCTTGAATAAATACGGAGCTTTTGCTTCGGGATTGGTATATGCCTACGGTGGTGGTGTTGCAGTTCGCTCGGTTTCACAAACAGCAATATTCTTTGGACTCTGCTTTATTCCATGGATCTTCTTTACCTTTAAGTCATACCTAGATACTCGTAAGATTCGATATCTATTGCTCTGTGGCTTATGTCAGGGGTTAATTATTCTTGCGGGACATATACAACCATGGTTCCACGCTAACTTCTTGCTTGGTTTATTTATCTTGTTCTATGCAACCAAACCAAGTCGCACACCTTTACTGAAGCTCTACTTTAATAGGGTAAAGCCCTGGGTCTTGTCTGTGGCGTTAGGGGTTATTGTTGCTGCACCACAGCTGCTACTTAGTGCACAGTACTTGCCACAAGCCTACCGTTTTGTTGGGGATGCGAAGCCGATTGGCCCTTCTGAAAAAGTTAGTTTTGTTACCTACACCAAGACGTTCAGCTATAAGCCACAAGATACTTTGTCACTGGTTGATCCAACACAATATACGGTCGTGGACGGAAATGAAGTCTATATTGGGCTAGCCGCATTGGCGATAGTATTGTTGGTCTTACTAAAGTTTCGAGGCGAACTTGCCGAGCATGTAGTATGGCGCCAGAATAAACGGTTCATAACTCTTACGGCTGGCATCACGACAGTTATCATGATGGGCTATTGGACATTCGTTCCGGGTGTACTCCGACTGTTGCCGCTATTTTCTCAGGTTCGCCAGTTGGCACGATACAGCATTGTTGTTCAGTTTTGTTTGGCAGTACTTCTCGGCATCTCGGTAGAGGTACTCTCGCAATATGCGCCTAAACGATTCGCTTCTAAGAAAATGCAGTTAGGTCTGCTGGTGGCAACAGGGTTCCTTGGGCTTAATGCTATCTATGCCTATCTTGCATCTAGACATGGCGCATTTAGTAAGCATTTTGTATACCAAGGACTCACCCTAGCCCTATTGGGTGGAGTGTTACTCCTATTCCGTAAGCGTCTGGCACTTGGCTTAGTGACGGTTATTGTCATATCGAGCATAACTATGCCAGTTTGGTTCTTGCCTAAAATTGCTGCGTTCCCGGCCACATATGCACCAGACTACTACCGACGAACCAGCAGCATTACCTATCTTGAAAAGTACTTTACGAAGTCTAGAGTTATGATCGAGGATGGTGCACTACCGGTGAACATCGGTGACGTTTATAACATTCAGACAACTAACGGCTATGGTGCAACCCTACATAAAGACTTTTATGATTACCTAATGGAGCCCGAGACAGAAGATACTGCTGGGCTGCACATGGATCTACTAAATGTGCAGTTTTTGGTCTCGAAGAAGCCACACCCGGAACTTGTTTCTCATATGTACGATGCTGATCGACAGATATACGTCTATGAGCGGCCAAATTTTGTACCACGTGCCTACATGGCCGACCAGCTTGCTGATTGCATGCCACAGACTCCTGCTTGTACGCCGATTGTAGTTACAAGTTATGCCGACAATAAGATTGTGCTTACCACTCCAGAGTCTACCAAGGCAGGGCGACTGGTTTTGTCGGAAGTATTCTATAGTGGCTAAGGCGGTAGATATTCAAGCCTATAGCCCAACAGCGGTTAAGTTGTTTAGGTCGGTCGAGGTCCCTGCAGGCAAACATACTGTCGAGTTTAGTTACCTTTAGTAGCTTCAGTATGTGACTCGGTAGATCTCGTAAGTTGGTCGACCGTCGTCGTAGATAACCCTAAACTTTGATACGTTACCGACTTGTTCAGCTACAGATATTATGTCGGCTTGATCCTTTGGAAAGGTTGCTTCTTTGGCGGGATGAACGATGATGTATGTTACCTGACCAGTCGAGAAATACGTGCTCTTGATTCGCTCTACCTCGCTGGTCTTACGAACATCAAACGGCCCAAACACCTCTTGGTATTTATTATGTGTCGGGTCCAGGGCAATGAGCTGTGTTTGTAGTCCCCAGTCAGCAGCAAGCACGTGTCCGTTCAGCCGTTTAGTAGTGTCAGCTAGTTGATATATGCTCTTTGACCAAGCAATAGATTTTGTACTTCGAAGCAGAGGGATTTGTAGTACGTAAATACTCAGTTGAACTACGCAAAGAGTGACTACTGCGGCAGTCATATATATTCGCCTTGGCTTTGCAATGCGTTGATACCAAAAGTTAACCGACAAAGCCACAGTGAGTGCCCAGAATGGTTGGACGGCCAAGTAGTGCCATGCGGCAGTTGCATTAGGTGTAATAGCAATTTGTGCAAGTAGAACACCCATAATAATAAGGCACCATTTAAATAGTGGTACGTCGCTCTTTTTTGATGGGCGCAGTAAGCCATAACGCAAGCCGTAAATGATAGGCAGTAGCTGCAGAGTAAATAGAGCGTAAGAGATGAAGTAGGTAACCTGAGATTGCAGCAAGGCATTGAAGTACCATTGCCCGCCAAGCGTAGTAGCGAGCGAGCGAACTACGAAGCCTAGGTTGGCAAGTTTAAAGCCTTCGCCAATGTGGTAATACTTTACGATAATTATGTAGTAAAAGAACGAAGCAACAAAGATTGCTCCCAGGGTGGCAAATGTCTTGGTGTTAAAGAGCAGTTTCTTTTTAGCTCGCCAATATCCGACTATCTCAAAAAACAGGCAAGCATAGATAGCATCGGTAAACCAAAGGAAGTTAATCTTATTAAACTCACCTAGTAGCAAGAATATTCCCATGAGAAAAAGGTAGTGTAGTTGCTTCTTTTGTATGAATATGACCAAGCAAAAGAAGCTAGCAGTCTTTAGTGTCATTTCAAGAATAACTGGCCCAAAGTCGGTGCGGCCAAATGCCAATATGCTGGCATTGCTTGCAAGTAGCGCGAGTGTAGTTAGTGCAACTTGTTTTGTGGATATGCGTAGTGTGGCATAGTACACCAGGCCAAGCGCTGAAGACATCAAGGTAATATTGAACAGTCTTTGCACAATTACTCCCGAACCAAAAACCTCCAATACGGGGAAGAGTAAGTATGATTTTAGACCGCCGATATAAGGCATGAGCAGGAAGGGAACCTTCCAAAAATGAGCGGTGATAAACGTTGTCTTATCGACACGAATAGCTCCGTTTACAAACAGTGCTTCATCGTAATGCAAACCGGGGTAACGAAGGCTTATAGAGGCTATAACTGCAAACATGCCAATCAGTAGAAGTGCCCATTTATGAGAGGTAATTTTTACTTTGATCCGATCGGTAAGCGTTAATTGTTTGATACAATGATTCTAACAAATTCTGGAGTAAATGGAGGGTTTTAGTGCAGAAAGACGACTTTGTATATGGTGGTCATGATTTGGAATCTATGCTGAACGCACAGAAATACTATGCATGGGTTTCACGAATGTTTGGCGATAACATTGGCAAAGATATTGTTGAGGTTGGTGCAGGCACAGGATCGTTCACTAAGCACCTGTTAGACAAAAAACCGAATAGTCTTACGCTTGTAGAGCCATCTGTTGATATGTTTCCTCATCTTGAGAGGCGAATGAAAACACTCCAAAAAACGTCACCAAAGACTAACATACAGACACACAATGGTTCTCTTAAAGACATACAAAAATCTTTGAAGTCTAAGCCCGACACAATTATTTACGTGAACGTCATGGAGCATATTGAAGACGACACTGAAGAGATTAAGCTTGCCTATAAGCTGCTAAAGCCAGGTGGAACGCTGTTGATTTTTGTGCCGGCACTCCAGGGGCTTCTTGGAAGCTTTGATAAACAAGTTGGACACCATCGCCGTTATCATAAGAAGGATCTTATCGCTAAACACGATAATGCCGGTTTCGTTATTGAGAGGGCCCACTATGTCGACATGCTTGGTATTACACCGTGGTGGTTAAGTTTTAGAGTCCTAAAGCGGAAGAAGCTCAACCAGTCTGTAGTGCGTCTTTATGATAATTTGGCCGTACCAGTGATTAGTACACTGGAAGGTGTAGTCACCCCGCCAATTGGCAAGAACCTACTAAGCGTGGCAAAAAAGCCAAAAACACCTGTTGTTAAGAAGAAACGCTAGACCTGCCAGTACATGTTATTCTAATGTTGATGGCTATGAGTGACGTCTATATCATTATTCCTGTCTATAACGAGGCTAAGGTCGTACGTGAAGTCGTAGTGAGTGTATTAAAGAAGTACGACAATGTCGTTTGCGTGAATGATGGCAGTAAAGATGATTCAGCCCAAGAAGTTAAAAAAACAAAGGCAGTTCTTATAAATCACCCATTTAATCTAGGTCAGGGGGCGGCTATTCAAACGGGCGTTGAATATGCATTGCAGGATCCCAAAGCGAGGTACTTTGTAACTTTTGATGCAGATGGCCAACATAGCCTAAAAGATGTTGAGAAAATGTTGGCATACATACGGAATCACAAGAAGATTGATATCGTTCTTGGTTCACGATTTCGAGGTAAAGCGGTTGATATGGTAAGACTAAAGAAGGTAATCCTTAAGTTGGCGGTCTTATTCTCGAATATAACCACGGGCATTAAGTTGACGGATACCCATAACGGTCTACGAGTATTTAATAGGCAGTTTGCTGAGAAGTTAAATATTACTCTACCGGACATGTCGCACGCCTCTGAAGTAATACAGAGAATCAGCGACGAGAAATTTCGTTTTGCTGAACTACCAACAACGGTTACTTACACTGACTATACTATCGCAAAGAGCCATAATCCGAATCTTAACGTCATTAATATTGTTTTCGACACTCTATTACAAAAGGTCACTAAACGATGATACATATCCAAATCATCCTCATACTCTGCTTTACAGTTCTGCTTGTTAGATTTTTGGGGAGTCCAAATAGCGCACAGACCAAGGCGTGGAAGAAAATACTAGGTGTTGTTTTCACCTGTATGGCTATAGCGGCTGTGATTACGCCCGAACTTCTAAACATTGTTGCACATAAGCTTGGAGTGGGGCGGGGTGCTGATCTGCTTCTTTATGTACTTACTTTAGCGTTTCTCGCTTCAAAATTAGGTGATTACACAAATAAAAAACGGGAGCAGCAACTTATTGTTAAGCTGGCTCGTAAGGTTGCAATACTCGAGGCTAACGAAAAAGGCTAATAGTGAAAGATAAACTAAAGATAAGCCTTAGCCTGGTTAAGTATGTGGTAGTGGGTGTTAGTGCATTTTTGGTTGAGTATATATCCTTTCTGGTACTATTCCGCCAGCTAGGTTTAAGCATTGTAGGGGCAAATATACTAAGTTTTGTTTTTGGTCTAATGAGCAGCTTTATATTGAATAGACTATGGACATTCAATGATGCAAGCCATCGGCATAAAACGACCAAGCAGTTCGGAATGTACACACTGCTTGCAGTTATTAATTTGGCACTTACAATTGCAATTGTTCAGGTACTAGTTAACCTCGACATCCGCGCGGACATTAGCAAGTTACTAGCCATGGTCGTGACATCACTCTGGAATTTCATCTTATTTAAGTTAGTGATATTCAGATATCAAGATTAGCGGGGTCGTAATTCACCAAGTTTTATATAGTCGATGTCTGTAGAATAAATCGTATCATACGTGGCTCTGGAGTTCCGCAGACAATCGTATCCTAGTCCCGCTCCGCAGATCATCCAGATACGTGCTTGTCCGTGCTTGTCGGAGAGTTGCCTATAAAAACGTGTGTCGGTAACAAAAGCGTCTTTTTGGTTATCAAACGTAATATCTCTGATGGGTCGCGTTACGCCAACCTTATTTGGCGAGTAATTATAGTAGTAATACATAAATGAAGGTTTATTCATAAAGTGGACGTTGACTATCTGGTCGCCGGGTTTTCCTTGAGTCTTTACGATATGGATACTGTCACGCATACCTTGCAGATA
>CAZSZC010000016.1:0-14523 GCA_964610775.1 uncultured Candidatus Saccharibacteria bacterium | reverse complement strand
TAATCGTGGTGACTAAAAGTCGTTGCAAATCTTCTCAATAAGAGTGCAAAGATGTTACATCACACCAGAATAAGGAGATTTATTCTATGGCGGAAGCCCAGAAATCAGATAAAAAGCTTGCGGCTAAAGACGTAGTTGCACCAACAGGTAAACAGCGGATTCGTATCCGTTTGAAAGCCTATGATCACAAAGTAATCGATCAGTCAGCTAAGCAGATTGTCGATACAGCATTGCGCACAGGTGCTACTATAGCTGGCCCAATTCCTCTACCAACCAAGAAGACCCTATACACAGTTATTAAGAGTCCGCATGTATATAAGAAGGGTCGTGAACAATTTGAAATGCGTGTTCACAAGCGCCTTATTGATGTTCTCGACCCAACACCTAAGACAATCGATAGTCTCATGAACCTATCATTGCCAGCTGGTTGTGACGCCGAAATCAAAATGTAGAATACGTGTATAGTATCCGGTATGAATAAGCACATAAAGATTGCTTCTAAAAAGATTGATCTAAGAATAGGTGTCGATCATATTGGGGTATCGGCATCATTTGTTGTGCATGATGGTAGGGGTAATATATTGCTTCAGAAGCGAGGTAAAAATGCTCGTGATGAAAAAGGACGCTGGGATGTGGGTGGGGGTGCTATAGAATTTGGCGAGTCTATTGATGATGCGGTACGCCGCGAAATCAAGGAAGAGCTTCGTTGTGAACCATTAAAGATTGATTTTTTAACCGTTTATGATGCTCACCGAGAAAATGCAGGCAATAAGACACACTGGGTGGCTATCATGCATGCTGTTCTAGTTAACCCGGATGATGTTAGGATCGGGGAGCCAGACAAGATAGATGAGTTGGGCTGGTTCAACAGGAGTAGCCTGCCGTCACCACTACATTCACAATTTAGTAAATCATTTGATGTTGCTGTCGCACAGGGATTTGTTAAGTAATGCTATAATAATTCTCATGGCTAAATCAAAAATAAAAAAATCAACAAGAAAAACAGAGCCAACAGAGAGTGACGGTACTTATCTGTTCAAGATCGTTATGTATCTGATTATCGGTGCACAATGGGTCCGGCTGGTTGACCCAGCATTAACCAAGCAAATCCCTATACCCGTTGGCTTTATAATTGGTTTGCTATTTGCTTCTCATGACCATTTCAAAATTGATCGAAAGATAGAATACGCGGTACTTGCAATTGGCATGTTTGTTGGTTTCTGGGTTCAGACCGGCGCATATATAACGATCTTAAAAACATAGTAGAATAAACAACATATTGACAGAGGTTAGTTGTCTATGCTAATCTGTACCGGTATATCAAGATTTGAGTACAGAATTAACTTGGTGTAATTGAAGGTCTACAGGGGTAGAAACCACAAAACACCAGGCATTTTAATGTCTGTATCTCAAGAATCAGGAGAACTATGAAAGCATTAATCACAAGAAAGGTTGGCATGACAAGCACTATCGCGGATGATGGTGTTGTTCAGGCTGTAACCATACTTTCCGCTAGTCCCTGTGTAATTACCCAGGTTAAGACCGATGATACTGATGGCTATACTGCTATTCAGCTCGGAACCGAAGAAGCAAAACTAGGTAAAGCGCAGGCTGGGCACAACAAACAAGCAAACGCACAACCAAAAGTGGTACGCGAGTTTCGCGTCAGCGAAATTGAAGAAAATATGAAAGTCGGCGAGAGTCTAAGCGCCGACGTTTTTAATGCTGGTGACCAAGTACATGTAACCGGCACCAGTAAGGGTAAGGGTTGGGCCGGTACTATTAAGCGTCATAACTTCCATCGTCAGCGCAAAACTCACGGCGGTAAGGGTAATACTCGTAAAGTTGGATCGATTGGATCTATGTATCCGCAAAAGATTTTTAAGGGTAAGAAAATGGCCGGACAAATGGGTTATGAACAAGTTACAGTGCGCAATCTCAAGGTCGCTTTCGTCGATACAGAACTCGGTGTCATTGGTGTAACAGGTGCAGTGCCTGGACCACGCAAGGGCATCGTTTTAATTAGGGAGGCAAAATAATGTCTGCTATTACCTATACAAAATCAGGCACCAAAGCTACAACTCAGGCCAAGCTGAATAAGGCTGTATTTGCAGTACCAGTTGAAAATCATGATTTATTAAAGCAAGTTTACGTTGCATATTTAGCTAATGGTCGCGGCAGTGATGCTGTTACAAAAACACGTGGATTAGTAAGTGGTGGTGGTAAGAAGCCGTGGAAGCAAAAAGGTACTGGACGTGCACGTTTTGGTTCATCTCGTAACCCTATATGGCGTGGTGGTGGTATTGTTTTTGGGCCAACTGGTAACGAAAACTACTCGCACAAAGTAACTACTACATCTAAGCGAACTGCCTTGCGTCAGGCATTAACACTAGCTGCAGACAAAAAAATAAAGGTGGTTGAAGTTTTTGATTGCAAAGAAGGCAAGGTTAAGCCCACTCTTCAGCTATTTGAGAAGATCGGTGCTACCGGCAATGTATTGGTGGTTGTGAGTAATAAAGACGAACTATCTATTCGCGCAACCGACAACATACCAAATGTAAAGCTTGTGCAGGCCAGTTTCTTGAATGTATATGATGTGCTTAATGCGGACTCAATCATTATCGATGCAAAATCCCTAGGCATACTTAACGAGTGGCTTGGAACAGCTAAGTCAGCCACTAAGGGAGACGCATAATGAGTAAAGAAATGCTGTTAAAGCCAAGAATCAGCGAAAAAGCCTACGATGTATCGCAAACAGGTAATGTTTATGTTTTTCAAGTCCCAGTTGATGCAAACAAATTAACTGTTTCCCAAGCTGTGACCGCTCAGTTCAATGTAGTTGTCAAAGATGTGAACATCCTTAATGTCAAAGGTAAGGTAAAGCGAACAGTAAGACGTGGCGGTCGAGCAACTACTGGTAAGCGTTCTGATTTTAAGAAAGCCTACGTAACTCTTAAAGAGGGTGATAGTATAGCTATTTTTGCAAACGAAGAAGACGAAAAAAGTGCTAAGAAGTCTAAGAAGGAGAAGAAATAATGGCAATAAAACAATATAAGCCAACAACTCCTGGGCGTCGTGGCATGACCACTCAAGACATGAGTGAGATAACATCCAAGAAGCCTCTTAAATCACTTCTAGTTATTAAGAAAAAGCATAGTGGTCGCAATAATCAGGGTCGCATAACTACACGTCACCGCGGTGGTGGCACAAGGTCTTACTATCGATTAGTAAACTTTAATCTTCCTAATGGCACTACTGCTACTATTGAAGCTATTGAATACGACCCAAATCGAAGTGCCAGGATTGCTAGAATCAAGGATCAGGCTGGTAACTACCACTACATTATTGCTGCTAGCAATATGAAGGTTGGTCATAAAATAGCATCTGATACTGAAGCACCAATTGAGAATGGTAATCGTTTGCCACTTAAGAGCATCCCTGTTGGTAGTGTGATCCATGCTATTGAGCTACAAGTTGGTCGTGGTGCACAGATTGTGCGTGCTGCTGGAGCTAGTGCTCAGCTGATGGCACGTGACGAAAACTACGCTCAGGTCAAGTTGCCTAGTGGTGAAGTTCGAATGATTCATGTTGAATGCACGGCTAGTATTGGCGTTGTTGGCAATGTTCAGCATCAGAATATTAAGGTTGGTAAAGCTGGCCGTAGTCGTCACAAGGGTATTCGTCCAACAGTTAGAGGTGTTGTCATGAACGCTGCTGATCACCCACACGGTGGTGGTGATGGTGGTCGTCATGGTATCGGTAAAGATCCGCGAACACCTTGGGGCCAGAAAACACTTGGTTACAAGACCCGACGTCGTAAGACTAGTAATAAGATGATTGTCAGAAGTAGACACGAAGGAAAGAGGAGATAACAGATGAGCCGATCACTTAAAAAGGGTCCATTTATTGATCCAAAGCTAGCCAAAAAGGTAGCAGCCCTAGGTTCTGAGGATCGAACCATTATTAAAACTTGGGCTCGAGCTTCTACGATTTCGCCAGATTTTGTTGGTAAGACAATTGCTGTACATAACGGTAAGGTCCATGTTCCAGTATTTATCACAGAAAATATGGTTGGTCACAAGTTGGGTGAATTTTCACCTACTCGTAAATTCCGTAGCCACGGTGGTAAGCTTGCGAAAGGAAAGAAATAATGTCTGTCTCAGCTTCTGCTAAAGGTGTAAGAATGAGTCCGCGCAAGGTGGCTGTCGTGGCTAGTCTTGTACGAGGTCGCAGCGTTAACGATGCGATCACTATCCTTTCACATACCCCAAGACGGGCAGCTCTCCCTGTAAAGAAAACAATTGAAAGTGCCAGAGCTAACGCCGAACACAATCATAACTTCAAGCCAGATACGCTAACAATCGTTTCGATTCATGTCAGTCCCGGCCCAAGCTTTAAGCGCTATCGACCTGCTGCTCATGGTCGCGCATTGCCATTCCAGCGACGCAGCAGCCACATATATGTGCAAGTTGACGGTGAGAAGCGAGTAGCCAAAAAACAACCTGTTTCTGAGAAGAAGACAACTGACAAGAAGAAAGAGGAGGCGAAGTAATGGGTCAAAAAGTAAATCCGATCAGTATGCGTCTTCAGGTCAATAAGAATTGGCGTAGTAAGTGGTTCGCGAATAAGCGAGATTACGCTGCTTTACTGACACAAGATTTGAAGGTTCGCAAAATGATTGACGATAAGCTAGGTTCTCGTGCAGCTATAAATAATGTTGATATCGAGAGGTCACCTAATCTAGTGTCAGTCACTATTACGACAGCCAAAGCCGGTGTTGTTATTGGTAAAGGTGGTGTCGGAGCCCAAGAGCTAAAAGCCAATATTGAAAAAATCTTTGGCATTCCAGCTCGCGTTAATATCGAGGAAATTAAGAAACCAGAATTATACGCTAAACTAGTTGCCGAGAATATTGCTCACCAACTTGAGAGACGTATAGCTTTTCGTCGAGCTATGAAGTCAGCTGCTGGTGCAGCCATGCGTTCTGGCGCCAAAGGTATTCGTATAGAAGTATCTGGACGCCTTGGTGGTGCTGAAATGAGTCGTCGCGAGAAGACAGTTGAAGGTAGCGTGCCACTTCATACTCTTCGTGCTGATATTGATTATCATAAGGCTCGGGCAATGTATCCAGGTTCTGGTGTTATAGGTGTTAAGGTGTGGATCTACAAAGGTGAGGTAAGCTAATATGTTGATGCCAAATAAGACTAAACACCGCAAAGTCCGTAAGGGTCGTATCCGTGGCGTTGCAACTAGTGGTAATTATATTGCTTTCGGTACTTATGCCTTGCAATCACAAGGTATGGATCGAATTACATCGCGCCAGATTGAGTCAGCTCGACAGGCTATGACTCGCTACATCAAGCGTGGCGGTAAGATCTGGATTAGAATTTTCCCACATACACCTGTTAGCCGTAAGGCACTTGGAACTAAGATGGGTAGTGGCAAGGGAAACCCTGAATTCTTTGTTGCAAAGGTTCGCCCCGGAACAATTATGTTTGAGATGCAAGGTGTCAGCGAAGAAGTAGCGCGTGAAGCAATGCGTTTGGCAGCACATAAGTTGCCTGTGAAAACCAAGTTCTTGGTTAAGGAGGATGCATAACATGAAAATGACAGACATTCGTAAGTTACCAACGCAAGAGTTAGCAACCGAGTCTACGAAGTTGCGAGAAGAGATTGCTGAACTGCGTCGACGCTTGCACATGGGCGAGATGCAGAATGTTCGGGTCTTGCGTAACAAGCGCAAAGACTTGGCTCGCATGTTGACAGTATTAGGTGAGCAACTATCAAAGGAGAACGCATAATGGCTAAGACATTGACCGGCGTTGTTTCATCAGACAAGGGTGACAAAACCATTGTAGTGACTGTTACGACACATAAAAATCACCCTATATATAAGAAACGATATATTTCAAGTAAGAAATTTATGGCACACGACGAGAAGAACGAAGCTAAACTTGGTGATACAGTAGTTATTGCTGAGACTCGGCCACTCAGTGCTCGCAAACGTTTCATACTTCAGTCTGTAACTCAAAAAGCGGCTATTCGCCACAGCGAGGGAGAGGCCTAAGATGATACAGCAAGAATCAAGACTGGTTGTTTGCGACAACTCTGGGGCAAAGGAGATCCTCTGTATCAGAGTGTTGGGCGGAACACGTCGTCGTTATGCGCGTGTTGGCGACATTATCGTCGCGAGTGTTAAGCAAGCAAATCCAGCTGGAAATGTTAAGAAGAAATCTGTTGTGCGAGCTGTTGTTGTTCGAACACAGAATACGATTCGACGCAAAGACGGCTCAACAATAGCTTTTGATGATAATGCAGCAGTGATTATAGGTGACGATAAAGCACCGCGAGCAACACGTATTTTTGGGCCTGTACCACGAGAACTACGTGACATGGGATACAGTAAGATAATTTCACTAGCTCCGGAGGTATTGTAATGGCAACACCGTATAAAATTCGACTGAAAAAGGGTGAAACCGTAGTAGTATTGTCTGGCAAGGATAAAGGAAAGACCGGCGTAATAACTGCTGTTCATCCCACAGATAATAAAGTAACGGTTGAAGGCATCAATATAGCCAAAAAGCACGTTAAGCCCAATAAAGAATACCCTCAAGGTGGAATAATTGATATAACACGACCAATTTGGGTTAGTAAGGTTGCGATAGTTGAACCGTCGAGCAAGAAGCCAAGTCGTATTGGATTTCAAATAGACAAAGATGGCAATAAGAAGCGTGTATATAAGCGAACAGGAAAGGAGATAAAGTAATGCCAAACACTAAAACAGCTGACAAAGTATCTTCTGTTCCTCGCTTGAAAAAGCTTTACGAAGAAACACTGGTTAATGAACTGCAAAAAGAATTCAAGTTGTCTAATCGTAACCAGGTTCCGAAGCTTGAAAAGATAGTTTTAAATGTTGGTCTTGGTAAAGCCAAAGATGACAAAAAAGTTATTGAAGTCGCAACAAATACTTTGCGTAAAATTAGTGGGCAACAGCCTATTGATACTCTAGCCAAAAATTCAATTGCAGGTTTTAAATTACGTGAAGGTAATAAGATTGGCATAAAAGTAACTTTACGAGGTGATCGAATGTATGAATTCCTAGATCGCTTAATTAACATAGTTATGCCTAGATTACGCGATTTTCACGGCGTTAGTAATAAGGCATTTGATGCTACTGGTAACTATAGTATTGGCCTATCTGATCAGTCCGTTTTTCCAGAGTTAACCTTCGATGAAACTACGACAACACACGGTTTGCAGGCGGTTTTGGTTATCAGAAACCAGGATGTTGAGCACAGCCGAGCACTTTTAACTAAACTCGGAATGCCCTTTCAGAAGGAGATGAAGTAATGGCAAAGAAATCTATCATAGCTAGAGATCTAAAGCGTCAAAAAATGATAAAGCAGTATGAAGCTAAACGCAAAGAGCTAAAGGGCCTTGGCGATCGCGAGGGTTTGCACAAGCTGCCACGCAATTCATCGCCTACCCGCTGGAAAAATCGTTGTAGCGAAACCGGTCGACCACATGGCTATATGCGACAGTTTGGTCTTTCAAGAATAAGTTTCCGCGAACACGCCAGCAAGGGCGAGGTTCCGGGCGTAACAAAGTCAAGTTGGTAATAAGGAGTATATTATGTCTACAGTTTCTACAGATCCAATCGCCGACATGCTTTCTCGCATACGCAATGCTATAGCCGTTAATAAGCACGAAGTCGTAATGCCTCACTCTAAAGTTAAGGAGTCTGTTGCTACGCTGCTACAACAGAGTAGCTTTATTGATAGCGTGAATGTCGAGGATGCTGTTGTTGGTAAATCACTAAAAGTTACAATTAACCAGCCAGGTTCAAATGCAAAAATTACTGAGATTGTTCGTATGAGTAAGCCAGGTAGGCGTATGTATGTTAGTGTTGACGCTATCCCTACAGTTAAGCGCGGTCGTGGAATCGTTATTGTTTCTACCAGTAAAGGTGTGATGGTTGGCGCTGAGGCAAAGAAGCAGGGCGTCGGCGGCGAACTAATTTGTAAAGTTTATTAATAGGAAGGAAAGATATGAGTCGAATAGGAAAACTACCGATTACAATTCCAAGCGGTGTGACAATCACTGTCGATGCTGATCATATCAATGTTTCAGGGCCAAAAGGTAATTTATCACAATTTACTATGCCTGGAATAAGTGTAGAGGTCAAAGACGGCGAAGCGCTAGTTACTAGAATCGATGATGAAGCAGAGCATCGTGCTAAGCATGGTCTGATGCGTTCACTGGTTCAAAACATGGTTACTGGTGTAACAGAAGGTTTCAGCAAGCAATTAGAGTTGAACGGAGTTGGCTATCGTGTTGCTTTAGCGGGAAATGGCTTGAAGTTCAATATTGGCTTATCACACGAAGTTAACTATGCTCTACCTAGCGGCGTTTCGGCCACGGTTGAACAGAACACAATAACTATTAGTGGTATTAATAAGCAGCAAGTTGGACAGGTTGCTGCTGAGATACGAGCCCTTAAAAAGCCAGAGCCTTATAAAGGCAAGGGTATTAAATATGTCGGCGAGCGAATTATTCGCAAGTCTGGTAAATCAGGTAAGGATAAGTAGGAATAACTATGAATAGATTAACTAAGAAGATTCAAAATGCTGCTCGGCGTAAAAATCGTGTTCGCTCAAAGGTGTTTGGTACTACTGCTCGACCGCGACTGACGGTTACGATTAGTAATCAAAATATTTCAGTTCAAGTTATAAATGATGAAACACATACTACACTCGTGTCGGCAACAACAATCGGCAAAAAGCTTACCGGAACAATGACTGAGAAAGCTACCATTGTTGGTAAGGAAATTGGGGAAAAAGCTAAGAAAGCTAAGATAACCAAGGTGGTTTTTGACCGTAACGGCAAACTGTATCACGGACGTATTAAGGCGCTAGCTGAAGCAGCTCGGGCAGAAGGATTGGAGTTTTAGTATGGATCATAAGTCTAATAAACGATTTGAAGGTGTTACTGAAGAAAAACAGTTTGATGAACGAGTGGTCAATATAGATCGTGTTGCTCGTGTGGTAAAGGGTGGCCGTCGCTTCCGTTTTCGCGCACTAGTAGTTATTGGCGATCACAAAGGAAAAGTTGGTATTGGTATAGCAAAAGGTGCCGACGTAACCACTGCCGTCACTAAAGCCGTTGATGTTGCTAAGAAAAACATAATGACAGTCGAGATATACAAGGGTACGATTCCACATGAAGCTGAAGCGAAGGTTAGTGGTGCTCGTATACTTCTACTGCCAGCCAGTGCAGGTACTGGCCTCATTGCAGGAGGTGTAGTGCGAACAGTTCTAGAAGTTGCGGGTATTAGTAATGCGCTATCCAAGTCGCTTGGTTCTGCTAATAAAATTAACTGCGCATACGCCACGTTGGAAGCATTAACTAGTATTAAAGCCCAAAAGGATTGGCATACCACTAAACAAGAAACGGCAACTAAGAAAACAGCCAAGGTTGCGAAAGGTTAGATATGAAATTTAATGAATTAAATCTTACATCGAACAGATCAAGAAAGCGCGTCGGACGCGGTATTTCGGCTGGTGGTGGTAAAACTGCTGGTCGCGGTACGAAAGGACAGAAGTCTCGAACTGGTAAGGGCAGGCGCCCAGGTTTCGAAGGTGGCCAAAATCCACTAATGCAACGCCTACCAAAGCGTTCTGGTTTTCGCTCGATTAGGGTCGTTGCAGAAAACGTGTACACCGGACAATTAGATAGCCTAGGTGCGACAGTTGATAATTTTACATTAGCCGAGGCTGGTCTTGTTTCTAATCCATACGTACGCGTAAAACTTATTTGCAAGGGTGAAGTTACTAAGAAAAAAGCTGTAAAAATACAAATAGCTAGTGCGAACGCTATAAGTATGGTTGAAAAAGCTGGTGGAAGCTTCACTAGCGTACCTCAAGTAAAACGACTTCCCAAAAAGGAAGAAAAGTAAGTTTTACAGCAAAGCTATTACAAGCAAGCGTAGTCTTGTATACTGGTACACATTGTAATGATTAGAGTAAGGGTTAGATAGTTTATGAGCTGGAAAGTAATTTGGCAGTCGCTCAAAAATGCTGATATGCGTAAAAGAATATTGGCTGTTCTTGGTATGCTGCTGGTTTTTCGTGTTTTGGCGCATATCCCGATTCCGCTAAGTAATCCAGAAACATTACGACAAGTTCTTGAAAATCTTTTTAATTCGCAGAATACTACTCAGTTACTGAGTTTTATCAATGTATTATCTGGTGGAGCGCTGGCTAATTTTTCAATTATGATCATTGGTCTTGGTCCGTATATTAACGCATCTATTATTATTCAATTACTTACCAAAGCTATACCACAATTAGAGGCCCTGAACCAAGAGGGCGAATATGGTCGCAAAAAGATTAATCAGTACACACGAATCCTGACACTGCCACTAGCTATAGTTCAGTCAGTCGGCGCTATTTATCTAGTTAGGCAACAAGCCTCACAGATCGGTGGCATAGGTGATATAACAGCTAATGCTTCGCCTGCTCAGTGGATATTAATGGTGTCAGCTCTTACTGGTGGAGCGATGCTATTAATGTGGCTAGGTGAACTCATAACCGAACAAAGCATTGGTAATGGTATATCACTCATCATTACGGTCGGTATTGTCAGTCAGTTGCCAAAGACAATTTCTAGCATTACCGCAACAGTCTATGACAAAACTGCAACCACACAACTATTTGGTAAACAGCTACCAATTAATACAAGACAACTTATGTATGCTGGTGGTATTGCCTTAGCTGTTCTGTTGCTAACGATTTTTATTGTTAAGCTCAATGAAGCTTCGCGCAAGATTACAATTCACTATGCCAAGCGCGTTCAAGGAAACCGCGCTTACGGTGGGGTAACGACCATTTTGCCCGTAAAGCTAATCACGGCTGGCGTAGTACCGATTATTTTCGCTACCGCATTTTTAAGTGTTCCTAGTTTTGCCGGTCAGTTAATGTCGGGGTCTGGAAGTCAGCGTTTGCAAGAAATCGGTAGTAAGCTAGTTCTGTGGTTCACCAACCCAAGCGCTCAAACTTTTGCCCAACCAGGATTCACGCCATACATATATCCAATTGTTTACTTTCTGCTCGTCTTTGTTTTTACCTTCTTTTACACAGGTATAACCTTTAATGCTAAGGAAATAGCTGAAAATCTACAAAAACAAGGAGGTTTCATAGAAAACGTTCGATCAGGAATTCAGACCGAGAAATACTTGAGCCGAGTAATTAATCGTTTAACGCTTTTTGGAGCCTTGAGCTTAGGCTTTATTGCACTAGTGCCTATTATTGGACAGGTCTTCTTAAGTAGTAATGTTGCTCTTGGGGGTACAAGCATACTAATTCTTGTATCTGTTGCACTTGAGACTTTGCGTGCTATAGAATCACGCGCACTAATGGTTACATATGATCAGTACGAACAACCCGATTTCTTCTATGATGCTGAAGAACCATTAGCTGCCCTAGGTACAAAAAAATTACGTATGCGCTTGCCTTTTTCTAAAAAGAACAAGCAGAAGGGTGACAAGTCAAAAAAATCGTAGAAAACACTTTACAAACTTATATAAAATCTGCTACAATTTGATGACGTTATATTTTTATGGCTAAAAACAAGGAAGTTATCGAGCTAGCAGGAGTAGTAATTGAAGCCCTTCCGGGGACTCAATTCCGTGTAGAGCTTGAAAATGGTCATCAAATTATAGCTCACGTCGCCGGTAGAATGCGAAAACACTACATTCGCCTTGTGCCAGGTGACGGTGTTACGGTCGAGTTGACCCCTTATGATCTCACAAAGGGTCGGATAACTTATCGTAGATCATAATATTAAGCAGTGAGTTCGCTCCTGAGCGAATCCGCATTACCCCACTTGATGTGGGTTACCCAACTGAAAGGACTTCTACGGGATGAAAGTGCGTGCAAGTGTTAAAAAAATTAGCCCCGATGACAAAATTGTTCGTCGTAAAGGCCGATTATATGTGATCAATAAGTTCAAGCCAAAGCATAAGCAGAGGCAGGGTTAATAGTATGCCAAGAATTTCAGGTGTAACAATCCCAGACAATAAGCAAATTCATGTAGCTCTTACATATGTGTATGGCATTGGTCCTAAAACCAGTGCTGATATTCTAAGTAAAGCAAAAGTTGAGCCAACGGTTCGAGCTAAAGATTTAACCGATAGCGAAATTTCCAGAATTCAAGACACCATAAACGATAGCTATATTGTTGAAGGTGAGCTGCAGCGTATAGTAGTCGGCAACATTAAGCGGCTTAAAGATATAAATAGTTATCGAGGTATCCGACACAAGAATAATCTTCCAAGTCGAGGACAACGAACGCGTACAAATGGTCGAACGCGTCGAGGTAAGAGAATAGCTGTTGGTGGCGCGCAACCTAAATCAGCATCTAAGACTTAGTTTAAGGAATTACAATGGCAGAATTATCAACATCAGCAAAGAAGAAACGATCAAAACGATCCGTTCCACATGGACAGATGCATGTTTTGGCAACGTTTAATAATACAATAATTACTTTTACAGATCAGACAGGTGGGGCTCTTGCTACAGCAAGCGCTGGAGGTTGCGGTTTTCGTGGTTCCAAAAAAGGCACTGCTTATGCAGCACAGGTCGCAGTAGAGAAAGCAGCCCAGGCTGTTAAGCAAATGCACGGAACTTCAAAAGTAGATGTTTACGTAAAAGGAATTGGTCTTGGCCGTGATGCAGCCGTTCGATCATTGCAGGGTGCAGACATACAAGTCGAGAGCATTAGTGATGTTACCGGTGTGCCACACGGTGGTTGTCGTCCACGTAAGGCACGAAGGATTTAGGTATTAATATGGCAAGAGATACTCAATCAATCGTAAAAATGAGCCGCCGCGAAGGCTATGCTCTTCACCCTAAGGCTCACAAAGCTTTAGTAAAACGAACAGCGCTTCCTGGTGAGCAAGCCAGTAATCGACGTCGCAATAAGCCTAGCCAATATTCTCTGCAGTTGCGTGAGAAACAGAAGGTAAAGCGACTTTATGGGTTGCTTGAGAGACAGTTCAGTAACCTTATGAAAGAAGCCAACAAGAAGCAAGGTCAGTCAGGGGCTCAGTTACTACAGTTCTTAGAGCAACGAGCAGATAACGCTGTTTATCGGGCTGGTTTAGCGCCAAGTCGTCGAGCCGCTCGTCAACTAGTAACACATGGTCACTTTCTACTTAACGATAGGCGAGTCGACATACCATCAATACGTATGCGTGTAGGAGATAAGTTAGTTGTCCGTCCTAAGAGCAAGCAGTCCGATTACTTCAAGCGACTTGATGATACAAGTCCAGCTCCTAGTCAAATTCCAGCTTGGCTGAAAGCTGACAGAAAGAAGTTAGAAATTAGTATTACTGGAGTTCCGACTCGAGATGAAGCAGAACAAGATATCAACGAGCAATTAATAGTTGAGTACTACTCACGCTAAAGGGAGGCGATAAGAATAATGTCAAAAACAATCCACACACCAGGTATCGTACATGTCGATGAGCACAGTGCTACAAGTGCAACCTTCGCAGTTGAACCACTTCACACCGGCTACGGTATGACTCTGGGCAACTCCTTGCGGAGGGTTTTGCTATCGAGTATCGCAGGTGCGGCTGTAACATCATTCAAAATTGAAGGTGCAACTCATGAATTTACAGCAGTGAAGGGTATAAAAGAAGATATCGTTGATATCATGCTGAATCTTAAGGGTGTGCGCTTCCGCGTATTTGGTAACGATGTTCAGAATCTACGAATAGTTAAAAAGGGTAAAGGAAAAGTTACCGCTAAGGATATTCAAGTCAATGCCGATGTTGAAATTGTTAATCCAGACCATTACATCGCAACTATTGACGATGATAAAACTAGCTTTGTAGTTGATCTAATCGTAGAAACTGGACGTGGTTATAGGACTATCGACGAAGTTGCTGCAAAAAAACCAAGTGACATGATTGCTCTGGATGCCATATTTAGCCCAGTACTTCGAGTTCGTTATAAGGTAGAGAATACTCGTGTTGGCCAAATTACTGACCTTGATAAGCTGTTGATTACTATTGATACTGATGGATCAATAACCTCCCGTGATGCTTTTGAAGAAGCAGCGGCGATTTTGGTAAATCAATACACTGCTTTGGCTGGACAAACCAAAGTTGAAGCTAGTGCTCCTCTAAACGCACAAGATACAGTAAGTACTGAAGAGTCTGACGATTCTGCTGAGCTTATGACTCCAATTGAAGATCTTAACTTATCAGCACGTACTACGAATGCTCTTATAAATAACGATATTCATACTTTACGTGACTTATTCAGTTTAAGTGATGGTGAATTGCGCGAGCTGAAGGGTTTTGGTAGCAAGGCACTAGACGAGGTAAAAGAGAAAATGTCGGAGATGGAGCTCTAGCATGCATCGTCACGGATACAAAGGCAGAAAGTTCCATCGTGAACGCGATCAAAGAGAGGCCCTCGTAAAGGGTTTGGCTGAGTCTTTGATTATCTACGAAAA
>CAZSZC010000015.1:0-15732 GCA_964610775.1 uncultured Candidatus Saccharibacteria bacterium | reverse complement strand
CCAATGATTAAAGGCTGCTTTATCATCCGCATGAAAAGAGAAACGCCGGTTGCGATAGCGATGATTAGACTGAGTTCGGCAAATATACTTTCGTGCATGTTTGTATTTTAAGACGTATAACTGTATTCTACATCATATAAGCATAAGACTAAAACAATGAAAGAAACCTTCCGTAAAATCGCAGCCAAAATATCCAACCTAACAGGAACGGCTGCTGCGTTTCTGGGGGCTCTGACTTTAATCATAGTTTGGGCTATTACAGGGCCACTATTTGACTTCTCTAACACCTGGCAGCTGGTTATAAATACCGGAACCACTATTGTTACCTTTCTAATGGTTTTTCTAATCCAAAACACTCAAAATCGTGACAGTAAAGCTATGCAGCTGAAGCTTGATGAGCTTATTCGCGCCACTGAAGCGCGTGATGCATTTGTTGATCTAGAAGATCTCACAGATGCCGAGCTCGGAATGTTAGACCAAGAGTTCAGGGACCTTCATGATAAACAAATGACAAGCCCCATGCTTCATAAACTTCATGTAAAAATTGAAAAGGAACATGCCCGACGTACTACTATGAGAGGTCAGGCCGGCAAGATGTTGGACATGATCAATCCGCTATCCAATCATACTGATGAAAAAAAGACTACGAAATAATCGTTGACAAGCATAAGACCTATGTGAGACTATGACGCTACACTTCGGTCGGGGTTGGTGCGAGAAGCCATCTACCGGAAGACAAAAATAACAAACAATAAAAACATTCCACTAAGTTAGTGGTTTCTGGGAGTAAAAAATGCCCATAAAAGTAAAGGTTTCAGTTTCGGCTGAAGAGGCTGTCGAAGTTCGAATTCGTCGACCAAGATGGCAACAATTTATCCAATACTAGCTTACAATAAACTAGTAGATACGAACGATGGCCAGTTTTACTGGCCGTTTGTATTTTGTTGAGCCAAGGCTTGATCGATTTGCTGTGAGAAATAGTCTATAGAGTTTTGGGCATCTTCCAGTTTTTTCCCGTTTATCAAGAAAGTTGGGGTACTGTTGAATCCTTGGTCCTTGGCATAAGTTCTGTCCGCTTGAATTATCTTGTTGACTTGCTCACTAACCAGATCGGCTTTGAATTTCTGTTCATCTAAGCCCAGCTCTTTAGCGTATTGAACGAAGTAGCTTGTAGGGTCTGAAGCTTGTGACCAGGACTGTTGGTTTGTGTAAAGTGAGTCGTGCATCTCGAAAAACTTGCCTTGCATGCCAGCCGCCTCAGCCGCCCTAGCTCCAATAAGGGCATTTTTGTGTATCTCTACTAGTGGTAGGTGTCGGAATTGGAAAGCTATTTTATCCTTATATTTCGCTCGAACTTGTTCCATGATAGGGAAGAACTTGTAGCATGCTGGGCATTCAAAATCGCCAAATTCTACCAGAGTAACCTTACTTTGAGTGTTTCCTGTTATGTGATTTGATTGGACCGAACTGTTCTGGTTGTTTGTACCGCCATTTGACTTGTTAGAGTCTTTCTTTGTAAAGAATAGTATGCCCAAAAAGCCAATCACACAGGCTGCTAATATCAATATAAACCGATTATTCATCTATCTAATCTTCCCTTTCTCTATGGTTATATATTACTTTATTCGTTTCAGCTTTGAAAATAATCCTCGACAATCTAAAATTTAGACATGCGGACAATCATAATCATTTTCCTTGCCGCTTTGGCGCTATTATCCATTAGCCTAGAAAGAACATACCATAAACTACCTGAGAAAGAGCTAAAACGTCGCGCTCGAAAGGGTGATGAGATGGCCAATATGCTCTATCGGGCGGTTAGTTATGGGCCGAGCTTAAGGATTGTTTTATGGACTCTAATAGCACTAACCAACGCTCTATTTTTCGTTTTTATGAATCGGTCGGCACCGTTCTGGTTTGCTCTTATAGCATCGTTATCGATCATATGGTTTGGATTTTTGTGGTTACCAGCAAGGGAAACATCCAAGTTTGGAGCTTGGTTGGCTGCTAAGATTGCACCCGTCTTAGGCTGGATAATGGAATACATACATCCGTTAGTAAATAGAGTGGGCAAATTTGTTGAATCACATTTGCCACTAATTGTTCATACTGGGCTATACGAAAAAGACGACCTGGTAGACTTAATTGATAAGCAAAAAGTCCAGTCAGAAAACCGAATCGATAAAGCCGAACTTGATATGGTTAAGCATGTGCTAAGCTTCGGCGATAAACTAGTCAGAGATTATCTTACCCCTAGGCGAGTCGTAAAGGGGGTGTCAGTTGATGATTCGATTGGCCCAATACTAATGGGCGAATTGCATAAAAGTGGTCACTCCAGGTTCCCGGTTTATGACGGTAAAAAAGATAATATAGTCGGAATTCTTTATTTGCGTGATATTGTTGGCGCTGAAGGAGAGGGCACAATCAAGCCGCTTGTAAGAAAAGGTGTCCAATATGTGCACGAAGAACAGAGCTTATACGATGTCCTTCAGGCGACTATCAAGACTAGGCAACACCTATTTGTTGTGGTTAATAGTTTTGAAGAATACGTAGGAGTCATTAGTGTTGAAGATGTGATAGAACAGATAGTTGGTACTCAAATTATTGATGAGTTTGATCAGTACGATGATCTTAGGGCGGTGGCTGCAAAAATGGCCAAAACCGAACATAAAGAACACAAAAAAATTACCGAAGAAGACGAAAATCCAGAGCCAGAAATAGAAGAGTCTGATACAACTGAGGTCAAATAGGGTATAATACGCCCCAGAATGATCAATTTGCGACCATCAGATAATAATCAAGGGACCGGCGCGTAGCTAAGACGACTACGCTCCCAGGGTCCTTATTAGTCTGTAAAACAAATTGGTATATAAAGGAGAAGATGTGAGAACACTAAGTCGTGACGTTGCTAAGCACTCGGGTAAGAACGTAACGGTTAAAGGTTGGGTTCAGAATCGCCGTGACCATGGCGGGCTTATTTTTATTGATGTGCGCGATCACACTGGAATAGTTCAGTTGGTGATTCAGCCAGAAATTACAGAGGCTTTTGCCTTGGCCGAGCATTTACGGGATGAATTTGTATTAAAGGTCACCGGCAAAGTAACCGAAAGAGGCGAAGGTTTAAAAAATCCAAATATTGTTAGTGGAGATGTAGAGATAAGGGTTGAGGATCTAGAAATATTAAATCGCTCAGAGCCGCTACCAATTCAGATAAATGATGAAGATAAAGCAAGTGAAGAGGTTCGGCTTAAATACCGATATCTTGATTTGCGGCGGCCAAAAATGCAGGCGACGCTCAAGAAGCGTGCCGAGTACTACAAGATTATGCGTGAGTATATGGATCAACAGGACTTTATTGAGGTGTCTACACCTATTCTTGCTAATTCAAGCCCAGAAGGTGCGCGTGATTTTCTGGTCCCGTCGCGGGTTCACCCTGGCAAATTCTACGCTCTTCCGCAAGCCCCACAACAGTTTAAACAACTATTAATGGTTGGTGGCATCCCACGTTACTACCAGATTGCCACCTGCTTCAGAGATGAAGACCCTCGAGCCGATAGGTTATATGGTGATTTTTACCAGCTCGATCTTGAGATGTCGTTTGTTGACGATGGCGAAGAGATAAGGACCATGATCGAACCGTTAATCGAATCATTGGTGACAAAATTTGCTGGTAAAAAATTGAAAGCCAAGACGATCCCAAGGATATCTTACGAAGAATCTATGGAGCGTTTTGGTACCGATAAACCTGATCTGCGCTTTGATATGGAGCTGATTGATTTGTCAGATGATTTGTCGGCAACAGAGTTTGGTGTATTTGCTAATGCTATACGCGAAGGCGGAGCTGTCAAAGCCATATGCGTTAAGGGTGCAGCTAGTTTGAGTCGATCACAAATTGATGAATTTACCAATATTGCTAGGTCCGAAGGTGCCGGTGGTCTTGCCTATATTTCTTTTGAAGCGGGTGAAGCAAAATCTCCGATTGCTAAGTTCTTAAAACCCGAAGAAATCAAAAATATTCAGAAAAAAACACAGTCCGAAGATGGTGATACTGTGTTTTTCGGTGCTGATACGCGAGCTGTTGTTAACAAAGTCCTAGGTCGACTTCGCAGTGAGTTTGCGGATCATTTTAATCTAAAAGATCCAAATGAGGTTGCGCTTGCCTGGATTGTAGACTTTCCATTATACGAGTGGGACGACAAAGCCAAAAAAGTTGACTTCGGCCATAATCCCTTCTCTATGCCCAAGGGTGGTTTAGATGCATTGAGTAACAAGAAAAGTGATGAAGATCTACTTAATGTTGTAGCCGATCAGTACGATATGGTTATGAATGGTTATGAAATTTGCTCGGGCGCTGTTCGTAACCACAACCCAGAAATAATGTATCAGGCATTCGGTGCGATTGGCTTTGGCAAGGAATATGTCGACCAAAAATTCGGAGCAATGATAAACGCGTTTAAATATGGTGCACCACCACATGCGGGTTGTGCTTTTGGTATAGACAGAATGTTTATGGTGTTAATCGGCGAAGATAATATTCGAGAAGTCGTCGCGTTTCCAAAGAACGGTTCCGGAGTTGATGTAATGTCTAATTCTCCAAGTTTTGTTGAACCCGAACAACTACGCGAATTAGGTATAGATATATCCGAAGAATAACCATAGATTGCGTTGTATTTATGCGGCTAATTGTTCGTTAACTTCTTGGGCAAGTACAAGTTCGCCAACTTTTTCTTGGCTAAACGTAGCTTTAAGAGCTGCGTTCTGGGCATCGCTCTCAACTAGCAGCGCATCAACTTCCGCAAACCATTCATCTAGTGGCTTGGTTGGTTTTTCCATCTTGTTTTCCTTTCTGACAAATAAAAAACCTCCTCGTTTGTTCGAGGAGGCTTACGTTTGCCGATTTATTTTTTTAGCTACTATTCAAACATAACGACAAACAGCTCCCCTGAGTACACAGGTGAAAGACATGTGTTGCGCATAATATGCTTAAAAGTAACCATAAACCTAGATTACGCCTAGGGGTATATGCTGTCAACAAGGCAGATATCGCTTGACGTGTTAAGTATTATGACTGTAGAATCAAGTCAATGATTAAAGCATTTGAAGCAAAAAATGTCAGTATTACGTTTGGTGGTGAAGTTAAGGCTTTGAGTAATGTTAGTCTATCGGCTGATCAAGGTAAGGTTTTGGCCTTACTTGGACCTAACGGTGCTGGCAAAACCACCTTAGTGCGTATGTTGAGTACTTTACTGGAGCCAGATGAAGGCTCATTGAAGGTGCTTGATATGGATGTGCTATCACAGGCTGACGATGTCCGTAAAATTATTGGTCTAGCTGGACAATATGCAGCTGTCGATGAGTTCTTGACCGGCAGAGAAAATCTACACATGGTTGGTAAGCTTTATCACCTGAGTACTAAAGAGGCAAAAGAACGAACCCAAAAAATCCTAGAAGAATTTAACCTAACCGATGCGGCCGATCGGCCTGTCAAAACTTACTCTGGGGGAATGCGAAGACGACTAGATCTTGGCGCAAGCTTGGTTGGAAATCCTAAAATACTGTTCCTAGATGAGCCTACTACTGGTCTTGATCCTAGGACTCGTTTGGAGTTATGGAGCGTTATTAGGGGTTTAGTAAAATCTGGCACAAGCATACTACTAACTACTCAATATCTTGAGGAGGCTGATGAACTAGCTGACAAAATTGCCGTGATTGATCATGGAAAAGTTATAGCCGAAGGAACTAGTCAGCAACTCAAGTCCAAGCTAGGCGGTGATGTTGTAGAAGTACAATTCGCCAAGGAATCGCAATTAAAGAAGGCTGTTGAGGCTGTATCGGCTATTTCTAGTAAAAAGCCAACCGTCGAAGATCTAACAATTACTGTGCCAGTAAAGGATGGGTCTAAAGGATTGCTTGAAATCGTTCGAGCATTAGATAGTTCAAAAATCGTGCTGCAATCAATAGCCTTGCACCAGCCTTCTTTGGATGATGTTTTCTTAACTTTAACTGGTGAACGAGCAAAAGATCAGACTGTTCCTAAGAAATCACACAAGCCGGAGAAGATGAATGTTTAATATGATTAGTGATACTTGGACTTTGACCAAGAGGAATCTTATTATCTACACTCGCTTGCCTCAGTTGCTTTTCTTCTCATCGGTTCAGCCAATTATTTTTCTAACACTTTTCAATTTTGTTTTCGGCGGCGCATTCAAGGGTGTATCAAATATACCTGGCGGTGTTTATATTAATTATCTCTTACCTGGAATACTTGTTCAAACCACTTTATTTGGTGCACTGAACACAGGTATAGGCTTGGCAACGGATATGAACAAAGGTATTGTTGATCGCTTTCGTAGCTTGCCAATGAGTCGTGCGGCAGTTATGGGCGGAAGAACTGTATCAGACATGATCCGTAACATCTTGGTCATGACTATAATGTTTATAACTGGTACGCTGTACGGATTTCGTCTGCAGAATGGCTGGTTAGGTGGCTTAGCTATGTTTGGCACGGCTTTACTTTTTAGTTTTTCTATTTCTTGGATCTCTGCATATGTGGGTCTAACTACCAAAGATCCTGAGACGGCTCAACTTGCTGGTTTTGTGTTTATATTTCCACTTACGTTTGCTAGTTCAGCATTTGTGCCTGTAACTTATATGCCAAGTTGGCTTCAAAAATTTGCTAGTCATCAACCAGTTACATATGCGGTTAATGCTACGCGTAGTTTTGCTCTGGGTACTCCAATGAATGGGGCTTTTTGGCACCTAATGATTTGGGTTGTCGGTATTCTAGCCGTTTTCGTTCCACTCTCAATATGGCGATACCGTAAGAGCTAAAAATGCAACAGGTTTGTTGGAAAATATACAGAATAGGCATATAGTTTTGCTTAAGAATTATATGAGGGCAGATAAATGGCGGATGATGAATCAAAAAATCTCGATGAAGAAATTATCGAAATTCCCGATATTGACGAAACACTAACGACAAGCGATTCGAGTCCAGAAATCTCAAGTGAATACAAGGATACGACCGAAACCGAAAGTGAACCTAAAAAACAGGGCAAAATCAAAAAATTTTGGGCTAAATATCTAGAAAAGAAAAAAATAACTATACCATTAACTGTTTTGGTGGTTGTATTTCTTTTATTCGCAATTCCGTTTACTCGTTACAGCATCCTGGGACTGTTTATAAAGAAGAGTGTTGCGGTTAATATCACCGATAGCGAAACTAGTCGAGGGGTTAGTGAGGTTACGGTGACAATTGATGGCAAAACTGGCAAAACTGATGGGAATGGTTTTGTATCGATTGCTGGCGTTCGTGTAGGTGATAGAAATGTAACTGTCACTAAGAAATACTACAAAGATCTGAGTTCAACGGTATTGGTTAAGTTGAGAGGTGCGTCAATAGTAGGGCTGAAAATTCAAGCCACAGGCCGCCAAGTGCCAGTCAAGGTAACTAATTCAATCAGTAAAGATTTGGTAGCCGGTGCCAAAATAAAGTCAGGTGATAGTGAGGCTCAGACTGATGAAAAAGGACAGGCTACGATTGTTTTGTCGCCAAACGTTGATATTGCCAAAGCCACAATCACTAAAGATGGCTATAACATTCAGGACGTAGACATAACTATAACTGATCAACAAACAGATAAAAATACGTTTGCCATAACACCTGCCGGTCATGTCTACTTTCTTTCAAAAAAGAGTGGCAAGATTGATGTTGTTAGATCGAACTTGGATGGAAGCGATAGAAAAACTGTATTAGCAGGTACTGGTAATGAAGATGAGGTTGCAACATCATTACTAGCTTCTCGTGATTGGAAGTATTTAGCGCTTCATTCCAGGCGAGATGATAGAGCCAAATTGTATTTAATAGATACTTCAAATGATCAACTTTCAACGATTGATGAAGGAAATGCCGAGTTTACGCCAGTTGGCTGGTATGACCACAGGTTTATGTTTACTATAAATAGGAACGATATTCAGAATTGGCAGCCAAAAAAATCATCACTAAAAGCCTTTAATGCCGATGATAAGCAATTGATAGTAATCGATGATAGCCGAGGCGAAGGAAATTCAGATATTGATTACGCCACTGAGCAATTCGGACAGGTTTACATACTAGAGAATGAATTAAGTTACGCCAAAACCTGGATTTCGGACTACTACTCTGGCGGTCGCATAGTTGGCAAGAAAAACTCTATTAATTCTGTAAGACCGGATGATAGTAGCAAAAGGGTGGTTCGCGATTTTGATGCCAAGACCTCGACTTATATTAATTCTAAGCTGTATGAACCTCAGGCTGTTTATTATGAGCTTAGTGACGCAACACTAAACGTGTTTTATGAGTATGAAGATGGGCAATTAAAAGAAGATCCTAAAATAACACAAGAAACGTTTAATAAATTCTACCCGACATTCCTTGTATCGCCATCTGGCACAAAGACATTCTGGTATGAGCCTCGTGACGGTAAAAACACTTTATTTATTGGTGATAAAAACGCCGAGAACGATAAGGAAATTGCGACATTGTCAGAGTACCAGCCCTATGGTTGGTTTGGCGATGAGTACGTTTTGGTTTCTAAATCGGGCAGTGAGCTGTATGTTGGCACACCTGGTAAAGTAGACTCTCCTTTAAAGATATCCGATTATCATAAGCCAAACAATGCTTACACTGGCTACGGCTATGGTTATGGTGGCCTCTAGCATCCTATTCATAAAATAATATCGTCAAGTCACACAATAACCGGTATAATAAATATAAGCATAATGAAAAAGAGAAATATTTAGTTAATGGATAATTCACCTCAAGCTCGTACTGGTCAAGTAGAAGTACCTAACGTCGGTAGTATTCAATCTGGCACGCCGCAACTTTATCAGCAATCAAGTGGCATACAGTCAACCAATAGCCAGCTACTTAATGGTGTAAGCAATGCCCAGATATTAATACCTTCTGGCGAGCCAAATTCGCCGTCTTCTGGCAGGATACAAAATTCAATATCAACGACATCATCTAATTTGGGCTGGATATTCGTGCTGGCTGCAGTATTAATAGTAGGAGTCATTATAGCTATAATCGGTTCTCGAAAACGATCAGCATCGAATACTGTCGAAGAAAAATCTGAACGAGAGCAGGGTCAGCAGCCGGTAGCGGTCAAAAATTCGAGTACAAAATCCAAGAGTAAGTCAAAAAATCGAAAGAAAACCAAGAAAAAGAAGAAATAGTCAGAGCCCATGGCAAAAAAACCTGAAATTCCAGAGGAGAGAAAACCAGATTTGGCAGCACCAGATCAGGACGTAGTTGAGCAGCGTGTCAAGAAAATGCTTGATATAAGTGAATCTGAAGCACAGCAAGAAAAAGAAGTAGAGGAAGAAGCTGAGCCTAAGCCCGTAGAGGTTGCTAAAACAGAGCCCGAAGTGATTTCGGAGGCTAGTTCTGCCCCGGTTTTACCCGAAGACACTAAGTCCAATGAAGAAGCGACTAAGGCCGAAAAGCGTGTTGAAATCGCGGAAGAAGAGCCGGCAGAGAAAGTTGTTAACTTGGACGAAGCTCCAAAAGACGAAGCGATTATTAGTATCGACCCAGAAGAAGATTCCGTAGAGACGGAAGAAGTCTTAGAAATTGAAAAAACAGACACCAAAGACTCGGATGAAGAAAAGATCCCGGACGTTGATCCGGTTATAACCGACGAAGAAACTGGTCAGGCCGTAGATGACATTATCGCCAAGGAGAGTGATGCTTTGCTCGAGGCAGAGGATGAAAAGTTAGGCAAAGCTTTTGAGTCTAAGACAAAAAAAGGTATTGCTGAAAGCATAAAAGGCTTCTTTAGTGCCTGGTGGAATAATCCAAAGGCCCGTTGGATCACGATTTTTGTGCTACTCGTATCAATAGTAACCATTTTTGCCATACCAACTAGCCGGTACTACGTGCTTAATTCTGTCGGTGTACGTGGTACGGCATCGATTACTGTAATTGATGAAAGTACCGGACAACCACTAAAGAATGTAAACGTAAAAATTGTTAGTGCTTCTGCAAAAACGGACAGTTCGGGCGTTGCAGAAGTTAAAGAGGTTAAGTTGGGGAAACAGACTTTAACAATTGAGAAACGAGCCTTTGCTCCGCAGCAGGAAAGTATTACTGTGAAATTAGGCAAGAACACCCTGCCGCAAGTGCGACTAAAACCCACAGGAGTTCAGTATGCTTTCGTTGTTAACGATTATCTGTCTGGTAAGCCCGTTGACAAAGCTGAAGCGAGTAGCGGAGAAGCTACGGCTCTATCTGATGGGGATGGAAAAATAAAGCTAACAATTGATGCTAGTGATGACGACAAGCCTTTTGATGTTACTATGAAAAAAGAAGGCTACCGTGACGAGAAAGTGGCCATGACCAGCGACATTAAAACAGAGCAGATTATCAATATAGTACCTTCACGTAAACATGCATTTGTTTCAAAACGTTCAGGTAAGTACGATGTCTTTTCTATAGATGTTGATGGCAAAAATGAAAAATTGTTGTTAGCGGGCACTGGTAGCGAGAAGGACGACATAGCTTTGGCGATACAGCCCAACAATGATGTTATAGCTCTAGTGTCGACCCGTGATAATAAAACCAACAAGGATGGATTTCTGCTGAGCACATTGACAATTATTCAGCCCGAGAGTGGTGAGGCATCGAGTGTAACAACCTCTGAAAGAGTTCAGGTTGTAGATTGGATAGGCGACAACTTAATATATGTTCAGGCTACAGAGGGAGCAAGTGCCACAAACCCTAAACGTCATCGTTTAATGAGCTATAACTACAAAACAAAACAAAATAACGAGCTCGCATCTAGTAATTACTTCAATGATGTTGTAGTTGCTGGTGACAAAATATACTACGCGCCTTCTAGTGCCTACCAAAAGAACGGCGCAGAACTCTACCGAGTGAATTCTGACGGTGGCAATAAGACGACAATATTAAATCAGGAAGTCTGGAATATCTTTAGAATTGATTATGATAATCTAGCGCTTTCGGTTGGTAAAAGCTGGTATAACGTTAGGATCGGCGAGGACAAAGCAACAGTACTGCCGTCGCAACCGTCCAACCTGGTGTCCAGAATTTATGTAGATGCCAATGACAAAAAAAATAGTTTGTGGGTTGATAATAGAGATGGCAAAGGAGTTTTACTTAATTACAAGATCGACACTAAAGATGAACAAACATTGCGTTCACAGAGCGGTTTGAAAAACCCCATCAGGTGGCTGAATAACAAAGACGTTATTTATCGTGTGTCAAATGACCAAGAAACTGCAGATTATGTCCTAAGTCTTGATGGAGGTGAACCGAAAAAGATCATTGACGTTACAAATACTAACTCAATTGATAAGTGGTATTACTACTAAGAAAACAACTTATGACTAAAAATAAGAGGGTGTGGTTCAAAAAAGTTAGATGGAGCTACCTACCAGTAAGCTGGCAGGGCATAGTCTTGTACATATTATTTATTATTTTCTTAACAACAATTTTACAAGCAGCCATTAGAAACCAGCATTCTGTCGGCGATGTATTTTATGCAATTTTCCCATTTTGGGTCTCGGCGGCTGTAGTTATGCATTGGATTGCCGGCAATACAACTAAATAACGATTAATTTTGATTGTAATATTCTAAATACGCTTATGGTAAAATGAGATCAAGGAGAATCTACTCAATGAAATACAGATTAAGATTACTAATTAGCGTCATGCTTATGACACCTCTAATCGGCTTGAATTCTTTAGCTTTTGTTCATGCCGAAGAAATAACGACTTCTTCGCAGCAGTCTGAGCCAACATCCAGTCAAGAAGCTACAGAAACAGAAACAAAGGTGTTGGAAGATACTCAAGCGGCTGACTATAAGACTAAACTTCAGGAACGATTAACTAAGCGTAAACAGGAGTTAAAAACTAAACTTACTAAAGCCCAGGAGGCGCGTGTTAAAGCTCGTTGCAAGGCCGCTCAGACCATTATCGTTAAAATATCTACGCACGCTAAAGAGACAAACACTTCTAGAACAGAGGTGTATAACAATATAATCAAACACTTGACCTCGCTTAGTACTAAGCTAAAGGATGCTGGCAAGGACACGACAGACCTTGACAAGGAAATTGCCGATCTTCAGACCAAAATCGATACTTTTAATACAGATATGACCCAACTACGACAGGCGGCTGCTGATCTCTCAAACATGGACTGTAGCAGTGATCCTAGTAGTTTTAAGGCATCACTAGAGTCAGTAAGGTCTGCCAGGGAAGCTGTGGCCAAGGATTCTCAGGCCATACGAACTTATATCACCGAGACTGTTAAAACGACCCTAAATACGTTAAAGGGATCGGTTTCTACTACGAAAGAGGGAGGTGATCAGTAATGGATACAGAAAAGAAGGAAGACTTGACTAATAACTCCGCAGCGGATAATGGTATTAATGTTGAGGTGAAGACTAATTCTAGCCAGGACTCCTCGTCATCTACAGCTGTTGAGATATCAGAAGATGGAACATTATCGACTAATTCAACAACCGAATCATCCTCAACTGCACCGGAAGTCTCAGAGACCCCAGAACGTTCAGTATCAGGAGCTGATAATTCGGTTACGCCAGAACCAACACCAGAAGAGTCTAGTAGCGATCCTGTGTCACAGCACGAAGACTCGGCAAAAAGCGAGCAACCACCAGAGTCTGCTGATTACTCACAGCACTCAGAAGAATCAATGCCACAACACGAAGACCATAACCAGATGGCAATACCAGCTCAGCCACCAAAGAAATCGGGCAAACCGATTGCAGCGATAATTGCAGCGATTATTATTGTAATAGCGTTGATTGGTGTGAGTGTATTCGCTTTCGTCAAAACCAGTCAGAAAAAACCGGTAAAGCAGACTACGAAAACATCTACTGAAACTAAAAAGACAACTAAGACTGAGGTTACAGCTGATGATGTTAGTTCGACCTCCAAAGATATAGACACAGAAATTAATAAAACCAATGACGCTAAAGACCTACCAACATCAGAAAGCGTCAATGATCAATCACTAGGTTTATAGGGTTACATGAAAAAATATTCTAAACATATCTGGGTATCACTAGAACTTGCTCTTGTTGCAATTCTAATATTGCCTTCGTTTGCTGCGGCTCTGCCAGTTGATGCTCCTGATGGCGGCACGATTCAGCAACGAATAGATCTTCGTAAGAAGGAAAAGAATGTAAAACTGGATAAAAAGGACTTGCTCCGCTACAAAGGCAGGTGCAAGGACACTCAAGCCATTGTTAGGGGTGTGCAGGATAAGGTGGCTCCAGTTGTGACTAATCGGGCCGATATATACAAAAAAATCGATGCTAAATTATGGATAACAATTGGACAGCTAAAACTTGCTAATAAAGATACTTTTGGTTTAGAAAAACAGCGCGCAGAACTTGCTAAACAAGTTGCAACATATGACAATACGGTTAAGCAGTATAGGCAGACTTTAGATGATATTGTGGTTATGAATTGTGAGGCCGATGTGCCAGGATTTGTTGCCCTTGTTCAGACGGCTCGTGAATATCACCAAGAGATACGAAAAGAGTCTGCAGCTATTCACGCTTATGTTGTAGATACAATCAAGAAAACTCTGACGGATTTCTCTACCCAACTTCAAACGAAGCCATCTACCGATCAAGACAACAACTCAGGAGGTCAAAATGGATCCTAATATGCAGCAGAACGGACCTTCGGTTGGGCCTGGTCAAACTTTAGTTGACCCAATGGCACCGATTCAACCTCAAGTTGTCGTACCTGGACAAAATCAGTCACCACAACAACAGATTATACCTGGACAACAAACTATGCCTAACGCGCAAGATCAATTTGGCCCTCAGCAGCCAATAGCTGATCAGGGCATGATGTCGGCACAGCTTGGTCAAGTACAACCAGAAGTTACCGCTCCTATCGTATCTGGCGGCGGAGGTAAGAAGTCTAAAGTACTAATCGTTATAGTTATAGCGGTTGTCGTTTTGGCGGCCATAACTGTTGCGGGACTTTTGCTAGCACCAAAGAAAAAGCCGGTCAAAAAAGCAGCAACTACTACAACTAAAACTACAGATGAGTCAAAAGGTCCTCAGCCCGCCACGGCACTAGATGTTGAACAGTCTAACAATTCAATAAACCAAGATATTAGTAATCCTAATGATGATAACGATTTTCCGCCAAATCAGCTTGATGACAAGTCTTTAGGTTTATAGAGCTACTTCTTCTTTTTAGTAGGTTGAGCGGCAACGCCAATTGGTGTATTAGTTACTTCTATGCCTGCCTTATCAAAGGCTTTCTTTAGCCGCTTGTACATTTCGGTTCGAACTTTCCACTGTTCGCCGGGTTTGGTCTTTCCTAAGATACCTATTATAAGACCATTAACAGCGTAACCCTTAACACTTGAGAATTTGAGAGGTTCCTTAATAAGTTTTTCAAAATCTGGGCTAGCTGCTATTTCTTCTCCGACATGATTAATTATATGTTCAACCCGTTCTATGTCTGCGTCAAAACCAACCACTATTTCTTCGTTTATTCGGCTAAAACCAATAGTTTTGTTAGTTGTAACTTGAATCAAACCATTAGGAACGTGATGAACGAACCCGCTAAGATCGCGTAATACGGTAGTGCGAATAGTAACATCCTCTACAGTTCCGTTTGCCCCGGCAATTTCTACCACATCACCAACTCGGTACTGATTTTCTATTATTATAAAAATGCCACTGACAAAATCTTTTACCAGTGATTGTGCGCCAAAACCGAGAGCCACGCCGATTATGCCGGCACTGGCTAATAAAGGAGCGGTGTTTATACCTATTTCGGAAATTATCATTACAAATGCAACCAACCACACACCAAATTTCACCACGGCAGTCATTAGTGATCGAAGCGTAGCTAATCGTTTTTTGCGATCGGTTTCGGTTGGATACATGTCTGGACGAATAGTCTTCGAGAGTAATTTTACGGTAAATGCAGAGAGGGCATGTTGTGCGATGAAAGCGAAAATTACGATCACGATAATATTGATCAAGTGCAACGCTATCCATGCACTAGCTTGGTCGCCAAATACAACTATCTTGTCAGCAATCGTTTGTGATGTTTCTTGAATCATTGATGGTAGTATATATGAGAACCTAACAGATTGGAATAAGCTTGAGCAGTATTGGTTTGTATGATGTTGAGAAAGTCAGTAAGCAAATTCGAGATGGTCGTGTGGGTGTATTGCCAACCGATACTCTATATGGACTTGTTTGTGATGCTAAGAACATTGCTGCAGTAAAACGCCTATATAGCTTAAAAAATCGTGATAAAAAGCCAGGTACGGTCATTGCCTCATCTGTTGAGCAGCTGGTTGAATTGGGCCTAAAACAACGATATCTTAAACCGGTAGCTCAATACTGGCCTGGACCGATCAGTGTAGTTATACCTTGTGTGTTTGAGTTGCCATATTTACATATGGGTGTGGGGTCTCTGGCGGTTAGGGTAGTTGGTGATGAAAAATTACGCAAATTAGTCGAAGCCACAGGGCCGTTACTCACAACAAGCGCAAACAAACCGGGTAAACCTGAGTCTACAAATATTGCTATGGCACTTAACTACTTCGGTGATAGTGCTGACTTCTATATAGATGGAGGTGATTATTCTAATAGGCTGCCATCGACGGTAATTCGGGTTGTTGATGATATGGTTGAGGTATTAAGGCTCGGTGCAGTTAAAATAAATGA
>CAZSZC010000014.1:0-19781 GCA_964610775.1 uncultured Candidatus Saccharibacteria bacterium | reverse complement strand
AGCGCTGAAAGCATATTAAGCGCGAAACTAATCCCAAGATTAGATTTCCCTATGAGGACACTGAAAGACGATCAGTTTGATAGGCGCAAGGTGAAAGTGCGGTAACGTATTGAGCCGAAGCGTACTAATAGTCCCATTGACTTTTTACGACCAGAACATTCAGGATATTCTCCTGAGCGTTATGGAAACCGTGAAGTGCATTGACTAGTTATTGGTGGTTCTAAACCACCATGACCGTTTACCTTAAAAAATTTCTATCCGTGAATGTAACCATTCGCATGGACATCAATAGATTTCCTTTTTTGATAAAAGGGAAAAGAGAAGCCCGAGTAATGAATTTATTTCGTTCCCGGCGCGATGAGAAAAACCGTAGGTTTGTCTCCATTCTGATTGGTGCCCATGGCGGGAGGGAGACACCTGTTCCCATACCGAACACAGCAGTTAAGCCTCTCAGCGGTTACAATACTTGGCCAATCAAAGCCTGGGAAAATAGCACGGTGCCAAATTATATAAAACCCTTCGGAAACGAGGGGTTTTATCTTTTCCTACGTTTTTCAATCACATCTGCACGACCAATTACATTGGTCTGTTGCACATACTTTTTCCCAGTAGCTGCAAAAAGTATGCAAAAAGGAGCCACCCCAGCTGTAAAACTAGAGCGTCATTCGTTCAGACTTACTCGGATACTGCGGAACTCACTACGTTCAGACATCCTCGTATCACGACGTAATTCTTTCACTCACTCCTTCTGTCCCACAGAGGGGGACTACTCATCAGGGACTTCCAGAGGCTGGAATGCTACAAGTTGATAAAGCTTAAGCTTTGTGCTATAATATATAACATGACAGATAAAAATCCTGAGCTAGAACCAGCATCACCCCAAACCTTAGCTTCCGTTATAAAAGCAGCAGAAGGTGTTCTAAGATGTGTTGGGCTAGAAACTACCTCTGCAGGTACTAGTTTTAAGACGTTTAATGCCACAGTTCCAATAAATAGACCGACGCTGGTTGAGGCCAAGCCTAATACATCACCTACGGTTAGTATAAGTCGGCCTCTTGGTGAGCTTGCGAAAACTGCGCGATGGGGATATGAAATCACTTACGGAATGCAAGATGCAGACCTCTCAAGACATATATTGGTATTAAACGGCGAGATACCCCAAGGGGAAATAACTAACTATTCTTCTTCTGCGACTCAACAACCATTAACTGAAGGTGATGCCCAGCATATTGCTGAAGACCTAGCTAAACTAGCTGTCGAATAACAACTTTATTCGTTCCTTTTGTTTTCCAAAGCCTGGGGCTAAAATAATACTATGAGTGAACAATCTTGGATATTTCTGTTCGGTATCGGGATGGCAATAATTGCCTATCTTTCAAAGAATTTTATTCTTCAACCTATGCTTGAGTTTAGAGAAGTAAAGGGTAGGATACAAAATAGACTGAAGTACAATGCAAATAAGTATTACTCAGACGATGTAGACGTCATTAAAAATGTTACAGAGGAGTTCAGGCAATTAAGCTGTGATTTAGAAGAAAAATATTACGGTATATCTTTCCATAAAATTTTATCAACTCTTTACTTGCTGCCTAGCCCAGAGACTATCAGTCAGACTGCAGTAAACTTGTTATATATATCGAATAGTACAGGCATCAAAGATAGAGACGTTACTAAGGGTAGGTCTGACGCAACAAATAGCATAAAATCGAATTTGAAATTGATCTAAATTTATCGGGAAAAAGATATTGCTTTTGGTTTATTCTATTGGGGTGATTTCGAAGTCGTAGCCGCGCAAATGTAATTCGTGGCCAGTTTCTATGTTTTTAAACTCTGTCCCGTGTTGACCAATTGAGGTCAGCTCAGTAGCAATAAAAGTTGTTGGCTGAGTTTCTATGATATTACCATCTAAAACTACAGTTGCTTCAGCTTCGTCTGGAAGTGTTATTCGGTACCATTGATTGCCCATAAAAGTCTCTAAACTTGCTTGGGAAACATGATGTTGAGCAATTCTCATTATTTCTTGAGCGGCCTTCATAAGTCTCGCTGCGTCTTCAATAGATTCGCAGGTCTTTGCTTCTATGCGTTCTCGTTCGATACTAGTTCTATAAATATCACCCATACTTTTATTATACGCTAGGGGAGGGGAAAAGATATTGCTCGTGGTTATTCGGAAGTTTTTTCCATATTATGTTTGATTGATCGCACTATTTCATTCAGAGTGTCTTTACTGTAAATTTTACGTTCGTAGTCTAAATTGATGTAACGTCCAGGAATCGGGTCTGTGAATGCCTCGCCGTTTATTATTACGGGGTTAGTGCCATATCGGGGGATAATGTGCCAGTGGACGTGTGAAGCTTCTGGCGAGGTATTGTCGGGGTCATCTTTAAAAGCATCGTTTTTAAGACAAGACACATTGAATGTGATCGGTGAAAAACTATTTCGGATTGCCTTCATGAGCCTATTTCTCACAGTAATAAACTCTTGTTCAACTTCCTCTGAGATTAAATCAATCTCAGATACATGATCTTTTATGGCTATGTAGCATCTACCTAGGAATGTTTGGTCTATAAAACCAAGATTAACAACCCAGTTGGTGGTCTCAAGAATGATGTAATCACTTGGTACAGTAGGTAAGAAGCTACAGATATCACATGTCTTGTTTTTCTGTTCCATATTTAGATTATAACAAGGAGGGGAAATATATTGCTTGTGGTTATTCCTGGGGGTTTTGTGCTTGTTGTGCACGGTGTGCGAATACAATACTATCTACGACAGCTAAACGATCACTAAGTTCACTTCGTGCTCGTTCTTTTAGAAACCAATATGGATCACCAAAAGCCAGCTCTAATAGCTCAGTCGAAGGAAGGGTTGGGATGCTATCGAAAAGCCCCAATGTTCCTTCGCCACCCATCCCCTCAGCACTTTCTCTGAGTTTTAGTAATTTATCTTCTGGTAAGCTTTCTAGTCTATCTCCCATGATACTAATCTCCTTTGATTCGGATTATACCCTTGAGGTAACAAAAATAATATTGCTTGTGGTTATATTGAGCCGATTTTTGGGAGTAGATGAATTGGCTTATCTGATTGATTAGCTGGTGCAATATAAAGATCACCTGATCCGCCGGCTTCTACATCAATCTCTCTAGCCATATCTATAGTAGATAACGTACCAATTGCGCGACGTATTTGTTCTGTGACAGTAATGCCACGAGCTGAAGCCATCTCGCCCAGTCGTTCGTGCATGTCCGGACTAACGGCTATTGTAAGTTTTTTGCTATCACTGGTCATGTAAATAATTATACGCTCAGAGCTGGGAAAAGATATTGCTCGTGGTTATTCGGAAGTTTTTTCCATATTATGTTTGATTGATCGCACTATTTCATTCAGAGTGTCTTTACTGTAAATTTTACGTTCGTAGTCTAAATTGATGTAACGTCCAGGAATCGGGTCTGTGAATGCCTCGCCGTTTATTATTACGGGGTTAGTGCCATATCGGGGGATAATGTGCCAGTGGACGTGTGAAGCTTCTGGCGAGGTATTGTCGGGGTCATCTTTAAAAGCATCGTTTTTAAGACAAGACACATTGAATGTGATCGGTGAAAAACTATTTCGGATTGCCTTCATGAGCCTATTTCTCACAGTAATAAACTCTTGTTCAACTTCCTCTGAGATTAAATCAATCTCAGATACATGATCTTTTATGGCTATGTAGCATCTACCTAGGAATGTTTGGTCTATAAAACCAAGATTAACAACCCAGTTGGTGGTCTCAAGAATGATGTAATCACTTGGTACAGTAGGTAAGAAGCTACAGATATCACATGTCTTGTTTTTCTGTTCCATATTTAGATTATAACAAGGAGGGGAAATATATTGCTTGTGGTTATTCCTGGGGGTTTTGTGCTTGTTGTGCACGGTGTGCGAATACAATACTATCTACGACAGCTAAACGATCACTAAGTTCACTTCGTGCTCGTTCTTTTAGAAACCAATATGGATCACCAAAAGCCAGCTCTAATAGCTCAGTCGAAGGAAGGGTTGGGATGCTATCGAAAAGCCCCAATGTTCCTTCGCCACCCATCCCCTCAGCACTTTCTCTGAGTTTTAGTAATTTATCTTCTGGTAAGCTTTCTAGTCTATCTCCCATGATACTAATCTCCTTTGATTCGGATTATACCCTTGAGGTAACAAAAATAATATTGCTTGTGGTTATATTGAGCCGATTTTTGGGAGTAGATGAATTGGCTTATCTGATTGATTAGCTGGTGCAATATAAAGATCACCTGATCCGCCGGCTTCTACATCAATCTCTCTAGCCATATCTATAGTAGATAACGTACCAATTGCGCGACGTATTTGTTCTGTGACAGTAATGCCACGAGCTGAAGCCATCTCGCCCAGTCGTTCGTGCATGTCCGGACTAACGGCTATTGTAAGTTTTTTGCTATCACTGGTCATGTAAATAATTATACGCTCAGAGCCGGGAAAAGATATTGCTTGTGGTTGGAATTATATATCTAATGGGGTTAAGTTTAGAATAGCGTCTCCGAATGCACGTGCTTCTTCTGGGGAGATATAATGGCGAGGGACTTGTGCCTCATCTCCGTTGATCATACCTCCGTAGTTAATGATATATGGTGGACCTTCAGGAGAAGATACAAGTACGTAGTCATGGGGTGCTCCCTCAGCATAATTACACGCTCTCCTAAAGCCACGGTCAGATTCTGCGACCCATGGCTCACCGTTACGGAAGGCGAGGAATCTAAACCAATATCCTGAATGCCACGTTCTTGACTCTGTATTAGTTGGCTTTGGATCAAGATATCTCAATAAATCCGGATTTAAGCCATCTGCGCCAATACTTGGCAGGTCTATTGGTACTGTCGGAAGAGCTTCACTTGCAGTTAAGGTATCAGCATAAAGAATTGCGCGAATACGGGTGACATCAGGTAGGTACGCGACAAGACCGTGCATTTTTCTAAAAAGTTCAATGTGTTCAAAGTGTGGGCTATTCGACATGTTGTTTAAAATTATACGCGGGGGGAGGGAAAAAGATATTGCTCATGTTTGTTGCGTAGCTCGAGGGTATACTATTTCTGGAATTATATAAGGAGAGTAGTATGAGTTGGGAAAGAGACTATAACATGAACGGTCGACCATATGTATCGGGCTATAACCTTTACAAAGGCGCATACGAGTATGGCAGTTACGACGAGGGAGATGGTAAGTCATTTGCGGATGTTCTGCGCGATGAAGGTTTTAGTGTTGCAGAAGGGGTTGAAGTACCAGGTCGCCAGGTAACGGTTGATCAGCTAGTGACAGGTGGTTTGCTTATGCATGGTCCTAGCTTAAAAACAGAACTTACTGAAGCCAAGTAATTTTTCAAGACGTCAAGAAAAAGATATTGCTTGTGGTTGCATTTCAATTGGTTAAGTATATGATGTAGTCAATAAGGAGGACTTATGTCTGAAGTAGCGACATTAGAACGAACTACATTTAGTGATGTTAGTGCGTCTCTAGAACTTGATAGCAATCTGATGGTTGGTGTACGTCTTGCTGTCATTCGCGGTGCAGGATTTTTGATAGATGCACTTGCCGAAGAAAATCGAGCTGAAAATGGTATTTACACTGGGGATGCTAAAGCAGTTTTAGAGCGACGGGCGAGAGAATCCCTTAGAAAAGCTCAGGTTGTGAGTGACACGCTCGCGGATTACCATTTCCGCGTACCAGCCGACAAATGGATGGCTGTTATAAACACGACGGCAGTAGATTTTCTAGAATCTCTATAAAGGAAAGGCGTAGTCCAGCATTTGCTTGCATAGAGCTGGGATATTGCTTGTGGTTACTAGGTTATATTTCCGGGTGGCAGATCTGGTCTACCATTGATATCGGGCACCCTAGTCTTTATCTGAAGCATTTGTTCTTCACTTAAACTTGAAGCCTTACGACCATCTTTTATAAAGACGCATACGTCATCAATAATCCCCTCGCAGCTTAATCGTCCCATAAGCTCTGCTTTTGGGAAGCAGCAGCCAATTAATGGTTCGTCGAGATGCCAGAACATGCAGTTTTCGCCTAGTGTTTCTTCACGAGGATAAAAATCTCTGCTCATAGATTAAGGTTATATGTTCGGTGGCAAAAAAGATATTGTTCGTGGTTATTGCATATTCTCCGGTGAGAACATAGAACCAGGCCCTAGATAGCGTACATTTGTGTCTAAAGAAGTATTGCCTAAGTGAACAGCTACTTGTCGTGCATACCTTACAAAATTACTAGCCTCGGCATCATCCTGATAGACGTTTTCTGGTTCACAAAACACTACAGTAGAATCAAAGCCTAATTGCATGCTTCCATCCCTATGTATCATTCTAGATATATATAAATCATGAAACGAAGCTACTGAACCCAAAAAATTGATAGGTAGGGGTAGGCCGTTGATTTCTTCGTTAGTTAGTGGTGGTTTAATCCCAATGTATCTAAATCCATCGGTTTGGCCAAGTACAATTTCTCTTGGTTCGGTTTTTATAACGCCTAATGTTACGCCTGCTGACATATTAACTCCTTAATTTGAAGGAATTATACAAATTTTACTAAATAAAAGATATTGCTCGTGTTTTCTAATGAGCTGTTTGTTTTATTGATAGAATAGCTCTATGGGTAAGTTTTTCAATATTATGGACAAAATAACTGATCTAATTGTTGGCAATTCGCCCAGTCAGCAGCTGGAGGATGAGGGGAGATTGTCTGGTACATTTCCTAAAGAACCAGCATGGTATTTATTGTTCCTTAAGAAATCACGGCTTCTTAGTCTCGTAGCTGCTTGTTTAATAATTGGGGGAGTTTATTTATTTACTGGTTCTAGGGACTATATCTCAAATGACGCTTTGATTGCAGTTGCAGGAGCGGTAATGTTTGTTTTGGCTCCATTTTATTTGATAGGTAAAGCTGTGGCTGCAGTTCAACGGAGATTACAATTCAGAAAAATCCTTAACGACCAAGACAGGGTGGCTTATGACGAATCAATGAAGAAAAGGACTAAGGATTTTATAGTGTTATTTGTGGTTACTTTAGCCGTTACGGTCGCGGCGGGTGCGATTGTCTACTATGGCTTTTTGGTTAAATAGAATTTGACATGATTGCAAATTACCGGGATTAGTTTATAATAATTGAATTATGAATTTTGTAGATAGAGTTAATGTACAAGTAGGTCGCATGATTAGCCCTGGAAACGAAAGAGCCAATCGCTTACGGCAGTTCAGAGTAGCGGCTATGCTTAGTAGTATTGTTTTGGTCTCTGCAATTGATATGACAGATAGTACTATAGATGCGTGCGTGTATAGTCTTGATGGTAGGGGTCAGGATATCGTTGATGTAGCAAAATCAATCCACTTTGATCATGATGGTATTAAGAAAGCTATTAGTGGTGAATGCTCGCCGCACATTGGCAGTCTGAAGTAGTTGTAGTTAAATATAGCCATGATTAAAGCCGTTTCGGGGATCGTAATAATCGTAAAGGACCCTGATGTAAGTGCTAATTTCTACGAAAATCTTGGATTTATTGTCACCAAGCGCGAATCGGGTTTTTCTTCAGTTCGTTCTAATTGGTTTTGGATTGATTTTGTTAGGTCTAATCGACTCAGAAATACGGGCAATGACAACCAGTATATCTACTTGAGCGTGGACGATATTGATGATACGTATGAAAAGCTTAAAGCCAGCAAGCTTCAACCAACCAAACCAGAAGATTTCAATGCAACGGGTCGACGAGAAACCATGATTAGTGACCCCGACGGCTACAAACTAGTTTTCTTCAAAAAGAAGTAGATATTCTTATGCTTGCAACTCCCATTAGGGATAGTACAATATAGAACTGCTTTTATTATGAGTAGTAAAATTGAACAAGTAGAAGAAGGATTGTTTGTCGCCAGGGCCCTTGTAGACCCAGAATATGCTTATAAGTTTGCTACCGAACATAGCATGATACCTATTTCCTACAAGTGTTTGGCTAACCCTGATTACGATGATATATCTGTAATATCGGCAGATCTAACAGTTAACGATATATTAGCTACAAGACAACCCGTTACTAGCGATATATTGAATTGGCTCTTACGGGCTTATCCGCATGCGAACAGATTTACCATAAACTATCAACCGGCTTGGGCCGAACAAGTTTTTCATACAGATGACACGCAGGGCTTTGTGGTAGTACTTTCTGCGGGTGATTATGGGAGCTTTGACTATTCATTAGACGCAACTAGCTCAGAAGAAGCGCAGGACTCGTACGAAAGTATCGAGGCGAACGCGGGCGATCTTATTATTCAGTTGGTTGGCGGGCGATTTCATCGTGGTCGTAACCTAGGTGAAGATCCGCGCATAACCGCAGCATTATGGCAAGGTGAAGTATAAGGATAAATTATTGACATGAGCACAATGTAGTGCTATCATAAGCGTAATTCCAAAGAAGGAACAGAGGGTTTTCGCCATTCGGCGGAGGCTCTTTTTCTTTCTTTAGATGGCCAATGTGGGAGATTTATTAACCAAGTGGAGGTCAATATAATGGCTGGAACTAAAGATGGCGGCAAAGCTGCTGCTTCAACAAACAAAACCAAGTACGGTGCAGATTTTTATGCAAAAATCGGTGCTATGGGTGGCAAAAAGGGCAAGACCGGTGGTTTTTACGCTAACCGCGAACTAGCTCGTGTTGCAGGTGCTAAAGGTGGTCGTATTTCTCGACGCACCAAGAAGACTGTCTAAATAACTGTTTTCAAGCAAAAGTCGTCTGGGGTTTTTCCCCGGGCGACTTTTTGTTTTTATGAACTGTTCTTAGCCTGTACGGTCTACAGAAGCGAGAATTGGATACCTGCCAAACAGTGTAGCAATTATGGCAGCGGTACTCGTTTTGTGTACTTTGGAAGCAAACACTACTACATGATGGGCATGTACTCCTTTGGTGGAGCCAGTCACGATAAGTGTCTAGGCAGTCCTGAATGTGATTTTCGTCAATCGGAATCTTGTACTTTCTGGCCAGGTTCTTAGCCTCGTGCCATGCCGCTACTTCAAGGTGGAGTAGCTCATAGTCTGAATTATAGCTTTGGTGGTCTAGTAGGGCATGTGACGCTTCGTGCAAGAGAGCCCAATGATTTCGCTCATCATCATTGTCGATGTATGTAACCTGTTGATTTTGGGGTGACCAGTAAAACGAATCGCCAGCCACGAATTTAACTTCGGGTAAGGATCTGCGCAGTTTATTTACTAGCTTTTCCATAGTGCTGTTTAATTAGCTGGTAACAACCATAAATAACGGCTTCCTCAGGGTGTTGAGCTTGAACAATTGGCGGTATATTTATCATCGGGTTATCGTAAGCCTTTAATCTTTCGTCCAGTTGGGGCTTAAACTTTTCTAGGTGAGTACCAACGCCGCCTCCGATAATAATTACATCCGGCGTTAGAGTGGCGATTATGTCGATTAGTCCTATGGCGATGTTGCGTGAAATTATGTACCAGTCTTGTTTGTCGGTAATCTCACTGGCTCGTTTACCGAAATGTTCTACTATTGCTCTACCAGAGGCAAAGTCTTCCCATCGCTTTAATCGGCCATTATGCTCTAAGAGTAGTTGGCCAATTTCGATATCTTCAAAATCATGATCAATAACACCGTCGATAATAAGCCCACCTCCGATGCCAGTACTAATGGTCACGTAGAGTACTTTATTGTATTTCTTTTTGAGTGCGTGAGCTTCGGCTAAAGCTGCTAACTTAGCATCGTTCTCAATAATTCCAGGCGCATTAACTATGTGCTCAAGGTCTTCTTGGATATGAACTTTTTCCCAAGGCAGGTTACCAAAAGCAATGCCGATGCCATGTTTGCGATCAAGTTTTCCTGGGGCTGCCACACAAAAAGCTCTAAATTCGTTTGTTGATAATTTAGCAACAGTACTGGACAATTCTTTTATAAAATCGTCGTATGATTTTGGTGTAGGAAATTTCTGTTCCTCAACGATCTTCCCTTTACCATCAATAACCGCTACGAGCGTCTTCGTCCCTCCAATATCGATCGCGATATACATGGTTAATAGTATACGTTTAGCAGTGAAGTGACGACAAGTACTTTGTTTGGACTTATGACACTTTACTTTCAGGGGCGGAACAGATATGTCTGCGACATAACATTCGATACTCGGTAAATCCAAGTAAACTACTTTGATTTACTTCCGTATCTCTGTTATAATCATTGCCAACCGAGTAATATCAACTTTAAGAGAGCGTTGAAAAGGTTTTCTTTAGTTGTGTTTAACGGAAATACATTTTAAGGAGGACATGAAGAATCATGTCAAAAGCAACAATTACAATGGATGACTTGCTCGCAGAGCATGACATCAAGCAACTCAAATCTGGCGACGTAGTCGAGGGAGTTGTTAATAATATCAAGAAACACGAGGTCTGGATTGATCTGGGTGCTAACGGTTTGGGTGTTGTTATGCGCCGCGAAGTCGGTGGTCAACAATTAGAAATTGGCCAAGAAGTAGTAACCAGTGTAGTAGAGCCAGAAATGGATGAAGGCTATGCGTTACTTAGTATGCGCCGTGCCGCAAAAGATCGTGGTTGGGACGAACTGCAAAGAGTGTTCGATAGTCAAGAAATAATCACGATTCGACCATACGATGCTAATAGAGGTGGTCTGTTGGTGGAGTTAGAAGGAATCAGGGGCTTTTTGCCAGTATCACAGTTGTCGGCTGGTCATTACCCTAGAGTATCGGGCGCTGATAAAGATGAGATTCTGCAGAAGCTAAATCAGCTAACTAACAAAGATCTACGTGTCAGGGTGTTAGATATTAGTCGAAAAGACAATAAGCTTATTTTCTCTGAAAAAGAGGCTATTAAAGACGACATGCAAGAGCGCTTTGCCAAACTTGCTGTTGGTGATGTCGTAAAGGGTGTTGTAACGGGTGTGATTGATTTCGGTGCCTTTGTAAACGTAGATGGTATTGAGGGATTGATTCATATCTCAGAAATATCTTGGGAACGTGTTGAAGATCCGCGTAAGTACATCAAGACAGGTGAAAACATCGAAGCTAAGATTATAGCCATCGACAAGGATCGACTGAGCCTAAGTCTTAAGCAAATGAGTGAAGACCCATGGCTAAAAGAGGTACAAGCATTCAAGAAGGATGATACCGTCGAGGGTAAAGTAACTAGAATTACGCCTTTCGGTGCTTTTGTTCAGCTGAGTCCATCAGTTGAAGCACTTGTACATGTTTCTGAGATGAGCAATGACGAGGGTGTTGATCCAGAGAAGATTTTCCAGTTGAACGAAGACAAGAAGTTCAAAGTTATCGATATCGATCTTGAAGGTCGTAAGATTGCGCTAAGTCTGAAAGACACTAAAAAGTCAAAATAGGGTAAGAAGTTAATGTAACGTTCGTCGGCAATTGCCAGAAAGGAGCCAAAATGTCCACTACTATCGAAATCGAAGATATGATTACCGTCGGCTCGCTGGCTGAAAAGCTGATGATCCCAGTCACCACTCTGATAACCGAACTGATGAAGAACGGTATCATGGCGACAGTTAATGAGAGTATTGATTTTGATACAGCTTCAATCATAGTTGGAGAGCTTAATTTAGATATTGAGCTGACGAAGAAAGTAGCTGTTGAGGCTCCTGTTCGTGAAAAGCGAGCAACCAGCGATAAGGCTGAGTCGCGTCCACCTGTAGTAGCTGTAATGGGTCATGTTGATCATGGTAAAACCAGTTTACTTGATGCTATTAGGGAGGCGGATGTTGCAAAGGGCGAAGCTGGCGGCATTACTCAACATATCTCGGCTTATCAGATAAGCCACAACGATCGGTTGATTACTTTCCTAGATACTCCTGGCCATGAGGCCTTTGCTGCATTACGAGAGCACGGTGCTCAATTAACCGACTTGGTAATAATAGTAGTTGCTGCCGACGACGGCATAAAGCCACAGACTCTTGAGGCTATTCGGTTTGCGCGCAAGGCTGGCGTTAATATGATTATTGCGATTAACAAGATAGACAAGGAAGGTGCGGACGTCAATCGCATCAAGCAGCAATTGTCTGAACAGGACCTTCTAGTAGAAGAGTGGGGTGGTGACACAATAGTTGTTGAAGTCTCAGCCAAAACTAAGAAGGGCATAGATGCTTTGCTAGATATGGTTTTGCTAGTAACAGATGTTGAGGAACTAAAGGCTGATTTGGATGTAGCGGCTAGTGGATTAATTATCGAGGCACATATGGAGCAAGGACGAGGTCCAGTGGCTGTTGCTCTAGTGGAGTCGGGCAGACTCCATCCAGGTGATTTTATTGTTGCTGGAGGTACATATGCTAGGGTTCGTAATCTAGAAACCCCCCAGGGTAAAGCTATTAAAGAAGCTTTGCCTTCAACCCCTGTTGTCGTTACAGGTTTTAAGGAAGTTCCGCGTTTTGGTGATGAGTTTACTTATGTGGAAAATGAAAAACAAGCTCGTAACATCGCATCAAGTGCCTCGCATGATAGAAAGCACGACAGTAATAGGAGTGGCGTAAACAGCAGTGAACTTATTCGTATTATTGATCGGAGCAATCAGCTGGCCGAGTTTAATGTATTGATAAAAGCTGATGTTCAGGGCTCGCTAAAGTCAGTAATAGACAGTCTGCGCTCTATGGATACGGCTGAAGTTGCTGTGCGTGTAGTTGGCTCTGGTATAGGTCCTATTAACGAGAATGATGTTCACATGGCACATTCCAGCGATGCCATAATATATGGATTTAATGTTGGTATGCCACAAAATGTTAAGCAGGTAGCATCTCGTGATAAAGTCCCAGTTCGCCTGTACAAGATTATCTACGAATTAATAGATGACGCTAAGCAAGAGATGAGTGATAGATTGGCTCCAGAGGTTGTAGAAACCGAAACCGGGCGTCTTGTAGTTAAAGGTGTATTTAAGACCACTAAAACAGAAGTTATTTGTGGCGGTGAAGTTACTAAGGGTAAGCTGGTAATACCTGGATTTGCCAAAGTTATGCGAGATAAAGAACAATTGGCTGAAGTTGAAATAACCAACCTAAAGCATGGCCCAACGGATACCAAGGAAGTGTTAGAAGGTGAGATGTGTGGGCTTAGCTTCACTACTCCAGTAAAAGTCGACCTGCAAGTTGATGACAGACTAGAAGCCTTTACGCGCGAAGTAGTTGCGCGAAACCTATAGTAATTGTATAGTATTAAAAGTTATGAGTGAGCAAAGTGGTAACACACTAGATACATTTAAAGATGCTCCAGAACTTTCTGAGGTTGAAATTCCTAGTACTATAGATAAAGAGGCAATCACAGAGCGCATCATGGATCGAGTTATTGATGCAGCCGAAAGAGACGAACCCATAGAGCAAACATATGAGCAAAGTCATGAGCGTAAAGGGGATGCTAGCCATTACCAACCCATGCAGTCGGTCGGTTCAATATTGCAACAAACAGCAGCTCAACAGGGCCAACAAACTGCACCAATTGTACAGCCATCTGCAGTTGACCCAAATGCGAAAAATGAGGATGTTGACTACAATCAAGCACTGGCTGCGTTTACAGCTTTTTCAGCCCCAACTAGAAGCTATAAATGGCCGATTATTATCGGCTCTTTTATAGGTTTGGTGGTAGCAATTCTGGTTATTTTTTGGTTATTGACATAAACGACTATTTAATATAAAAAGACTTGATAAATTATTAAGTTTATGCTAATATAGTATAGTAAATTTCTAAATGTAAGGATTTTATCTATATGTCTTCATTCGAACGTGGTCACGAATCTTCACCTGAACCGTTATTCACACATACTCATACTCCTGAATCTATGCAGGGTCAGGTAACTGTTAGTGGTGGTACGGTCGAGCGTGGCCCCGTACACGATGACGGCAGGTTTATTGGATTTATGCCTTCTAGTGGTGAGGGTAATGTTTTCATTGGTGATGTAACTGCCTCTGAAATACCTAATGTGCCTATAACTAGAAACGCTGCCCCAATTGAAGAGCCAACTGCGAGTGAGATACCAGAGCATCTAAAAGCACGTGCTGAAGCTGCTAGAAAAGCTGCTAGAAAAGCTGCTAGTGAAAAGGCGGCTAGTGAAGGCGAAAAACCAACCACAAGTACGTCTAGAGAAGAAGTGAAGACATCACGCAAGACACTTGATGAGGCAAAAGACGCAACCAAAGTGATCATAGGTAGCTCTGACGAAGAGGAGCCAAAACCAAAGTCAACATCACCACCTAAGCTATCGGATCTACCGCCGCCACCTAAGCTGTCGGATCTACCGCCGCCACCCTCATCCAAAAGCCCAGAATCACCAAAAGCGAAATCACGAAGGCGAGTAGTAGTAGAATATCTAAAGCGTTCCACTGCCAAAGCTGGAGAGGCGCCACAATCTAAACCAGCTGTAAATTCTAAACCTCCAAAGGTTCCTGCTAGCGAGAAGCAGCGAGAAGAAGTTAAGAAATCTAGATCTGATCTTGATAAAGAGATAGCTCAGAGAAAAGAAGCTCTAGAGCGAATCGAAAAGCGCGTAATAAAGAACCGCATAGCTGTGGCTATGGGCGAAGGTTACGATAAAGATGCTATTGCTGCTGACGATAAACAGCGCAAGCAAATTCGCGATAATCTACGTGATAGTGAAGTTAAGTTGCTCCAGAAGCAAGGATATACCGACAAAGCCACACTTGATTACCTGGTAAGTACTGCAGATATGCTTGATGACGAAAGATTGATTATCGAAACGGCTGACGTTGCTCGTAGTAAGTTCATTGACTACAACGTACATATGAGAACGGCTCAGGGTATTGATCCAAGATATACAGTCGAAGGTGGTAAAAGATTAGAGGCTGCATATTCTAAGCTCAAAAACCAAGCCGGCGCTATAGTTGCTAAGCGCTTGCGAGATGAGGGTGCAACGGACGACCAAATAGAGCAATTTGCTGTTGATTATAGTTTAGCAGAAATTGATGACCTGCAGAATCAAATTGCTAATGGATGGATGAGTAAGGGGCCTCGTAGCAAGGTACTTCGCAAGTTCTTTAATAAATGGGATGAGTGGGGATCTGGAGAGCAAGTCCTAGACTGGACGGGCCTGAAGAAAGATAAGAGCTGGGCAGGTATAAAGAAGAGCGTTAATCTCAAGGCTATGTTCAGCAAAGGTAATATAAAAAGAGGTGCTACTCTAGCTATCCCAGCCGCAGCTGCTGGAGCAGTTGGTGCAGTCGTGCTCGGTACGAGTGCCGCAGCCGGAATCGGTGTTATTTTAGCTCGTTCAGCAGCTCGTACCGCTGCTAACGTAAACCTTAGTGGGAAAAGTAAGGGAGCTGTTGAAACACGAGCCCAGCAAGCCGGGTTTGAAGGCTTAAAAATTGCAAGGGATAAAATTGAAGAAAAAATCGATAGAAAACCTGGTGGCGTAGCCGACCTAAAAGGCCCAATACTAACATCGGATATTATTGCTGGGACACTAGAAACTAGTGCCGAGATACTAAGCACTAACCGAAAGAGATTGATTGGATCTCTAGCCTTAGGTATGGGGATAGGTCTTATAAGTGCAACCTTATCGAATACACTGCTTGGTCACTTTAGGGGTGGTAATACCGTTGATGCACACTCGGGTGGCGGTAATACTCCACCAACTACAACAGGTGGCGCTGCGCAGCAACCTTCTGGAGGTGCGGCAGTGCCAGGTGCTGGCGGTACTACTATTGAAAACCACGGTACCGGTAGCTCGATAACTAACAACACGACGCCATCAACTCGCCCAGGCGGATCTGGTACAACGGTCGGAACAGCTCGACCTGGAACAACTATTGAGCAAACTACAACTACTACGACGCCTAATAGTTCTGGCACAAGCATTCCTCAACAACCAAATGGACCTTCACTACCAAAGCTTGAAAACATGACTGCAGAACAAGAAAAAGTATGGAATAGTCTAAGCACCCAAGATCAGGCGAAAGTCTATGCCTGGATGCATAGTAAGGATTCTGAGAAATTCTTTGATGGTTATAAGGCCAACTATGATCACGTTGTAAAGACTAACCCGCAATTTAACCAGGGTACAACGACAGCTGATGTTCAGGGTAATCTAAACAATCCAAGCTTCACAAATCCACAGGGCACAGGGGCTCTAGATAAATCAATTGCTCAGAGCTCTAAATTAGCTGAAGAGATGCAAAAAGCACAAGTTAAGCAATATGCTGCAGGTTTGAAAGCTGTCGAAGATCACTCAGGACTTAAGGTAGGAACCCCAGAATTTGACGCTAAACTACCAGCATATGTTGAATATGCGCAACAGGTTCAAACTGGTAAGAACTTGGATCAGTATCTAACTGGTTTGAAAGCTGTCGAAGATCACTCAGGACTTAAGGTAGGAACCCCAGAATTTGACGCTAAACTTCCAGCATATGTTGATTATGCGCAACAGATACAGCAGTTGCAGCTTAATCAGTTCTTGCAAGCAACTCGCATTCAAGAACTAGTAGCACAGGGCATGAGCTTAGAAGATGCCGAAAAGCTTGTTCTTAGTGGCAACTAGGTTACAATAAAAAAGCAGAAAGGACACAGTACATGTTTAAGCTCGATGACAATTTACTTAGAGAACTTGGTCTTGGCGAATTGCCACCCCAAGAAAAGAACACTATGCTGCGACACATATACGAAACGCTTGAAATGCGTGTGGGTATGAAATTAGCCGAACAGATGACTAATGAACAACTTGATGAGTTTGAAGGTTTTATTGACAGAAATGACGAAGCTGGCGCTCTAAAGTGGCTCGAAACTAACTTTCCTGACTATAAAAAGGTTGTAGCTAGTGAGCTTGAGAATCTAAAAAATGAAATCAAAGCTTCTGCTGACACGATAGTAGCTGCTAGTCGCGATGCAGCAGCACAACAACCTCCACAACAGATGCCCCCACAAACTTCTCCGCAACAGTAATTTATTGATTAATTAGATTTTTGTATCCGGCTAGAAAAGCCATGGCGGTCATTTCCGATTTGCCGGCTGGTTTTAGGCGATCAATACACAGGGTACCTTTACCACATTCGACCATTAATGCATTTCCTACGGCTTCAAATTTACCAATTGGATTATTTGGTATATTGGTTGGCAACGCGTGAGCCTTGGTAATGATTATTTCTTTGTCTGCTATTTTTGTTCTGCTTTTTGGCCACTCAATGTAGGCTCTAATCTCTCGCTCGATCTGTTGTGCAGACTTATTCCAGTCTATTATGCCATCTTCCTTGGTGAGCTTGCGAGAATACGTAGCTCGGTCGGGGTGTGGTTGGTTTTTGGGCTTAATAGATCCAATGACGTATTTTGGTAAATAATCTTGTAACAACTTATCACTTAGCTTAATTAGGCGATCTGTAAGGCTTTGGGTTGTGTCCATTGGCTCGATCGGTAGTGTTTTATAAGTTAGTAGCTTACCAGTATCCAAGCCCTCATCAATCAGCATCAAACTAACGCCAGTTTTTGGCTGACCACTTAGTATTGAAAAAGTTATTGGATCTGCGCCGCGCCATTCAGGCAACAGAGAGAAGTGACTATTCACGATTCCGAGTGGGAAGTAGTCTATAACTTTGCGACTCACAATAATCCCAAAATCGATTATTACACCAAGTTTACTATCGAAGGGCTTGCTGCTTATCAGTTCGTCTAGCTCGTTCTTGTTTGTAACGGTCTTTACGGGTAAATTAAGTTGTTTAACAAGGTCTAGAACGGGGAAATTGCCTCTGTGATGTGTGGGCTTTGGTTTGGTGACGACGACTTCGATATTAAAATTTTCTGCTAACAATCTCAATGACTCTGCAGCAACTGGGCCGCTACCAAAAAAAACCACTGATTCCTTCACTTTTACTACCAGAGATTCTTGTTATTTTTTACGGATTTTTCATAATCCAAAGGTATTAGATGCCCATCGACGTCTAATTTAAAGAATGCCTCAGGGTTATCCTTTATGTGATCTATAAAGACAATGCCATTGGTATGATCAATTTCGTGCTGAAATACTCTGGCTAGAAAACCATCAACAGTTATACGGATCTGTTTACCTTTCTCGTTGAGTGCTTTGACACGGACTTTGCTATGTCGTGGAACTTTTCCATAAACGTCAGTAATACTTAAACAGCCTTCGTAATCTTCAATTACATCACCTTCATACTTTGTTATTTCGGGATTAATAAATATCTGGAAAGAACGATCGTTCTTATCATCAAAGTTGTTTCGAATCACCACAACCCTAAGTAGCTTATCGACCTGAACTGCTGCCAAGGCTACGCCGACTTCATGATCTCGACTATCTTCCCAATCTAGAGTGGCATTCTCCATATCACTAACTAACTGAAGTACTTTATCATCAATCAATCCAACCTTCTTGGAGCGGGTCCGTAGGTGCTTATTAGGTAAAGTAATTATGTCGTCTTTTGTCATATTAGGTTAGTATACCGCAATTTTTGGACGTAAAAAAAATGGTAATGGTTACAACAGATTATTTGGGTCAATATCGTAGTTAATTTGATTAGGCAGTTGTTTAATTATTGCTGTCAATTGGTCTCTTTTTTTAGATTTAATTATAAGTTGCCAGTAGTATAGATCGTTTTGTTTTTCTCTAAAGCTTGGAGCTGGTCCTATGACCTTAACGGACAGGGGTAGTGATTCAATAAATGTATGCAAATTTTCACAAGTTTTTTTTGCAGAATTGACACTTTTTCTACCACAACTCAACTTTAGAACATATGAAAAGGGTGGAAATAAAAACTTTTTTCTTTCCAAAATTTGTTGTTCATAAAACAATGAGTAATTTTTGTTTACAGCCGCATTTAGGCTAGAATTTTCCGGATAATATGTCTGTACGACGACCGAACCGGCAACGTGTCCACGTCCAACGCGACCAATAATTTGACTTAGTTGCTGAAACGCAATTTCTTCCGCGGTGTAGTCTGGGAAAGTTAATGCTGTGTCTGCTGTCACGACACCGACAACTGCAAGCTTCGGTAAGTCGAGACCTTTGGTTAATAGTTGCGTGCCAACAAGAATATCTATTTTACCGTTCTGAATAGCATCGTGATGTTTGTCTAGTTGTTCTGAAACCAAATTATCACTATCAAATCTCGCTATTTGAGCTTCCGGGAAGTGTCTCGAAAGTTCATCGGTAATAGCCTTCGTACCGACACTTTTATATAGTATTTCGGTAGCGTGACAGGTCGAACAGCTTGATGGTGATGACGATCCGTAACCGCAAGTGTGGCAACGCAGACTATGTTTATCTCCGTGATAAGTAAGTGGTATGTCACATCTGGGGCAGAGTGCTTGCCAACCACAATTCTGGCACATAACAACACGTGCTGAACCCCTACGATTTAAAAAGACCAAAGATTGTTTTTTATTAGCAAGGGAGTCTTGGATTTTATCTAGCATCTGGTTAGATAGCCAAACTGACCTCGTAAAGTTATCTCGTTCCTTAATTGATACTACTTGAATTTCGCTTTCGCTAAGATCAGATGATATTGCTGGCGTGGTCATTCGGATAATAGGTAATCCCTTATTTTTAAAGGCATAATAATCAGTAACATTAGGTGTAGCACCACCCAGAATAAGTTTTGAGTTATGGAGTTTGGCAAGCTGTGCAGCTACGCGAGTGGTTTGATAATGTGGAGACTGTTCTTGCTTATAAGCTTGATCATGAGCCTCGTCGACAACTATGAGTCCTAGATTTTTAAGAGGACTAAATAGTGCTGACCGCGGGCCTATTACTATAAG
>CAZSZC010000013.1:0-24117 GCA_964610775.1 uncultured Candidatus Saccharibacteria bacterium | reverse complement strand
TCACCAAACTCAGGCACCTTTATGCTTAAGGTGCTTTTAATTTTCGTATACACAAAGACATGTAATTGACTAAATTGTACAAATATACTAAAATATTAGATTGATGATCAAGATTGAGCTTGTGTTAGCTCGGAATCATCTCAATAAGTAACTATTTAAGGAACATTATGGATTCTGATAAGTCGGAAATTGAAACAGAAATTAGGAAATTACTCGCCTCGCGTGAAGATATTGAAACGCAGCGAGGTATACTCGGAGATACTATTGACCCAATTCTTGATCAGATTGACAGTAGGATATCTAAATTCACGCCTCCAGAACCAACAGAAGAACAGAAACAAATTTTAGCTAGTTGGCATATAGTTCGAGAGACTACTGAAAGTCTTGGCATAGAAGTTCCCTCACCTACACAAGAAATACTAGAAGCTCAAGAATCTGTCGAACGCTACGAAACTATTACTCAGCTATTAGGTGGCTTGTCTGCTACTGAAAGTGTTGAAGTAGAAGAACAAACCATAGAACCAGCAACCATTACTGCACCAAGTAAGCCAACCCCAGATGAGGCTCACAATAAACCAGAATCGGTAATAATAGATGAAACAAGGGTTGTGGATACTGAGGAAAAGTATGAAATTTTGCATCAAAATAATACAGAGAAGTCCACTGATATATCAGACGAACTAATTGATTATTTACTAGGTTCTGACACTTTAAATTTAAGTCCCGAAATTAGTATGCAGCTAACGCCTGACAACTTCAGGCTATTAATAGTTAAAGCTGTGAATGAGTACGAAGAGGATGTGGCCGACAAACTGATATTTAGATTTGCTAGTTTGGCGACTGTTGAGTTTAGCGAAGATGGTAATATCGATTTATCACCAATTGCAAATATGATTGATAGGGACGCTGGCAACTTCATACAATCGATGTCTTCTGTAGGTAACTTTGCCGTATTGTCCTTGGACGACCTCCTAGACCTTAAGAAGATTTATAATAACAACAATATGTTGGCATTTGCTAAAGATCTAATTGAGCGAAATGTCGATACTAAATCTTTGGATTACTTAGTCATGGTTTATCGCTATAGGACCGTTTTGAAACAACTTGACGATGCCTGTGATAAGGCAGCCGTAAGTTCTTTGGGGCAAACGCCAACTACTCTGAAAGTTAGTAGCGCTGTTGATCATTATGGTCATGAGTATGATCGTATTAATTTATCTAGTTATAGTGACTTTGCAGAAAAAGAAGATGATAATGCCGATGGGCCAATCATTATTGCCGGGGAACCTGTCAAGCGTGTAGAAAGTATTTGGAATTAATAATGAACGAATCCTCCCCTTACACCCATCTTTCAACATTTGGCATAGATATTATTCATAGCCGCTCAGAAGCAAGCGAGATGCCTCCGTCAATGTCTGCAAGAGAAGCTATGATGCAGGCAAAATTTAACGGTGATTTACAAGAGTTTGAAACTATAGAAAATGCAGCCAGTGAAGTGGGTAAAGTAGTTCAAGTAAGCCGTAGTAACTCAGACGATGACGAAACTCTAATCGATATCTTCACGGCCGATCAGGTGAAAGCTATGGGCGACAGGATACATGAATATCTTGGTATGACTATAGATGAGCATTTGGCTCAGCCAAAGCAACCTAGAGGCTATCCTGCTTATGTAGGCAGGTTGGCTTTACATTTTTGGTCTAGTGAAGATCTGGTGACAAGTAATTTTGGCTCATTTGAGAGACAGCACACTGATCCTTCGGTGAAAGCAACGGGTCCGCTAGAGCGTAACTCAAGGCAGTATGCAGTTCTTGCCAGTGAGACTATACTCAAACAGTTTGACTCTTTCTACCAGGCAGAACTAGAAGTTAAATTATTGGGTCCAACTAAAGAAGTTGAAGGTAGCCAAGTTTCGGAGCGTGGTATTGCCGAATGTCAATTCTTGGTGCTCGACTACATACGTGATGAATTAGCCAGAGGATCTAGGAGTAACCCAAATAAGCAGTCGCGTTCGATGACAATTGATGATATGTCTATAAATATCACTAACCTTATGGTTCAAAGAGATAGACTAGTCGGCGAAATTAGTGCCCTAAACCCGCTTCTTGCAGAACAAGTAGATCATGCTATCAGAGCTATTTCTGAATTTACAGTGGAAGTTATTCATCGTGGAAGGTTTGGTGCACCTAGGTTTCGGCGTGAACCCGATAATGCTCGCCGCGCGATTGAGCGTGTTGAGATGCTATTGGTACACGCTGCTGCTATGAGCGAAGCAAGAAGCGACCAAGAAGACATACCTATATTGGATATATAAATTGGGTGGTTAATGATGACAAATGAGTCAAACCCAGAAGTTCTAAGCTCAGATCAGGACCCTAATATTGACAGACAGGTTGGTCAGACGGATCAACTAACTGGCGTTGAAATGAGTCGAATAGTTGAGCGTCTCGGTTCCCTATCACTAAGCGAAGATACGGTACTTGCAGAACACCAGATCGAAGCGTTCGATGATATCGTCACGTTTTTCAGAGAGGGTGGTCGGGAGTGTTATGCCAAAATACCAACCGGTGGTGGCAAAACCGTATTATATGTTGAAATAGCTAAACGTCTCGTTGAGCTAGAATCTGTGTTTGGGGAAGAGTCTCGTGTTATGGTTTGTGTTCCGACTGTTGACCTAGTAGGTCAGGCTATTGGGTCTGTTGATCCGGCTACTGGTAAGCGAAAAGGCTTTAAGGGCTTTGCCCCTGATCTAGACGTACGCCCACTTCATGGTAAAGTAGCGCACAAAGATCGTATTAAGAACCTTGTAGAAGCCAATGTTTTGGTAACAACTTATGACAGTTTTCGAAACCTTACATCCAGCCTAGATGCCGCCGAATCTAAAACACTTGAGGGTTGGGATGAAGAGTTACTAGATTGTGCCCAAAAACTAGAAGCAGCTGAAGCTACTGGAAACAGACTGATAATAGAGAGGCGTCAATTTATTAAAGATGCTTATGAAGATCAAGAGGTTACGCGCTTTGTGATTAAAGCCGGCGAACTTTTAAAAGCAAAGGACGCTGGAGAACTAGAGCTTACTAAAGCTGAGGAAAAAGATCTTAAGAGTGTACTAAAGTTAATGAATACTGAGAGATCATCTAAAGAATTCAGACTTAGAAAAGTACGGCCAATTATTCGACGTATGATATCTCCCAAGATCAAATCATCACTTGAAGCCATGAGCCAGGTTGATCAAATTGCCAGACAAAAGCGTAAAGAGACCGAGGAGCGAAAAAAACTAGGACTTCCTAGATTGTCAGAACCAGTAATTTATGACGAAGAGGCCGAGATCGACAGAACATATAAAACTTTGAACGAATACGAGGCTTTTGTAGTTGAAACTGTGCGTCGTAATAGCGCTTCTAGAACACCCAAAACAGATGACCTAATGCGTCGAAGTGATCGTGAAAGAGTATATAGCTTCAACGATAGCATTGCCTATCAGAGACAACGGGCCAATGATCATAAGCAGCGCATTAGGGCTATTGAGTACTTTAAGGTGCTAAGAGAAGCGGGTGCTCAGTTTGATCTGATAATTTGCGATGAGGCTCATCGCAGCATCGGCACTGAGACATGGGATGCTATCCGAGCTTATGCTGCACGTAAGGAAATAGCTTTGCTGGGCCTTACGGCCACAGACAAATATTATGATCGTAGCCTCGAAGATTTTTTCGAGAAGAAAGTTCATGAGCTAACCAAGCAAGAAGCTATGCGACGCAAGATAGTTAATCCGGTGGCAATGTTCGTGCATGACACCGGTTTGAGATTTAGTAATGTTGGATTGGATGCAAGTGGAGAATATGATCGTACTACCATACGTGAAATGAGATTTAATGAAGAGCGCAATATGATTGGTGTTAATTATGCGGCTCAACTTACTGAAGCTGGTTATTCTGGCATAATGTCGGCTATCCCCGGCGATGAGGGTGCTCACGCCAGAGAATTAGCAGAGCTTCTCAATAAACAACAAATAGTGGATCCAAAAACAGGAGAATTGCGGAATCTGCGAGCTCAATTTATTCTCGACGATACTCAAGATCGTCAAATGTATTATGATCAGTTTGAGGCCGGCGATATAGATTGGCTTACATTCGTTGACGTTATACGCGAAGGTTGGGATAGTGATCGTGCAAAAGCTCTTATCAATATGCGCCCAACTCGATCTCCCCTACTGGCTACTCAGCGACTTGGACGCATTGGTCGAATATATCCTGGCGCTCCAGTATCTATAGTTATTGATCTGTTTGATGGTATAGAGCGCTTAAGTAATGAAGAGATAGCTATCAAAGAAATACCACCCGCTCTTGGTGTTGATGTATTCGAAGTTAATAACGTAGAACAAGGATTTATTGTAGGCCCGCATCCGGATGAGACTCCAGCGCTAATAGCTACGCTGAATGAGCAAATGCCATTAAAAGTGATGAAAGCACATCACAATGACTACACCGAACTGCTACAAAAACTACAAGTTATTGATGGTAGAGGTATCGCAATAGGTTCTAATGGTGAATTATTAGGCGCTACAACCTGGCAAACATTTGAAGCTGTTCAAAAAGCTTACAAAGGCTTTTTGCCAAAAGAAGTTATCATGGAGGCAACAATGACGGATCCGCCTGCGGTTCACGCGGCTATAGGTAGGCGTGGTGATCGTGTCGTGCCAATTTTTAATATGCACGATATACAAAAGTTGGTCGACGATCAAAGTAGGCCGATCATTAACATCATGAAGCTGTATATCGACGCAGACGGTGAGCGATGGATTACGCCGGAAGGTTGCACGCAGTTCTTGTCCAAACGCTTTCCTCACCTGAGGCCTGAAACAATTGTTGATAATGTCCGCAAATATGAGGAATATAGTGGTCATAAAATAGACAAGTCTATCGCGAGAGTTCAGATTTCATTTAGCGAGGACAACAGCCGCTATGGTTTGACCCATATGTATAAACTAGAAGAGATCAAAGACAGGCTAGTCCCCTACCTTTTGGAAGTGGAATCGCAAGGTAGTCGTTAATATATGGCTAGATTTATAATAGTTGTATGTTAGATCACTACATTCAGCGAAACATAGTATATCGACTGGCTTTTGCACCTAATGGCTTGCGATTTAGTGAGCTAAAGCCTGATGAAATTGAGAGCAAGCTGTTTACATATCATTTGAAAAAAACTGTTATCGCAGGTTTTGTTGTTAAGCGTGAGGACGGTCATTATGTATTGACGCCCGAGGGACGTCGATTGGGGACCAAGGTTTTTGATAAACAATTATCAGTTGCTGATCGCGCCGAATCTGTGCTATTTCTAGTTATCCGTCGCCAGAAAGATAATGCCTGGTTGCTTTATAGAAGAACGGTCCATCCACTCATTGATAGGGTTGGTTTCATGCATACAGCGCCACGCTATGATGTTGATAGTGTGATTGCGGCACAAGAAGCCTGCAAGGCAATGACTAATCTAAATTGTGATTTTGAAGCGCTAGGGAGCGGCTATTTCAGGGTTTTTGACGGTGAAAATCTGGAGAGTTTTACTCACTTCACTCTCTTGGTTTGTAATGATGCCCAGGGCGAGTTGCTGAGTAATGATGAAAAAGCCGAATATTTATGGGAGACATCACCGGATTTTGAGGCAGCCTCAATGCTACCTAATATGTCGACGCTAGCTGCTTTATACAAAATTGGAAAGCCATTTTTTATCGAAAAGACCTTTAGGATCTAGAGCGTCAATTCAGTCTGTAGCTCAATTGCCGTCTCGTAGGCTTTGAGTGCGCCGTTTGGCGATTCTCTACGCCAAAATACTGATAGTTGGCTATCTGGATCTGCGAACTGTGCTATTGATGGTGCTACACCAAGTGAAGATTCGAGATGTCTAGCATCACTTAGGGCATTCAAACTACGCTGTCGAACCAGAAGCTGAACATCACTATCGATAATTGGTTGCCCGAAAACTTGATCTCCAAGTTCTATGCAGGCTGCTGTTAGTGAGGCGCGTCCAATAGTTCGACCGAGACTTCTCTTGAACTCTGCAGTTCGCGGCGAGTGATATTCGATCCCCTTGACTACTTTTGTGGCTAATGCCGAGGCCTCGGCAAATTCAGTGCTGGCATTGTGACGAAGTTCTGAGGAATTTGGTCGCCATTCGGGGTTGTCTGCTATAAGTGATGGTAGCTTGACTCGACGGCGCATTACTTCGTGCTCTGCACCCCTTGCAAAGCCGTACCAGGCACTGTTAATGCCACTAGCCGCTAGAAGACGGGAGCTAAAACTAACACTATCTTTATCGGAGACTAAATGAAGAATGTTGGCAGCGACTTTGAGGCCCTTTTCCTGGTGCTCAGCAAGAAGCATGCCTCTGTGCATACTTTGGCGACGCTCTATTTCGGCCTCTTCACGTGCTTTTGCTGGCACATAGTGGTTATTCCCTAGGTGTTGGGTTGGTAAATCGAAATCTTTGAATATAGGTTGTGTTCTCATACCGGCTATTGTGTGCCGAACGAGTCAATAAAACAGTGAATATTTTTTCACCTATGCTAAGTTTTAAAACGAATGCGTTTTGTGATTAGGCCATCGAGCAGAAGATGGCTGAAATAGCCTATGACCGCTGCAGCATAAAACAAGATTGCAGTTTGCAGCAGCGATTGTTTATAGATGTACGGGATAACGAGGAGTGGTAATGGTACTAGAATCATTGCTAGTTTGCTATGTGTCCAGCCGCGATGCTTGCCAAGAACCGGTGTCATGGCCAGTAGTCCCAAGAAAGCTGCCGCTTCAATGTAGCCCTGCCATATAAGGATAATGTCGAAGATAAAAGCAGTGCTAAAAAAGATGTCCTGACCCTTGGAGTTGGTATCTATATCAGGCCAAAGACCAAATAAAATCGCTACCACGAATAATCCTGCTACCATTTGCCAGTTACTAAGTAGCCCGCCGGTTTTGGCAAGGATAGCACCTGGTAGAATCGCAACACCCGCTATTGCAACGCCACAACAGATAGTTGCACCAGCTATATGACCTTTATATCCTGCCATGGTGTCATTCAAGCATAGGCAGTACTAATTTAGCAATTAAGTGCTCGATTTATAGCTGTACAGTAGCTGAAGTTTCTTTTGACGAGGTTGATAGATACTAGAACCTCTCACGTTCTTTATTAATACGCCATTGCTCTCGTGTATCAACATAACCCTGGGCCACCCTAAGGCCATCAACGACCTCTCTTCCTTTATCGGTAGCTAAATACACATGAGTTACTTTGGTGTCTGATGATGGTTCTTCACCTTCAGGGATATATGGTACCCAGCGCATCCAGCCGAGCCTTATCAACGGATCGTCATTGATACCAGTATTACTAAGAAGCCTATAGCTCGTAGTCACCCCTACGCTTTGTAGTAACTTATTTTCGACAACTCTAAGTGCTTGAGTGGTTTTGTTGTATATAGTTAATGGTACGTCGGCTTCAAGTACTGTATCGTCTATAAATGCTTCGCGTAGCTCCTGTTCGTTATTTTCGATGAAGTCGACTAAATATTCTACCCGAGCTCTTTCGCGTTTGGCTCTTTCATTCTCTTTGTTCAATATAGTTTCTCGCAATTCTGGTTGCATATATTTCCCTCGTTTTGTTTATTCTCTCAGTCTGGCTTTTATGATGCAAGCACAAGCATAATACACTCCACTCATAAGATGCTTCTAACTATATGTCCCTAACACTACCGAATGGTACCCTCTTAATTATCACATCGTGCATATTTGCCATGGTTGCAGGCGTAACAGTAAACTCACCATAACGGTCATTAATCATGTCAGAGGCTATTGCTAGTGCTTTGGTATCGAGCCTCGTACCATCAAATAAACCCAGCTGACGCGGTGTAGCTGGAGAAATATCGTAAACGGAGATATTGATATGAATAACTCTTGCTGGTATTTCAACTTGTCGGAAAAGTAACATGATTGCTCGGTAAATATCTTGAGTTGCATACATAAAGAACTTAGCTTTCTTACCTTTACCCCACCACGTGCCGTTCTCGAACCCCAGCCCCAAATAAACTCCTTGTGCTTGATAGTTATGCATGCGTAAGCGCCTGCCTGTCTTCTCGCACAACTTCATGATTAGTTTACATATCTTTTCAGGGTCATTAGTCTTATCTCCCACAGAATAGTCATTACCGAAACTCTTTGTGCCGAACTTAACAAAATCCACCTCGTAACCTCGGAGTCGCAGATACCAATAGTAGCCAACAATGCTTTGAAATACCTCATGTTTCAATTTGTATATGGGTGCTTCAAAGAAATCCAATACGGTATTTATTCCTGCCATATTCAACCGTGCTTTGTAGCGTATGTTTATGCCGGGCAGGTCGGTAAGGTTGAGTTGTCCGAATACGTTCAGAATGTCTTCACCATGAATAACATCCAAACCATCAGGCTTATCCATTCCTGCCGCAAGCTTGGCTAAGAATCGATTCGGTGCGATGCCAATGTTAACGGTTACATACTCACCCAAAGCTTCTCTAATATCCTTCTTTATCTTTCTGCCAATTGCCACAAGACTCTTTCCTTCGCGTACCGCTCTAGAGCCTTTAAAATCGATGACAAACTCATCAATAGATTTAGGCGTAACTTCGTTGGTATATCGCTCTAAAACCTCTCTAAAGCGCCTATGTGCATCAAAATATTTCTCTGGGTCAGGCGTAAGAATAATAATGTCTCGACTGATTGCTTTTGCATCACGAACACGCATGATTTTAATACCCAAACGCTTTGCCTCGTAAGACGATGCAATGATAGTGCCACCAGGTGAATCGTATGCTGCCACGCCTACTGGCTTATGACGTATGAGCGGATTGGCTTGTTGTTCAATAATTGCATAGCAACTATTTAAGTCTATGTGCATGACAAGCGGGTGCTCATCGTTAATTCGGATTTCCATCGTGTATGGCCTCCAGTGTCCAATGCAGGTTGCTGCTATCCAGTCGTAGGCGAAACCATAGCGTGTTATCTATATCTACTAACTCAAAGATATGCTGTCTTTCTCGACCTTCCATATAGCTATGGTAGTAACTGACCTTATTAAGTAAATATTCTTTGTTCTGCCAATGCAGCAGATGCGGTACAACACGCTTCTTCTTGGCGCTGTAGTACATAACGACACTGACTTCTGCATTTATCTGTTGTCTCATTGATTTATCTCCTTATTATGTTATGATTTAGTTATGAGTGACCCCTTATTTGAAGGAGAACATATTAGTTTTAGCAAAGAGCGTATGCGTGAGATTCTTGACGACCTTCAGTTACGTCATGAGGTGGTTAGTGAAGAAGAACGTAACCGTAGAGCTTCTCGTCGTTCCTACCATCACTTCCCGCCACGGGGAGAAGATTTTGATGCAACTTCAGACAAGGTTTATACACGTGACCCGCATTATGACTATGGAAGTTCTGGCGGTTATGATGATTTCATTGGCTTTTATCGAGGGGGAATGTTTCATCCCCCTACAGGCGAAAGATTGAGTGATGTCTCTGAAAGGATGCGACGTTTTCTCATTGACCAAGGACTAGCCTCTGATAATCTAAGCAACAAATACCCTGACGCTATTGAAGTTGAGAGCTGGGAAGTCCCACCAGAAATGCTACCCGAACTTGACGCTTAGTAATCCTAGACATACGTTCTAAAATAGAAGTATGTGTGGACGCTATACTCTTAACAAGAAACCAGCTAACCTAGCCAAACGTTTTGATGTGAAAGGCGTTCCTGAAGACTTGCGGGAAAACTTCAATGTATCACCATCCCAAATCATGCCAGTTATTACAGAAGACGAGAGCGGCAAGCGTCACCTAGAACAGATGAAATGGGGAATCCCCAGGGTTCTAGGTAAAGACTTAGTTAAAGAGCTAATTAACACAAGAGCAGATAAGGCGTTCGGTAACTTCTGGAAGAATACTGTACTACATAAAAGGTGCTTAGTTCCTGCTACAGGCTTCTATGAATGGCGAGCTTCTAAAGACGGTAAAACACCGTTCTTCATTCACCCTAAACGTATGGAACTGTATTCATTTGCAGGTATCTGGAGTACTTGGAAAAATGAGGATGGCCAGGAAATCAAAACGTACTCAATAATGACTACCGAACCTAATTCAGAGATGAAAGCAATCCATAATAGGATGCCAGTTATATTACACCCAGAAGACGAAGCTTCATGGATTGAGCCATCGAACGATAATCCTGAAAGTTTAGAAAAACTTCTGTTTCCGCTCGAAGATGACAGCCTTGAAATATATGAGGTTAGCAGAGCTGTAAACAACCCAATAAATAACGATAAATATCTCATACTTGCAGCCTAGTCCTACTTAGTCCCCACTAATGTCCAGCAGTTGCCTTCACGACGTAAACGATAAGTCTTTTCACCGTCAGTCATTTCAAATATTTGAAATACTTGCTGACCTTTCTTGACAAGGTATTGTAACCCATCACTGAAGGTGAAGTTCTGGTTGTTATATTCTATTTGTTTTGGAAATGTTTTTAGGTTGCCCAGACAGTTCAAGAAATAAAAGGCCTGCACGTTAACGGTTTGATTAATATAAGACATTTCAAGCTCCTCTTGAGGCGTGCCAGAGGACATCGCCTTTACAAAATTAGTAAGACGAACGGATTTTGATTTGAGGAACTGCCCGTCAAAAGAGAGTAGACCGTTCTAATACTCTTTCGTATTCACAGGAAGTTATTGCTTGAAACAGCGCTCAGGGACCGAAGTATGATTGCTGGAGATTTATGAGAGCTTGGGCGTAAAAATCCGTCTTATGACGAAAGTACTCCCATAGCTAGTAGTTCTACTATACTACTTATGTTTCAAGATTCAATAGTTTTTAAACGTAAAGTTGGTCAATAAAGTCTACGAGTTGTCGGGGCGTTATCTCAGCTTTAATGACATAGCCGTCAGCTTGTTTTTCGATTTCTTCTCGACCCTGCAAGCCTTGCTCTAGGTTGGTTGTGATAATGATCTTACTGTGAATTTGTGGCTGCTGTGGATCGCGAAGTCGCTTCAATATCTCTATGCCTGTTATATTAGGGATCATAATATCAAGAAGGATAACGTCGTACTTGTCAGTTAAGGATTCTTTTAGGCCGGTATCACCATCAATCGCAGTAGTAACTTCGTACCCAGCTTTAGTAAGGGCTCGTACATAAAGTTCACTAATGAAGTGCTCATCTTCTATGCACAGTACTTTTCTAGCTGTCGATTTAGTTTCTTCCAAAGTTATCTCCGATATAATGAATGGTTTTTAATCCAGCCGTGGGCGGTACGGGTTATATCAGCATTATCACCTGTTTTTAGCTCATCGGCAAGTTTTGCATATGGGACAAGAGTAAAGCCAAAGGTGCTACCCTCGCCCTCTTTGGATTTAGCCCATATTTGACCACCATGGGCGTCAATAATCGACTTACATAAAAATAGTCCCAGACCAGTGCCGCCGACCTCGGTTTTTGTACGGTGATTACGGTAGAATTTGTCGAATAGATTAGGAAGCACGTTATTAGGAATACCAAGACCGAAATCCTGAACGGTAGTTTCAACATTTCCTTGATCATCTAGATGACTCTCTATAATAATTTTCTTAGTATTAGGGCTATATTTAATAGCATTTTCTAGCAAGTTGTTGATAACCTCGTAAATACTTATCCTGTCTACTGCTACATTGGGCAAGTCTGGTGTTATCTTGTATTCAAACTCAATGCCATGAACACGGGCGCGCATTGCTGCATCTTCGCAAGCATTACGAAGGGTTGCTTCCCATTTCTCTTCATGTAATTGCATAGACATTTGGTTTGCTTCTATGCGCGAAACGTTAAGTATGTTGTTTACAAAAGCCGTTAATTGGCTAGCAGCAGCCTCCATTTTATGCATAAAATCTTTTAGTTCATCGTCTAGTTTATCTGATAATTCGTCCTGGAACACCTCTATATAGCCACGTAGCATCGTGAGTGGGGTTCGAAGTTCGTGAACAGCTAGAGCCACAAAGCTCATTGCTTCGTCATCCTGGTTATATTGTGCTGTGCGATCGAATAGGGTGACGATAAATTCAGTACCACTAGGATTATCACGATTATAGTAAGCTGCTATATCGCACTGCTTAACTCCACTATCTTCCGGTAGCCTCAATCTTACCCTTTCCCAGTAAGCTGTGTCTGTTACCTTATTATCAATACAATCCTGAAGCCACTTCTCTAAGGTGTGTTCACTTGGAAATTCCAGATTAACACTATCGTAGAGCGGTTTACCGAATAGTTTTGCGCTCTCGGTTTGACAGTACTGCAGAGCTATGTCGCTAGCATTGGTGACTACTTGTGATCGGTTAAAAACGAATAATGGCAACGGCAGATGACTAACGATGTTGGCAGCCTGAACGATTTCTTTTCGGTGTTCGGCAAGATCGGTATTGTTGGATTGTTGCTGGCTGGCGTATTGGTAGACCTGCATAACCAGTGTTGTTACTAGTTCCCTACCTAGTTTTGCTGTCTCAAGATTTGGCGCAGCAACTTCGTGCTCCTCCGGCGATACATGGATAATCGCTTGTCGTATTAGTTTCAAAGGTTCTAAGACCTGCTCAGCTGTCTTACTGCCAAATATTAGACTTGTGACTATAACCGTGAAGCTAATAATTATAAGTGACACTATCGGTGAAATAGGTTGAGCGGTAAAGAGCCACCAACACACAAAAACAAAAAAAAGATTGCTGAAAATGAAGACGACTGAAAGGTAGTTTGCGACTTGTTTTTGTAGTTTCTTAAGATGATCCATGTTATCAAGTAAATTCTAAGGGGCGTAAGTTACAGAACCAGCATCCCCCACTACGCTGATCCAGGTGTTGCCTTTGTTTAGTGGCTGAGGCTTACCATCGGCCCCAATGAACTCCATTGCACCTTTACGATCTTTTTTCTGCCAAGTTGCCTCAGTAACAGTGCCGTCCTGGAATACGAAGGCCTTACCACTGCCTGCCGTTGAGTAAACAGAGTGGATACCATCATCATGTAGGCTTTTTGGTACAACGATTGCGATAACAACTTTGGGTGATATTTGAGCGCCTGTTTTTTCGTCTACATGAGGCTTACCAGCTTCACTTCGCTTGTATGAGTTGCTCGCGGCGTCGTAGTCAAAATGAGGATTATATAAAAAGCCTGAAATTGAAAAATCCATAGTCTTAGCATTGGGTGTTGTGCTAGGCTTATCTTCTTTACGTGTCCAAGCGGTAAAGCTACTGGTCGTCCACCCCTTAGACTTCTGGAGCTCTAACAACTCAGCTCGGCTCGTATAGACATTGTGTGGAGCGTAGCGATTACTTACTCGGTGGTAATATTTGCTATTAAATGCATAATCCAAGTCTTTAAGTCCCTCAGCTCGTATTTGTGCCAATGCTTCTGCGCTGCCACCAACATGAGCTACTGGAGCATCAAACGGCACTAGCCAATCTAGGTAATATGGTCGAACGCTGCGAACAGGACCAATATAGTTTGGTTGAGCTTCTTGGAACAAGGTCAAAAAACGAGTGATGCCACCTTCAGCTACCGCTTCATATACAACACCGGCATCCTTAAGTCCGGATTGTGGCCGTGCATCAGGGCTGTTCTCTATCATGATTGCTGTAACTGGCAGTTCGGATTCGCCTTGCGTTACTGTCGCACCAGTTAACTTTGAGGTATATACAATTGGTTTTGGCGGCTCTTCCTTTTTGGCGACGACTGGAGCTTGGGGTGCTGGTTTTGGCTTGTGTGTCATTTTCCATGCGAGGGCTGTGCCGCTAAGAAGTACAACCATTGCAAAAATGCCGACCACCAACCACTGTTTTTTCGTTAGTTTGGGCATCCTAAAACCGGACTTCTTGGGTGGTTTTGAATAGTCGGTATTATCTTCAGGTGATTCGTCAGGAACTTCAAAACCGTCATCATCTGTTGCCCTTGAGGCGACTGAATGACTCGTATCTATATCTTCAGGCGGTACGAAATCTGGTTCTTGATCTGTAGGATCAATAGGTTCCTCATCGGTGATAATTACCGGCGCCAGCTCTGAGCGGTTTTGCCCAGATGGCAAGAAATCTTTAATCATAAGCACTATTGTAACAGTGGAAGCTTGGGTTGGCTAGAGAGCCAGCAGTGATCTTTTAAGTCTGTCTATAGACCGTTGCTTGCCTAGTACCGCTAATGTGTCCGACAAGCCCGGGCTGGCTGGTGCCCAAGTTATGGCAATTCTAATCAAGCTAAAGAGCACAGCTGGTTTTTGCTGGGTTTCTTCTAGTAGACTATTGAGTCTTTCGACTAAGTCATGGTTAGTGAAGTCACTTTTTTGAAGAGAATCAATAGAACTCTCTAATAGTTCACGTAAATATGACTGGTCCAGCTTTTTAAGTTGTTTGTGCGACCTTATTAGGTCCAGATTGATTGGTAGATCTTCGAAAAAGAAATTTGTTAATTCTGGAAGTTCTGAAAGATATTTGAGACGTTCTTGGACGATGCTAAGCACCTGTTTTTTATAATTTTCATCATAATCTTTTGCGCTCACAGGCCAAAATTCCTGACAGCGCTTAAATAGCTCATTAATATCCATTGCACGTATGTAGCTACCATTTATCCATTTGAGTCGCTGTTCATCAAATCGGGCGCCACTTTTCTGAACTCTATCAAGGCTAAACTTGCTAATCAGCTCCTCGGTTGAAAATATTTCTTGTTCTGTTCCGTCATTCCAGCCCAGTGTAGCTATGAAACTAACTAGTGCCTCAGGTAGGTAGCCATCTCGTACATAATCAAGTACGTCCTTAGCGCCATCCCGTTTACCAAGTTTTTTATTGCCATCGGCTCCGAGTATGTGTGGCATGGTGGCTATAATAGGGCGCTCAATATCCAAAGCCTCGTAGATATTTAAGTAGTTCGGCACGCTAGCCAGAAATTCCTGACCTCTTATAATGTGTGAAATTTTCATCTCATAATCGTCGATGATGTGAGCAAAATTATAAGTAGGATAGCCATCCGATTTAATAATGATTATATCGTCAATTACTTCCGGTCCAGTAGATAGATCTCCCATAACTTCATCATGCCAAGAGTATTTCTTGGGATCGGACTTAAATCTTAGAGGTTGACCTCCGTCCCATTTTGGTGGATTGGCTGGTCTATGATTTCTGTACAGAAAAGGTTTTTTAGCTTTCTGTGCCTGTTCGCGAAATGCTTGAACTTCAGCCGCGGCATAGGGATCAGCGTAGGCCCTACCGTTATCGATTAGCTTCTGCGCCCACTTTTTATAGTGATCCAGTCTCTGACTTTGTCTATATGGTGCGTATGGGCCACCAATGTCTGGGCCCTCATCGTAGTTGATTCCTAGTGTCTTAAGGCTCTTCACGAGATGTTCATCCGAGCCCTTAACTTCCCTTTTTTTGTCAGTATCTTCAAGTCTTAGAATAAACTTGCCATCGGTTTGTCTTGCGACTAGCCATGCAAACAATGCTGTGCGGACGCCACCAACGTGCAAATAACCTGTTGGGCTCGGTGCAAAACGGGTACGAGTTGTTTTCATGTTGGCTATTGTACAGAGGTTGGCTAGTTATGAATAGTGTCTTGGTCGCGCTGGTTGTTGGTATGATTATCGTCATGGCTTGGTCTAGTTAGGGCATCACCGCATATTGCCAGACCTCCAATCGCAATGAGACTAGCTACTACTTCTTCGATGTCGGCACCATAATTTCGCCCCTCTACCAGTTTAGTCGACACAACTATTTCATCAGGCGTGGCTGTGTGATGCATACCAAAAACAACTCCAGCTGTCACCAGAGATGCACCGAAAAGAACGTTTCTTACACGCTTTCGGAAAGTAAAATTATCAGCACCAGTCTCTTTCACGATCTAGTACTATATACTAATTTATATTTTTATACAATAGTAATTACAGGCTGTTGGCAATTCGTAACATTTGATCAGTGTCCAAGGAGGCGTTACCTTTTATTTCATACCATATACCATTATCCATCCAACTAGCGCTGTCCCCATCGTATATATAGATTGTTTTGCCTTTATCCTGGAAAGTTTGATACGAGCGTTTATTAACTGCTACATGATTTTCTAAAAGACTTTCGCTATCCCAGTTAGAAGTTTTTTCGCTAACCGTATAGTTTCTGTCATCGCTATTAGAGCGGAAAACCACTGTGATTTGTCCGGGTTGATACTGTATAGGTCCTTTCATAGAAAATCCTGAGGGTTGGTAATCGGGTAATGACCCATTTAGGCCTGAACGGGTAGATGCGATCCTCATTGCTAGATTAGGCACGTTATTATAGGCAAAATAGCCTCCAAGCACGACCATGGTTAATATAACTAGTCCTACATTTAGTAGTCCCGGACTTATTCTTAATCTATGCGCTAGCTTTGTGCGCCGATTGGTGCGCTTGATTTTGGGCTGATTATGACTATTAGATGCATCGATCGCTGATTGAAATCTGTTTTTTGACGCTGACTGACTGCTAGTATTTTTAGCAGCTATTTGTGGAGTAGTAGTTGCAGCTATTGTTAAAGGAGGTTCTTTGGCTACTGGCAAAGGCGAAAGTTTGGCCTTTGTAGTATCAGGGCCGGTTCGGAATTTACTAATATGGCTACTTTGGTGTACTTGCTTGGCACGATGCTCTCTCTGTGGGTTAAGATGGGCAGATTTTTGAGTTATGACTTTCTTTGAAGCAGTTTCAGGTGTCGCAATAAGTGGTTTATCAGGCCTTTTCACAGTAGATCGCATTAGTGTTTTTGAATGCTCTATGCGGCGCTTAGTTTGATGTGCAGTTTGCTGCCTTGGCTTAACTGATACTACACCATCCATTGAGCCAGCTTTGTTTTTTGCTTGATTATTAGGAGTCACTACGGGTTTGTCGTTTGGAGTTGATTGTTTGATAAGCGTGCCCGTCAACGCATCGTAGTGCTTCCCATTGAGCATGATTACGTTTCGTCGGTTACCCACTTTAGTTTTTCCCTCTCGACTTTCGTGTGTTAGATCGTTAATATTTATCTTAAACCTAGATAGGCGTAGCTGCAAGCACAAATAAACAAAAAATAGGTTAAAATACTTGAGCAACTATGGACTTCCTTGACCCAAAAAAGAAACGCTCGCATACAATCAGACTATATGTAGGATATGCACTGATGGCTGTTGCCTTACTTATAGGTACAATACTATTATGGTATTTCTCTTTTGGATTCAATATTGACCCCAAGACTAAAACCGTAATTCAAAATGGATTGTTGTTTTTGGACGCACACCCGGATAGTGCCAAAGTCGTAATTAATGGCAAGGATAAAGGAACGACGGATACAAGACTTGTTATGCCAGCCGGGTCATATTCTATTGAATTACAGCGACAAGGCTACAGGAATTGGAAGCACGATGCCACAATAGAGGGTGGCGTAATAGAGCGGTTTATTTACCCGTTTTTATTCCCTGAGAAATTGGTGTCCAAAGACGCTCAGCTTTTCGCAAACACCCCTATCCTAGCCTCACAAAGCCCAGACAGACATTGGTTGGTGATACAACAGCCGGGAAATATTAATAATTTTTCGACATATGATTTGACCAAAGACAACACAGAGCCAAGTCCAATATCGTTACCTACAACTGTTCTAACCCAAACTGGCACCAAACATGTTATTACTCCAATTGAATGGTCGACCGATAATCGTCATCTTATAGTGAAACATGTTTATGACGGCGGACAGGAGTTTGTCCTAATTGATCGTGAGGTGCCCACGGAAGCGGTTAACCTAACTACTCACTTTTCGAGAGTGATTTCTGATATGCGCTTGAGGGATAAAAAGTACGACCATTACTATCTTCATGACAAAACCAGTGGCGAACTATCGACGGCTGTTTTGCAGTCCAAACAAGTAACACCAGTCGCTCAGAGAGTAGTTAGCTTTCAACCTCATGGCTCGGATAAAGTTTTATATGCAACCGAGCTAAACGCACCAACTGGCAAGACCCTGGTGAATATTAAGGATGGCGACAAAACCTATACATTGCGAGAAATTGGACAGAGCCCAAAGTACTTACTCGATATAGCACAGTTTGATGGTAAGTGGTACTTGGCTGCTGGTGCGTCTACAGAACAGAAGGTCTTTGTCTATATAGATCCATTCGGTGAACTTAAAGATAATGATGCGCGATTGCCTGTTCCGTCGGTTCTTCTTAGGCTTAATTCGCCGGTTGAGTACCTGTCATTCTCCTCTAATACGCGATGTATAGCTATACAAGGTGGAAACAGTTTTGCGGTATATGATGCCGAAAATAAGCGACAATTTCGTTACGAGACCAAGTTAAAACTGCCGGCAGATTATAAGGCGACATGGATGGATGGCCATAGATTAACAGCAGTTAGTGATGGCAAATTAAACATTTGGGACTTCGACGGCACGAATCAGCAGACAATAATTAGTAGTGATCCGGCCTTTACTCCATTCTTCGACCGAGACTACAAGCAGCTGTTTACCATTAGTCCTTCATTCACAGTAAAAAACAAAACTGCATTAGTTAACTCTGATCTATTAATAAAACCGACAAACTAAAGGAAACTAGTCAAGCGATCCCACAGACTAGGAGCATTGCTTGGAAGTGTTTTGGGTGTGTAGTCACTGGGCTTTGATTTACTGGCAATATTACTGCTCGGATCAGGAGATATCTGTTGGCCGACAACTAGTAGTCTATTTAGAGAAGTTCCTGGCGGATCACAGGTCACTAGTGTCATTGTTGATCCGCTAGCCTGGTTGTTTAGTATTGAAACGTCCGAAGGTTTAACTATTTTTTTATCAGTTACTTTATAAACGTAGCGCTTGCCGTCCTTCTGGAGTATAAATGTGTCACCTGCTTCAAGGCGCTTCAATAATACAAATGCAAACTTGTACTTGCCTTTATTGAGAATGTTATTACTGGAATGACCAAAGATAACTCCATTGCCAGTTTGTCCCGGCTCAGGAGTGCTAGCATAATGAACGACCCCGCGCTCAAGTGCGTGCTGTATGGACTTCTCTTCTACCGATGGTTCATCGTAAACGACAGGGATTTCAACATTAATCTTGGGTATTATAATTTTGGATTCTGGTCCCACTGCTGCCGTGCTGGCATCGATAATTATTGGTGCGTTGCTGACGTTCTTGCTTGGAGATATAAAAGGAGCAATGAATCTCTCATTAAAGAAGCCAAACAATAAGAAAGCTATTGTTATTAGACCAACGCCTAAGCCAAATAAAAGTGAGTGAAAATGAGCCTTTTTGCTTAATTTTTTACGACTGTTTTTTTGAACGTTACTTAGTATTTGGTTTTTAACATCTGCCACACTGCGATTATCGTTATGGGTACTTTGTTGTTTACTGGAGTGTATTTCCGCTGGGTGCTTTATCGGACTTTGTTCAGCCGCGGTATGTTGTGTTTGCGCCAAATGAGTACCGTGTTGAGTATAGAACTCTTGCCATACCTCGTGCTTTTCATTATCGGGTAGTTCTATGTAGTATCTATGCCAGGCGGTTTGAATTTCGGCCAATGATTTACCGGAAGTAGTTAATTGATGCAGGAATTGCTGATGCTTACTGCGATGTCGGCCAGCTTGCTCGGCGTCAATTATTTCCTTTTTTGTATCGGGCTCATCATGATAAAGGTTGCTAATTTTTTGACGCAAAAGCTCCACTGCTGGATCGTTACTCCCACCAGTACCGTTCGATGTTGAATGATTGTTTACCTTATGATGTTCAGTCATGCATGCTAGATCTAGCTATAACAGATGTCATTATAGTACAATGTCATCTGTTCTCCTATTCGGACAAGGGCGAGTGGCGGAACTGGTATACGCGCACGACTCAAAATCGTGTTCCTAACGGATTGAGGGTTCGATTCCCTCCTCGCCCACCAAAAGAAATGCTCACAAATCGTGGGTGTTTTTTATTTTGACGATTAGTCACTAAATTATAGACAAAAGAACGATAATCTGCTATAATAAATGTTTATGTATACGTCAGAACTTGGTGATGGCTATATTGATAGACGTGGTCAAACGATTCGCGTAGTAGCGGCTTCATTATCTATTGGGGTAGCTATTTTATCTCTATATCATCGCGCAACTACAGCAGAGACAGAGGCAGCTTCGGCGGGGGCTATGACCCCAGTTTCATCTAATAATACTTTCCGTGGAGAAACGACGACCACCGCAACGTATTCAGAGATCGTTCCAGATGCTAAAACTGACCCGCAAGACTTCATCCGATGGGCTGCTCTGGAATATCACACACGTCCAGAAAGAGCGCTTTGCGTTGCCAAACGCGAAAGCAATTATCAGACGAGCGTTACGAACACTTGGGATAGCAATGCCCAGAAGGGCCTTCCGTCACGCGGTATGTTTCAGTTTGTCCAGCCCACCGCTGAATATGTCGCTAATCACAGTATAAATGTTGAAGCATGGAGAGAATTAGGTATGACTTACTACTATAACGGTACTGAAGTCACAAATCGTGCTGCCATCAGAGCTAATTGGACCGATCCGGGCGTACAAACACTTTTGTTTTTAGAGGCCCAGGAACAGGGTCTAAGCTCACACTGGTCAACTCACAATCCTGCGACTGAGTGCTAACTAGTCGCTAACCCAAAACTTCGAGTAGTAGTTGAGTTCTTTTGTCTATATCTGAAGTTAGAGATGCATCACCGTCATATTCTTGAACTATATGGCTCAGCATTACACTGACCGGGAAAGTTCTTGAACGCTCTTCGCTGTGGTCGGGTGTTGGATGAGGCTGAAAGGCAAGATCTTGTCCAATGTGCACCAAAACGACAGAGTCGTCGTATATTCGTTTTTGATCTCTTTCGCGGTAACTCTTTATTTGAACAGGATAAGTTAACTCGTAAGGATCATCATTATCAGCTCGAGTGTATACCGAAATATCCCAAGAGCGTAGGATACGACCAAGAGACAATGACCTGTCTTCACTATAGTGAGACGGCAAAGTTAAATAGCTTAGATCACCAAGTTCGTTATGTTCAAATCTTTGCAGCAAGATCATCCCGATAAGTTCAGCTTGTGAGCCTCTGATGACTCCCATTTCACTGGACAATTTGCTATAGTGTTTTAAAACGCCCTTTTCTTCTGTAAGTATTTGTCTTGCCACATCAATAGTCTGATCCCTTGCTTCATTGACTACTTTTCGCGATGGATTAATATCAACTGCAAATGCCTGAAATATACCTATATTAGCAAGTAGCTGCTTGGTATGGAACACGGATGAATTAAATCGACTAAACCTATGTCGAGAAGCTTGCTCTAGGTATTCTTTGCCACGAGAGATGAAGTCAACTCGCTGATCTGGTGAATATTCTTGAGAGACGGAAAGCTCGACGAGCATAGAACCTAGACTAGCTATATTGTTACAGCTTCTCCAATTACTAGATCGTTCTAGTAAGTGAACAGCAGACAGCTTTTTGTCGGGATCGTCCGTCTGAATAAACGTTCTTTCTGCTTTCTGGCAATCAGAGATATTACTGAACGCTGTTCTTGGTAGTTTCTTATGATGTACACCTTGCATCACTATACGATACAACAATTACATAAATAGTTCAATATTGCTGTGCTGTAGTTATTGCTTCGAATGGTTTCATCGGGTTTTGCAACCACCATACTGCTATTTTGGCGGCGGTTACTACCCGCCATACATCTTCTCTGTTTGTTGTTGTACTAACCTTTCCGCCCACGGCTACAATAATTTGATCGTTTTGTTTAATGACTATATTGGCTGGGTATTTAGCAGTTAGATCGTGGATTATCTTTATGTTTTTGGGTATGCCATTTCGTTGCAATAAAACTTCCTGCATATCGAGTTGTGCCCACATTTTTTGTAACTGTCCGAATGAGGCCACTAGTGTTGTTTCTGGTCTATTAAATAATTTCAGAGGTGAATTAATAAACTGATCAAGGCAGTCTTGTGTTATGCATAGTTGGCCAGAGTACTTTTCAATAAATTTTTCTGTCACCACTGCAGTTTCACTGTTACGAGCTGTATCTCCGGCCAGCACTACACAGTCAGCCCATTGCCCATTATCAAGCCAGTCGCTTAATGATTGAGCACTGAATCCGCCACTCTTATTACTCATACTGTAAATAATACCCTCAAAGGTGTTTCCAATCGATTTTGACACTGAACTGGGCAAAAGTACCCTAGCCACACCAATACCAGCAGATTGTGCGGCAGAATATGCTTGTGCCGGTGCTTGTATGCCGTGTATATTACCGCCGATTATTAGTAATTTTCCGGCCTGCTGCTTGTTTTCTGGCTTACTCCAGAGCAGATCCGGGAAAAGCGGTTCTTTATCTTGTCGCAGCCAGTATGATTCCGTGGTCATTACAACTCATTCATCTATTCTAGATGTTTATTTCAATACTTACCGGACAATGATCAGAACCTAGTACGTCAGGGTGGATCTCTGCGGATGCGATGTTATTTGCTATCGAATTACTTGCTAACCAATAATCTATGCGCCAACCTACATTGCGTGCACGAGCGTTAGCCCAGTGCGTCCACCAAGTATAGGCTTCCGTGCGGTCTGGGTAAAACTTGCGAAATGTGTCAATATAGCCAGCATTTAAAAAGTTTTGAAAACCTGCTCGCTCTTCATCTGTAAAGCCATGCTTGCCAATATTTTGCTTGGGATTTGCTAAATCGATTTCTTTGTGTGCCACGTTCAGATCACCACAAAAAACTACTGGCTTTTTTGCTTCGAGCTGTTTCATGTAGGCTAAAAATGCCGGGTCCCAGTATTTATCTCGCAGCTCTAGTCTGGATAGGTCTCCCTTACTATTAGGGGTGTAGACGGTAGCTACAAATAAGTTATCAAACTCCGCTACCATGACCCTACCTTCATCATTTGGGTTGCCGTATTTGTCGCTTTTTATTCCGTACTTAGAAACAATATCATCCGGGAAGTTTTTGCTAACTGACAGTGGTTCAGTTTTTGAAAAGATAGCAGTCCCAGAATAACCCTTTTTTGTAGCGGAATTCCAGTATTCTTTGTAGTCAGAAAGATCTATTTCTGCTTGGCCCTGCATAGCTTTAGTTTCTTGTAGGCATAAAATATCTGGGCTGTGATTTTTTATAAAGTCCTGAAACGAGCCTTTATTAACTACGGCTCGGATACCATTTACATTCCACGAGTATAATTTCATGTGTTTAAGTATAGCTTGACTAGACCAGGATCTGCTAGACTATCGATTAATGGGTAACTACAAGAGAGTACTTCTGAAGTTGTCTGGCGAGCAGTTGGCTGGTAAGTTTGAGGCTGGTATAGATCCTGAAGTTGCTAACTATTTCGCTAGTGAGGTAAAGAAGGCGCGCAAAGGTGGTTGCGAGATAATACTAGTGGTTGGTGGCGGCAATCTAGTTCGTGGTGCCGAAGTTGCTGGTCAAGGTATAAAACGCGTTACTGGTGATCATATGGGTATGCTGAGTGGTCTGATTAATGCCATGGCGATAACTGACATATTTGAACACAACGGTATCGAGACGCGTTGTTTGAGTAATATTTTTGCAGATCAAGTTGCCGAGATGTATTCTTTTCGTCGAGCCGAAAAGCACATTGCTCATGGTCGAGTCATTATTATTGCCGGCGGCATAGGTAGACCATATTTTACTCATGATACTGCCGCAGTTAATATTGCCCTCGAACTGGGCTGCGAAGCAGTACTAAAAGCCACAAAAGTTGATGGAGTGTATGACAAGGATCCTAATAAGCATCCAGATGCAAAGAAATTCGAGAGCCTCAATTACCAGCAAGCCATAGAAGACTCTTCAATAAAAGTTATGGATAAAGCAGCTATGGGTCTGGCGATGGAACAGAATATGCCTGTGGTAGTTTATAACGCTATGCAACCTGATAATTTAAAAAACTTGATTAATGGCCAATCTGTAGGAACAAGAATAGCCTGAAATTGCAATTACTACAGTAATAGTATATAGTATTAATTATGCAACCTCCCGAACTATCTGGAGTAGTTTTGACCCATGGCGAGCGTAATCCGCTACCAGTTATTGAGCAGCTATCTACTATTTGTG
>CAZSZC010000012.1:0-33003 GCA_964610775.1 uncultured Candidatus Saccharibacteria bacterium | reverse complement strand
GAGGCTGGGTTCGAACTAAATTACAGGGCTGGATATGAAAGAACCGCCCTTTCAGGCGGTTCCAACATATGTACCTTGTTGTCAGCACAACTCTTTCTTGACTGACCAAGGAGAGAAGTTATTGTCGGTCATAGAACTAGGTCTATGCTTTTCTCTGCTTGGTCTGGCTCCCGGGGTCGGACTCGAACCGACAACCTCGAAGTTAACAGCTTCTTGCTCCACCATTGAGCTACCCGGGAATAAACTAAAAGGTACTTATTGCGCCAACTGACGAATACAGAGATGGATTATATATAAAAGCTAGTCCCTAAACAATAGCTTACAAACAATTATTCTGTAGATGAAATGTTGCGTAAGTCAGCAACTACTGTCTCGAGAAGGTCATACTCCTCAAGATAAATCTCCCGAACTTTTAAGTATGTTCCGTCTTCAAAAGTTTTGCCATCTGTTGGATACTCTGTGGCTTGAATTTGGCCTTCCCTTGAATAGCTATAAGTAATCTTATCAGTACCATTCTCTTTAGTTAGAAAAATTGCACCATCATCTGAATATTGCGGAAACCAAACTGTCCAAGTTTCTTCTCCTCTTTGATATCGGGCCACATTCTCACTTATTGCTTGACCGTCGATTTCAACACGATCGCCGTTAAAAGCTAGAAGTCGTGACGAAAAGAATAATGATTCTTGGCGTTGGGCTAAAAATTCTGACCTATCTCTGTTGTCTCCCATAATTTGATAATATAACAAAATAGAATATATGTAAACTAAGTTATAATCTAGTGCTTCACTACTCGTTTTAGTTCTTGGGATACGGCTCGGTCGGTATCGCGCTTTTTTATGGCTGCACGTTTGTCATATAGCTTTTTACCCCGACCAGCCGAGAGTCGTAGCTTTATGTACCTACCGCGTGTTAGTAGATCAAGGGGAATTATAGTTAAACCTTGCTGTTTTGCCGACAATAGTTGGTTTAATTCCTTGTGCTTAACAAGTAATTTGCGAGCTCGAGTTTGTTCCGATTCATCAATATTAATTGAAGTGTCGCCGGTAATCGTGCTGTTAATTAGCCATAGTTCATTATCTTTAACAGTAACGTATGCACCGCGCAAATGACCATGACCACGTCTTAGGGCTTTCGTTTCACGCCCATTAAGAACAAGCCCTGCAACGATTTCATCTTTGAGTTCATAATCGTGGCGAGCGCGACGGTTGGATATTGTGCCAGTTGATGGACGCTTTTTAGCCATAACCTTAGTAGTATGGCCTAACTTGCTAAAAATTACAATCTATTACCTAGTATCTAATCTAGTTCTGAGCCATCTTCTTTGTAATTGAGAGATATATTGATCAAAACCCGCATTAGCTTATTGCAGGCTTCTTTTGATAACACAAAAACCCCAGTTGATTCGAGAATATCAGCAACTTCGCAATCAACTGCCTGCTCTTCTTCAATACTTTCTGAAGATGTCATAATGTCAGCATTATCCTCATGACGTGGATCCAGCTCTATGTATTCGATTTCACCATCTCCAAAAACACAGTAACGATACTCTTCGAAAAGCAGCCTGTCGCGGTGGATTACTTCCAGTCTCGGATTGACTTCATCAAATACGTCTTCACTAATATTGCCAACACCGTAATATGATCTAACAACTGTCTCGGTATCTTTGTCGGATACACTGAATTCAATTTCCCCTATCCTAATATCGACGATTTCATCAACAAACTCACTGAGTATTTCGAACGCTGGTTTAGTCAAATTGCCGTTCGATAACGGTACATGCCAAAAATTATCAATTGTCACATCTTGCTCTGCACTTCCCAAAAGGAGCACATGACCTAATAGGTCAACCACGTGACCTGGTGGTTGTGAAGTGTGCACTGTATCCATGATAATCCCAGTTATTTTTTGGTAGATATCACCCTGTGCATTACTTTTCTTCAGGTAGCTTTCAATGACTTTATTATCACGACCAAGAGTGAGGCTAAAAAGCTCGATATCGTCATCATCCTCATCTGTAATCGATTCGGAAATTTTGAGTGAAACACACCTTCCTATAGATGGGTCGTCAGGTAGATCAGATACCGCGAAAATTATTTTCCCTGTATCCGACTTAAAGCCATAGTGGCCCCAGATCTCTCTTTCTCCATAGCTATCTAACAAGCTTTGAGCAACAGATTGCAATAACTCATGATCTTCGTCATTAGCCGTTTCTCCAAAAACAAGAATATTTAACTCTTCAAATTCGTCCGGTTGACCAGTTTGGTGTTTATACTCGCTCACAGGTAAGTAATATAGGCCAAAGCTACTTTATAACCATGAGCAGATTACTACTTACTTAGTATTGATATGGCATGATCCCAAGTATCCCGGGTTACTCCGTATTCAATCCATAGAAGACACAGTGGTTCTAGTAGACGGCTTTTTTCTATTTCACCGATGTCAACAATGTCACTCCAGCCAAGCTCAACTAAGAGTTCGCCGGTATGCGTTTTTGCTGATTCATTATTGCCACACATAAACATAGTTGGAACGCCATTTTTATACTTCGGCATAACCATATTGGCGTGGTTTATGATGTTTAGTGTTTTAACTACATGGCTATCCGGTAAGCTTTGTTGAACAATTTCGCCGCCACTAATAGAATGACCAATACTCAAGGTAGGTGGTTGATCATCGTTGAATTGCAGAGGATTGGTTACGTCAATAACAATCTTACCGGCTGATTCGGGTCTAATTTGTGACAGCACATTTTCGGCGGCATGCCAAGCTATAGCGAGTATCACAATATCGCCAAAATCTGCGGCTTCAGTAGTAGTACCAATTTGGGCATGCTTGCCAGCATGCTTTTTCCAGCTACTTAGTTCTTTTTTGTCAGGATAACGAGTTCCAAGCATAACGTTGTGACCTAGATCGCACAAGCCTTTGCCAAGACTTCTCGCCACATCACCCGAACCAACAATACCTATTTTCATCAGATCTCCTTTTTAGGTATTTTACGATATTTTTTGTTACGAGTCCTATGTGGTTTTCTGCGAGTACTTTCCTCACTTGATTGTAATGGAAGATCTGCGGGCTTGAATTTGCGACTACTACTGGGTCTTTTCTTGGTGTTACTGCTAACCATGCCGGCCTTTTTCTCAACTTCAGAATACAAAGAATGGGGTCTAGTTATTCTCTCGATCAGCATAATTACCATTCCAATCACGACAATTTGAATCGACACATTTATTAGCAGGCTATAAAACTCAGATGTGAGGTTATTTGATACATCATTGAAGACCTGTTGAGTCGGACTACCGCCAATACTAAACTGAGTTGCTTGAGTAAAGCGTGGTAATACGTAAACAAATAGTATGGGAGTAATTAGCAATGCTATACCGCTACCAACTAACGCCATGCCTATTTGCTGGAATCCTTTGCGTTTATTAGGAGATAACCAAACCGATAGTGCACCTAGAATAAGTATAAGTATCGGCAAAATGTATGGCATCAGTCGAGCCCAGCTGTATAGTTGCGGCACGTAAGAGAATTGCTCGGTTATTTTTTTGCCTTGCTTGTTTTTAGGTAAGTCTGCTTCGGTAAATCGAGCCTTTGGCAAAAATCCTTCAGAGCCTTTTAGCGTTTCGGCAAATTTCTGTTGCTCGGCTGCTAGGTCTGTGAATGGTGGCTTACAGCCTGCTGTGAACGGGTCAATTTGTTCTGGTACGGCAAAACAGGTTGGCTGTGCGCTCAGCCTATTAAATGCATAACTTGAAATTTCATTAGCAAGGCGATCTCTAGCTCCGCTAAAATCAACAACAAATGTAACGTCCTTTGACTTGCCTTCCAGCCAATTATATGTGCCGTCAATTATTGCCTGGCTATTGGTTTGAATGACGTTTTCGGAAAAAGAATTTTTGATTATTCCTTTTATGACCGGATCATTGAGAGGAACGCTGGATTGAGGATTATTTTTTTGCATTTCAGATATCATGGCGTCTACAAATCTGGTTGCGGCATGAGTATTTTTTATGGACTGTTCTAAGTTATTTCTATTACCGAATATAATCACCATACAAACTAGACCAACCCCGAAGAATAATAGAAATCTAAATAGAGATCCGCTTATAAATAAACTTGATCTCTTGATCCAGTTCATCGCTGATTTTCTTGCCTAGTTTTTTGATTAATCGACTTAGTTTTAGCAACTTCTTCTCGAGCAACATCCCATAGACTACTATCTCCGCGCTTTACTTTTCGCCAATACCACCACTCAGCACCCCAAAGATCCATTTTTTTCATTCCAGTAGCACGACCATACTCAAAGCGATCGTGAAGCCTTTCAGCGTTCATTGATTTATCTTGTTCAGATAACGGTGTTTCTTTAATACCAAGGTCGCCAGGTGTCCAGGCTTCTGCCTGAAGTTCATGTATGAATGAGTTTCTGCCGCGAGTTGCTTCTGTCCAGCCAGCTCTGAAACCGTAATACCAAGCTGGAATAGGATATTCGAAATAGCGTTTAGTAACCGTCTTGTCCCATACGCGTTTATAGATAGATATTGCCCACATATCGGGAGTTGGTGCATAGATCGGCGTGCCGATGGCGTTATTGCTCATACTTACAATCACTGGGTGTTCGGTGTCGATTTGTTTTACTAGGTTGTATTCATCAACTAGTCTCTGTCGACTAAAGTCAGTACACTTCCCGAAAGCCTTCAGAAAGTACTCATTTTCTAGTTGGTAGCTTGCCAGGGATGGGCTGTTTTTATAACGCTCGACAACCGCGGAGATATAGGCTTTTAGCTTGGGCTCCCACTGTGATTTATCTAGATTTTGTGCCCAAGTAGGCATATGACATTCTGGCCAACGAGGCTGGCGCAAGCCTATTGAAAGTGACACCTTAGTGCCGTGCGACTCGGCTAGAGCAAACTGCCAATCTAGTTGTGAAAAATCGTAATTGCCTTGAGTAGGTTCCCCGTCACTCCAGTAACTAACAAGTCGAAGATTATCAAACTTTAGATCATCTAACATAGCGGATAGTGTTTCCTTAGGATCTAAGTCGTAGTAGCGAGCGTATTTAGGTATGAAGGTTGCTCCCATCTCGATTGGTTCTTGTCGGTGTCTAAACATGTACCACTGAGAAATCGCATACATTCCTATGACAGCAATCATAATTACGACTGCAAAAACAGTAATTATGCGATGCCATAATGGTTTACGCACCCATTGTTTGCAGCCCTGGTAAAGCTTATTAATATATGATTTTGGTGGCGAATGTTTTACTGACATTTGGTATAGTCAATATGTCCTTATGAAAAAAGCATTAACGGTATCAATAGTTATACCAGTTTATAACGAACAACACCACCTCAAGGCTTGCCTAGACTCAATTACCGAACAGTCCATTTTACCCAACGAGGTGATTGTAGTTGATAATAACTCAACCGACGAAAGCATTAGTATAGCCAGGTCTTACCCTTTTGTTCGAGTTGTCAAAGAGTTGCAACAAGGAGTTATGTGGGGACGCAATGCTGGTTTTGATGCTGCAAAATATGATTTGATTGGACGAATTGATGCCGATACTCAATTGCCCAATGACTGGATTAAGCGTCTATTGACATTGTTTACTACGAGTGACGTTGCTGCCGTGAGTGGTCCAGTTGGCTGGCATGACGCACCCGCCAAACAGATAGGATTGTTCATAGACAAGAATGTACGTAGGGTTACTTGGCGATTGGGTACTAAAGTCGACGCTGTATTTCTGTTCGGTAGCAATATGGCAATTCGTCGTGATGCTTGGCTGTCTGTTCGTAATGAAGTATGTATGCGTAAAGATGTTCATGAAGATGTTGATTTAGCTATACACTTATATGAGCACGGTTTCTTAGTTATATTTGACCCACACTTAACAGCTATGACTTCTTCACGACGAATGAATGATTCGTTAGAGCAACTAAAAAAGTACCTAGCAGTGTATAAAAACACCTACTACGTTCATGGCATCAAAACAACCGCGGTAAAGCTTCCTACTGTCTTGACGCTAACCACGCATTTTGGGGTTAAGCTAATAAAGCGTGGTTATAATCCAGAAACTGGAGAGTTCTCAATTAAGCGTTTTGTGGAATCAAAACCAGAATCACGCATTCACCCGATGTGACTATTTTTCGTCATTTGAAGTAAAGCCATTGTACTGGTTTTCACTAGGATGACAGCTTGACCATAAACCGCGATTTTTCTGCCTTGCCTCAATCTGATAATTTCTGAATTCATCAGACTTAGTGAATGGAAAGCCCAGATACGCAAATCCGTAACCTTCTTTGATCAAGGTCGCATTAAATAACTCGCCATTTTCTGTGTAGACGTATCGCAATAATCGTTCATATCTGTCTCTGTTGGTATTGATAGGATCGGCTACTAATCGGACGCGATGATTTTTTAGTTTATCCTTTGTGAATGTTGCCGCAGCTTGACCAAAACATTGCACTGACTTTCTGGGATCGTGTGTCTCTGGAGTGTCAACACCAATAAAACGCACTTTTTCTCCGTGTCCATTCATATTTACTTCAATTGTATCGCCATCAAATACCTTAGTTACTTGATAAGTGTTGTTTATATCAGTTAGGGCTGTTGGTTGTGATTGTTTGGTTAGTCTTAAGCCAAGAACCAATAGCAGTGACATTAATGAAATAAGTAGCACTCTTTGGCTTCTTTTTCTGGGTAGTCTGATTTTCATAATCCAAATATTTTTCGAATATATTCGGTTGTTACCTTAGTGCCATCAACTACTATTGGAGACTCGTCTTCGTTAGGTGGTTCAAGATTATTAGTCATACGTTCAAAATCGGACTTTGGGATATTACCTAAGATTCTGGTGTCTTGAAGATGGGCGTTTTGAGTTGCCCGCTTGAGAGCAAGAGACTTATCAACTTTTACCCATACTACCTGGCACTTAGCGTCATTATTGCTTGCGATTTTTCGTAGCTTATCTCTGTCGCTCCTGAAGTTAAAATTTGTATCAAATATTACACTTTTGCCGTCTTTTAGTAGTTGGTTTGCAATATCGTTGAGATGATCGTAGAGTTTAATATTTTCTTGATTTGAGTAAGATGGGATACCAAACATTTTGTTGCGCTCTTGGTCGGCCCAAATATGAACAGCTCCGGTTAGCTCATGTATTATTCTCGATGTAGTTGTTTTGCCAGCACCAGGGAAACCGATCATCAAATATAGAACGGCTTTCATTTAAAAGTCGATTCCTTTATTCGCCACAAACTTATCATCGAAATGATGCTTGATTTTTGTCATATTAGTCATGATGTCAACCTTATCTGTCAATGACTTGGGAAAGTTTCTACCCGTCAAACATAAGCTAGTTTTTTGGGATTTCTTGTTTATTAAATCTTCGAGTTGAATAGGCTTGATGAGCCCGTCATGTACGGCATTGTTTATCTCATCACAAATAACTAGATCATACCTACCTGAGGTTGCGCAATCTAAGGCTTCGGCAAAGGTTGTTTGGGCTGCTTGCTTATGCTGATCTTCACTGATCTGGGCTGCGCTTAGATCGCCAGCATTATAGAATCCCTTGCCACCTTTATAGAAGTGCAACGAGTCACCATAAAGTGGCAAGATGTTATTAATAAATATGTGCTCACTAACGCCCCAATACTTAATAAACTGAACGAATGCGACCTTCCAGTCATTGCCGAGCGCCCTTACCATCAATCCAAGACCAGCACTAGTTTTGCCTTTACCGTCTCCGGTGTAAACAACCACCACAGAATCTTTAGTTTTGTAATTTTCAAATGACATTATCGTATTATACTGCCGAATAAAGGCTATGTTTGAATATCCTTCTTGTATTCATCGATTTGCTGGTTATAAATTAAGCGCAACTCAGGCCATGCAAATATCACAGCTAGTGATCGCTTAACGCCATCGATATCATTGCTACTTATTTCTTCATAGTTTTCAAGTTGTTTGGCTAATTGCCATGCTGGATGATTATTTTCTTTAAACTTTTGATACAAGCTTTCTGTGGCCGCATCAGGGTCAACAATTACCGACCTATGGACTTTTGCCTCGGTCTTGCCGATACTGATTGTTCCACCCAGGTATTTCTTCTGAGCCAATAACTGGCTTTCACGAACATTGGGATGTGAGATATCGCTAAATTGATCACTAGCTTCACCACACGTAGACTGGATCAACTTAAGGCAATATCGTAGTTTGGATTCGGCAGTTAATTCGATAATCCCATTGTCAGAAAAATTTTTGGGGTCAATCTTGAATTCGAAATCCGGGAAAACTTTAAAATCGGCTTCTTCTTTCTCTTGGCTGTCATAGTTTTGCCAGCTGCGAGCTGGCGATCCTGCTAATTGCTCCATTGATTCCCTGACATCTTTTTCCACAGTCTTCTCCTATAATCAGTATACCTCTGTTATTACAGATATACAATATAAGCTAAGCTAGGTACCGACAAAAATATGTTATGACTATTGTACAAAGGTGAGCACACTGATACAATTCACTGTAGATGAAGAAAGCCGCCGCCGAGAGAAAGACGACGACTCCTAAAGAGGACGATATAGAGAAGCTACTTGAGAGCCAAGCAGCCAAATCGCAGTTCTATGGGGCTACTATAAATCTAAGCTGGCGGCTCGCTCTTATTGTCCTAATACCAGTTATTGCGGGCGTAAAGTTGGACGAGAAATTTAATAAGAGCCCATCGTTTGTGCTTGCCGGTCTGATGATAGCTGCATTTGGTGCTGCTGCCACCATTTGGTCTACAGTTCAAGAGGTTAATCAACTTCAAGCGGAAGATAGTAAAAAGAGTAAGAGGAAGAAAAAGAGTGCATAATTTAATCAAATTCGCCGCCGAAAGTACTGGTCCAGCTGTACATATCACACCTGGCGCTGTGTTTGAAATCGGTGGTGTGACAATAACCAACTCAATGCTTTATGGTTGGATATCGGCGGTAATTATTTCTGTAATTTTAATCTATACAGCTCGTAAAATTAGCCTTCGACCTAAGAAAGGTTTTAGTCAGTTCATTGAAATTGGCAACGATTTTATAACCAATCAGATAGCAGCTAGTTTGGGATCTCGCAAAAAAGCTCTCTACTATGCACCCTACTTCGTAACTTTCTTCTTTTTCATAATGTTTAGTAATTGGTTAGGATTATTACCAGGAGTTGGCGAAGCTTTACATATAAGTGGAACCCCTGTTCTTAGACCGTTTACGGCTGACCTTAATGGCACACTGGCTGCAGCGGCCGTTATTATGTGTCTCGTCCAGTATTTTGCTATCAAAGAGTCCGGATTTTTCAAACATATTCGTCATTACTTCAATGGTAGTCTCAAAAATCCGTTAACGCTGTTCCTCGGTATTTTTGAGATGTTTAGTGAGCTTATTAGGGTATTTAGTCTTGCGCTGCGACTGTTTTTAAACGTTACAATTGGTGAAGTTATTATCGCAGTATTTTCTTACCTTGGTAGCGTGGCCGCACCTATAACTGCATTGCCTTTCGTATGTCTTGAGCTTGCGGTTGGTGCTCTACAAGCCTATATTTTTGTAACACTCAGTATGACCTATCTGTCAGTCGCTATTAAGCACGGTGCCGAACATGAGACCGAAGATCACGCTTTGGAGGCTGCAGCATGATAAATGTGTAGGTTAGTAATATTAAGAATCAATTAAACGTAAATAATTAGGAGACAACAATAATGATTTCACTCTTGGCAGAGACAGCAACGACAGCCATAAACACTGAGGTACTTGCAAAAGGAATAATGATGGGCTTCGGCATGCTTGGCCCAGCAATAGGTATCGGACTAATAGGTATGGCATTTATGAATGCAGTTGGTCGTAACCCTGAATCATCTAAATCACTTGGTCAGATTCTTGTGATAATCGGTATTATTGAACTTATGGCTTTGCTCGTGTTTGCATCGCTATTCATTATTTAAGGTGCGAAGTAGGAGTAGTTAATGTACATATCACTTTTCGCTTCCGAAACGACCGAGAAAGCTAGCGGATTGGGAGCCCTCGGCGTAAGTCTTAGCGCCTTCTTAATACAACTAGTTACTTTTGTATTAGTGTTTATTCTGCTAAAAAAACTGGCATTCAACCGAGTTAGTGTGATGCTAGAAAAGCGCCGAAAAACAATCGATGACGGTGTGCGCTTGGGTCAAAAACTAGAGAAAGAAAAAGAGAAACTCGATGATGAAGTAGCTAAGGTGATGCGAGAAGCTCGACATGAAGCCGACAAGATCATTGCAACAGGCCATAAGGAAGCTAGAGAGGTTTTGCGTGAAGCCGAAAAATCAGCTCAACGTAAGTCTGATGCTATGTTTGCCGACGCCCAAGCCCGTATAGAGGAAGAGTCACGCCAGGCTAAACGTAAACTTGAAAAAGACATTGTTGGTTTAGTTTCAGAAGCTACTGAAACCATTGTTCACGAAAAGGTTGATTCTAAAAAAGATGCAGAGCTGATTGACAAAGCTATCAAAGGACAAAAATAGCCATGAAGGATACTCGACATCATCTTGCTTCGATTGTAGCTGAAAGAACTTTACACATCACCAATAAAGACGAGCTTGCTAAGGAAATAGCGGCCTATTTACTGCACGAAAAAGAAACCTCTGGACTTGAATCTTTAATTCGTGATGTTATGCAGTATCGTGCCAACAAAGGTCATTTAGAAGCTGTTGCAGTTAGCGTATCCCCACTTACCGAACAGGTTCTTGATGATATCGAAGTGATGCTCAAAAAGGAATATCCTAACGCAAGAAACGTAGTAATAACTGAGAAACGTGACCCAACTTTAGTTGGAGGCTTGCGAGTAGATATGGCAAACGAGCAGCTTGATATGAGTGTCCAATCAAAACTGAATACATTTAAACGATTAACCGCCTTGGAAAGGAATTAGCAGATAATGAAAGATGTTTCTATTAAAGAACTTTCTGACGATATTCGGGCGGCTATTAATGAGCTGAAATCACGCCCGGAAATCGAGAAAGTTGGTATCGTCACCCGTATTGGTGATGGTGTTGCATGGATTTATGGTCTAAGTAACTGTGGCTATAGTGAAATGATTGACATTCAAGCTGCCAATGGTGAGCAAATAACTGCCTTTGCCTTCAATCTAGGTGAAGACGAAATAGGTGCTGTTATATTAGGCGACACTACGGTCATTAAAGCTGGCGCAACCGCAAAACTAACCGGTAAAGTATTAGAAGTACCTGTTGGACCTGAGCTGGTTGGTCGAGTAGTAAACCCTCTTGGGCAAGCATTAGATGGTAAAGGCCAGATAGCTACTAAGCAAACTAGCCGCGTTGAGCGCCCTGCTCCAGGAGTTCTAGATCGAAAGGGTGTTCATGAGCCCTTAATGACGGGACTGGTAGCTATAGATGCTATGGTGCCTGTCGGTCGTGGTCAGAGAGAGCTTATTATTGGCGATCGCCAAACAGGTAAAACTGCTATTACTATTGATACTATGATCAACCAACATAAGCAAAATACGGGCATTATAAATATTTATGTTGCAGTTGGTCAGAAATTGAGTAAAGTAGCTCGATTGGTTGAGCGCCTTAAGCGTGAAGGAGTTATGGATCAAACCATTGTTGTTGCCACTAGTGCTGCGGATCCGGCTAGTATGCAATACCTAGCACCGTACGCTGGTTGTGCTATGGGTGAATACTTCAGAGACAACAAACAACACGCCTTGATAATTTACGATGATCTTACTAAACACGCAGCTGCGTATAGACAAATGTCGCTATTACTACGTCGCCCCCCTGGTCGCGAAGCATATCCAGGTGATGTTTTCTATCTGCACTCCCGTTTGCTTGAGCGTGCAGCGAAATTGAATGATGAGCTAGGAGCAGGTTCCCTAACTGCATTACCAATTATCGAAACACAAGCTGGTGATATCAGCGCCTATATTCCTACTAACGTCATTTCTATAACAGACGGACAGATATTCATGGATACCTCCCTGTTCTATCAAGGTATTCGTCCGGCGATTTCTGTTGGTCTATCTGTTTCGCGTGTTGGTGGTTCGGCGCAAACCAAAGCCGTTAAGAGCGTTGCCAAGTCGCTTCGTATTGATCTTGCACAGTTCCGAGAACTAGCGGCCTTTAGTCAGTTCTCGACCGACCTTGACCCCGAAACTAGACATCGCATTGAACGTGGTCAGAGATTAACTGAACTATTAAAACAGCATCAATATAGTCCATATGCTGTGTGGCAAATGTATGCGATGCTACTCGCCGCTACTGAAGGATGCTTTGATAAGGTGCCTGTAGAAAAAATCAAAACAGCCGAGGCTAATCTGCTTCGCGAACTCAAGCATGATCATGCAAAGCTGGTTGAAAAAATTAATACCGGTGACGAGCCTGACGAAAAAATGAAAAAAACTATCATTGATCTGGCGACTAAAATCTCGGCAAGCTATCACCACGAGGAAGAAAAACAAGCTAAATAGGCTTATATTGTATGGCTAATACTATTACTCTAAAGCGTCGGATAAACTCGGTGAAAAACACCAAGCAAATTACTAAGGCTATGGAGTTAGTTGCTGCCAGCAAGATGAAAAAGGCTCAGGAGTTTGCGCAACAAAGTCGAGATTATAGACGTTACGCACACTCGCTTCTTAGTAGAATGAATCAGATAACCGAAGTCGAGGATCATCCTCTTTTCAAAAAGCGTGATGTCAAGCGACGCCTATACATAGTTCTTAGTAGTAATCGCGGATTAGCTGGTGCCTATAATGCAAACATTATGCGTTTATTAGCAAAACAAATAATTGATGACACGAGTAAAAGTATCAAGCCGTCAGTTATAGCAATTGGGAAACAGGCTGCTCAATTCACACGAAGGCTTGAAGGTGTTGAGCTAGTGGCTGCATATCCGATGTTTGGAGATCAACCGACCGCCAATGATATTCGTCCAATTCTAAATACTATTGTTGAATTATACTCCACTGAAAAAGTAGATAATGTTCAGCTAATTTATACCGATCTAAAATCAAATATTCTTCAGGTTGCAACATGTCTTTCGTTATTGCCCGCAGCGTTTAGTGAAGACGGTGGTGATCAGGGCATTGCTTTATCTAATGTTACCTTCGAGCCCTCTATTCAGAGTGTTTTAGACAATGTCACCGAACGCCTACTTGAAGTGCAAATATGGCAGGCATTACTAGAAAGTATAGCTAGCGAACACTCGATGCGAATGCTAGCGATGAAGAACGCAACTGACAATGCATCGGAACTTATTGACGATCTAACACTTGAGTTTAATACGGCTCGTCAAGCAGCTATTACCCAAGAGCTAGCCGAAATCACTGGAGGCGCGGAGGCAATCAAATGAGAGGTGATGAACGAAAAGAACCAAGTGGTAAGATATTACCTACTCCGCATTTGCCAATTCCCGAGATACTTGTACGGCGTAGAAGCTTTTCTGAAGATTTAGGAGAGGTTGCATTAAATCTTGATCCGCTATCTCCAAATGGGGTAATAGGTAGTGATGCTTCTGGACTGGATAGAGAATTTTATGAAGAAATACGAAACGAAGGAGAATAATAATGACGACAGCAACAAGTGAAAAAACAACAGGTAAAATTAGCCAAATTGTTGGTGTGGTGGTTGATGTGGAATTTGGTCAAGGTCATCTGCCAGCAATATATAACGCTTTACGAGTACAACACGACGGTCAAGATATAATTCTAGAAGTAGCTCAGCACTTGAGCGAGTCTAGTGTTCGTGCCGTGGCACTAAGTTCCACTGATGGCCTAGAGCGTGGATCTGAAGTTGTGGATACTGGCGATGCGATTAGTGTGCCCATTGGCGAAGATACCCTGGGGAGAATGTTCAATGTTATTGGTCAGCCCATAGACGGCAAGAAAGGCACCTTTAAGAAGACATCACCTATTCATCGTGATCCGCCACCACTTACTGAACAGTCTGGAAATGTTGAAATCCTTGAAACAGGCATCAAAGTAATTGACCTTATTTCTCCTATTACTCGTGGTGGTAAGGTTGGATTATTCGGTGGTGCCGGAGTTGGTAAAACTGTTCTAATCCAAGAACTTATCAACAATATTGCAAAGTTCCATAGCGGTTATTCAGTATTTGCTGGTGTTGGTGAACGTACTCGTGAAGGTAATGATTTGTATAACGAAATGGCAGAATCGGGCGTTCTGGATAAGACCTCACTCGTATTTGGTCAAATGAATGAACCACCAGGTGCTCGCTTGCGTGTCGGTCTATCTGGCCTTACAATTGCAGAAGGTTTCCGAGATCAGGGTAGCGATGTGTTGCTTTTTGTCGATAACATTTTTCGCTTCACTCAAGCCGGTGCTGAAGTGTCGGCACTTCTTGGGCGTTTACCATCAGCCGTAGGTTACCAACCAAACCTGGCTGAGGAAATGGGTCAACTTCAGGAGCGTATTACATCTACGCGCAAAGGATCGATTACTTCAGTGCAGGCAGTTTATGTACCAGCCGATGACCTCACCGATCCTGCACCAGCTACGACTTTTGCCCATCTTGACTCAACTATTGTTTTGAACCGTGCATTAACCGAACTTGGTCTCTACCCTGCTGTTGATCCACTCGATAGTAGTTCAACCATTCTCGATCCAGAAATAATTGGCGAAGAACACTATAACGTAGCCCGAGAGGTGCAGCGTATTTTGCAGAGGTACAAAGATTTACAAGATATTATTGCTATCCTTGGTATGGAAGAATTATCTGAGGAAGACAAGCAGACGGTTGCTCGAGCTCGAAGGATTCAACGTTTCTTAACTCAACCATTCTTTGTGGGTGAAGTTTTTACTGGTAAGCCAGGTAAGTATGTTGCGCTAGCGGACACAATCGCGGGCTTCAAGGAAATTCTTGAGGGTCAACATGACGATAAGCCAGAGAGTGCCTTTTACATGAAGGGTGATATCTCAGAAGTTAAAGAAGAGGAAAAGAAGTAGTGATTCGCTTTGAGCTTGTAACGCTCACAGGCCTCAAATATAGTGAAGACGTCACTGAGGTTATATTGCCCACGCTAGATGGTTATATTGGTGTCCTGACTGGTCATATGCCACTTATTTCTGTGGCTACAGATGGAATTATTAGGGTACGTAAAACACCAAATGAGCCAGACGATATGATGGATGTATTTGCTAGTCATGGCGGCGTGATCGAGGTTGCCGATAATGTACTTCGCGTTCTTGTAGACGAAGCCGACCACGCTGATGATATTAACGAAGCAGAAGCTCAAGCTGCCCTAGAGCGAGCTAAGAAAATGAGGGCTGAGGCAAAAGACGAGGTTTCACTTGAAAAAGCCCAAAGCCTAGTTGATAGATCCTCGGTTCGCCTGCAAGTTGCTGGCTTAAAACGAAAACGTCGCCGTTAACTAAACTCTTGTTTATTTGTTGTACGGTTCAGACCGAAAAGCAATAAAGCACTGGCAGCTAAACTCCGCTTAAGCCCTCTAATCTTTGGTTGTTTTTCTCTACCAAAAATTCGAGACTTTCTACCCTCTTGTGTAGTCTCTGTGCTGGATTGTGCTTCTATAAAAGCATCTTGTGATGCGTTACTGTCGCTAAACTGTTCTTCTAGTACCTCGACAATTTTAGATTCTCTGGCTACCGCATATAGTCCAAGCAAAGCATGAGTTACTCTTTGACGTAGCTCAATATCGTCTGGAGCTATTTCAAAAGCTGAACGAGAAATATATTCTCTAAGGCGTGGCTTATCTTTTGTGAATTCTTCCCACTGAGGTTTTGTGTACTCTATGGCGCGGTCTTCTTCGTGCAGATTTTCAAGAACATAATCGACAACAGACTCAGGGGCATCATTATGTAATAGTTCGAAAGATTCATCTGGTGGTAGTGTACTCATGATTACCTCCTGGTTCATGAATATTATCCATCATTACATCTAGCGTTTCAATGTGATAATAATCACACACATATGGGGTATTGTAATTCCTTAACAAAGGAGTACTATAGACTTTGTTAAATATTAATAAGACTAATAAAGAAATATTTATGACGGAAATGATAACGGGAGAAATATTAGATCCAATGATGGCCACAGTAACATTAAATGGACAAATTAAAGGTGAACACGACACTTTGGGTGTTGAGCAACTTCAACGGCAAGCTGAATTAGCCCGTCAATCTCTAGTTGCGGTTGGAGCCAATGTGCGCGGAACTTGTGTAGATGAACGACCTCGCATAGGTACTCGTGGTGAGGCTGGAAAAATCGAGGCTCGACCTTCGGTCCCTGGTGGCCCAGATGTTTACGGGCTGTACGTTGCTGAGTTATCAGGATATTTTGGTGATACGAACAATGACCCGAAAAACAACCTTGCTCAGGTAAAACGGGACATAAACAGTAAGGGTATTCAGTCTGGTGGTCATGATCATTGTGCGGCTAATGATTCATTCGGTCCTATTATCGGTATTATTGCCGAGAATACAGACTATGTAAAATCCTATGCTAAAGCAAATATGGGTGAAGTATTTAGTGAGGATTTGGCTGATGAGGTTATTAGATACAGTCAGTCAATACACTCAAGTGGTCGCTATGACAAACATAACGAAGGAACACTCGGTGAAGTTCTGGGCGAAGAGGCGGCGGACGCCATTGAGCTGCTATTCGGGGAGCACGAAGGTCGAAGCTTAGTCCGGCAGAAAGTGCGTGGCTATACAGTTGACCAGACTAAATTACACGATTTGAGCGAAAAAGAAAATAGCAAGGCCGAAGACAGTTTTGTTATAGACGATTGGTACGCAGATGATATCGAAAATGCTTTGGCTTCAGGACCGGATGCGGTACGGCAGAAACACCTAATGGAACACGCCAGGGAGCTCTTACTGGCTGCTGTAGCCGCGGCTGTTCCTAATAAAGAACTGCATCAGTTTTCGATAACCGCTTAGCATAGCTACTATTGCTTTTTGATTTAGCTCGTTCTATGCTTTGTGCATACAATGGAGGTTAAAAATGTTTGATAAAAATAAGACAGCTGCAATTGTGGCTGAGTTTTTTGGTACATTTGTATTGGCATCGGCAGTATTGGCCATGATAACAAAAATTGGTATTCCCTATTTCGCGGCTACGACAGCAGGCTTAGTATTGGCGACTATGGTACTAGTGATAGGTGGCATATCTGGTTCTCACATTAACCCAGCGGTTACTGTTGGGTTTTGGAGCGTCAAGAAGATATCATCAGCTCAAGCTATTGTTTATATTGCTGCTCAGTTACTTGGCGGTTTATGCGCTTGGCGTGTGGCTGAGTATTTTTTACAGCAAGCCTTACCAAATATAGCTGGAAAGAGTTTCGACTGGCGCATCATGCTAGCCGAAGCTTTGGGAACATTTATTTTTACTTTTGGTATCGCTGCAGCAGTGAATCAAGGATTCGATGGCGGCAAACTGTCTGCTGCTATCGGTATTTCGCTCACCATTGGTATCATAATAGCTTCCATGGCATCCAACGGAGTGCTTAACCCAGCTGTTGCGCTAGGTATTCACTCCTATAGTCTTAGCTACGTGCTAGGTCCACTGGTTGGAGGTGTATTAGGAATGAATGTTTATCAATATGTCTTTCATATTGAACCAGTCGTTAAAAAGTCTACAAAGTCCAAAAAGTAACAACAGCAAGTCTATATACGATCATTAATTAGATCGTTTTCGAACTGGATGATACCTTCTAAGTTATTTGGATATTTACTTATATCAGGAAAGTTCAAAGTTTGTATTTGCTTCCAGACAGCTGCTATCAACTTGGTAAGTCTAGTCACTTCTTCTTCGCTAGGTACATAATTGATTGCTATTTTGTCTTTTGACTGCGCTTCGACATAAACCATCTGGCAATGTGTTTCGCTCTCGGTGTGTATGGAAGGATCTAAACCAACGAGTAAGGCGTAAAATATTAGCTGTAATTTATGCTTCCAGGCTTTTATGCCATCCTGTCCACTTTTTAATGACAGCGATGTCAGTGGTCTGCCGGTCTTGTAGTCCGTTATTAATGTAATGTTACCTGTTTGATCTAGTACGTCTAGGGTACCACTTAACTTAGCAGTTCCACATAACACATCAACTACTTTGTATTCAGGCTTTGCTCCATTAGCAAAATGCCAACTATACTCGTTTATGAACCTTTCAAGCACCCTTTTACCTTGATTAAGCTTCTTTTTGTAGTCCTCCTCAGGCAAACCTTCATTGAGTAGTGAATTATTAAAACTAGATATGACATTTGCGAATTTAAAGTTTCCCAAGTTTGTTGCTAGTTGAGCTTCTTCTAGTGCTCTATGAATGGCGCTGCCCATGGCTGTGGCTGGTGATTTACTGCTTGGCAACTGGAGAAGGTTTCTTTCTTTAAAGTATTCTGGCCCGTGACTACTGACATCTAGAAAGTTTATCAGGTTAGAAACATTTAAACTGTAGTTTTCTAGCTTGGGTAGCAGTAATGCTTTCTCATCATATTGTTGCAGCCTAGGCCATCTTAATGATCTTTCCAGGACATTAACTAAATCATGTTTTTTAATGGGTTTTTGTTTGACAATACTAACTTCGCTTATGGAAGAAGACGGAATTATACTATCCCCTCTCATTGATGTGTAGTAGCTCCCAAATATCAAACTATGCTTGGCTCTAGTAGCAGCAACATACATGAGTCTAACGTAGTCATCGGCGTCTTCTAGCGCAGATCTAAGTGGTAAGTTTGCTGGCGGCAGGCGGCCTCTAGTGCGCGGCGACCAGTCGCTGTCAACAGCATCAACTACAATCACAACATCAAACTCTAGTCCTTTAGCCTTATAAACCGTCAAAAGTTCAACAGTCTCTTCGCCACTTACGAATGGTGAATTATCGCTAATAATCTTGTTACTTTCCATCATAAGCGAGACAAACTTAACAAAGTCCTCGACCTTGCTAATTCCAAAAGACCTAAACTCGGAAACGAGCGAGCGGAGTAACTGTACTGCTGAAAGTGTTTCTATGTAGGTTTCGGTTAGTTCATGATCGGCAAAGAAGTATTTATGTAGGGGGCTAGTTAATATATCGTTTTCTCGAAGCCCTAGGATGTATTCTGTTACAACTGCCAATGGCTCAGTTGCGCTTAATCCACAGAGCCAGTTTAACCACTGGTATATGCTTTGCATCTCTTCTTCGTCCGAGTTCATTAATCCAGATAGCCAATCGTATTTCTTTTGTTGTTCAATGGCAAAAGCCCATAAAACTTTCGGTCTAATACCCCACATAGGGTGGCGCAGCAGTAGGCTGAGTAATTCATTGACCTTGTAGATTGATCCCTTTTTGATTTCCGCTACTAACTTAAGGATTAGGTAAAGCTGTTCGATGGCAGGTTGTTCCAGGATGTTATTACTCTGCTCATAGCTAATAGGCGTACCTTGCTGATGAAGCAGGGCTGCCATATCGCGAAGGCTACTGTGCTTACGCGCAAGAATAGCTACTGTTTTTCCTTCAGAAAAATACTTAGCTGCTTGGCTTGCGAGTCCACTGAGCTGCTCTTCTCGGCTTCTGAAAGACTGGTGAATAATATGGCTTTTTGAACTTGGAGGAGATACGGCCCGTAATTCTTTTGAAAGATCGGGCAGTCGGTTAACTAGTCGGAACTGCGCATGCTGAATTATTTCGCCAGCACAGTCCAGTACTTCTTGTGTTGAACGATAATTTTCGGTTAAAACAACTATTTTGGCTGTTTTGTACTGTCGTGTGAAGCCAAGCATATTACTAAGTTCAGCTCCCTGGAACTTAAATATTGACTGATCATCATCACCAACGGCCATAAGATTAGGCTCAGTTATATCTTGATGGTCTGCAATAAGATGGGCAAGTCGCAATTGAGCAGCGTTGGTGTCTTGAAACTCGTCAATAAGAACATATTGAAATTGTTCTTGTAGATTAGCTCTAAGGTCTGAATGCTGCTCGATTTGGCTAACTACCTCAACAAGCATGTCGGCGTAGTCGTAGTAACCCTTGCTATGCATTTTTTGACGATATGACTCATAGGCGTCAGCTACGCCAAGCCACCATTCGTTGCGCTTTCGCTCATTAAATAATCCGTACACGCCATCCTGTTTTTGTAGACATTGGCTTTTCCAGCGACTGATAGATGTATTTTTCCCCGTCTCTCCCGCTATTTGACTAGCTAAGCCAAAGCTTTCTTGAAGAATAGTCTGAAGAGAAGAAAGTGGTCGAATTGCATCATCTATGGATTGACCAGGTAGTTCTGATACGATCTTTGCAATTCTATCTACACTTTTTTTACTAACTACTATAGACCCGATTTCACTTAGCATGGGCTCTATCGCGTCTATGTAAGCCAAATTAGCTTTGATAATAGCTCTTAGCTTATTAGGTGTTAACCCAGCTTCTTTGGCCAGATTAATAGACTTAACAGTGTCATCGATTAGCGTAAATTGACCAGCAAATTTTAATGTTAGTGGATGGTCGTCGGGTAGACTATTTAATACTTGCTGAGTTACGCGTAGTTGGGCAGCCTCAGGAGCTATTGTTAGTCTAGCGCCCTTCCAGAAATACTCAGGATAGCGATTCATAATTTCTGCTGCCAAGCTATGGAATGTTTTAACATTAATGTTCTGTGCGTCTGGGCCAATAAGATTCAGGAGCCTTTGCTTCATATTGTCGGCTGCTTTGTTGGTAAAAGTTAGGCACAATAAGTTGTCTGCATACGCGTCTGTTTGCTGGAGTATATTGGCAATGCGAAAGCTTAGTAGTTCTGTTTTGCCGGTACCAGGTCCGGCTATTACTAATAATGGCCCGTCAATATGTTCAACGGCTTGCTTCTGCTGCGCATTTAACAGCTTATATCGTTGCAAAAATGTAGAATTATCCACTTACTACACATTGTACAGGTGTTTAATTACAATATAAACTTGCTCCAACGGGCTTATAGGCGGTATGCTTAAGTTATAACAAACGGAGGACTGCCATGGCGGCAATGGATCAATTAGAAGAACAACTTAATGAAGTGTTCGTGAAAAAGGCACCTTTTCAGTTGCCTGAAAACGCAAAGAAAGTCATCGTAGATATTCTACCCTGGCTTAATTTAATATTTGGAGTTTTGACTCTACTGTCAGCTTTCTGGCTTTACCAAGCGGCTACGGTTGTTGACAAGTGGGTAGGTTGGGCTAACGATGTGGCTCGTACTTATGGTGGTACGCCAGTTGCGACTAGTCATTTGACGCTGATGGTTTGGGTTGGAATTATTGTTTTGGCTTTAGAGGGTGCATTATGGATTGCTGCCTTCCCTGGTGTTAAGGATAAGAAGAAGTCCGGCTGGAACATACTGTTCGTAGCGTTACTAGTTAACATTGTGTACGGATTTGTTTCACTGTTCTTCAACGTAGGTTCTTACGGTGGTGTTAGCGGTTTCTTTGGCTATATAATTGGTACGGTTATCGGCCTTTACCTACTATTCCAAATACGTAGTGTATTTTTGGTTTCCAAGAAGTCAGCTGCACCTAAGAGTGAGGCTCCGAAAACAGATAAAAAATAAGCTCGACTTAATGAAAATTAAAAACTGTCACCCAAAAAGTGGCAGTTTTTTTAATCCGTGGGTTTTGACCTAGAGATGACTACCCAGAGCAGTGAGGCCAGTATAAAGAATATTGCACTATAGAATGTAAGATCTCCGTAAAGCTCAACTTTGTAGCCTTCACTCGGGTTTAATGCAAAGTATCTAACAGCAGCGAAAGAGTACGCCGCTAACGATAAGGCGGCTGTAGCAAATATCGCTGTGCGGCTGATTAATGCAGCAATAATAATAGGTATTGCAAATAGTGCAACCGCCCTGCTTGCCATGCCACGCTGTGAAAATACGCTAAAACCAGCCACAAAAATATCGAGACTAATCAAGGCAAAAGCAATCGACTTATAATAACTATCACTCGACACTCTGTTGCGTGCGGCGTACCAGCATAGTGTAGTAACTACGAGCATGATAGTGGCTACTGTCCAACGTTCTGATAGTGCGTGCGGGGTGATAATTTTCCATGCATCGTACTCAAGAATAAAGACGGCATAAGCAAGTACGTAAAAGAAATGAAGCCGAGTCAACCTCAATATTGATGGTCGGAAAGTGCTTATTTCAGGTTGTTTTTGTTTTTTCATAGCGTTATTTATTACATTTAATATTAATCGATACTTTGTGTCAAATAACGGAAACATGAGTAGGTATACTATGATATAATGTGTACAATAATAGTAAAATAAGTTTTATTATGCATAGAGTGATTTTTGTTCTGTTATCAATAATGACAAGTATGGCAATACTTGGCTCAAATCTAATCCAGTCTGGTGGTCTGTTGCAGCAAAATGAGTCAGTAAAACCTATTAATTGGGCAAACAGTATCATAACTCAATCGACAGTCTCAAAAAGTAATCCATTAAATAATTCAAACCACACAACAACACAAAAAATCTGAATAATAACTTCGCATTTGCGCCAACTGCACAACATGCTCTGAATTCTTCAGCAACAACTACCAGTTCCTATAAAACCGATGACACCCAACCATCCGCAAGCACATGTTCTGAAGTAGGTTGCTCAAATGCGCAAAAGGATAATCCTGTTACAGAGAGACCCACGATCACCCAGCCACCAGAGCCAATTGCCTGCACGAACAGTTGGCCGAGCCAGTCGTGTACTTATGAAAATCCAGTCGAACAACCACAAATAACTCCAGAAGAACCAACAGTTGTTGCTTGTACAAATAGCTGGCCAACACAGTCTTGTGTATACGATACTTTATAAGTACGCATTATTACGAAGCCTCTAGTAGAAATACTTGATTTAGAACCATTGTGCTGCAAATTATATACAACTGCAGTAGAATTAATGAGCAATAAATATCGATAGGACAGATAATGGTTAGCTCTAAAAGCGTTATTCATGTTAAGAATCTAAAGAAATCCTATGGTGCCACTAAAGTTTTAGAAGGCATCAATATAGACGTAGAGCGTGGTACTATGCTTGCCCTGCTTGGCCCAAACGGAGCTGGCAAAACAACTACGGTTCGTATACTTAGTACGCTACTAAATTACGATGATGGTGTCGTTGAGGTGGAGGGATTCGATGTTAGAGAAGATGCGGATAAGGTTAAGTCTGTTATTGGTTTAACTGGACAATCTGCCGCAATTGACGAGTTATTAACTGGTCGAGAAAACTTGATTATGATGGGTTGTCTGTATCGCCTAGCGAAAAAAAGTGCAACCGAAAGAGCCGAGGAGCTATTAAGCGAGTTTGATCTTTTGGAAGCTGCTGACCGACCGGTTAAAACATATTCTGGGGGAATGCGTCGCCGTCTAGATTTGGCCGTTAGTTTAATAGCAACGCCACCCGTGATATTTCTTGACGAACCAACAACAGGCCTTGATCCTCGTTCGCGACTAGTCATGTGGGATATCATTAAGAATCTTATGAACAAAGGTACGACAATACTCCTGACAACTCAATACCTTGAGGAAGCAGATCAGCTTGCTGACAGTATTGTGGTAATCGATAATGGTAAGGTCATAGCTCAGGGCACGGCTAAGGAGCTCAAATCTAAGATTGGTAATGATCGCTTAGAGATAACACTGCCAAACAATAAGAGCTTTAAATATGCATCTGAGCTGCTAGTTAAAGAGACTACTTCGGTGGATGAAGATGAATTGATCATTGCGGTGCCGATAAATGATAGTAATAAAGACGTGAGACGTACGCTCGACTTGTTGGCTAAAAACCGGATAAATGTATCATCTATTGCTATACATAAACCTACGCTAGACGATGTATTCTTGTCGCTTACAGGTAAGCAAAAACAACCAAAAGATGAGGAGAAGAAGTAATGGCAGTTGAACTAGTATTTGAAAAGAAATCTGCTACTTACCTAAAGCTTCGTGACTCTTGGCTCATGATAAAGCGATCTACTAGGCACATAGTTCGCAATACTGATCAGTTACTAGGTGCTTTCTTTCAGCCAGTTATGTTTATACTGCTTTTCACCGCTGTTTTTGGTCCGTCAATATCGAAAGCTTTGCCTCCTGGCGTTAGCTATATCAACTTTTTAATGGCTGGTATCATTGTCCAGACAGTAGCTTTTGGCTCAACAGTTACTGCGGTGTCGGTGTGTAGTGACCTAAAGAATGGTATTGTCGATCGATTTCGTTCACTTCCGATGTCAAATCTGGCGGTACTTAATGGACATGTTGTTTCCGACCTCTTGCGTAATACCATCTCGACTGTGGTAATGCTACTTGTTGGGTTAGTAATCGGTTTTCGCGCACAAGCGAATTTTGTAGAGTGGTTAAAAATTGCTGGAATTTTATTACTGTTTACTTTCGCTTTTTCTTGGCTTATGGCGATTTTAGGAATCATGGCAAAAAGCATCGAGGCGGTTCAATGGCTGACATTTGTCATAATTTTCCCCTTAACTTTCGCTAGTAGTGCCTTTGTGCCAACTGAAGGAATGCCAAAAGGACTTGAAACTTTTGCGGCTAATCAACCAATAACGCAAGTAATAGCAGCAGTACGAGCACTTATACTGGGAACTCCTGTTGGCAATCATGCCTTGCTGGCGGTTATTTGGAGCCTAGCTATTCTTATTTTTGCCGTGCCTGTTGCTGCATATATGTTCCGCCACAAGACTAGCAGTTAACTATGTGTATAAAGATTCTACATCCGTGTTGCCATTAATAATTGAATAGAACTTTTTATCACTACTGAGAATTATTGTTAGTGTCATTGAGATCGGTAATGTATCTAGACTTTTTGCAACATGTTCTATACCTCTATTAACATGCGCTAGCTCTTTTCCATAATCGTGCCACCAGGATTTTATTGGGAGTCGTTCTGCTAGTTCGTGTCGTGGTGTGACTAATAGTACAGCTCTGTGCGTAGCTTCTGGAAGTAGCTCTTTGAGCCTCTCGGGTCGATTTAGTTCACTATCAATGTGCTGCCATTTGATTAGTACTACATCATAGTTCTTTAGCAAATCCGGTATTTCGTCGAATATTTTTTCCCTCGCCTTGTCAATCGGATCATCCTTATAGTTACCATTGAAGTGATAGCTTGCCCCACAAGAAACGATAGACTCACTTTCCATATTTAGTAGTTTTAGGGCTTTAAGATCACCAGCAATAGTTTTTATAAATGTTTCTTTTCCGACTGCACTCGGCCCCATTACCCAAATGACTTCCTTCATTAGGTTATATTAGCAGCCACACTAAGATAGAACAAAAATCTTATATTCGAATTAATATTATAATGAATTGCGTTGGGTGAGTGCTTCAAAATCGACAATGAAAGCTTCAGTGCTGGTAAACACTAGACTTGATATACCGTAAACTTCAGCTGCGAGGGTATTTACCTCCCTGTCATCAACAAAAACTGCTTCTGATGGTTTGATTCCCAGCTTCTTAAGGGTATATTTGTAAATCTCAGGGTTTGGTTTTACTATACCGAGATCTCCAGATAGGACTACTAAGTCAAATAATCGCCCGAGCCCATGGTCGTTTATTACCTGAAGAGTCCATTCGTGTGTACCGTTGGACAAACATGTTATCGTGCACCCTTCTGCTCTTAGTTTTTTACAATATGCAACTAATGAATTATTTATCACGGTTTCCGATTCTACTCCAGCGATTAGGTCACCGACGGATACACCTGCCAAAGCCGCAACTTCCTTATTGAAGTCTGCTCTGCTTAGTTTGCCATAGTCACTCCTAGTACATATTTCTTGAAAATCTGCCAGTTTTGATTCGTACTCCTGAACCGTTTTTTTAAACCATTCAAGTGTAATGTCAGGACAAAATACGCCAAAAAAATCAAATATCACTGCCTTATACATGGAAGAATTATATCAAAACAAAAGTGCACGTTTACAAAAGTGCCGAGGTAGTCCACTGGACTACCTGTTCTTGTCCCTGCCTATACGAGCCATGTAAAAACCCCAGCTTTCGCTGAGGTATTCACATGGCTGGGGAGCCGGTTCGTTAAGATAACCTTTTCCGATCAGGAAGTCGACCCTACTATTGGTATAATAGTAACAATGAAAATAGCAATACTAGCACCACGGCACTACGTTGACGAATTAAAAGGCTACTATTCGCCTCCTGACGGTATCGTCTTGCACTATTTTGTTGAGGAATCTATACGCGAAAAAGACCTCAAGCACGTCACGGATGACTTGCTGAGTAGAAAGTTTGATGGCTATGTAGGTCTTGTCGACTGGTCATCACTTTACGCCGCATATCTCAATCGGTGTATTGGCGCACCCTCGCCAAGCCCCACCATCTTAGCAAGGCTTCAGGACAAGCTTTTGTCACGCCAAATTCAATCTAAACATACGGGGTATCGTGGGCTCGCAAAGGACACTCGCACATTAAAAACGTCCAAACAGTACGACTGGCCGGTTTTTGTTAAGCCGCGACGCGGGTCTATGTCGTATCTATCAAATGTCGTTGATAACTTCGACGAGCTGGAACAAGGATATGGTGAAGATCAGCGAGTCAACATGCGTAAAGTAAATCAAGATTGGATTAAGCTATACCAGTTGGTGGGTGCCCCAGAAGAAGTAAAAGAGGGTGTTGATGGTTTCGTAGCAGAAGGGCTGCTTGGCAATGGTGTACAGGTGACTCTAGATGGATATGTGCAAAATCGGAGGGTCGGATTCTTTGGGTTCACCAAGTCTGTATTTATGCCAAATCACATTAGCTTTAAGCGATTTGATTATCCGTACAGATTTTCCCGTAAATTAGAAAGGCGCATAAAACGCCATACTAAAAAACTTTTGAAAGGCTCTGGTTTCAATCAGTCACTTTTTAATATTGAGTATAAGGTTGATATTGAAAACAATAAGTTTGAGATTGTGGAGTTTAACACGCGACCCAGCTCACAGTTCATGTATCCAATTCAGCTCGCTACAGGCATACATCCGTTAGATATTGCAATAAACATTGTAGCGAGCAAAAAAACACGTGTGAAAATTCCTCACAAGTCGATGCAGATTGTTAGCATATGCATCTTTCGGCAAGCAGAAGATGCGAGGGTGGCAAGTCTCCCAAGAGATACGAGTATGAAATGGTTCCACGATCGATACCCATTAGGCAAATGGAAGCCCTATGCCTTAGAAGGTGAAAAATTGTCGGATCACCCTAATGACTCCAAAACATATAGGTATGCAGAGATGGTTGTTTACCATGATTCAAATACATCAGTTCATGATTTTGAAGACCAACTAAAAGCGTCTTTTGACACTAAAATCGCACTAGAAAATATTGAATCATAGTTGCCAAGACGGCAAAAGGGATTCGAACCAAACTAACAGAGGGGTATTTGCGCAATGAAAAAATCATTACAAAACAATCGAAATAATCAAACCGAAATAACAGATCAAGAAAAGCTAAAATCAATTTGGCTGGGGAGGAGGGACTCGAACTCCCGAATGCCGGGATCAGAACCCAGTGCCTTGCCACTTGGCCAAAATAACAGAACTGACAAAAGTTAGACTAATACAGATAAATATGTTATAAATTATCATATGACTGGTAAAAATTATCTTGTAGCACCGCTAGATGCAGCAGTAATAGACGAGAGAATTCATGAACTCACTACTGAAAAAGACGCAGCTATAGAGAGAATCATTGCTGCTATTGACGAGGGTTCAGAGACGTATCATGATAATCCAGCTTGGGATGAAGCTAATTCAGATCGAGATAGGTATAAGGGACAATTGGCCGTTCTTCAGACTGTTAGACTTTATATGGAAGTTCCAGAAATTCCGACTTATCCAGATCGGGTTATGATTGGCACACGAGTGAGTCTAACAAGAAAAAACGAACATGGTGACGTAACTACTAAATTGGATGTCGTAGGTGATTGGTATGATTATCGTATTCGCTCAGATATCAACACAAATGTGGCCTCAATTCGAGCAGAACGCACTCAAGAGTTAATTGGTAAAAAAATTGGTGACGTTATTAGTATGCCTGACTTCGAAGATGATGAAACAGAATTTAATTGGATAGTCACCTCGATTGAATTACAAAGTGATACCGAAACTTCAACTCGAGAAACAATAGACGAAACAACTGAACGTGAAAGTACTCCAGTAGATGTGGTGTTTTTAGCCGGACCATATGGGATCGATCATATGAATGTCATGCAAAGATTTATTGAAGATATGGATGGCAAGACACGAATTAGGCTATTTGCATACGACTATGCTGACCCAGAATCTACATTCAGTGATATTTGCTCTGCCGGTACCGTTGATACAGTCGTTGTTGTCGGTGTTGATTCTGCTAACATAGCCAGAGAAATGGTTACGCGTTTTGGATATAAGAACCCCCATGTGTTATATGTTATTGCTCCCAAAACCTATATTGCACGTCAACGAGGTATTGATATAAAATCGAAATCAGGAAAGGCCCTTGAAGCTAAGCAGGCATTTGAGGCAGAGGTTCAGGTAAAAATTGATGAACAGATTAAAAGAGGTCTGTATTCCTTAACTCAGGAGAGCGTAAGTAACATTCCATATACTAAATATGTATTGAGGGATTCCGAGGACGAATACGTTGAGGTTTTACTTAACCTTCTATCTCAGTAAGGGTAAGGTAGAAGGTTGATAGGCTTTGTGATCACCAGTTCATCCCTACCCTTAATGATTACATTGACTTCTGGTGCAAAGTCCAGAAGTAATTGTCTACAGTTACCGCAAGGACTTACTACTTCGTAAGCTGAATCTTTTTTAATAACAGCTACCATTTGCTCAAAGTCTAAGCCGTCATTGAGAGCGTTGTGTATAGCTATTGGTTCAGCGCAAACGTCAAAACCCTTTGTATCTAGGTGAACGGAAGTATAAATTTTGTTGTTCGCATGTAATGCAACAGCAACGTGGTGTCGTCCTGGCTGAAATCTTAGCTCCAGTTCCGCCCCTGCCTTTTCAATCAGTTCTTGTGGAGTAATCATTTATTTATATAATTTCTTATAGTTAAACCTTTTAAGCATTTTTTCGATGTCGACATATGTCTTACCGGCTAAATTACCACCGGCAATAAAATTTTCTTGAGTTACGTCAGCCAAGCAATCTTCTGGAGCTTGAAACGAAATCTGTTCTTCTTCAGTTTTGAACTCAAAATCAATGACAACCAGCCCTTCCAGTCCTTCTCTAAATATATCTACCTCAGCAGGGCTTCCATTTATTAAAATATTATATCTGTCTTTTACAACGCGCTTATTACTGGTCTTACTGAGGGCTTCGAACTCTTTCTGATTCAGAGGTATGTCAAATTCCTGTTGGCGGGAAGCATCGCCCTCGTTAAGTAAAATTTTCTTTGTCATAGTGTACTGACTTCCTTTTTGACGAATCCTTAGGCGTGAGTGTGCTTTGGGGTCTTCAGGAATATATATATCGACTAGGCGTGTTGGTGTCACCCTGTCAATGCCCTCAGGCAGCTTATGAGCTAAATAAGTAAGTTCGAGTTCTAGGTTTGACATAGTTTAATAATAATTGTTTTAATTTAATACTAATAGTATAATTGTATCATGAATACTTCAGCGTTTAATCTCGGCGTTATTGTTATTGGATTAGGTAAACAGAGCATTGAAGACCACTTACCTGCCGTGGACTCCATAAATGGATTACGTTTACTTGGGGTGGTGGATGTAGATATCGCTCAGGCGTCTAAGGTCGGCAGTGAATACGATACGCAATTCGCAGACTCGGTTGAAGAGCTGCTTAAACGCATAGAGAAACCTGACATGGCAATTGTGGCAGTACCTCATAATTGTTATATGCCAATTATTGAAATCCTAGCTCAGAGAGGTATACATATAGTTAAAGAGAAGCCTTTTGCCATTGATTCAGGTGAAGCAAAAAAAATGTGTGCATTAGCAAAGGAAAATAATATATCAATTCAGGTAACATTACAACGTCGCTTTAACCCTATTTTTAGTAGCTATTTGCAACTTATGAAAAGAATCGGTGCAATATATTCAATCGAGGCACGTTACACAATGAACGTTAAAGATCTTCAGGTCGGTTGGCGTGCTCGTAAGAGCGAGGCCGGTGGAGGAGCCCTGATCGATATGGGTTATCACTATATCGATTTATTCATTTGGTACTTTGGCTTGCCAGAAAAAGTTCGATGTAAAATTTCAACCGGAAATCGCGAAGGACAAGATTATGACGTCGAAGATACTGCATTTTTGGATTTCACATATGTTATTGATGGTGTAGAGGCAAACGCTAACCTACTTGTTAGTAGGGTTTACCCTGAGAAGGATGAAGGACTTACTGCTTATGGACGACACGGTAGTGTGTCAGTATCCCGGGGGATTTTAGTGCGTAGAGACAACGAAGGCAATGTTATTGAGCAATTAGAACGCAAAGTTGGTTGGCCTTCTGCAATAATCGACCAGCTTGAAGTGTTTTGTATAAATATCGCTCAAGGCACTGCGCATGGAATTAACGAAAGATACTATGAACACACAGCCGTTTTAGAGGCGGCTTACGAATCTGCAAGATTATCTAAAGAACTAACCCTGCAAAAATTTATTGATAAATGTAAGGAATGATCTATGAGTAAGCTCGCCATTCTTGGAGGAAAACCTGTTATTGATGCAAGTGATGCTGCCTTTATTTGGCCTCAGTATAACCGTGACGATGAAGAAGCGGTTATCGAGCAGATGCGTAAAACTGTCTCTATTTACGATAACTCTGGGGTGTTTGGTGAGTTTGAAGCAAGTTTTGCTAAGTATCACAGCACGAGTATGGCGCTATTGTCAAACTCCGGAACTTCAGCTATCTTCAGTATGTTTGAAGGTCTTGGGCTGAAACAAGGCGACGAAGTACTCTGTCCTGTTTATACCTTTCATGCGACTGTTAGTCCGTTGATGTATACTGGCGCAACACCGGTGTTTTGTGATTCAGATTATTACGGTAACGTAAGTCTCGATGCCATTAGAAAAGGCTTCAGTAAAAAAACCAAGGCCGTTATCGTTACTCATATGTGGGGCAATCCGGTAGCTGATATAGAAGATATTAGGAGTTTCTGTGACAAAAATGATATTGCGCTTCTAGAAGATTGTTCTCATGCCCACGGAGCCCGAATAAACGGAAGAGTAGTTGGTTCTATTGGTGATGCTGCAGCCTGGAGTTTGCAAGGTCAAAAGCCAGTTACAGGCGGTGAGGGTGGAATAATGTTAACGAATAATAAAGTTATATTCAATAGAGCACTACTACAGGGTCACTACAATAAGAGACCAAAAGTGCAAATAGATAATAATGACCCACTTCATAAATATTATCTTACTGGGTTAGGCCAAAAATTTCGCGCGCACCCAATTGCCATAAGACTAGCTCTGAGGCAATTTAATAGGCTTGATGAGTACCTAGTTCAGCGTGCAAAATATTCGCAAATACTCTCAGACAGCGTTAATGACTGTGATTTCTTAGAAGCGCTTGTTCCGCAAGAAGGCAGTAAACCAAGTAATTACGCTCTGGTATTCAGATACAAGGCTAATATTGCAGGCGTGAGTAGACAGAAATTCGTCGATGCCCTACTGGCTGAGGGGTTGGTCGAGGTTGATGTGCCTGGTTCGACAGGTAAGTTACATCAGCTACCGCTTTTCACCGAGCCTCATAAAGTTCTGCCACGGCTATATAACTCACCTATTTTACAGCAAGGAACATTTGATAATGCCTCTCGCTTATGTGAAGAGATTATAAAACTGCCAGTTTGGACATTTGAATCTGAATCAGAAACAGTACATGCATATGCCAATGGTATTAGAAAAGTAGTTGATAACATTACGAAACTAAGAACGATGTAATAATGACAGATATTGAACTAACTCCAACCATAGAAGTTGCAGGCATTTCTCGTGCAGGTAAAGGTACCTTTCTTAAACACCTTGATTATGTTTCAGATAATTTAGTCATCGAAGGTGTCGGCGAATACTACAGAAGGCTTACTCTAAAACTTTGTGACATGTCTGCAATCAATGCCGATATGTCAGCTAATGAAATTGTTGATGTGTTGAGTGGGTATGGTTATGACGGACTGATGGAAATAGTCGATGCTGGTATTGACGTGGACCATGAGAGACTTTACTCTCTGGAAATGGGAGTACTTGCCACGAATGCGGCGCTCAGCACTGATTTTCAGGATGTTCAGAATGATCTATTTAAAACTCGACTTAGTACTATTGGGGCATCTGGCGACTATTCCCTGTTAGCTGTGGATGGAAGAGGCCATAGGGACAAAATCAAAGCGACACAAGGCCTGGAATATATGTTCTTGTTATTTATGAGTTGTAGCCCAGATGAACAAGCACGTCGGCAGGCACATCACGAGGGTGTTGATATTAATTCTGAACGCGGTATTCAGATAATTCAAGGCATGCAAATGATAGAAAAAACCGACGCCGAACGTTCGCATAACCAGGTGGTTACTGCGGAGGGTTCAATTGGATACAGCGAGTTTCTTTCATCTTTTGCTGAGCGTGGCACAGAAGCTGTACATTTTATACAGAGATCAGAGCAGTCTATACTATTACAAACCGACACTATGCAGCCAGCGGACTACCGTCGTGTCGCACGAGAAGTCTGTGCGATGTTGGTACCCAGATATTATCAACAAGGCCAAAACGATTAGGCACCATTTTGCAAAATTTATAGAGAACTCAGTACTAATACCGCAATAATTATAAGTTATAAGTCTAGTAGGGTGGCCATGGAACCTGGTCACTACTTTTAGCGTCCAGCTTGTGAGGTCTTTACGGTAGGGTTAGAACCGTGTCTGAGAGAAGTAAAAGTAGACTAAATTATACAAAAATACGGATCGAGCCAGAAGTAAAGATAGGCAAAAAGATTCGAACTTAATTAACAGATAAGGAATTGCGCAATGAAGAAAACATTACGAAATAGTCGAAATAATCAAACTGAGATAACAGATCAAGAAAAGCTAAAATCAATTTGGCTGGGGAG
>CAZSZC010000011.1:0-34142 GCA_964610775.1 uncultured Candidatus Saccharibacteria bacterium | reverse complement strand
CTACTCCACTCACGTCAGCAAAACTCACAAATAAACCCGCCGAGGCCACGAAAAGAAATGCACCAAAGTATAACAGTAAAGATATGTTGTCGAGTTTTATAGCAAGTGCATCTTTCTTATCTGATACATGAGACTCTGTACGTGTTTCTTCGCGCTTTTCTTCTACCAAGTTATCATCTATTTCGGTATTTATAACCAACTCTTGCTTCACCTCAGCGCTAGCTACAGCAGGCATCGTCTTGTTGCTCTGTAAATTGCTGAGTAATTTTTCGGCGTACTCACGATCAACCAGATCTTGCTGTTTAATATCACTGAGCATTTTGGCAAGTAGCTGTTTTTCTGCTTTAGATTTTGCAACTAATGCATAGCCGGCAATAAAAGAGGCCCATTCTTCATTACGCTTACTTAGCTGAGAGTTTATATATGGATTGTTTTGTGTTGTTTTTGATTGTCTGGAATATATAAACACCAGCACAACGACGACTAGGATGAATAAAAAACCCACGGCGCGCTCCTTTAGCTATGAATATAGCCTAGGACAAGCGGAATAACAATAAATACTAAGTAACTATTATATAAATAGAAACTAAATAAATCTGCCAGGTCTGTTGAGAATATCAGATTTTAAGCCGTCAAAATCATTCAATAAAGTGAATCTTTGCACAAAAACTTTATGATTATCGCAAAATTTTTTTAATTAAAATAGTACTCTCTAAATCTAAATAAGAATAACAAGAACAATACTACATACCAAGCCAGAATAATTACTAGATGATTATTCTGTAACATCGGTAATAGCTTGGAGTCTTTTTTGTCCGATAACCAACTTATCAGGCTATAGATGAATATCGGCACGCTCACTATCCAGCCAACCACACAGAATATACAGATCTTTCCTATTGAGTACAAACTTGCAGCAAAAAACCACATACTAAACATAATAAGAATGGTAGATAGTGATAGCACAACATTTTTAAAATTCTTGGTAAATTTCACACCTGTAATCCCAGCAATACCAGCAAGAGCAAGCATTGCAAAAACTATCATGCCAATAAATGCATTTGGGAACCCAAATAAAGCTGCTAGTTTATTTCCCAATACTGTTCCACAATCAATCACCGGACTTAGATTACAATTGAGTGATATGCTTGGATTTTTGAGCATACTAATTCTCTCACTTGCTTGCCAAGTCATAGCGACCATTCCTAGCAATCCGCCAACAGTTAACACCCAAAAATGTATATTATCTAACTTTTTATTTAACATGAGTTACATTATGCTACTTTTCAATTTGTGGGACAAATCCGATATTTACGCCTCTAGTTACTAAAGCTACACAACGCCCAATGGCTCGCCTCATATCATTTTCAGATAAATCATATTGCCTCATTATGTCTTGACGAAGCTGTAAAACTTCTTCATCTGAATATAGCTCAATGATGTCCGCTCGTGTCTCACTAACTGATGATGTTGATCCCAAAATTTCTAACTCAAACAGGGCTTGCAAATCACTATCTTGGGATGCAATTGCAATCCTTAGATTTGGGTCAATATCACTAACCATACTTATTTTTCGTCGACGACTTCGCCTTCAACCGTATCGTCTTTATCAGATTTTTTGTCCTTCTTGTCTGACTTCTTTTCACCTTCGTCAGAAGCTTCCTCTTTAGATGCCTGTTCGTACATCTTAGCGCCAATTGGCATGATCTTTTCGCTCAATTCTTTAGCAGCCGCTTCTAACGAATCTTTGTCAGCCTTCTCATCTGAAATAACTTTCTTGGCGGCTTCAACGGCTTCATCAAGTGTCTTCACATCTTCTTCGGCTAGCTTATCCTTATAGTCAGTCTTCATTTTCTCGGCCTGATAGACAGCGTTATCGAGAGTGTTTCGAGCGTCGATTGCTTCCCGCTTCTTTTTATCCTCTTCAGCGTTGGCTTCAGCATCTTTCGCCATTTTCTCAACTTCGTCTTTATCTAAGTTGCCACTGTTCTGAATAGTAATGCTCTGTTCTTTGCCCGAACCCTTATCCTTAGCAGTTACATTCAAAATACCATTTGCATCAATATTAAATGTCACTTCAATCTGCGGGATACCGCGTGGGGCTGGTGGAATACCATCAAGCACAAAACGTCCAAGTGATTTGTTGTCGGCCACCATTTCACGCTCACCCTGTACCACATGAATTTCTACTTGTGGTTGATTGTCAGCTGCCGTGCTAAATGTCTCGCTTTTGCTGCTTGGGATTGTAGTATTTCGTTCAATCAACTTGGTAGCAACTCCACCGAGGGTCTCAATACCAAGACTTAGTGGCGTAACATCTAATAGAAGTACGTCTTTGACATCGCCCTGTAAAACACCACCTTGAATTGCAGCACCAACGGCCACAACTTCGTCAGGGTTTACGCCCTTCATAGGATCTTTGCCAAATATCTTCTTTACTTTTTCCTGTACAGCAGGCATACGAGTCATGCCACCAACCAAAACTACAGCATCAATTTCACTGGCTTTAAGTCCAGCATCTTTCAGGGCCTTTTCGCAGGGATTAGCAGTCTTATCAATCAAATCGCCAACAAGTTGTTCGAGTTTAGCTCGAGTCAGTTTATGTTCAAAGTGCTTAGGACCATCAGCGTCAGCGGTCAAGAAAGGAAGATTGATGTTCACTTCGTTGGTCGTAGACAATTCAATCTTGGCCTTTTCGGCTTCATCACGTAGACGTTGCATAGCTGCGTTATCATCAGAAACATCTAGTCCGTGTTCTTTCTTGAATTCATCAACAAAATAGTTAACCAATACTCTGTCGAAATCGGCACCACCTAAATGCGTGTCACCGTTAGTGCTCTTTACCTCAAACACTCCATCACCAAGCTCTAGAATTGAAACATCAAAAGTACCGCCACCAAGGTCATATACGGCAATCTTTTCATCCTTGTTGCCACCTTTATCGAGTCCGTAGGCAAGTGCCGCAGCAGTTGGTTCGTTAATAATGCGCTTTACTTCTAGACCAGCGATCTTGCCAGCGTCTTTGGTTGCCTGGCGCTGTGAGTCATCAAAGTAAGCTGGTACAGTAATAACTGCTTCGGTAACTGGACCCCCTAGGAAACTTTCGGCATCAGCCTTGAGTTTACCGAGCACCATGGCACTGATTTCTTCTGAGCTATATTCCTTATCGCCCATCTTAACTTTCACACCAGTTTTGCTCTTGACCATTTCATAGCCCATAAGCTTGATATCTCGTTGGACTTCTTTATCTTCCCAGCGACGACCAATCAGGCGCTTCACTTCATAAACAGTATTCTTAGGATTGGTTACCTGTTGACGACGAGCCACTTGACCCACAAGTCGTTCGCCGTTCTTATTAACAGCCACAACGCTTGGTGTTGTTCGTTGACCTTCGCTATTAGCAATAATCTCTGGTTTGCCAGCCTGCATGACTGCCATTGCAGAGTTTGTTGTTCCTAAATCGATTCCTATGATTTTACCCATAATTATTTCTCCTTTTCCATCTTTACCTTAACCATTGCGTGGCGAATCACTTGATCGCCGAGTTGGTAACCAGATTGAAGTTCCTCGCAAACGACTTCAATCGTACCGTCACCCTCTTCCATGCTGACCGCCTCATGTAATCGTGGGTCAAATACTTCACCCACGGTTTTGATGCGGACAACGCCCATCTGGGTTAGCGTATCCTCAAATTGCTTGACGACGCCTTGCACCCCCTTGATGTAGTCATTACCTTCTAGTTCTTTGGGAACGTGCTTGAGTGCTCGCTCAAAGTTATCGATGACTGGTAGTAGATCACGAACCACATTCGCTTTAACATGATCCCGAATAGAGCTTATCTGTTCTTCATGGCGTCTCCGCACATTGATAACATCAGCTCGCTCACGCTGCAAAGCATCCGTGAGATCAGTAATTTGTTGCTGCAATTCAGCAATTGTAGGTTTTTTACTCATATAATGCTCCTTCTAGCGCTCGACCAGCATGCTCAACTAGTCCCATTACGTCTCGATAACTCTGACGAGTTGGGCCAAGTACTCCAATGTAGCTAGCGTCAGAATATGGACTTCTAAAACGGCTAATTATTAACGAACACTGTGCGCTACGGCCAATCGGGTTTTCGCTACCTATATAGACACTCAGTGGTTGATTTGGCGCTGCCTCTCTGAGCCATGGCTCAAGATTGTCCAGCAAACTCGCAACTTGCTGGACTTGGCCACCATTCATAAATTCTGGTTGGCCAAATAGATTACTAAGCCCACTCATGTAAAGCTGGTTGCCGATTGTAGCCAAGCCAAGATTATGTGTCAGCTCAACGAGCGTATCGACGGCATTGCGTATCATACGTTCTGGCACGCCACCGTGACCAACTCGAGAAGTCAGTGCTTTCTCAGCTCGATTCTCTGCTAGAGTCTCTTTTGCACTATTTTGAATATTGTTAACGTAGAAACGATAGCCTTTGTCGGTTGGCACTCGGCCAGCACTTGTATGTGGTTGGGCGATATAACCAGAGCGTTCTAATTCTGCCATTTCGGCGCGAATTGTTGCTGAAGAAACATTAAATACCTTCGCCAACAAACTAGACCCTACGGGACTTGCTACTTCTGCATACTGCTCAACAATAGCTTGCAGTATTTTCTGTTGCCTTTGAGTTAATTCAGTCATAGCACTTGGAGCTCCATGCTGCTAGTTTACCTAGTTAGCACTCACATGTCAAGAGTGCTAATCTGTCTTTATCACCCCTTTTAGAGCTTCTACAACGCTTTTTGCAGTTATAGATATCGACTCTACAGCTACAGCCGTAATTTCTGATCCTACAGTATATACGTCAGCGAACTTAGCCTCTGCTCTCTCTAGTACTAACTCAACTTTGTTTTCAGCCATAATAAACACTACTATATAATAACTCAACTTAACTAGCAAATTATTTAGTCGTTATTGAGGAATTTTTGTGTATCTAGTAGCAGTTTTTTTGCAAGCACCCTTGGTTGCTCTTGATCTGGTGTATTTTCAAAGATATTGTCTATAATTTTAGCCGTATTATGAAATTCATCGTTCACAACAATTACAAAGTATTTTCGTGATAGCGCTTCATTTATTTCTTTAACTGCACTGTTCAATCTTCGCCTCAACTCTAACTCGGCCATATGTCCGCGGCCATTAATCCTTTCTAACCATGTTTGAAAATTCGGTGGAATCATAAATACACTGACGGTGTCGTGTTTTGAATCTACAATACTAGCAACTCCGACGATCTCTATGTCTGTAGCGGCAATCTTGCCTTCTTTTGAAGCAATCTCAATCTCACCTATACTAATGCCAGAAACTTGCTGGTCATGAATAATAGCAGCTTCAACATACTCGCCCTTCCTTAACCCATCCAAAAATTCCTCTTCACTAGTGAACCAATATTCTTCGCCATTTTGCTCTATTCTTCCATGATTTAATCTTGGTTTACGAGTTGTATTAGAAGTAATGTAATGATACTTGCCACTTTTTAGCAACTCACCCAGAACTGTATTGCGACCAGAAGAAGTGACCCCAGCCAGTAGCAACAACTTAGTCTTACTAAGTATCGTCTGCGCATGACTAGAAACCTTATAATCTCTAAGTATCGATCTGAACTCTTCTCTATGTATCAGTTCGTTCATGATACAGTTATATCAGAGGATAGATCATTATGAAAATAGCACCAAGCTTTAGACTTGCAGACCAAGATGGTCAAATACACAGCCTTGAAGACTACAAGGGGAAATGGGTAGTTCTATATTTTTATCCTAAGGACGATACGCCTGGTTGCACTACAGAAGCTTGCAGCTTTCGTGACGAGAGAGAAGCAATTTCAAAATTTGGGAATGCTGAGGTTATTGGCATAAGCAAAGACTCTGTTAAAAGTCACAAAAAATTTGCTGATAAATATGGACTTAACTTTACACTTCTCAGCGACGAATCTCTTGATGTTACGAAAAAATATAATGCTTGGGGTGAACGCAGCATGTACGGGAAGGTGTATATGGGTATAATTCGATCGACTTTTATTATTGATCCTGCTGGAAATATTGTTAAGCACTACCCGAAAGTTGACCCTAAAAAACATGCTGCTGAAATAATTAATGATCTCAAGGAACTACAAGCTAACTAATCAGATGCTGAGTTAGCAATTAAATTCTGGCGATATTTTCGAGACGAGTAAACACCAAAAGATGTGGGTAGACCTATTTGCCTTGCAATCTCAAGTCGTATTGCATACATAGCATTTCGGGCAATCCTATTGAGCCTTTCGTCACGATCTTGTCTATCGATTACTTTCTTTATCATTTCTAGTGCTGTTTTACCTTCATCTTCGTTTACAACACACTCAAACCAACTATCACTAAGGCCAATCTCTAAGCTATCGTACGCTTCTTTAAATCTCTTCGTTTTTTCAGTAGAATCCATTTTTCTGCCATCAATATCCGGTCTGCCATCAAGTCGATCCACTAAAGTCGAAAAGTCAGGTGATATTACATAAATTCCACGCAATGATTTGAATGGCATAAGGCCATCTTCATGATTATCTCTATATTCCAGTGCTTGTTGTGCAATCGTATCCACTACTGCGCTACCTTTGGGATAACCATCTGGCTTTGAGCCATAAACATCTTTTTTATTTGGCCCAAATTTAACTTGTAGCCAGCTGCGATTCAAAATTTCTTCGCGTACGACATCTAGTTCGCCACATCTTGAATTATATGACACGCCCTGTACTTCGTTAGCCCTCAAAGCTCGGGTCGACTCTTTTAAGACCTCAGGAACACCAGATCGAGCCGCGAGATAGTTCTTGCCAGCACCCGCAGGTCCAGAAAAGGTTGTTAAATCTGTCTCCTGTATTGCATCAGACACATAGGCTTGCGGAGTATATAACTCAAGATTCTCGCCAAAACGCTCCTTTAGTGTTTCACCTAGCTGGCCAAGAGTTAATTCAGTCATTTCAGCTATGATACGCCCATCTAGATTTGATGCAAGCTTAAGCATATCTGTGGAAAAGAAAAAATTATACTGTACATTATTTTGAATTAAGCGTTAGAATATTAGTACAAACAAAAAGGTGAGAAAAATCCCCGTCAAGCTACTCGCAAGTCGGGGATTTTAAATTCCTAGGATTTTAGTCACGTTTCAGCATTACAGTAAATGCCTCAGCTGGGATATCAACCTTGCCAAAGCGCTTCATGCGTGACTTACCCTTTTTTTGTTTTTCAAGTAGTTTCTTGCGGCGAGTAACATCACCACCATAGAGCTTGGCCGTAACGTCCTTTCTATAGGCTTTTACGTCCTCTCTAGCGATAAACTTACCACCGATAGCAGCTTGCAGAGGCACCACAAAGTTTTGCCGAGGTATAACTTCCTTAAGTTTTTCAACAGTTTCCCTGCCTAAGCTTTGAGCTTCCGTACGATGGACCATAATACTTAGAGCATCGACCCTCTCACCGGCAACGTAAAAGTCAAGCTTGACTAAATCTTCTGCTCGATAATCGTCAAGTTCATAATTAAACGAACCATAGCCACTGGTAACACTCTTTAACTGATCGTAAAAGTCTGTTAATAGATTAGCCAAAGGAGCTTCAAAAGCCACCAGAGCTAATTGAGCATCCACAAAAGATATATTTTTTTGCAGACCGCGCTTACTGGATATTAACTGTATTACCGCTCCGACATAATCTTTAGGCACAACTATCTCACCTTTTATCCATGGCTCACGTATTTCAGCTATATTTGCCGGGTCTGGTAAATCTGCCGCTGATTTAATATCTACCTCGTCACCGTTGTTCATGGTTATTTGATAATCGGTTGACGGGTTAGTAACTACTAGTGTTAGATCATACTCACGCTCCAATCGTTCGCGAACAATATCCATGTGGAGCAAACCCAAGAAACCAACTCGAACTCCAAAACCCAAGACTGGGGAATTCTCTAACTCATACTGAAGAGCTGAGTCACTTAAGCTTAATTTTTCAATTGCGTCCTTTAATTCTTGATAATACTCATTGCTCTCTGGGAAAAATCCAGCATACACAAATGGCTTAACGTCTTTATAGCCAGCTAAAGCTTGACTGGCCTGAGATGACGCTAGGGTCACAGTATCACCAACTTTCGCCTCTCTAGTACTTTTTAGGTTGGTGACAATATAGCCAATTTCACCAGACCCTAACTTGTCCCGCGACACCATATCGGGCTGTAGCGAACCCACTTCTAGAGCAATACCACGAGCACTGGTAGCCATCATAGTGATCTGATCTGATTTGGATATCTGACCGTCAACGATTCGAACGTATAGAATAACGCCCCGATAATCATCGTAGTAACTGTCAAAAATTAACGCTCTGGTTTCATCAGTGTCACTACCACGTGGTGAGGGTATATCTTCGACTATACTCTCCAGGACCGCCTCAACACCCTGACCGGTTTTTGCAGAAATATGAAGGATTTCTTCTTTATTGCATCCAAGTAAATTAACAACTTCGGCACTTACTCGCTCTACATCGGCAGCTGGTAAATCAATTTTATTGAGCACAGGAATTATCGTCAGTTCTGCAGCCATAGCAAGATAGACATTGGCTAGGGTTTGAGCCTGTATGCCCTGACTAGCATCAACGACTAAAATTGCACCTTCACAAGCTTCAAGACTTCTGGAAACCTCATAGCTAAAGTCAACGTGACCGGGTGTATCAATGAGATTAAGTTCATATTGTTTATAACTCATACGAACAGGTGCAAGTTTAATAGTTATGCCTTTTTCTCGTTCCAGGTCCATCTTGTCTAATAGCTGAGCCTTCATGTCCCTTTTTTGGACAGTGCCAGTTAATTCCAGCAAGCGATCGGCTAGTGTACTTTTACCATGATCTATATGCGCGATAATACAAAAATTTCGTATGTGGTCTTGATTCATTGCTATGAGAGTATAACAGAGATGCTTTAGATATTTGCTTTTAGTGGTTTATATATGGTCTTTTTTATGTGCTTAATTACTGCTCGGGCCTCTTCAAGATCAAATATCCAAGAAATACCTAGATATATCAGACAAGTCACTCCAGATATGGTAGCTAGCTTCATACCAAGTGTAATAAAACCTTTGTCTGTAATCTGTAGTGGCAGTAAAGATATCATGACAAAAGCTGTTAAGACACTAAATCCAGTAACTGAAACCATCTTAAGCAGCGCACCCCAGAAGGCTGCATTCAGCAGCTTACGGTCTCTATAAATCATAACAATCATCAATATTAATACTTCTACAGCGGCCACTATAGACTGCGCTATAGCTAAGCCAACTATTCCATAGCTACTGGGTCTAGATAACAATACCGCCAGAATTATGTTTAGCGCGATAGCAAAAAGTGATATAAATAGCGGTGTTTTGGTGTCCTTTTGAGCATAAAACCATCTGGACAACATGGCATAAACAGAACGACAAAATATTGCTACTGCAAAGTAGCCAAATACTAGAGCAATTTCTGGTGCACTATTTGTAAAAATAAGTCGAGCGAAATAGCCACGTGCAAAATATGAAATAACCGCCACCGGCAATGCAATCCAAATAATTACCCTCAAATATTGCAAAAACTCATTACGGAATAGGTCGCTCCTACCCTGAGCTAATCTCGCAGTGAGCTTTGGGAAAGCAGCAGTACTAATTGTTGTACCTATTAGTATTATCGGCGTCGTGTGCAAAATATAAGCATTTTCGTAATAGCTAATATTGCCTAATCCTAGCTTGGAAGCCATGTTTGTTTCAACAATACTGTTTATTGAATCTACACCTTGGTCAATTGAGCGAGCTGGCAACAATCGTAGAATCTTCTGAAAATCACGACTACGCCACAATATCTTGGGGCACCAATGAAAATTTGCTCCGTATAACCCAAAACTGACTATTATGAGCTGGAGAACGGCACCAGCTGCTGCACCAATACCAAGTCCAACGATACCGATATTATCTCTAAATATATAGACACTCAGCATAATTGCGGCATTGTAGAAAATCGGACCAACCGCATAGAAGAAAAATCTACCAAATGTCTGTTGCGCACCAGCGAATATTCCAGAAATTGTAAATAACAATGGATTAAATGAAATAAATCGCATTATTGTAACCGCATTCTGTAGTTCTTGACCGCTAAGACTCGGAGCAACAACATAGTGTATTAGGGGCTTGGCGAATATAAACATAACAACACCAACTATTGCCATTACGATAGCTAATAAATTAAGTAAACTCGTGGTCAAATCCCAAACTCCTTTACGGTCACCACGCTCAAGATGCTCTGACAATATAGGAATAAACGCAACTCCAAGTGCACCAGCGGCTAGCGTAAAGAAAAAGAAATCCGGGATCTTGAAAGCAGCAAAATAGCTATCTGTACTTTGAGCACCAACCACCGAAAAGTTAGCGTTAACTATCTTATAGCGTAAAAATCCTAAAACCTGACCAATAAGCGAGACTACTAGCAAAAGCGTAGCTGCCCCGCTCACACTCAACTTTTTGTTTGCGCGTTGTATAAACCGGTTCATTTAATCTTAAGTATAGATAGAATTTTGATGTATTGAAACCAAAAAGTTATTTTAGTAGAGAGCAGCTGACTTTGGCATCACCGAGCCTTCAAAAATCTTGTCTACTTCTTCGGCTTCAACTGTCTCTTTTTCTATAAGTTTGTCTTTTAGACTCTCAAGCTTGGTTTTATTAGCTTTAATGACTTCACGGGCTCTAGTTGCAGCTTCAGTTATAAGATTTTCAACTTCATCATCAATAATTTTAGCCGTCTCATCAGAATATTGCCGTTCGTGAACCAGTTTATCTAGCATCATACCTTCGTCAACGTGAAAAACTTGGTCGCGCAGTTTCGTACCCATACCCTGGTTAACGACCATTTCTCTGGCTAGCTCAGCAGCTTTCTGCAGATCATTGCCAGCACCTGTTGTAACTCGATCATGTCCATACACTACCTCTTCGGCAATACGGCCACCAAGCATACGCGCCAATACGTCCTTATACTCAATAATACTGTGGTAACTCTTATCCTCTGGAGGAATAAACCAAGTCACACCACCCGTGCCACCACGTGGAATAATGGTAACTTTGTGTACCATGTCGCTGTCTGGTAGAACGTGTCCAACGATAGCATGTCCGGCCTCATGATAAGCGGTCAACTCTTTCTCCTTATCGCTCATGATTTTACTCTTGCGCTCAGGGCCAATCGCGACTTTCTCGAACGCATTAGTAACATCTTCGGTGGAAATTTCTTTTCGACTGTGTCGGGCTGCAATAATTGCCGCCTCGTTGGCAATATTAGCGAGATCTGCACCTGAAGAACCAGCAGTCTTGGCTGCCAATGCGTCAAGGTCTACATTTTTGGCTAGTGGCTTCTTGGCAAAGTGAACCTTAAGAATAGCTTCGCGATCTTTGCGGTCAGGTAAGCCAATATTTACACGTCGATCAAATCGTCCTGGGCGAAGCAAAGCTGGATCAAGCACATCAGCTCGGTTGGTTGCAGCCAACACAATTACGTTAGCACCTTGCTCAAAACCATCCATTTCTACCAATATCTGGTTAAGTGTTTGTTCGCGTTCATCATGACCACCACCCATACCACTGCCACGTCTTCGACCAACTGCATCAATTTCATCAACAAAGATAATACATGGTGCATTTTTCTTAGCTTTCGCAAACAAATCGCGCACGCGGCTAGCGCCAACTCCAACAAACATTTCTACAAACTCTGAGCCAGAAATACTAAAGAACGGCACATCAGCTTCACCTGCTACGGCTCGTGCCAGCATAGTTTTACCTGTACCAGGAGGGCCAACTAAAAGTACGCCTTTAGGAATTTTTGCGCCTAATGACTCAAACTTCTTAGGATATTTAAGAAATTCAACCACTTCCTCAAGATCCTGCTTTGCTTCATCAGAGCCTGCAATATTTTTGAATGTTACCTTGTCCTTTTCATTGCCATAAAGCCGTGCACGGCTCTTACCAAAGCTCATAGCTTGATTGCCCTGACCTTGTGCACTTCGCAACATAAAGAACAGTACTGCACTAATAATAATCACTGGCAAAATCGATAACCCAACATTGGCCCAAGTCGACCCAGTACTCGATGCTGGTTTAGTGTCGACGTTTACTTTGCTGTAATCAACACCTTCTTCACGAATACTTACTACTGGATCTTTAAATGACCTCAGGCTTGGTTTATCTTCGTTCTTTTTTGTAATTTCGAGGGTGCTGCCTTTAACCTTTATGGTCTTGTATTGCCCATCGTTGGCCTGTTTGACTACCTCGGAAATAGAAACTTCATCAAGTTTTTTAGGCTGACCATATGCTGCAATACCAATCATGACAAACAGAATAAGAAGGGCTGCAAATCCTAAATTTTTCAGTCCACGCTTATTTGATGCTCCACCCTTTTTTGAATTCTTAAACGGTTTTTTCTCCATACCCGGAACATTATACAGAGTTAAGGGGCGTTATGCTATGGCTTCTCGTCTGACTATTTTTAGCTCATCAGCTTTAATACTCAATACAAACTTTTTATCTATATCAGCTATTCGATTCGGGGGTGAGATTTTAGCTACGATTACTAGTCTCTGGATTTGCTTTCGATTAACATCTTTTACCTTATGCTTTTCTAGCCAGGTTTTCATAACTTCACTCGCAATAGTATGGGGTAGCATAATAAACCAATGCCTATCTACTGTGTTGAGAGAAGGCTGCACATGAAGCATACCGGTGATTATGTTGTTAATATCCTCGTTGATGGGTTTAGCGTTATTGATGTGATTAAGTAGTTGCTGCTTCTGGGGGGTGATTAGCTTGGGTATGATTTCGTGTCGAATATAATTACGTAAATATTTTGTGTCGCTATTTGTAGAATCCTCATGCCAAATAAGGTTATTCTGATTGGCATATTCTGTAATTTGTTCTTTCGTAAACCCTAAAAGCGGTCGCTGAACATTATCAGTCGTAAAAAGTGGCGACAACCCCGACCGACCGGTTCCACGGATCAAATTCATAATAACGGTTTCAAGAAGATCGTCTTGATGATGAGCCGTAACAACAGCTCGGGCACCCGAATTACTGCGTACTTTATGAAGAAATTCATAGCGAGCGTTTCTAGCCTCTGATTCACTAGCATCGGAACAAAGTTCACCTTCATCATAAACAAACTGCAGCCCGTGTTTTTTGGCAATTTCCTGCACTAACTTTCGATCCTTATCCGACTCATCTCTAATACCGTGATCAAAATGCGCCACAACCAAGCTGAGATCTGGACGTTTGACTAGAACATCCAATAATACCATCGAGTCAATCCCACCCGAAACAGCAACCACATAGCGCCCACTCGCTAAGTCAATATCCATACAACTAAGTTTACATCACTAACTAGAATTGCACGCTTCTGGTAATAGAAAAACCTATCTTATTTATTACGTGTTCTTTTTGTGCCATTAGCTTTTCGTATCTTGCCTCTGAGTATTTCTTTAATGCTTCCACCGAGAAAGTTGATAGATCTAGCTCTGCCTTGGCTAGAGCTTCTCTTTTGTTATCAATCACAGTCCTAAACTGATCACTCTCGATCAGTCCCATAATTTGATTCACCGTTCGGGCTGGGTCTACGCTTGTTGTTTTTCTTAGTTTACCTTGTGCATCGAAGTCGCGACTTTCAGCTCTTGTTCCTCTTTTCGTGCTAGCTAAATAGGTTTCCAATCTGCCCAAATTTGGTCGAGTCATTGTTAGTCCCCACCTAAATTCTCCAACCCGCAATTGTTGACTATCGAACACAAGTGTTATCGTCCTATCTCCTTGTCCCACCTTTAATAACTGCTGAGATTCATCTAGGTCTGCTTGTAATACGAGATTCGCTGCATTTTCACGAAGCAAGTCACAATTCTGTATGTAAAAACCTTGAGACAACATGAAGAATTCACCTTCATTGCGTGCATATTCCGAACTTTTATCAACAAAAAAGCGACCATCGGTCGCCTCTATTTCACCTATTTCGTTTATTCTCTTTGTATCCAGTACCATACTCATACTGGGATTTTATTATAGCTTGAAATGAGAATGGTTGTAAAGTCTGTCGGTTAAGCTTGTATTGATTTGATTCCTATGTTTTAGTTTTCCTATGGTACTACACTCTCTTGAAAGAAACCCCGAAATTAATAGAAATTCAGAAGAATTACTACTCAGTAATCGAATTGCCGTACTTGACCAAGGTGGACAGTTTGTTGACCTCATCCAAAAAAATGCTGAGAGACTTGGATACCCTGCCGATGTCATTCCATTTGACACCCCTGCCGAAGAAATAGAGGCGAACTATGCTGCTGTCATTATTTCGGGTAGTCCCGCCAACTCTCAAGAAGAACAAGCACCAATGCCAGATAAAAGACTTTGGAGCAAGGAAATACCAATACTTGGGATATGCTACGGCATGCACGCAATGGTAACGGGACAAGGTGGTGTGGTTGAACGAGGACAGGTAAGACAAGATGGCAGAATTAAAACAAATGTTAAAAATAGTCATCCTCTTTTCAGAGATACAAAAGAGACTCAAACTGCACTTTTTACACACGGAAATTTTGTAACAAAAATACCTGAATCATTTACTGTTATTGGCAGTCACGATGTCGAATACAGCGATAGCGATGGCAATACACAAACAACCAAAGTCATATCCGCAATAGAAGACGGAAATCACGTAGCAGTACAGTTTCATCCAGAGGTTTTTGACGATACCCCAGAAGGTTATCAGCTATTCAAAAACTTCTTTTCCAAGATCGCAAATCTGAAACCAAGCCCTGAGCTTCAAGAAAAAAAGACCGAGCAACAAATAGAATCTATTCGTGCAAATATTCGCGAAAAAGTCGGTGACAAAGAAGTTATAGCATTCGTTAGTGGCGGTGTTGATTCTTCAGTTGCAACAGCATTGGCAGCTACGGAAATTGATAATAGCAAGCTCCACGCGTACTACATTGACAATGGATTTATGCGCGACGAAGACGAACTAGTAATTGATTTGTTAGAACATCTTGGTGTTCATGTAACTAAAATTGATGCTACTGAGCAATTCATGAATACCACATTAAATAGTACTCCAGCTTCTCTGCCACTAAAAAACGTCATAGACCCTCAAGAAAAACGTAAAATAATCGGCAAAACTTTCATCGATGTTCAAAATCAAATAGTCGAGCAACTAGGACTAACTGAAGCAATGCTCCTACAAGGAACCAATGCTGCAGACCGAATTGAAAGCGGCAACAGCAAAGGCGGCTCCGAAACGGCAGTAATCAAGACACATCACAATCAGGTAAAAGAAGTACAAGACCTAAAAGAAAGAGGCTTATTAATTGAACCGCTTGACGAGCTGTTTAAAGATGAGATCCGCACCATCGGTAGACACCTAGGACTACCCACAGAAGTGGTTGATAGACACCCCTTTCCGGGACCTGGATTAGCTATTCGAGTACTGGGAAGTAGAGGCGAAGAAAAGGTTGATATTAAACTCAATGAGCGTGTTGCTAGATACGTTGATTCATATCAAAAATTATGGGGTACAAATACACAATCCTTGGTACTTCCAGTTCGAAATGTTGGCGTGGGTGGCGACGAGCGTTCTCACGTTTCCCCCGTGGCGCTTTTTACTGAATTCGCTAACTGGGATCAATTATCCAACATAGCTATTGATCTTCCGGCCAATTTTCGCGATCAAATCAATAGAGTCATCATTGCTCTCGGTCCTAATCAGCCAAACGACATGAGGGTAACAGAAACAGGTCTCGGTACAGTTGAGCGCGCACAACTAAGACATGCCGACCGTATTGTTTTTGAAGAAATGCGAACATTCGGCATTATAGATTCAATTAAACAATGTCCCGTCGTTTTATTGCCTTTAAATTTTGCAAAGCAACCCGGTTCCAGATCAATAGTTTTACGACCTGTAATAACTTCAACATTTATGACTGTACAGGCCATGCTGCCTGGTCGCGATCTACCACCGGAGTTCGTAAATACATGTTCTGAGAGAATTTTAAGCGAAGTTCACGGTATAAGTCAGGTATTTTTAGACCTAACAAACAAACCTCCAGGTACCACCGAATGGGAGTAGTGGGTAGTTATGGCACATATTCATACTAAGCCAGGTGAACATGACTTAACGGTCAGTGCTTTTATAATCCGCATGGATTTTGACGAACCAAAATTAATGATGCACCTACACAAAAAACTCAACAAATGGCTACAGTTTGGTGGTCATGTTGAACTAAATGAAGATCCTTGGGAAGCACTAACCCACGAACTATTAGAAGAATCAGGCTATGATATGAATCAGCTTTCACTTATAGAAGTAGCGCATGCTCCCAAGCTAAGTGAGTTCAAAAGTCACCCTATACCTTTTTGTATTAATACTCATCCGTTCTCAGACGAGCATTCACATACCGACTTAGCATATGCCTTTACTACTGATCAATCACCCCAACATACAATAGGCGATAATGAATCAAAAGATATTAGGCTATTCACAAAAGCAGAACTGACAACACTTAAAAATGAAGATATATTTAAGAACGTGCGTGAGATTGGGTTGTTTGTTTTTGATAACTTAATTCACTAATCTAGCCAACAGATACAAAACGTGCTATATTTACCCCTGTTCAATTCGAGCGAGCTAGGATAGCTCGGTTGATTAGGACTATTGGCAATTCAGTATTCCTTTGGTACGGCAGCGTAGCTCAGTTGGTTAGAGCACAGGACTCATAAGCCTGGGGTCACTGGTTCAAATCCAGTCGCTGCTACCAAAAGAGCACTGAATTGATTAGATCCTATTTTTGTCATATATTTATAAACATGAGAGGTAAGAAAAAAGAGTTAGTTATTACTGTTTTATACTTCTTAATTCCTTTTCTGGTAATGAGTTTTGGCATGATTGCAATAGCTCGCTATTATTCTTACAAAATAATTCACCCCACGTCGCCAAGACAGACTGACTATTCAGATTAAAGACCCACATTTCTGTGGGTCTTTTTAAATTACGCGATAACGATGACGCGTCTGTGTACCTTCTTCAACGCGCTTTTTTGGCGCGGTACAACGTCTTGTATTAACATCTAAGTTTCCTTATTTTATGTTTGTGTATTTTTGCGCTAAAGTTCGCTGAGCATTGCATCAATTTCGAGCAACTGCTCATCATTAGTTGGCACTAATTCAAATGCCAAACCACTAGCAAGTGTTAACACACTTGATACCCATCCTTTCTATTTAACTAACAGCAACGTCCTGCGCTACCCTTTGACTGTGTTTGTTTTAATCGCGATTAACAGATACTATTATACACAATTTTGCTATTTTGTCAATTATTATTTACTAAATAGTTGACACATCTGTTTTTATAGCGGACTATAAAAGTACTAACAAAGGAGGCGTTATGAGTCCACGGACTAACAACACAACTGGGTGGGTTGGATGGGTTTACTTTGCAGGTATCCTCATGCTGGTGCGAGCATTTTTCCAGGCATTTCTTGGAATCGTTGCACTTACAAAAGACGACTTTTACGTTGTCACTAAACAGTCACTCACTGTGTTTAATTACGACGCGTGGGGTTGGGGGCATATTTTGCTCGCAATAGTACTCTTAACTGCTGGATTTTCAGTGCTTAGTGGTCACATGTGGGGTCGAGTAGTAGGAATAGTTGGCTTTAGCCTGTCTTTAGTGGCTAATCTTATTTTCCTACCTGCATATCCAATCTGGATGATTGCGGCTATTATTATTGATATCTGCGTGCTTTATGCACTTATCGTACATGGCGGTGAAGCAAAAGCAGAGTAGAATCTGAATACCAAAACAACCCCTACTGCAAACTGGGGTTGTTTTATTTTCGTTATTATATTAACAACACTTTATATCTGTTTAGTGTCCTAATATTTGACACAAGAATTAGGTTTGGTACGATAAGGTTTCGTGTTTTTTTACGTGTGAGGTAAAAAGCTCGAATCATAACCTAGATTATCCAAGAAAACAAGAAATATATTTAAAACAATTAAGCAAATGAGGGTATTTCTAGGGTTGTAAGGAGGAACATATGCGTCTTAGCGCTATTATAGCGGCGACGGCAACGTCGGCCGCACTGTTTGCTGTGCTGGGCACTTCGCCTGCGCATGCTGAACAAGCAATACAAACCAATGAGCAGCAACCTGCTCAGCAACAAAAGATCGAAGAAAAGTATGTCGAGGTAAAGCCAGGTGATTACTTGGCTAAAATCGCCGACGAAAATCGAACAACGTATATGCGTTTATTTGATGCTAATACTCAAATCAAGGATCCTGATGTTATTTACCCAGGAGATAAACTACGCGTACCGAGAGCCGATGAACAATTAGTGAGTCGTATTGCTACGCAAGCCGAAACCGAAGTGGCAGCCACACCTGTCTCTAAGCCGAAGCCCAAGAAGCAAGCTCAGACTCCCCCAACACCAGTAGCAGCTCCAGTAGTTGCAAGTGGTGATGTGTGGGACAGGATCGCACAGTGTGAAGCTGGCGGAAACTGGCACATAAATACCGGTAACGGTTATTATGGTGGACTACAGTTTACACTTGGCAGCTGGCGCGCGGCCGGTGGTAGTGGCTACCCTCACCAAGCTAGTCGCGAAGAGCAAATCGCACGCGGCAAGATACTTCAAGCCCGACAGGGTTGGGGTGCTTGGCCAGCCTGTACTAGAAAACTTGGCCTAAGATAAATTAAGCGAAATATAAAAGAGCACCTTCAACGGTGCTCTTTTTGGCGATTAAGAATTCTTTACTTTTCTTCTTCTACGTGTAAGCGAACACCGCCGCTTTCAGCAAAGACAAAGTTAAGGATTACTGCAGCTATTGCACCTTGTAGCCAACCGATAAAAAAGGCAATGATGGGGTAAAGAATTACGCCTAGACCAAATACCCAAAGGCTAACACCAACGTTCTTTAAAAATGATGAATTGGCTGTAATAAGACCTGCTGCCGTAGCGAATGATGCAAACAAACCTACGACAAATGCAAATACTGCCTGCAAAACACCAACAGTCTTTGCAACTGAACCAACACTTAATTTAACAATTGTTAATTTTTTCATAAAATCTCCCTTTTTAATAACTCTATTAAAACAAAATATGGTATTTGTTGCAATTTAGTGGATAAATAAGCATAAGCGTTATAGTTGATTGATTATATATGCTACAATCCTCTCAATCGATTGGAGGGTAAACTAGTGCAAAGCAAAGAGGAGTTTTTTGCAGAGAAAGAGGCTCGTGGGCTTGCCTTGACTTATGATGATGTCAGGTTGATGACTCGCGCAAACCCTTTCGACCCCTTACCAGAAACTCTCAACATAGAAACTAGGTTTTCGGAAAACGTTGATCTTAAGGTACCGTTTGTTAGTGCCGCAATGGATACTGTTACCGAGTCAAGAATGGCAATAGCTATGGCAAAACTTGGAGGAATTGGTGTTATTCATGCTGCAATGGACATTATTGAGCAACGCAATGAAGTGCGTCGAGTCAAGAAGGCTATCCATGGACTCATAGATGATCCTGTTACGGTGAGAGAGAGTGATAGTTTACAGCAGGTTCAAAATATGTGCCAAGAAGTACCCTATGACTTCAGCACTTTCCCCGTAATAAACAATGAGGGTAAGTTCGTCGGCATATTGACGGGCAACGATTTTAAGTACCCCGACGACCTAAGCATTGATGTTGGCAAGGCTATGACGCCATTTGATGGTGACAAGGTGGCAAGTGCTGGTCCCCGAACTAGTCTTAATAGGGCCTACAAGATCATGCAGGAGCGCAAGGTAAGCACACTTCCCCTACTAAGAAAAAATGGCAAAGTTGCTGGCATGTATCTTTGGTCAGACGTTAGTCGTATATATAGAGACTCAGAGCAGTTCAATGTAGACGAGAATAGGCAGCTACGCGTAGCAGCTGCAGTATCGACCGGTAGCGACACATTGGAACGTGTTGATAAAATAAACAAATACTTAGACGTGGTAGTTATTGATACGGCCGATGGTGACTCATACTATGCCTTTCAGACGCTACGAGACATCAAGGCATCATTCCCTGATCTCGACGTAGTTGTAGGCAATATATCCGATGGCGAATCGGCTCGATTGCTTGCCGAGGCAGGAGCAAATGGAATCAAAGTAGGCCAAGGACCTGGATCGATATGTACAACCCGTCGTGAAACCGGTATAGGAACACCGCAGGTTACTGCCATATACAATGCAGTGAAAGAGTTGGGGCCAAAGTATGCAAACATACCAATATGTGCAGATGGTGGCATTAGCGATCATGGCGACATTGCTATAGCTCTGGCTACAGGTGCAAGCACCGTAATGATGGGGAGAATGCTTGCTGGCACCAAAGAAGCGCCTGGAGTGATAATAGCCAAGAATGGCAATCGTTATAAGTTTTACCGTGGTATGGGTTCTAAAAGCGCATTAATGGATAACGCACACTCTCGACAACGTTATGACGTCAAAGGTACGGGATTAATTCTAGCTGAGGGCATAGAAGCGCTTGTGCCGTATGAAGGAGAAGTTAGTGACGTGCTCGGTCTGTGTACGCAAGCCTTGCTTAAGAGTATGCGCTATGCCAAAGCGCCCGATCTCGATGATTTTCGTAATCGTGCTAGATTCATGCATATTACAAATGCCGGACTTCGAGAGTCACATCCTCACGACGTAGAGATTACTCAACAGTAATTAATTTCGAACTATAACTTGGTCGCGAGCTGGTCCAACACCGATCATTTTTATAGGCACTTCTGTTTTCTCTTCAATAAAGTTGATGTAGCTTTTAGCATTTTTAGGAAGATCAGAGAATCTGCGAACGTGTGTAATATCTTCTTTCCACGTTGGGAGTTCCTCATACTGCGGGATGCACTCCTCTAGTTTTCGAGCCGAATCGGGTGCCTCGGTATATACTTTGCCCTTACGTTCGTAAGAGGTACAGATGAGCACTGTCTTGCCATAACGTGGAACCCAATCTAGTTTCGTTAAAGCCGCTTCGGTGGTATCGTTAACTTCATTTGCATGTACTATTTGCGGTAAATCTAAATGACCTAGTCGGCGTTTGCGACCAGTCGTCGTACCAAACTCTGCATCGACAGTAGTCTGATCGCCATGCAGGCTACTTAGTAGCTCTGGATTTTCTTCTTCAGTTATTTCGGTAACAAATGGGCCGCCGCCCACATGTGACTGAGTCGCCTTCATAACACCAATGACTTTCTTTAGTGCGAATGGAGATATGCCAAGCCCCGTTGCTACGGCTCCTGCAGTCGTAGGAGTTGATGTTGTGTATGGTGCCATACCATGATCAGGATCAAGTAGAAACGCTTGAGCACCCTCCGCCAAAATCCGAGCACCCTTCTTCAAACGCTGTCGCAAGTAATATGTACTATCGGTAACAAATGTGCCTAGTTGTTGCGCGGTCTCAATGTAGTGTTCGGCAACTTCCTCTGCATTGATAGAATCCAGACCCGCTACTTGCCTAGCTTCTTCCTGTGACTGCAAGCCCTCAACAATAGCATTAAACAATTCGTCTACATCATTATTGAGCAGGTCTGTCCGCATGCCGGTACGTAGCACTTTATCAGATGAAACCTGTGCTATGCCTGACTTGGTGCTACCCTGACTTTTTGCACCAGCTTCACGAATAACATCGTCAAAAATATGATGAGGCAAGATCAGCTGAGTACCACCATCGAGCTTGAAATTATCTTCATTAATAGCTAAGCCTTGGGCCTCAACGTTGCCAATTTCTCTGACCAAGTTCAGTGGGTTTACGACACAGCCACGGCCAACAACATTAACCGCATTATCGTAGGCGACACCTGATGGAATCATATGAAGTTTCAGCACACGTCCATCTGGCAACACAACTGTGTGACCAGCATTATCTCCGCCATTGAATCGAGCGACTATATCATAATAAGCAGCAAGCATGTCTACAAAGCGACCCTTGCCTTCGTCGCCTCTCTGCAGCCCCACGATTGCAATAACATTTTCGTCTGGTATATATAGCTCTGGTCTGATGAGTGTTTCTGCCGACATTTCCCGACCAGCATACTAGAGGTGGCACTCTATAGCAACCATGAGCATTTTGTTTATCTTAGTAGTTTTTTATGCCCTCCGCTCAATTGACAATATCACCTCTGTTTGTTATGATTATCGGGCTAAACAGCAGCAGGGCGCCGAGATGCGCTCTGCCACTATCGCGGGGTAGAGCAGCGGCAGCTCGTGTGGCTCATAACCACAAGGTCGGAGGTTCGAGTCCTCCCCCCGCTACCAAAAAAGACTTCCCAGATAGAGACTGGTTCCAAAACCAGTCTCTTTTAGTTTGAAGAAATTTTCCACCTCTGTATTTGAGGTTCGAGTCCCGTGTGGTGTTTTGTTGTATTATTAGTTTATGCAGCGAAAGTATGGAATTTGGATTTTACCCTCAGGTGAACACAATAAACAGCTTCAATCATTAATAAACGAAATTGCAGAAGATTACGAAGCCATGAAGTTTATTCCACATGTATCAGTTGCAGGAGTATTGGTGAGAGATAATGAGTTAGAAAAGATTAAGAAAAATGTTCAACAATTAGCGAATACTTTGCATAAATTCCAAATCACCTTAGACGAAATTGGTATGAAAAATGAAAAGCATCGTTGTATATATGTATTAGCTAAGTCTGATATGTTAGAGAGTCTTTTTAGGGAAACTGCAGTAATATTTCCTGAGGCAATCATTGAGCGAAATAGAGCAATGCCCCACTTGAGTATTATGTATGGCGAATTACTTGAAGAAACTAAACGGGAAATAATCTCGGAAATTCCTAATTTCAACTACACTTTTGAAGCAAAGGGATTGGATCTTTGTATTTCAGAAGGTCCAGAAGAAAATTGGCGCTCAGTGTATCACGCTGCATTCCCTGAATAAACTCATCCATCTACCCAACTCCTCAAGAAGTAAGTTCCAATTCGAATGTACTAGGGCTACCAAGAAAGATTTTCCAGATGGAGATTAGTTCCAAAACTAATCTCTTTTTGTTTGTCTCAAAATTCTACCCCTGTAATTTAGGTTCGAGTCTTGCTTGGTTGTTTGATATCATTAGAAAATGAAACTAATAAAAGAGGTTAAGGAACAAGACATAAACCCTGATGCAGTAAAGGTTGATGAATCTAACTTTAGCGTTAGAGAAGCAGCACGAGGAGTATGTTTTGACTCTGATGGAAAAGTTCCTTTATTGCATGTTGGTCTTTATGGCTTTCATAAACTTCCAGGAGGAGGTATTGATTACGGCGAGGATGTTCATCAAGCTTTGGCGAGAGAACTACTTGAAGAAATAGGATGCAAAGCTGAAGTACAGTCTGAAATCGGTGAAGTTATAGAACACAGGAATCAATTTGAGTTAGTACAGAAATCTTACTGCTTTACTGCAATGATTGTTGGAGAGAAAGGACAACCAGACTTTACAGAAAGTGAGACTGAGGAGCAATTCTCAATCGTATGGGCTGATAACCTAGAACACGCTATTGAGCTACTTGAAAGTGATGATACGTCAGATTACGAAGGTAAGTTTATTAAGATTCGAGATTTGGCAATATTAAGGGCTGCTGCAAAATAGTAACTTATGGAGTTATTAAATATCCAAGAAAAGTTTGTGTTAGAGAATCCAACAGGAAGCTACAAAGACTTCGAGCTCAAGAACCCAGAAGATTATCCAATCCCTGGTGTTAACTTTTATGCAGACTATGGTTATCTACCAGGTTTTACTGGAGAAGATGGGCACGAACTAGATTTCTTTATCGGAACAGATGAAGAAGGTCACAACGGCTTCTTTACTGTTTGGCGTAGCGATGAAGTACCAGAAGAACATAAGTTCTATATAAGAATGGGTGATGAGGAACTCGATAGGACAATTGATGAATATAGAAAGGTATTTGTTAGACAGCAGGAGCTAAGTGTCAAAGAATTACTTGAAGCTATCAAGCAATTTGCCGACTAAGTAACTTCCACCTAGCCAACTCTTCAATCACTACGTTCCAATTCGAATGTACAAGGGCTACCAAGCATAAGCACTATGACCTCAAAAGAATGAGGTCATTTTATTTGTTACAATAAAGCTGAAATGAAACCTAGCAGTCTCAACTTTGCAGCTCTTCCAGAGGACGAATTTAAAGAGTCCAAAAGGCAAGGTAAGTGGATTGAGTTACTCACAATCTTTGGAGCTATTCTTTTTCTTATGGCTGCACTCGAATCATCAGCGGTAGTTCGTCTGGCGGGTATGGCAGTTAGTGTGTCTGTAGTAACTTTTGTTGGGTATATGTTGTTTTTAAACAGGAAAAATCATGTATCCATTGTTCTCAGAAAATTCGCGGAGAGCAATGGATTTAAGCTCAGTGAAGAACCTGGTTATAAATCAATCGGGGTGGTCTTTGACGGTCAAGACAACTCACTTGTCACGTCTCATAAAATTGACGGTCAATTGGAAGGGTTTAATTTCTCTCTTTACTGGCGTCCCTACTCGTTAAAGAGTACGGGAAAACATTATGCCTCATTTCTTGGAGTGATAGAGATAGAACTTCCAAAAACCATGCCCCACATATTTATTGATCGGAAAGAAAATAATTTCTTGGGCTTGGATTTACTTGGTAGCTTCAGTCGTAAGGATATTATTGAGTTAGAGGGTCAATTTAGGAAAAAGTATTGCGTGTTTTATGTAGATAACTATCAGGTTGCTACACTAACCATTCTTAATCCACATTTTATGAGCGTGCTTCTTGACATTGATGAACCAGTTGATTTTGAGTTTGTTGAGAATAAATTATTCATATACTATCTTGAACAAACCGTCGACAATGAGTTTATTGTTCCTTCCACTAGCACAAAGGTCTTAACTGCCACCGCTGAATTAGTAGTTAGAGAATTCTCTAAGCAACTTGATACTTTTCAATTTGAATCCGATGAAAAGATCCCAAACGAGATACGAGAGTCAATGTTGAAAAAATCAGTTCGCAAATAAGTCGATGCAGCATGACTTACCAAAAGTATCGTAACCCGTATACCTACTAACTCTGTTGATTAGCTTTAACTCTTGACTAGTCTTTTTGCTATACTGAAAACTATATGAATCCTCAAGAAAACCAAAACACAGAAAACCTAAGTGATAGCCCACCCCAATTAGGGTCTTCGAAAAAGGTTATTAGCCCAACTATAACTGCCGAGGAAGTTAAGCAATACCATGAGGGCAATAACTTAACTACACCACCAAGCCCAGTACTGCAAACCGCTACTACAGAACTACCAAGTCAAGAAAATTTAGTGTCTGCTCAAGATAATATTCCCAACAACCATGTTAGTACTAGTGAAGTAGGTGTTGCGCACCCTCATTTTGATCCAGCTCCAAAAAAATCTAAAAAACTAATGATTATACTTTTAGTTATCCTAGTAGGGGTTATTGGTGGAGTAGGTTATTACGTGTATAAAAACCAGCAAGACAGCAAGAAACCGTCGGCTGAATACAGTGCTTTAGCAGAAAAAGCCAAAGATGAGCAAGATGCGAAGGACAGACAGGATACAGCTAAAAATACGTCGGGTATAAAACTTGCAGCAGAGCCATATAGAGACCCTGCAACTGGAGCCACACAATATTATCCTGAGGGTTGGACAATTAAAGATAATGACTTAACTGGTACTAAAGACTTTAATAATCCAGTTGCCGATAAAGCATCAAACGGCAAGGAATTTAATGCAACAGTATATTATAAAATACAACCATTGTCTACAACCCTGAAAGATTATATAGAAGGTATAAAGAGCCAAAGGGCTAAGACATATCAAAAATATGAATTAATTTCTACAAAGGATATTAAAACCGAAAGTGGTGCATCATTTACTTTACTCGAAGAAAAATACATGTATGAAGGAATGGCTTTACACAGCTATAAAGCGATCGCTGGTAATAGTCAAACAGCCGTAATCATAACTGCTACATCTCTGGATGAAGCTTGGAGTAAGTACGAGTCAGTATTTTTACAATCCATAGTTAAGTAATTATTTAGCTGGTTCTAGTCTGATGCGGTAGAGTAAGTAACTCCTGTTCCATCTCTGTAGAGTTGTTTCCACCGACTCAACTCTTCAAGTATAACGTTCCAATTCGAATGAACCTGGGCTACCAAAAAGAGAGCCTCATCGAAAGATGGGGTTTTCTTTTTGGTTCTGGAGAGACTTGATTCTCTGACACTTGAAGGTCGGAGGTGAGAATTGCCTGTGGCAATTCGCAAGGGAGACAACTCTTGAAAACTGGTTTTCAAAGATGTTGCGACAGGGTCGCGGAACGTGACCGAGTCCTCCCCCCGCTACCAAGCATAAGCACTATGACCTCATAACTTTTGAGGTCATTTTTTTGTTATTTTATTCGAGCGGTATTACACTTAAGCTAACTAATATAGGACGGGATATGAGAAAACTAAACACCAAAGGCTTCGGAGCAGTAGAAGCTCTACTTATTATTGTTATAGTAGGTCTTATAGCTGGAGTAGGTCACTATATTTTCGTCGTTCGTCAGAATGAGATGAAAAAGCCATCTGAAGAATATATTTCACTGTCTGAGAAAGCAAAAGATGATCAGACAAGGAAAGATAATCAATCGCAGCAGAACATATTGATTATAGAAGACTGGGACATTGAAATACCTAAATCTGGTATTTTATCCTCTGTTAAGTTGGGAACTCTAGAGAAAAGTTTTTATGATGAAAATGACGTGACAGTATCAGTCTTAAGCCCTGATATAGACGCCTCATGGACATGTGATCCAGATGAAAACGGAGAAAAAGCTTCAATAGCTACTATCGGTCGTTCAAAAAACGAAAAAAGAAGCGGTCCTTATGAGCCCGTGGCCATAAAAAAAATTGGTGAATATACATACTCATTGGAAGCAGTAGGCAATCATTGTACGAAAAACCCTTTATTTGAACAACAAGTCGAAGCGATTAAGCAAGCTTTCAATGAAATTAGAAAAAGGAATTAATAGTCTATGCTAAAACTTAATAACAAAGGTTCTTCACCACTACATATAGTACTAATACTAGTGATAGTCGGTCTTATAGCTGGCGTAGGCTACTACGTCTATAGCTCTCAGAAGAAAACAAACGAGAGCTTGGATAATGCAAATAGTTCGTTAGAGCAAGCAGCTCAAGCAAACAAAGAAAAGAAAACCGAAACGAATGATAAAACATCAAGCAGCTCTATACCCGAAGGCTACCAACAATATAAAAGTAGTACAGGGATTTTTACATTCAATTACCCAAAAGACTGGTCAGAGGTTAAAAGTTCCATGAATGAGATGACGATAGCTTACGTTTCTCCCACAGGAACAGATTTCCCAAATGTATATGTATGGACAACTGCTTTAGAAAACTCAAGTTGCGACCAAACTGATCAGACAGTCAAAAAAGTAACAGTAGATGGTATTGAGGCAAAACAATTCATAAAGAGCACTTCGGCTAAAGCATTGACCACTTGTGTAGTAAAAAATGGAAAAGTTTACCACATTGTCCATGGCTCTACCGATAAGGAATATCCAGAAGTTTATGCCGAAGTTTTGAGTAGCTTTAAATTCTTATAGATTTCCAACGACTCAACTCCTCAAGAAGTACGTTCCAATTCGAATGCACCTGGGCTAACAAAAAGAGAGCCTCATCGAAAGATGGGGTTTTCTTTTTGGTTCTGGAGAGACTTGATTCTCTGACACTTGAAGGTCGGAGGTGAGAATTGCCTGTGGCAATTCGCAAGGGAGACAACTCTTGAAAACTGGTTTTCAAAGATGTTGCGACGGGGTCGCGGAACGTGACCGAGTTTTCCGTTACCATAAGCATTTTGACCTCCTAAGATTTGAGGTCATTATATTTTTTATTACAATGATAACCTATCACTATTGTTAAATGTATATTAATATTGTATAATCAGGCAACTATGGCTTTACGACCCCTGTATGTACCCCTACCATATGTCACTGAATATAGTGACACTATTAATGTTGGAGAGATGGGATTGCCTGTTGGATTTGATTCAGAACGACTACTCATGCATGTTTCTGCTGTTGAAAAGATTGCCAAGGCGGGCGATATTGGAAAACTCTCAATAATAGGCTTCCGCGGTGATACTACAGAAGTTGGTTATGGTGTTGGTGGAGTCTCTTCTGACGGGACAGGTACTGCTTCTAGAGCAGTCGCTGTAACAAAAGCACGTATGCATGATGTAAACATGGGATTTGACAACGAGTTTCCTAGTGACTATCAGTGGAAGAACGCGACTGTGCGGATAAACAGCGCCGAGATCGATACTCGTATAAGAAACGATGGTGACAAGTGGGAATTGGGCCCTTTTGATGTAAGAGGGCGAGCAAAATACCTCAATAAAGCATTACAAGACGGTCTCGCAGAAGCCACACAGGAATCTGTGCTTACCGAGGATCCCGTCACTACCCTATTAGGCAGTGCTCTCAAAAAAAGCCTGTCAGTTATTTTTTATAAATGGGCTTTTAATATTGATACGATGTCGGCAGCTATATTGGTTGACAGCGCTATCGCCTCGGCATCTGTACCAATAAACCACCTTGCAGTGAAAATAAGACACAAAGATCAAGAGCTTCCCCCACGTCAATGGTCATTGTTTGAGAACATTCATTACGATAGGCTTCTGGCAGCTCAAGGCCTGACTCGATCAACACAGTTGATCCGCGCTAAGAAATAATTCAATCACAGCCCCTAATCAAATAGAGTGAGTTTCTATTTAATTAAGAAAATCTATCAATAATAAGTATTATGACCTCATAAGATTTAAGGTTTTTTATATGTTGTTTTCTGCAATTTATTCCTATGTAGTCAACCACGCGTTAATTTACTCTGCTACACTTATCGGCTGTTACTATTGGAGTTTATAACGATTATTTTAACTACTCTTCCATAACAGAATCATTAACAGGGAAATACTGGTTCATGCCGCCCGTCTTCTCGATCTTTAATACGCCACTTGCAGCCAATTTTTTTGCGATTTGATTTATTCGTTTTAGACTTTTTTGATATTGCCCCTGTTCTGTAATAGCATCGCGAAGTTCTCTGGTAGTAATGCCTGGTCTACTAGTAACAATTGACATAGCTAGGGAGCCTAATTTTTGGCTTGAAATTCCTTGTGCAATGGGTGAACTTTCCTTAGCAATATTTAATAAATACGAAACTGTGTCAGGGTTTGAAATAACTCTTCTGGCCGCCTGTTTACCATCTATTAAAATCTCCTCATCTTGACGTTGGAAACTTTCAATTTTAGAGACCAATTCATCTAGGAAGATCTTTTGTTCGGGCAATAATAAAGCTTCTGAGTGTGCTGATTCACTAAATTTTGAGGACTGATTGAGATAACCCAGCTTTAGTAGGTGAGAAAGTATACTGCTAATTGTACCCTTCAGGTGCCTATCGATATTATTGAGTTTATTAGGATCTTCTTCATATACTAGACTAGCTAGACTTGCAGCTGAAAATTCAGCATCAGAGCGAGTTTTAATTATTTCCCAGACTGTTGATGTAAGCCATGGGTAGCCTCCATGTTGAGCAGTATTCCTATAGGCTGGTGGAATATCGATTGGACTTTGACTAGAAGCTCTATAGTAGACGAATGAATCATTATTGGTGCCTATGCTATCGTACGCAATAAATCCTTCTTGGCCTAAACATTCAAGGTGACGTGAAACTCTGTCTGCTTGCAAATCTAATGCAGTCGCAACATCTTTAACTCGCAGCGGGAATTCTTCTGCTCTCGACAACTCTCTTATAATTTTCCACCTAGCCAATGGTGCTCTGTCAGCTGAGTTATCTCCCTGGCCGTGGGGAGTTACGGTTGCTGCAAACAATCTTTGTAAGGACAGTTTAGGTTCACGAGCCACTAAGTCAAGTAAGATGCCTGCGAAAGGCACGCCCACAGACACACCGTACTGCGTAGCTTGATAGCCCCAAATACCTTTGTCGGGATCAATATATTCTTTTGCAACGAGACCAATAGGTGAAAGTGAACGTCCGCAATAATTATTAAAGGGTCCTCTGTTGTTCATAACCCATGCAGGGTTTTCGCCTTGCAGTGTGACAAGCTCGTCACGTAGACTATTCATGGTAAATACTCTCTCTGGGTGACGTGCCATTGCTAATAAAGTAATGGCCTTTGCTTCGTGGTTTCCAAAACCAGCAAGAAGATTCCCTAACTCTAGATCCGAAATGACTTCATGAGTAGGTTCGTATTGTGGCTTTCCATCAAATTTTAATGACTCTGCCTCTAACATGTATATATTATATAATAAAAACTTATAACTACAATTTTAACAACGAATGACAAGTCATTGGTATTGGCCTAAGTTATATTATTCTAATCACGCTTCGACTCCAACGAAATAGTTTAGACGCAATAAGGTTCCAATTCCAATGTGCTTGGGCTGCCATGATTGAATAAGAGATGAGTATTTGCTGTCAGCGATAATCAACTTCTAACTTGCCCTATTATTTAAGTTCGAGTCACAGTTGTCTTTTTATAGTTAAAACTTATACTTAACGTTAATAAAGTTAGTCGTAAGAGTTAATATAATATGACAAAAAAATTGGATAGTTTTACAAAAGCCGAAAGAGAGCTTGGTCGTAAAATTGACAAAACCGAGCGTCAAGCTTTGGCTATCGGTAGAAGTTTTACGAATCGAAAAAGATTCAATCGATTCCTAAGAGTACTAGGACCTGGTTTAGTTACTGGAGCTGCAGATGATGACCCATCTGGCATTGCGACATATTCACAGGCCGGAGCAAGCTTTGGCTATGGACTACTCTGGGCATTCCCTATAATGTATCCTCTTCTTTTAGCTGTTCAGGAGTCTTGTGCTCGAATTGGAGCAATTACTGGTAAGGGACTAGCTGCTAATCTTAAGGAAAATTACAGTAAGAAAATGCTTTACTCTGCAGTATTCTTAGTAGTTTTAGCAAATACAATCAATATTGGGTCTGATTTAGGGGCAATGGCAGCTACTACACAGCTCTTTACACCTTTACCATTTGCATTGTTAGCAGTAGGTTTTGCTACAGCTATTATTTTGCTTGAAGTATTCGTTACCTATAAGACATATGCGCGAATGCTGAAGTGGCTTGCCTTAGCTTTATTTGCCTATCCAATAACTGCTTTCGTGATTGGTGCGCCTTGGGGAAAAATATTATCAGAAACGTTTTCTATTCCCCATTTTAATTTTGATATGATCTATATATTTGTTGGCATGTTAGGAACAACTATTTCGCCTTATCTTTTCTTTTGGGATACATCTGAAGTTGTAGAAGAAGAGATCTCAAAACACAACATGGCCAAGATTGGTAAAAATTCCAAAGCTACAAAACGATTCCTACATGGTTTACGAATCGATAATTTTACAGGTATGACGCTAGCGAGCGTGACAGCATGGTTCATAGTTGTCGTGTGCGGTACTGTATTATTCTCACACGGCATAACTTCGATAAATACTGCTGCAGATGCCGCCAAGGCACTCGAGCCACTTGTCGGCAATTTTCCAAATGCTGGACTTATTGCAAAACTTATCTTTTCAGTTGGGGTAATAGGCCTGGGACTACTAGCTGTACCTGTGCTTGCCGGTTCAGCATCCTATGCAATTACAGAAACATTTGGCTGGAGAGAAGGATTGTACCGTAAATTTAAAAGAGCTACGGGTTTCTATATTGTTATAGCTCTAGCAACTTTAGTAGGACTATCTATTAACTTCTTGGGTATAGACCCTATTAAAGCCCTGGTATTTACTGCAGTCTTTAACGGTATAGCTGCCGTACCTTTATTATTTATGATCGCAAAAGTCGGTAACAATAAAAAAATAATGGGTGATTATAAAAACGGGTTTTTATCAAACCTAGGCGTACGGTCTGCCTTCACAGTCATGGCGTTGGCGGCACTCTTTCTGTTTTATTCACTAATTAATGGTAAAACTTAAAATAAAAGATACCCCTTATATTGTTCTAGTCTGCTGCAATAGGTCAAGCAAGCCCCACTCCACTTCTAAAGAACTTCTTCTACGGACCTAATTCCTCAAGTATCAGGTTTCAATTTATATACTATGGACGCCTTAACTTTGATTATTAGACTACTATTTCTGGAGTGACTGATTTAGGACATTTACAAAATGACTTACCAATGGAACCTGGTCAAAGAAACCAAGCACCCAGAGCAACAATGCAATCACAACTGTACCACCTAGGAAAACACCCAAACCAGTTGCTATCCCTTTATAAAACGAAAATAATAACGCTTGTTTTTTATTAACATAGCCCAAGTGGAGAAGTGCTGCATCTTTTTGCCCAACTCGAGAAGCTCGTCTTGTGTTAACTTTTTCTGCTTTGCCATACTAAGTAGTATAGCCGTTAATAATCAACAAGGTAATTTGAATTCTAGGTTTAATTTTGTTCTAGTGCGGTACGCGTACTATAAAACGCTGGCTTCGGCTTGTAGGCTTCATCAAACATAAGTGGACGTGGATCTTTGAGCCCAATATGTTTGTACCAAGTTTCTTTGTCAGTAATACCTAGGTATGCAAAACTATGACAAACTTTTGATTCTATACAAGCCCGCATCATTTCATAATATATGTTGCCCTGTATTGCATTCTTATCTGTTGCGTTAGCCTTAACATCATTCATATTGACGTCAAATTCGGTAACATATACCTCGAGCCCTAAAGCGGCAAATCTTTTCATATTGGATATAACTTCATCCTTAGTTGGCGGGTGTCCACCATCTAAATGCATTTGCATGCCGATACCATCTATTGGCACCCCGCGATTTAAAGCCCCTTTAACGTAGTCGTACATAATATTTGATGTGTCGTTAATACTCTCATTATTAAAGTCATTTAGTATGAGTTTTGAACTCGGGTCTGCTTGGCGGGCCCAAATGAATGACTGGTCGATATAACTTTGATCACCGACATTGTCTGCCCACCAATCGTGGAGATTAAAAAGATGTTGTTGACGCGTGAATGCTTCGTTTACCACGGTCCACTCTTTAACCCTTCCCTTGTAACGACCGCCTACGGTCATAATGTGATCGTGGAGAATATCTAAAAGTTCCTGCTTAGTATACTTGCCAGTGGTTAGCCATTTGGGCAACCATTTTTGCTCCCCCCAAACGTAATGATGCGCCTGTACGGGCATGTGATTTGCTTCTGCGAAGCTCATAACCTCATCCATTTGTTTGAAATTATAAGTAGTGCGACTTGGTCGTAGTCCACCATCAGTAAAGTACCAATTTGGAGTATTATCAGCGAGAACAAAATCAAACTGCGATGTAAGTATATCGGCGTAGGGTTTTTCATTAATATGATTGAGGATAGCAAAGTTACCGACGGCGATATTTTTCTCTGAAGCAAGTTGCTTCAAGGAGGGTTCTGGCAGAGTCGGTGCTCCAGCGAATGTACGCGTAAATAGGATGTAGCCAATAACTATAACAATTGCTAAGCCGAAGGAACCCCAGAAAAGGTATAAACGATTATTTTTTATTTTCGTCTTAGCTCTCTTTTTACCCATCACCATTACTATACCTAATTTCTATAGCATTTTTGAATTACATTAATTTGATGCAGACACTATAACTATCGTTAACTGCTACAATGAAGTAGCTAATATAGAGGATGAATATGAAGAATGGAATAATTATTATTTTGGTTATCGCAGTCTTAGGACTAGGTGGATGGGTTGTTTACGATAAAACAAAATCGAATACGGCTACCACCAATTCTGACAGCACTACTACAACTCAATCAACTGAAAAACCAAAAAGTTCAAGTACTCTGGATCTGAATGACAAAGGACTAACTAAGGTTGGGCCAGATATATACAACAAAACGGGCACTACAACTCTGATACTTTCGAACAATAGTATTCAAACCTTACCGTCGGAAATGGGCAAAATGACAAAACTAGAAGTATTCAAGATTGACCATAACCGATTAGAGGGATCGCTAATCGGCGAGATACGAATGATGCCCCTTAAAACTTTAGACGTAAGTTATAACAATATGA
>CAZSZC010000010.1:0-35046 GCA_964610775.1 uncultured Candidatus Saccharibacteria bacterium | reverse complement strand
GAAAAACCGAGCAGGCAGACAAATGTCACGCACGCTCGGTTTTCAGAAGTTAGGTAATGAAATCAAATCAATAGTAAAGCTACGCCGTTAGCGTGACATCTTTAGCTGTTGATTAGATCTATCATTGGTATACAAACTCCTTTAAGTTAAAATCATATTACCATAACCAATAAGGCTTGTCAAACAAAAACTCCTCAAAAAGAGAAGTTTAAGCATAACCGGGATTGGAGGGCCAGGAGGGGCTCGACTCACCTCCGGCGAGCCCGAAACTTCACGACTGAAAACAAGTTTTCATCGGAAGATTTCCTTGCGAATTGCCACAGGCAATTCTCACCTCAACACCCTTTAGGCGTGTCAAGAATTCGAGCCCATGAATCTCCAAGAAAAAACCGCCCAAATGGACGGTCTTGTCTTGGAGGGCCAGGAGGGACTCGACTCACATTTGGCGAGCCCGTCGCAACATCTTTGCAAACAAGTTTGCAAGAGTTGTCTCCCTTGCGAAAGTCCACTGGACTTTCTCACCTCAACACCCTTTTGGCGTGTCGAGCATTCGAGCCGATGAATCTCCACGAAAAAACCGCCCTAAAGGACGGTTCTATCGTGGAGGGCCAGGAGGGACTCGAACCCTCGACACCCTGCTTAAGAGGCAGGTGCTCTAACCAGCTGAGCTACTGGCCCGAAAAAAGAAATAACCTGCAAATTTTAGCAGGTTACCTCTGTTTTGGCAATAGGATTTATTGTTACTGTGTATTGTAGTCTTGGCTATTGTAGTCGTATCGTGATCTGTTCGTCGGTGCGTCGTATTGTGGCCTAGGGTAGTTATAGTCGTTCAATTGATAGTAAGGGTCAGACTTTTTATTAGACAGATTATTAATGCTATTAAAGATACTCGCGGTTATTAAACCGATCAAAACAATAACAGCTGCTATGACAATAAAAACCAAATAATTAAGCCAATGAACTTTTGGTTTCGTTACTCCTCTGGCTTTGAGATCTTTTAATTGTTCATAGCGTCCTATCATAGGGGCTAGGCTTATAGCCGGACTAAGAAGGCCGCCGCCACTACTGCTCGTGCCACCACTTAAAACTGACCCAGCAAACATTGCTCCGATCATTTCTATAACATGACCACTTACCAGCTCTTTGCTGCGCTTCATAGAATCAATTGCACCTAGATTCTCATCGAACATGGCTATAAATGTCAATGAAAACCAAGCAGCAAAAATAATGCCCGGGATAATAAGAAGTATAAGACCTATAGTAACTACAAAGCCTATCAGTATAAAAGCAGCGATTATTGGGACAATCTTTTTAAAGGCATCGTTATACATTTCGCCAGTTTTTTTAGTCTCGCCTTTCATACTACTAACAGCTAATGAGCTATATGCGCCTACTATTACGGGCAAAACTAACACTAAACCCCCCAACATGATTACGGTGGAGACCACAGGCATAGCCTTACTAAGAATTGCAAAAATGATTCCTAGTCCCACCATCGCCAGAATTAATACCAACCCTATTAAAATAGCTGGCATAGGATTAGTTTTGAGAATAGTAAGTAGCCCGGTAATTGATACTTTGAATGGATTTGATTCGTAATTACTAGATACAGTTCCGGCTGTGGATGTAATTGGTTGTGGGCTGTTGGCTGATATATGGGTTGGCGGTACTGGCGATGGGCTAGTTGCAGCGCTAATTGGTACCGGCGCAGCCGAATTTTTTGCCTCCTCAGTTTTAGTATTTTCGTGTGGATTATGTCCATTAACTGGATGCTCCATAATAGTTCCTCCGTATTTTATACTCTAAATAATAGCACCGAATAACCACAAGTGATATCAAAACTGAAAAAACCTAAACTACTATCTGCACGATAACGGTACGGATTTATTATTTTTTGGCTTTGGGCTTTTGCGATTGCTTAAGTGATTGTTTGGCCTGCTCGTAAATCTCTACCCACCCAGCAGTCAGGAAGAACCCAAAAACAGCCGTTACTAAGAAGGTGATTGTGTTATAGAGTACGTCCCAGTAGTTGGTAGTAAGATTGTACTGATTTGTTGGTCTTAGGCCGAATAGTCCCGTAACAAACGAAGTAAGAGCTGACGCCGCCATAAGAACAACGAAGCTGAAAATTATATATTTCACTAGTGGTTTATCGCTAGCCTTAACAAGCTGTTTTGATTCCTCAAAAATCGACATCACCTTTGGCTTTTTATCATCAACCAAAATTTGACTGGAATACAACACCCTGATTATTAACATGAATAACAAAACTATGCCTGCGGGCATAGTTACTATCAGAGTAACAGGCAGTAGTAAGCCCAGCATAATAACAAGTGTCACATATCCAAAAGCGAACAGGCTTAACATGATATAGAATACTACCGCCAAACCGAGCCGCTCAAATCCAAACTTAATAGATTCATCAAGCCCAGTATCTTTGCCTTTGGCAGATTGAACAAACACTCGCATACTAGCAAGATTGTATATAACGTTGAGAAGACTCAGAAGTATTGCAGAAAGCGCAATCGTTAGTCCTGCCTTTTTACCAAAGTTTATAAAAGCATCTTTCAGAAGTGACGTATTATTTGGATCGCTTTCAAAACTTTGCAGGGCATTATAGAAATCTTTCATGGCGTCGCCGACCGATAGGAAGATTAATATTTGATAAAGCGCATAAAACAGAACTGCAATAACCAATAACTTTATTAGGGTAACAATTCCTTTGTCTAATAGCTTGTTGCTACCAACTTTAAAATTCTTAACAGGGCTTGATTCAATATTTGGTTTCGCCATTAGTGTCTCCGATTGTGCTTATATATGATTATTCTATCATCGAAATGGGTATCCAATGTAATATACCTTTCTCTGTTATAGTATTTCATGATGAAACAATTAAATGGTTTAGAGCTAGTCGAGTTTATTAAGGAGCGTCAAGCCAAGCAGATTAGGGGGCTAGTTCAAGCCCACGGTATATTACCCAAGCTTGCTATTATACGTACCAACCCAGATCCTATTGTTGACAGCTACATGAAGCTTAAGCAAGGCTATGGGCGGGAAATTGGTGTAGATGTAGAAGTCTTTACAATTGACCAATCTGAGGCACTAAAGACGATAAAGGAACTTAATAACGATGACTCTGTTCATGGAATCATAGTACAGATACCGCTTCCTGATAAATCACAAACCACTGAAGTACTAAACGCCGTTGTGTCCGAAAAGGATGTTGACGGGCTTGGCCAAAATCCCATCTTCGATCCGGCTACGCCAATGGCGATTAACTGGTTGCTGGCTGGCTATAACATTGAACTTCGGGATAAAAATATAGTAATTGTTGGTCACGGTAGGCTAGTTGGTAAGCCGTTGGCGAAGATTTGGCAGCAATCTGGGCTGAGCGTACAAATCGCAGACCTCAAAACCCAAGACCTATCCAATTTAACAAAACAGGCAGATATTATAGTTTGCGCAACTGGGCATCCAGCTTTGATTACGAGCGATATGGTTAAGTCTAATGCCGTAATTGTTGATGCTGGGGTGGCCACTGATAAGAATGGTTTGATTGGTGACGTTGCAGCTGACGTTCGTGAACTACCAGATATAATTATTACCCCTGAAAAGGGAGGCGTTGGGCCGCTGACGGTGTCGGCGTTATTCGAAAATGTTATACGTTCAGCCAATAATAAGGTCGGAAGATGAAAATAGGTGTTTTTGATTCTGGTATGGGTGGCTTGTCGGTTGCGAATGCTATAGAAAAAGCCTTGCCGGAGCACCAGGTAATTTTTGTTAATGACTCAAATAACATACCTTACGGAAAAAAATCCCCAGAATTACTCCTAAGTCTAGTAGTGCCAATATTGCGAAACCTAGAAGAGCAGGGTTGCAAAGTAATTGTTGTGGCTTGCAATACAGTATCAACGACTTTAATCGAACAGCTTCGTCAACAAATAAAAGTGCCGTTGATTGCGATGGAACCGATGGTGAAGCCAGCAGCAGAAATGTCTAAGGCCAAAATTATTACCGTTTGTGCAACACCAACAACCCTAGCTAGTGAGCGTTATAAGTGGCTTAAATCAACTTACGCGACAGGAGTTAAGGTAATTGAGCCTGACTGTAGTGATTGGACAGAAATGATAGAGACTAACAGCGTAGATAGGCAAGCTATAGCTAAGATTGTAAATGATTCGTGCATGGCTGGCTCTGACGTTATAGTGCTAGGGTGTACACATTATCACTGGATTGAAGATATTATCGATGAAGAAGCAAGGGGAAGGTCTACTGTTATACAGCCCGAACAGCCCGTTATCGAACAACTTACTAGAGTGCTTGAACAGACTTCTTGAATTGCTCGCCGCGATCTTTGTAATTTTTAAACATATCAAAACTAGCACATCCGGTTGATAGTAGTACAACGTCATCTTTGCTAGCGTTTTTTCGAGCAATATCTATCATTTCTTTCATGCTACTTCCACCATCTATGTAATCCGCGAAGCCGACTTTATCAAGCTCTGATTTAATTGCAGCGGCCATTTGCCCAATCAGGAGTACTTTTTTGACATTGTTATTACTTACGGCTTTAGCGAGCTCGGTATATTTAGAACCTTTGTCAGACCCGCCCAGAATAACAATTTTGGGTTGATCAAACGCTTCAATTGCGACAATGGCAGTCTCAGGAGTGGTGCCAAAAGAATCATCGTAATATGATACACCATCAATTTCTCTTACGAATTCAAGACGATGTTCCATACCCTTGAAAGATTTTATTACTGATCTGATAGCTTTCATATTTTGTGTAACTTGCCAGACGGCCGTCACCGCAGCACATATATTTTGCCAATTGTGCTTACCAAGTAAAGCGACTTCTGAAACTTCACAAATATTTTGGCTGTCTATCACCATGGTTTTGTCTTTTACGAACGCTCCTGGGTTCTCATAATATGGGATTAATTCGCCCTCTGATGCACTGGCTATACTTTCTGAGTTTTCGTTTTGTGCAAAATAAATCGCGATGTCGGTTTCTGTTTGATTGATGAAAAGCTGCTGTTTAGCTGCTACGTATTCTTCAAAATCCTCGTGCCAATCCATGTGTTCGGACACAACCATCAAACATACTGCTATGTGAGGAGAGTATTTAAGATCAATTAGCTGGAAGTTAGCAAGCTCCAGCACTACCCAGTGATTTGGCTGGATATTATTTTTAAGTAATTCTAGTGGTGGCGTGCCAATGTTACCGCCCAAATGAACGGTCTTATCATCTGATTCAAGCATCTTAGCAATCAACGTTGACGTCGTACCCTTGCCCTTTGTGCCGGTGACACCAATTATGTTTTTAGTAGGGCAAACTCGAAAGAATTCGTTGGTGTTGCTGGTAACTTTATCAAGAATTTCTGGCGATTCTGGGTTGGCGGCAACTATTTCCCTCGGGTGCAGGGATGGTGTTCTCACCAGTAGGTCAAATCTGTCCATATTTTTGAGATAGTTTTCCCCTAGCTGACCATCGGCTCCTTCTGGTAGTATCAAATTAGAATCTCTATCACAGATAGTAATCTCATTGTCAGGAGTGTTCCAGTACTCAAAAGAGGACTGTCCTTGCCCTGCAAAACCCAATATTGCAATTCTCATTCAGTATAGTTTACGCGTCTAAATGTTTTTTGACGAGTTCTGCGACTTGCCGTGGAGTCATGTCAGCCTTAAGAATAACTGCCGATACGCCTAATTCTTTGACGGATGGTGGGATTTCTTGTTCGCCCATATTGGTCAGAATTACAACCTTGGTTGTTTTGCCCCAATCCGTAGCGCGTAATTTAGCTAACATTACATCACCTGTCATCTCTGGCATCATAAGGTCAAGTAGCACAATATCAGGGCGCATTTCTTCGCAGAGTTTAAGTCCAACTGCTCCATTTTCGGCAGTCTCTACTTCATAGCCCTCGGCCTCAAACTTAATGCGATACATCTGAGATATCGCTTGGTCATCTTCGATTATTGCGACTTTTGCTGCCATACTTATGTTTCATACTACGGTAACAGTATGTTTGTGACAAGTATCTTTGCTTATGCTTCGGCGGTTTTGGGCTTTTGGAGGATTGAATTCACGATTTCAACAAGTTCATTATTAGCTAGGTTAGCTTTAACTATATAGCGCTCAAATCCTAGACTCTGTATACCCTCTGGTGCCTCAGACTCACTGATATTAGTTAGAAAAATTGCTTTAATCTTTTTGCCCCAGTCCGATTCACGCATGGCTTTTAAGATGCTATCACCAGATAGTTGTGGCAACATCAGATCTAATAGTGCTAAATCTGGCATCATCTTTTCTATTAGCTCCAAACCACTTAGGCCGTCGTGAGCCACTGTACAGTCATATCCAGCCATTTTCAGTCGTGTTTGGTAAATTTCGGCCAGCATTTGGTCATCTTCCACAAGTACGATCTTTGCCATACCTATATTGTGCCAGATTGTTAGGTCAGGCCAAAACTTCTTTAACAACATCAAGTACTTGAGCGGGCGTATGGTGGGCTTTCACTATATATCGATCAACGTTCAGGAAGCGAAGACCATGAGGGGCTTCATCCTTACTAATATTGGTAAGGATAATCACGCGAGGCTTAGCTCCCCAATCGGTGGCTCTAATTTTTTCAAGCATCACATCACCAGACATAATTGGCATTCTAATATCGAGTAGGATGAGGTCGGGTTGGAATAGTTCGACGAGGGCGCTACCTTCTTCTCCATTATGCGCAGTTCTTACCTCGTATCCTGAAGCGCTTAACTTCATTTTATACATATCACATATAGGTATGTCGTCTTCTATTACTGCAATTTTGTGCTGATCGATCATAATTTACACTAAATTTACAGATATATTTAGACTATGTCCAATAATAAACAATTTGGGTGACAATTACAGAACTTACTTCTACCTGTATTCTTGACGAAGATTTCCGTTATTGTCGTAGTGCGAGGTAGCTTTATGGGGTGTGTTGATTTGAGGTTGGGGCACATTTATATACTCGAGTACCCTCCGACCAAAAGCCTTAAGTGCCCGCATACGAGGTTCGGAATTACCTTGCAGAATAACCCCATGATGTAGTGCTAAGATGCCTAGTTGCTCACCAAGCCCTAGGAAAGTAGTATCAAAGTTTAATTCTTCAAGACCATTCTGGGAAGCTCGTAACACAATGTGAGCGGCTTTATCAACAGCCGAACGAACACCATTATGGATATGAAAACCAAGATGTCGGGGCAGATCACCGTGCCGGTTAAAAATATCAAAAAAATCATTAATCCAGACATGATCCATACGTCCATTAGAATCACTAAGTGTTATTATGGATACCCCTGCCTGCTCGTTAACTTGTCGAATAGTCTCAATTGTAGCTTCGGGTGAATATGATGATACACACTCTAATCCTACTCGAAGGGGGCTATGTTCGGTCTGTGTGGACAGTGATCCAAGCTTAGATATTGAATCAGAATCCCTATAAATAAGTGTGGTTGATAGTAAGGGCCAACTACGTCCAATAAGCTCACGGCGTTTGTCTAAGTTGAACCAATGCGCGGGCCCCACATAAATTTGTGACTTTTCTCCAAGGGTGTGAACTACTCGTTGCCAAGATTCAAGATCAATATAAGGGCCAGGCATATAAACTTCGCACTTATCTGTAATACCATATTGAGCATCAAGCAATGCATAGCTCACCATTGCTTCATTGTTTCTAAAAATACTATCACCTGGAGATTGCAAGCCTTCACGGAGTGTAGAATCGGTTAAATAAATATTCATAGGATTGTTTATAGATGACTGCTATTATTGTAATAACATCATTTAAGTAATTAGTAAATGAACATTGACTCAAACTTAGTAATCCAAAGTCTCATTAGCGCTAGACATTCTTCTCAGTGGAAGGTGGATAGATTAGTACCGATGGTTTCTGGTCGCGATAACTTGGTTTACATTGATTCTACTCGTTCCTATATCGTGAAGGTTTATCTCGTTAAATCACTTCAAGATGTTCAGCAAGAGTATAAATTAATACGATACCTATGCAGTCAGGGATTTCCTACTTCGACAGCTATAGATTCAGGCAGGCTTACTATCAATGGGCATATATATCCGTTTCTTGTATTTAAATATGTTGTACATGACGAAATCGATCTGCGAAAAGCACAACCTTTGACACGCATAGGTTCTGCAGCTGACGCCCTTGCAAAACTTCATGAACTTACTTCTAACTACCCTAGACCCTATTCACAGTCACGAACGCTTCATAGTGATATTGATAAACTCTTGACACGTGTAAGCACAGGCAAATCAACTGCCATAAATAGAGCCGAACTAGTGCAAGACTTAGAATGGGCCCTCAAATTCGTGGGACAGTTCAAAGGTGAAGATTGCATCATCCATAATGACTTTCGTGCAAACAATCTTCTATTTCATAAAGGTGAGGTTGCAGCTGTTATAGATTTTGAATGGGCAATAGCTTCACCCTCACGTCTCAAGGATGTCGGGCATGCGGCACTAGAATGGTCTTTTTTGGATGGTGCACATATGGACTGGACCAAGTATAAGAGCTTTATTCAAGCTTACGAGAAAGCGTCACATGCTAAAATCAACTCCCAATTGATAATACAGTGGTCTATGTTTGCTGCTTTGGCAGATGCTGCCTATTATTTCTTATGCTACCCAAGTCGTACCACCGAACAGTTTAATTCATTTATGTATGACAAATTTAAAATCCTTAAAAACAATGTCGCATAATACAGTAATATTTGTAGCTAACGACTTTGGTTTTGGCCCAATCTCACGAACTCACACAGTTGCTCGCGCGCTTAAGAATGCTCGTCCTGAGTTGACGGTTAATGTTTTTACATCAGGTATTAATAATTATCTATTTACAGATGATGATATTGGTATGAAGATTGTAGCGAATCTTAGAGACAAAGAAGCTATAAAAAATCAATTTGATAGCTATTCTCCCGAAACAACACTAGTCGTTAGTACAATGAATCGATTTGCTTTGAGTGCAGCAAGAGAACAAGGTTTTAGAACAGTTGTTTTGGATGGTTTATTCTGGTTTTGGAAAAAACGGCCACAAGAGTATAGCTTTGCAGATTATGAATTTCGTTTCATTCTGCCGTGGCAACTAGAGAAATACAAAAACAAAGAAAACATATTCTACTTTGCTGGCCCGGTAGAGATTGAGCCAAATCGCGCTAGGGCACCTCAAAATAAAAATGTGCTCGTCACGCTTAACGGATACATGACACCCTTCTATAAACCAGAACATGACATCTACCTAGAGTGGATGACGCATGTGATCAACGCGCTTCAGTCAAGCCAAAATCTGATCGTGACTGGCAACAAGATTATTAGAAACAAGATAATGCCCACACTACATACAGGTATACGTTTCAATTCAATGGGTAAAGACGAATATCTTTCTACTTTACAATATTCTCGAGCAGTACTTCTTAATGGAGGTAGCAACTCTTTTCTTGAAGCTTTGGTTATTGGCATACCGTTTTTATTTAGCCTGCCCTCAAACCAAAGCCAGTACGAGCTAATACATAAATTGTCAATACAGACAAAACAATCGATGGAATTTTGGTGTCCAGCACTTTCACTTATTCCGCACCATGCTCGTTTTAGGAGATTTACTTCTGAAAGCGAGGCAATAGATTACTGGTCTGGAGAATTGCGGTCTTATCTAGCTCAGATAGAGAAAAAGTCTATAGCGAAGGCTATCGCAGAGCAAATAGTTGCTAACCTAGAGATAGTTCAAACCGACCCGAATTTCAAAAAACTAATGAAAATATCCGATAGATCACGGACGGCATCAGGCGAAGTCTGCGATAAGCTTCTTGAAATTATTGAAGCATTTGACGCACTGCCCCTGGCATAACAATGCGACCGCTTAAACGCGCTTTAGATAGAAAGTAAGGGTCATGCGAAACCATGAGCAGAGTACCATCGTAGCCCTGTACGGCGTGTAGCAAACGCTTCTGAAAATTGGGAGTAAGGTAACTGGTTGGCTCGTCTAATATCAAAACGTTTGGTCGTTGCGCCATTAATAGTGCGAATTGTGCTCGTGCAATTTCGTCACGGTAATGCAAATCTTCAGGTTTGGTGTCGTAATTTTGAGACTTATCGAATCCCCAGTAACTTAGTATTCCCATTGGATCATTGGCATATTGAGCAAGCGTCACACGTAGTGGTGTGTCGGGGTGGGCTAGCTCGGTGTACGGGGAATAGTAGCCTGTGGTAACAGATGCTCCATGCTTAAAATCTCCCTCAACCATCATGTCATCAGTATGACCACCAAGGACTTTGAGCAGAGTACTCTTACCACTTCCATTACTACCTATAATTGCTAATCGGTCTGATCGATCAATAGCTAAGTCAGGTATTTCAATAACTGTTGATTCCTGATTATCATCGTTAACATATAGAATATCTACTCCATACAACCGAAATACATTTTTACCAGAACGCTGACGTTCAGAAAAAACTCGGGTTTGCGGCTCACGTTGACGAGCTTCTATAAGCAGTTTTCCTGGCATCTGATCATAATCAGCCTGCATACGTGCCAGTTTAGATTCTTGGGCACGGAGAACCTGCGCCATATTGTCAGTCTGCCGGCCGGCAGGCCGAAAGAAATCACGAATTTGAATAGCCAAATCATCAATATCAGACTTCGCTTGTTCTGCTTCTTGGACCCAAAAGTCGATGAGTTTCTTACGCTCAGAGTAGAAGTTGTTAACATCTGTGCCAATATTAAGTATGAGTTTGCTATTAAGTATCTCTATGACCCTATCACCAATCTCTTCCGCAAAACTCATATCAGAGGTAGCAATAATAGTAGCTTGTTGGGAGCTGTGAATATAATCTGCCAACCAGCGTTTAGAATCGACATCAAGATGTACAGAGGGATCATCCATAATGATTATCCCCGCTTGCGAGAACAGGGCGCGCCCAATAATTGCCTTTGATATCTGCCCACTGCTCATTTCGTTTAAGGGTGTTTCTAGACTAATGTGATCATGCTCATGTGTGCCCACACGTAAACCTTGTAGCAATAGTTCAATCTCTCTATCTGCCTCCCAACCACCGGCAGTTTCAAATTGCTGCTGCAATTTACCAGCTTCATCAAGAGCTTTCGGGTCATCGACGCCAGCAGTCCACAATGCTGTTAGACGAGCCTCCATACCTGCAATTCCACGGGCTTCTAAGAAGAAATCACGAATAGAAACCGAATCATCACCAATGTTTGTAATAGTAGGGGATACAAACTCTATACGGGCGTCTTTGGGTAGTTGTAATTTACTTCCTTCTATTTCACGTGCATGTGCGAGATCGTGCACAAGTTCCTGGCGTGCAGCAACATTATCACCAATAATCACTGTATTGGAGCCAGGTTGAATTGTGAGGTCAAGATGTTGGTAGTGCTCTCCAGAGAGATCTCTGACGACCATTTGATTACCGCTACTTACTTTAATGTCACTGGCTACCACACGGCGCTGTAGATTCGTATCAGGCGATACAAAAAAATCAATGCCGACCTCATTATTAGTCATAATTGTATTTATAACATGAAAACAAGAATAGTAAAAATATTGCTTGATTTAAGTTAATATAGGTTGTAAAATTCACATAACATCCATCTGGTTGTTGGTCCGGCTAGCAGGATTTGTGCTAGTAACTGATAATAATGGAGCGCAGGATGACACTTGTTTTTCTCTCAGGACCTATCCGGGGTCTGCCCCGTGAAGTGTCATTAGGGTGGCGAAAAAAAGCGCAAACATTACTTGCTCCACGTGTTAAAGCAGTGCATGCCTTGCGTGGTCGAGAAAAAAAAGAAACCTTACCAGACCCTCGTGTTGCAGTTCATCGTGATAAGCGTGATATTCGTGTTTCAGATATTGTGCTGGTTAACGATAGTATTAGTGAGGCATCCATGATTGGTACTGCTATGGAAGTAATATATGCACATGAGAAAGGAAAGCTTGTGGTTATATTCGGCAGTGCTCATCAAAATGACTATTGGTTGAATGTTCATGCTCACGTTCGATTTCAAACACTAGAAGAAGCCTGTGCTTTTATATTGGAGCATTACGGTGATTAGGTTATTTTATCCCGAACCCACGCAAGAGGAGGTAAACTTAGCCAGTCAACAGGTCATGGAGGCTGGTGTGATGGCCCGCGGGGAGCAAATAGAACAGTTTGAGCAAACCCTATCTGAGGTTACCGGTATTGAACACGCTATTGCTGTATCGAACGGAACAGCAGCACTTCATTTGGCAGTAAAAGCAATAGGGTGGAACCCGGGCGATAAAATTCTGACTTCTCCCTATAGCTTTATTGCAACCTCAAACGCTATTCATTATGTAGGAGCTGAACCGGTTTTTGGCTGCGTAGATGAAAACTTCCAACTCGATCTGGCACACGCACGAAGTTTACTTGAAACAAATCCAGGCATTAAAGGCATCTTACTGCCCAGTATTTTTGGCTCTCGTGCCGACACAGATAATTTACGAAAATTGCGGCAAGATTTTCCACACATAACAGTAGTAGAAGATGCATCTCAAGCGTTGGCAACATCGAGCTTAGGGATAAAAATAGGTGAGTACAGCGATATTGTTACCTACAGTTTCCATGAGAATAAGGTTATAACCACTTTGGGTGAAGGCGGTGCCGCATTAACAAAAAACGCAGAAATTGCAGAAATAATGCGTCGTATGCGTGAGCATGGACGCAGGGAAGATGCCAATTGGATTGACAATATAGGTCTAGGCTATAACTATCGAATCACAGAGGTTCAGGCAGCGGTAGGTACATTACAATTAGGTCGACTTACTTCGATACTCAGACTCAGGGAAGATCTTGCCGGCGCATTAACCAAGCGATTAGAAGGATCAGATCTATTATTGCCACCAGAGGGGCCTCGCAGCTGGTTTGGATTTTATGTTGTAGCTGATACCGATCAGCATGCTTTTGATTTGGCAGCAAACTTAAAAATTGATGGCGTGGAATCACGCGCTCAACCAATGCCGGCACTAAATATTTTTGCACACAATAGAAATCTAACCGCTTATGACAACGATCTACCTAACAAGGCCGCTCGAGTTGTCATGCTCCCACTTCATACACGCTTACAGCCAGAAGATATTGACACGATTAGTCAAGCTGTACAAAAGTATAGCCGAAAATCTCAAGCTCCAATCGTGGCATCGGCTGGTTATTATGATCATGTAGCTCGCGAGTTTTCAGATATACGCAAATCGCGACAGGAGTATCTGGATGCAGTAGAGTTACAAATTATCAAAACCCTTAAGACTGCAGAATTAAGGAATGGGAAATTTATCGATATAGGCTGTGGTGATGGTGCGCGTAGTCTAAGAATCGCTGAACATACACAAATAGACCTTGATGCTATTGATAGCTCTTGTGCTATGGTCGAGCTTGCCCGCCAAAATGGGGTTAATGCGCACCATCAGGACATTGTTGATGTCATGGGGCCCGAAGAGTATTACGATGGAGTCTTGATGCTTTGGAATGTATTGGGACACATCCAAGCCGCCGATCGGACAACAGCACTTAAAAATATCTGGAAAGCAACTAAGTCAGGTGGCATGCTTTTTATAGATGTCAACAATATGTTCAATGCTTCACAGTATGGTGCCGAAAATGCACAAAGGAACCGCAGGCTAGTTGATACTAACCCTGGTGACACGAGTATCGGTGACTTCGTTGCTGCTCATAGTATTGACGGTAGTGAGGTAGCTACGGCTACCCATGTGTTTCATACTGATGAGGTTATAAACTTGTTAGAACAAGTTGGCTTTATAGTTGAGGAGTATAGATATATAGACTATAAGACTGGTCAAGAGACTGATGAGTCTAGTGGTCAAATATTCCTTATTGCCCGAAAGCCTAGAGAGTAGTCATGAAAATAACAGCAGTAACTTCGTTATACAGACCACATGTTGGTGGGGTTGAAACTATGGTGGAAGAAATGGCGTATGCTTCTCAAAATGCTGGCCATGAGTTACAAGTGATTACTAAACAGTGGCCCAGCGAACTTCCAATCGAAGAGTCTATCAATGACGTTTCCGTTTGTCGTGTACCAACTGGTAGAACCGAAGACGAGCTATTAAGTAATGCGGCTACTATAAGGGATCGGAGTCAAACGATACTAACTAATACTGACGCACTTCATCTCGTAGGAATGAGACGACCCCTTCCTTTGTATATGACATTATTGGCACATGTCCACCAGGTGCCTGTTATAGGTACGGTAGTGGGTACAGAGATACCGAATCCAGGAGCGCCAGAGAGTCAAAAAATATGGAATGAAGGTATACCATACATGTATGACGCATTCACCAATGTATCTGTCTTGAATGCTGTTTCGACTAATACCTTACACCTAACTAGTAAAGTAGTTCCAGCTAACACCCTAATGGATGGTGTCCTAATTGCTGGGATAGATTACGAATATTATCAAGGTATACCCGCTATGCAGCCCCCGGGGGTAGAGGGTAACTTTATCTTTTCACTTCGTAGATTAGAGCCCTCAAAAGGTATTGACGTTTTAATAGATGCCTACGCTCGTTCAATAGAGACAGGGTGGGTTCATGATATGCCACTAGTTATTGCAGGTGATGGTTCGCAAATGGAAAGTCTCAAAGCCCAAGCATACAGCCTGGGTCTTTCAGAGCTACAAGTTCGCTTCCTAGGTTCCATACCACTTGAGGAAGGTATAGGCATGTTAAGAGCAGCTACATTAACAGTCGTTCCTTCTCGTGCGGAAGGCGGGGGTTTGGTGAATACCGAGGCCAATGCAGTGGGTTGTCCACTTATAGCCTCTGATACAGGTGGCATACGAGAGTATACATCTGAGGATGCAGCAATTTTAGTGCCACCAGATGATTCAGTAAAGCTATCGGAAGCCATAGATAGCGTGCTTCAAGACAAAGGGACGCAAACGCGCCTTCGCAATGCGGGTAAGCTATTCGCAGCTTCACGCGACTGGTCGGTTATCATGCCAACGTACATAGAGCTCTATCAACGAGCAGCCGAGATAAAGCGAGATTTGCGTTTAACAACAGACCTGACCAGAAAGATTTATAAAGTATTGGCAAATGAGCTATAGACCATGAGTGTGTATCTATACAGTAAAGGCATTGAACATGCAGCCAGCAAAATGAAGGGTAATGAGCTAATCCACATGGGAATTCGCCCATATGAAATGCATGCTGGCAACACTCTTGCGCTAGTTGCTTATCCCATTCTCTTATGCGAAAAACTTGTAGCCCAAGGAAAAGAGCCGGCTTTGACATTTATAGTTTCGCTTAATGACTGGGAACAGGCTAACCTTATCGGACAAGATATATATAAATATAACTTTGACGTTATGCCCGAAAACAGTACTATTCAGTTTACTGTTGAATCAAACGGTGATTATACTGCGGATTTATGGGGGAGGCGGATTGTGGTAGCCCTAGAAGACATAAAAAAACTGTATCCAAAAGTTACTATCAAACCAGTCTATAATTCAGATCTAAAAGAGCATTCATCAATGAAACAAGTTGTTCTAAAAACAATCACACATAGGCAAGAGCTCAAAAATCTTATGATTAAAAGTTCGGGACGACCAACTATTAACAGTGAGCTTCCTTTCGCTTCAGCTATTTGCCCTGCATGTCATCATGCCAATACAGATACAAATGTTCTTGATAACGAAATACTCACTACAAACTGCCAGCAGTGTGGTGCAACTTTTACCCGTCCCTACGAGGACTTTATGTACTGGCTCTACCATAAGCCACTGTTTGCTGCTCGCTGGAAAGTCTTTGGGTTCACTCATTCGATTAGCGGAGGTGATCATTTTCATGAGGGAGACGTTGATACTCGTAAGGCACTTTATCAATTTTTCTTTAATCAAAAAGCGCCAGAACTAGAGATGATATTTAGTCCTATATTAATTGGAGATAATGGTCAAAAGATGAGTAAATCACGTAATAATTTCTTCACAATACCGCTTGAAACTATCACTAAGGCTGCACGTAACCACGATGCGCAACATCTTACTATTTTGTAGCTAATCTGTCTTAATACCTGCAAGGGTATAGCCAATTGGAAATCGGACTTCATGTTTAGCACGTGCAACCTTAAAGGCTTTTGTACCTACGATTGAAGGAAGTGCTATCTGAACAAGTTTCTTGAAAATAGCTGTTTCATAGCTCATTTTTTCGATAAGATCGATTACTACATCTGGACCACCACCAAATGGCTGCAGTTGTTTAATTTCTATGCCGTTACTTTGGTAAAGATAGCGTAACTCATGTTCTGTATAGCGATGATAGTCATGTGGTGCTTCATGTAAACCGTACATAAAAGGCACAAACACTATCAGTGTTCCATTGTTGCGTAAAACACGAGCTGCATCAGCTATGAGTTGCCGCGGATCAAAGATGTGCTCCAGAACATCGGCAATCAAAACAGTATCAAAGGACTTATCGCTGAAGGGTAGCCCATAGTTGGCGTCAGCAAGTACATCAGTATGTGATACGTCATGAGGGCTTTTATGCCAGTCAATACCAATTGTGGAGTTAACTAGTGGTCTGTATATACCGTAATATGGCATAGTTCCTGCACCCACATCTAGAAGATCACCATGCACATATTCCTCAAGGCACTCAACATACGCTGGACACTCTAACGATGTGACATGATGTGACCAAGGTGCAATGTATTCTTTGTTGGGTTCCCAGCCATCAGTACCCAAAACAACATTTGTTGGCTCCCAGAGCTCAGGATTTCTCACATTAATATTATAAAATAAAGTTGTTAATATAGATATGCATTCACCTAAAATGGTACGTATTGTTGACTTTTGGAACCTCTTGTGCTAGAATTCCGGTGTACTTTAGAAGATAAATGACGTCACGACTCTTGAAAGAGGGTTGGGGCGTCTTTTTGTTTTCTTCAGTACTATATAAATAATAAACAAGGATATATGAATATGATTATCAAAGTTGCATCAGGAATTGGTACGGGGCCAACTAAATTGGCTGCTTTTGATTCAGCATTAAATCACGCTGGTGTCGCTAACTATAATCTTATTCGTTTGAGTTCCGTTGTCCCCCCTGAGACTAAGATTGAAATAAGTACCAGGCCGCTAACAAAACTACCCGGTAAATGGGGTGATCGGTTGTATGTGGTCATGGCTGAAGAGCGTGTAGATACACCTAACACCGAAGCATGGGCTGGTATTGGCTGGGTTCAGGACAAGAAGACTGGCAAGGGGTTATTTGTTGAGCATGAAGGCAATAGTGAAAAATCCGTTCGTCGTGATATTACACAAAGTTTAGAGGCATTAATGGCAACTCGAAATATTGATTTAGGTCCAATTAAGATGCATGTAGTCGGGCGTACGTGTAAGCACGAGCCAATTTGCGCATTAGTTGTTGCCGTATTTCAAGCTAGTGACTGGGAAAACGGGGCAATGCTTAATTAAGCGAAAGATGCAGTTATGAGTGAAATTAGCATAAATCAACAGAACGCTTTTACCCCGGCAGACATGTTCCAGCAGCAAGCTCCAGAGATTACTCCGGTTGTCGAAGTACTTGGCGATGTGTTTTTACCTGTTCAGACTGCAGCTAGCGTAGTTGAGCAAACGTTTACAAGCCAATCCACAGCTGTTGACGCTATGCAAGAAACTTCCGAAGAAGTGGCTAGGCGGAGTAGGGTACGAAGAATTGGAAGATTCATGGTGGATTTACCTGAAAAGATTAACCATGCACTTTTAAGATCAACGATTGCTTTTCAGCAAGAACCCGTTCATTACGCAAAACGTACTGCACAAATTGGGGTCATGGGAGCAGAATTTAGCCCACTAAATGAGGGTGCTCGTTATGGAGCTGCTGCTGTTGCATATTTAGCAACTAAGAATCCGTGGGTATCTACAGCAGCAATTATTGGTACTACATTTTTATTTGAAGGTGTTTCTTCTATTGTTGCTGCGAATTTACTTGATAGCGACACTGCTAATAATTTAGTTGAGAAATTTAATAATTTTGCCGAAAAACGTGGTATTTCAAGAGAAGCAAAGCTACATGGAACTCTTAAATGTGCCGTGGCGTATCTCGGTGGGGCAGCCGTGGTTCAGCTCGTTAAAAAGCGTGAGGTTCCTGAGATATCTGAACAAGATAATCGGAAATATGGATTAAAGGCATCAGCCGCATTGTCGGGTGTAGTGGGGGTGCAGACTTATTTAACTACAAATGCTATTGCTCATCCTGAGCCTGCAACAATCGCTGGGGCAGTTGTGGGGGTAGGTAGTTTTGTGGGCATATATCAATGGGCAAAAGGTCGGCTTCATGAATCGGATATTGATAAAATAGAAGCCCCAATAGAGTAGACAGGTAGTTTATATGAAAGAATCTGTATTTGAAGATGTGCTTGTATCAACAGAAATCAACATGATTTATGAGCAGTTAGAAAAACCAAATTGGGCACCTTGGCTACAGTTTGGAGCGAAAACCCTAGCAAAACAATCGGAAGTTTTTCCTGAAGGTCAGATTTCGATTCTAGACGAAAAGGGTGTGCCTAGAATTGCGTTGTCAGCAAATCGAATAGAGTGGGACGGACTGACGGGCAGCCTTCCAACTTGGGATGATATTGCTGGAGAATCTTGCTCATATGAGGACACATATAAAAAAACGGGGAACACTTTTGCGTTAATGTCTATGGCTGTCAGGCGAGAAGAAAAAGGGGCAGGACTCTCTAATCAGATAATTGAAATGGTCCAAGAATACGCCGAAAGAGAAGATATTCAACATATTATCGGTGATTTTCGACCTAGTAATTTTGCAGATTACAAACGCCAAACTGGGCAATTTAACTTTGAAGACTACATTGCACTTACGCGTGAGGATGGTCTTCCTGCTGATGGTTGGCTCAGGACTGTTACGCGTAAAGGCATGAAAGTGCTAAGGCCAGACGCACGAGCTATGGTTATCATGTCTTCCCTTGATGATCTCGGGAAGTTCTCTCGAGAATATAAACCAGAGCAGTGGTGGCAAGTTAAAGATCCAGCACAGTTATCTTATCTACTTGAATGGCACCAACCACTTATAGATATCGAGAATGTAGATGAGGTTTGGGAGTGTGGAGAAACTGGAACTTGGTATATAGATTCTGCAAATGGTCGAGCTGTATATATTGAAAGTAATGTCTGGGGCGAGCTTCCAACTCACGATGATGAGAATGCAGACTATATAGCTGACGATAAACATGAATCTGAAGAGATATTTTCTCCACGCTATGATCTTACTAATGAAGAGGTACAAGCTCTCGAAAAAGATCTCGTTGAAACTGTCAAAGCAAGTAAGCCGCAGCAAGGTATCTATGGGGTTTGGATCAGCACGAAGCATACATACTCGAATTTGATACGAACACTTGAGGCAGGAACGCCAGAGTTTGAAGGCATTGAAAAAATCGTCACCCCATCGGCTGAAGCAAGAACAAAATTTTTTGCGCTGATTGACACGAGACAGGGTCACGATAGAGTCATACATGCAACACGAATTAGTGGGAGTGTATTTGAGGAGTCTTTCAGTATAGATGACTTAGAGGAGGGTACGGGCTTTATTGCCATAAATGAGCTAGTTGCCTCTGGGCAGAATTTTAGCGCCCAAGAATTCATTGATTATTACGAATCAATAGGAGTTAATCTAGATAGCTGTATTGGTGTGGAGACAAACTTTACCGTTGGTGAGAGATCCGAAACTGGGATAGATGGGATTAGGGTATCTGACCTAGGCTACATCTCATTGTTCAACCAAATTGAAAAGAAGGGCTTAACAGTCGGTGGTGCGGGCGTTTTTGCGTTCATTAATGATAAAACAGAACGCTCCCTTGCGGCTATAGGTATTACGTTTGAGGCACTGGCAGGTCGTGATGATCTATTGACGCCAGATATTGATGGGGGTTTAACGGACAAATTTAAACCTGTGATTATCCCTACCTCCGCGGATAATGTACATATTTTCAAAAGCCTACAACCTTTTGCTGCAGAAGAGATTGAATTAACATAAGCCTATTCAATACCACGCTAGCACTGTTATACTTAACACAAAATGTTAGTCATTCCTCTATTGTTTATTATCGCGTTCGTCCAACTGTTCATTAGTTTAGGTGTCTTGAGTGAATTACGTCGCACTAAGAGCATGGCGCAAAAGCTCTTTTTTGCAGTGTCTACATCGTTCTTATTATGGACGCTCAGCTTAATAATCCTAACTTTCGTTGACGATAATTACTCAGCTACAAACATAAGTTTTTTCAACGTAATTAATAAGCTAGCTTATGTGCTGGGATTAACCTCAATTACATGGGTCCTGGCGTTGATTCTTTATTATCCAGTTAGAATGAGATCCAACGCTTATTATAAAGCTGTAATAGGTATGGGATTCTTTGCTGGGTTTGCCTCGGCAGCTACTTTGATATCCGGCTCTTTCCAAATAGATGCGGGGCGTCTTCAATACATTGAGGGAAGACTCTCGCAAATATATTCAATTGCGATTTTCTTCATTTTACTTAATGTATTTATCGTTGCTTTCTTGAGCTTGAAACGTTCACCAAATAGTCTCGCAAAAAAACAGACAAAAACATTACTAACTGGTCTTGTCCTGACAATACTGCACGGTGTAATTTTCATACTTATTCTAGCGCCAAAGTTTTCCAACAGCCCATACCTATATGCCATAGGCTATCTAGCGCCATATTATTTCATTGGATTTACGTTATACAGTTTGGTGAAACAGCGACTTCTCGATATTCGTTTGGTCGTTGCGCGATCAGTTGGTTATGCGCTCTCTTTGGGTTCTTTGACTCTGTTTGCAGCTTTTGTGATTTTTATTCCCATTAAAGCCTTATCAAATAAAGTAACCAGTGAGCTATTCTCTCAGGCTTTGGAAATTGTTCTAGCTGTATTATTGGCAGTTACCTATCCGTATGTTAGAAAACTATTCGACTCAATTACCAAGAGGGTTTTTTATCGTGATGCCTATGAAACGCAAGAATTTCTTAATGATTTTAATCAGGTCATTGTCTCTACTATTGACCTGTCCCAATTGCTTGCTAGGGCAGCCATAACTATAGAAAAGTATTTAAAGCCGGAGAATGTGTCATTCGCAATACGTGATAGCGAGGTTGATACAGTTCGCATAATATCGACAGGTGAAGAAAAAATGCCGAAAGAGGCAATAGAGCAGATCAGAGCGTATATGCATGGGGGTAATCAAAAGCTATTTATTACTGACTTGCTAGATGAAAGTCAGGCTGAATTGAAGCTGTTACTTCAGGAAGCGAATATAGGTATGCTTGCCCGAATTACTACGGATTCGGCTGTTGAAGGTAGTGGTTATGTGGTCATGGGATATAAGAAGAGCGGTAACATGTACAACAGCCAAGATATAGGTGTAATGGAAATCGTTGTAAATGAATTGGCGATAGCTATGCAAAACGCTCTGCAGTTCGAAGAAATCCAGAAGTTCAACGTAACTCTTCAGGAGAAAGTTGACGATGCAACCAGGAAGCTACGAAAGTCCAATGAGAAACTCAAGCAGATGGACGAAACCAAAGACGAATTCATTAGCATGGCCTCTCATCAACTACGAACACCACTTACGTCTGTTAAGGGGTATGTGAGTATGGTTATTGAGGGAGACGCTGGCGAATTAAATCCTATGCAGAAGAAGCTTCTTGATCAAGCGTTTACGAGCTCACAGCGCATGGTTTATCTTATAGCCGATCTTCTAAATGTCTCTCGATTACGTACAGGTAAGTTTGTAATTGATGCTATCCCTAGTAATTTGGCAGATGTTGTTAAGGGAGAGGTCGATCAGTTGGTCGAAACAGCTGCCTCACGAAACCTTGAACTTACCTATGAAAAACCCGATAACTTCCCAGAATTACTTCTCGATGAAACAAAAGTAAGGCAAGTAATTATGAATTTCATAGACAACGCCATCTACTACACACCTAGTGGTGGTCATATCAAGGTTGAGCTAAAAGATACCGGCACAACAGTAGAATATACAGTAACAGACGATGGGCTGGGTGTACCCAAAAGTGAGCAACATCACTTGTTTACCAAGTTTTATCGAGCGAACAACGCCAAGAAGGCTCGTCCAGACGGTACGGGTCTAGGTTTGTTTATGGCTAAGAAAGTAATTGTTGCCCAGGGCGGGTCACTGATATTCAAGAGTACAGAAGGTAAGGGAAGTACCTTTGGGTTTACATTTGATAAAGAAAAGCTCAAGATACCAGATCACTACGTAGCCCCAGAAGAGCTTAATGGTATCAAATTCGGACCAAATACTTCGTCAGCAAAAGACACAAAGTAGCGCATACGGGTTAGTAAGAGTCCATGCAACTCATCTCGTTTGTATGTTTTAAATAATTCACAGAGGCGAACGCTACCTCTTATGATGCTTGTGGTTGATGTAAAAAAGTGGTAAAAAGTATTGACAATATTGCAAGCTTATGTTAAATTGTACTGGTAATACCTGTGAGGAGGTTATATAAAGTGATTAATACTAATAGATTAGATGAATTCGCAGCCGTTACAGACGGTACACATCTAGGTAATCCAGAACAGTTCGAAGGAATTAGAAGTCCCTTTGATTTAGAACAGTTTGACGTACAAGGAAGACGAGTGGCGGGTGTCGCCTTAGCTGCTTTTGTTGCACTGCCAGTAGTTGGCGGGGCATTGGCTAATATTGAATTGCCAGATTCTACTCGTTCAATAGATGCAGCTGGTACAACTCCTGGATCTGGTTCAGTTCCTGGTACAACTCCGGGCACAGCACCAGGTACAACTTTAGATAGAGACGCTGGAACCTCCTCAACTCCTACAACACAAACTCAGGGTGAAAACATGGATGACGGTAAAGAGCAAGACTACGGTATCGCTGGTAACGGTTCATGTAGCCCATTTGATCGTGCATACGGCGAACGTGCTGCCCGAGGCGAGATCAACCCAGTACCTACTATCGATATAGAAGATGTTGAAAGCAAATTCTTCCAAGATAATCGTGAGTTTGCAAAGAACGCCGCACTTACATCTGAAGATGAGATTGGCTCAATCTATGATGTGCTTAACATTCAACGTCCAAGTAAGAGCGAACACCCTGATCAAGCTATTATTGATCTAGTTTCTAACGAGCGCTACACAACTGTAAAGTTGCAGAAGGATTTACTTGTAGACAACACTTACTGTGATGACCAAGGAAATGTGCACTTCTATCGACGTGTAGTATTAGAAAAAGATACGTTCGTCGGTGGCACCCAACTAAAGGGCTTCGAAGTTAAAGCAGACGGTACTCGTGTTGCGACAACCTTTGATGGCCGGGAAGTTGTATTACAGAAGAATGCGATTGTCGAAAACGTTGAAGTTAATGGCGAGCAGGTACCATTCCTAGTTACAAACAAGGGTGGAATTGATACTGATAATGATGGAAAAGCTGAGATTGGTTGCTGGAATCCACTTTACTTGACTCCTCCTGAAGCGAAGGCGCCACCAACTACACCAAAAATTACGACCAGTTCGTCTACACCTCCAAGCATAATAATCACTACTACGTCTACGCCTTCAACAACTACTGTTACGCCTAAGTCAGCAGTACTCCCGGTTCCTGGCGGTTCACCTACAACGGTAGAAGCTCCAGATCCAGGCCCAAGTGTACCTACTACTAAAGTTACTGTTACGACTAGTACAATTCCAAGTACTACAACAACCCGAGCCGGCAATTCAACTACTACTATCTCAGCACCTGGCCCAATAGGAACTAATCGCCCGGGTGGCCGCAACCGATAATCGGTAGAAAAGGAGACAAGACAATGTTTAATAAAGTAAAGAACCTTTTCAACAAAATGCCCAAGTCAGTAGTTGCCCTGATAGCTGTCGTGCTGTTTGTAGCAATTCCTGTAGCAGTATTTGCAGGTTTTGGTCCTGAGCGACCAACATATGACTATAACAAGTTCGTTGAAGGTGTTTCATGTACTAACCCAAGTCAAGCATTTGGCCGTTGTGGTTCAATGGATGGTCCAGTGTTTAACTCATTCGTTAACACACCTACATATGGTGACGAGCGAAACTTTAACCGAATTGCAGAAGTTGTGCCTGGCCAGAGCCCGGTAGAAGCTGACTTTGGTGAAACCAAAACAGCTACCCCTGGTAAGGAATACTGGGTACGTACTTTTGTACACAACAATGCTAACCAGAACACCAATGGTGCAGATTTCAATCACATCGGCGTGGCACACAATACACGTATTCGTGTAGCGATAGCTGATGGTGTTGCCAACGGTGTTGACGTTATGTCTTACATTAGCGCTTCTAATGCAAAGCAACAGACTGTTTGGGATAGCTCAACCTTAGCTAATGACAACCAAGCTTTCTCAGTTTCTTATGTTCCTGGCTCAGCTGTGGTTTATAACCACGCACACCAAGGTGGAATGGCTATATCCGATGATATTATGTCTGCTAACGGTACACCTTTTGGCTTTGACCAAATGAATGGTGATCTACCTGGCTGTTTCGAATTCTCAGCATATGTATATGTGAAGGTTACAGCTAAAGCACCAACCCTAGCAGTTAACAAGACAACACGTGTCTCTGGTAACGAAAACGGTGATTGGCACGATAGTATTACTGCTAAGAAGTCAGACACAATCGATTGGAAGATTGAGTTTGCCAACCGTGGTAACGATATTGCTCATGATGTGACTATCCGAGACACACTTCCTAAGGGTGTATCACTAGTACCTGGTAGCATCAAGTGGTATGACGCGAATCATAACGGTGAAGTCTTACAAGACACTGCTCTAGGTTCAGGCGGAGTTGACCTAGGTAACTATGCTCCAGCTGGCGACGATATCAATGGCGCAATAACCTTCAAGACAACAATAAATAATGACTTTAAGGAATGTGAGCTTAAGAACGTTGCTTACGGTCGTGCATCGAATATTCCAGAAACTTCTGACGACTCAAAAGTTGTGATTGAAAACTGTAACCCAGTTAATCCGGTTGTTAGCTGTGACAGTCTGACTGCTCAGAGTTTAGGTGATCGCAAGTTTAGCTACACAGTTCGCTACACAGCTCGAAATGCTAGTCTTAAGACCATTGCTTACGACTTCGGTGACAGTACTAATCCACTTGTTACTAACAACACAACAGTTGAACACACCTACGTAAAAGACGGTGAATACACTACTCGTGCAGTTCTTACATTCGTAGTAAACGGTCACGACCAAGTAGTTCGCAGTAACAACTGTATGACAACAGTCAATACAACTACACCAAAAAACAACTGTACTATACCTGGCAAGGAAAACTTCCCTGCAAATAGTCCTGAGTGTAGTCTACCAAACACCGGTATCGGTAACATATTCGGTATATTTACCGCTACAACTGTAGCTGGTGCGGCTGCTCACTATGTCTTCTCTAGCCTACGACGTTTCAACGTCTAAGGTGTGGAAAACATTACTGACACTTGCTGGACAGTAAGCATAAATTGTGCTAGTGTAGAGTAGAACTGAGCATGACTGACCGCTCAAACAAAGACTTTGCAAACACCTCCACTAATTTGTGGAGGTGTTTCATTTTCGCCTCTGTTATGGTACAATTACGCGGTTGTTCGTAGCTATGCAAAAGCTAGTTTCAAACCAGCACGTCGGTTATGACAAGGTCTCATCGTCTAACGGTTAGGACACCAGGTTTTCATCCTGGCAATAGGGGTTCGATTCCCCTTGAGATCACCATTAAGGATTTTTCTAAGCTGGCAAGCTTAAGTACCGGATTCACCCCCGTAAAAAGGGGTGAATTTTTGTTTCCAGGATTTATTTCTTTGTAGTTTGGCAACTTTGTAAATAAAGCCTTAAAGAATAGCGCCTTTTTGACCTGTGACCTCTGTTTTAGTAGTAGCTCATCAAGGTTTTCCAGGAAATATTTCACTCGGGCGAAAACTTGCTCCATTTCTGTGCCCTCATTGGCGCCTTTTTGTTCTTTTTGTAGCTCTAGGGCAGCGATTTGCTTTTCTATACGCTCAAGATCTTCCTCCATGTATTTTAGGGCTGTATCATTGGTCAGCACCTTGAGCTTATTGACTACCATTTCAGCCTCGCCTCTAAGCTTAGTAATACGATCGTCTACACTCTCAAGCTCTTTCTGAGCCTCTTCCTGGTGCTTTTCATACATCTTGCGAACTAATTTCATAAGATCGTCTATGCGCTCCTGGGGGACGATAAATTGCTTAATATACATATCGACGCTTTCCTCAAGTTCGTCTTTACTCACTCGGAAGTAGTGGCCATGATTGCTGCAATGATAGGCGGGATAGTACTTACCATTTCGACCTTTTGACGCACTGCCTAGTAATGGACGCTCGCACTCAGGACAAAGTATAAATCGCCTAAAAGCAAACTCTGATGTTTTAGTGCCACGTCTTAGGACGTTATCTGGTGTCTTAGCCTTGCTGACAATATAGTCGCCACTTTCATTGATATCGATTATCTTTTTGCCACGATTTGCTTTATTGAACAATGCGATACTTACTAGTCCGTCGAAGGCGCTTTTAGTTGGCTTATTGTCGGTCCACTTCTCAACGTTTATTCCGGCGTAGATGGTGTTTCGTAGTAGCTTATGCATGGCTTTTACAGTAAGTGGGTTGCCACCCGTTTGACGAACTACTTTGCCAGGGTCGTGCTTGCTACGGACGTTGTGCGTCCTAGACTTGTAGCCCTGGTTATTCAGCTTGTCTACTATTTGCTGATCGGTTAGGTAGTTTTCTGCACGCAGAGCATACATCTGCTTAATAAATGGCGCTTCTTCTGGATGTGGGCGCAACACGGTCCGTTTGCCGTGCTGTGTGTCAATTTTCTCGCTCGTAAATCCATACGGCGACTGACGCATCCAATAACCAAGTTGTGTGTAGCGAATCTCAGCACCGATAACACGGCTAAGTATGTCTCGTAGCTCGTCTTTGGATCTTTCGGCTTCAAGTATCTCTGACTTCTTGGTCGGTGAGTAAACACTCCATTTATACTCAAAACCAAGATGATCTAGCGTATTTACTTTCTGATTGCTTATGACGCCATATATATCGACTAGCGAAACACCCGCTTGCTCTAGTTGGTGCTTGAGCGGGTTGTAAGTATCCGACCCGCCACGCGTAAAACGGTCTATGGATTTGATAATGAATAGGTTGATGCCGTTCTTTTGGTTCTTGCAGTAATCTATAGCCTGCTGGATAGGTTGCTGTTCTTTGCTGGCAGATTCTAAAAAGACAAAATATTGCTTGATATTGATGCCACGGGTTTCGGCAAAGCGTTCAATTTGTTCGCGCTGAGCCTCGGGCGAGTCCCCATCAGTGCCTTGCTTCGTAGTTGAAACACGTATTGCTGCTACCGCATTAATGTTAGCTTTCTGCAGCATGCTCGCGTTCCTTGATTTCTTCTTCGACTGTATCAATAAGAAGGTTTGCAAGTATCTCCATGCGCTCCTGTAAGGTGAGCTCTGGTTCGTGCTTTGGCTTGTTGATTGACCCTTTTTTCCTACCCATTTTACCCTCAATAACCTACCTATATAGTTATAGTTTACTACCTTAATAGGCATAGTTGCAAGTATTTTTTGTTGTAGAATTATTATAATTCCGAAAATATAACTTTATTGGACATTATCATCTGTTATATTTACTATTTTACGTTCTCTCTTTTATACTACGTATAGTATGAGCGAGAGAAAACTGAATCAAAAGCAACACGACCTAATTCTAATCGTCTATCGCTTTCGTTATGTAACGACAGATAATCTAGCTAAACAAAGAAATATCTCTACCAATGCAGCCTACAGTGCCCTAGAAATACTTCATGCTGGTGAATATCTTGGAAAGATACATAAAAAGAGCTATCGCTTGCAGAATAAATCAGCTAGGTATTACCTAGCACCTAAAGCTATCAAGTATCTACAGCAAGTCATGCCCGATGCAAGTCTGGATAGCCGATTAAGAGAACGTACGAGGTCAGAGGCGTTCATTGACCAACAAGTAGCAATCCATGGTGCATGTGTGGCGCTAGGCCTGAAATATGGCGACGATGCGATTATTATGACCGGTCCGGAAATGAGTGGTATTGAAGGTATCATCAAACCGTTACCGAGCCTATTCGTTCAGCCAAAGAAACAAAAGCATTACTTTATAGAACTCACAGATGACCAGCACTTGTTTATCGTCAAGAAACGTATACGCAAGTACATAGATCATTACGAGTCTGATGATTGGGAGTGGAAACAATATCCTGACGTACACATTGTTCGCAGCTCAAAGTCCGAGCAGCGCAAACTCAAAGAATATGCTGATGAAAAAATGGAGGACGCATACTTGGATGAAGATGATTTCACCTTCGTATTTAGAAGTTTGTCGGATATAGATTCTTGAGCAGTTTACCGTCATACTCAGGACGTTCAACTAGTCTCGATTACCTTCGATAACTTCGACCCAGTTTATGCGGTAGAACGCTGTATTCAGTAGATCGCTCCACATGCTGGCGTCACTAGCTTCGTCTTCGAGCTGTTCGCGCAGCTGACTCTCGAGCCAGTCGGCGCGTTCAAAGTCACTGTCGCCTGATGCTATTGCTTCTTTCAGCAGCTCGTAACTTGACTGATCGTTGTTGAGCCATAAGCTGGCTAACCACGTTTCACGGTTGCTCCAACCGTTGTAAGTTGATGTTGTAAGCATATTGCCTCCTTTACTTTACGTAACGGAGGTTCAACACTTGGCCGCAAGCTCTGGCGGTCAAGGTGGAGACTTGTACTACCTTGACTGGCAGAGTCGGTCAGTACAATTAAAGACCTACGCAAAGTAATCTACCCATTCCACTTCTGTTTTTAATATTTAAATCAAAAAACTATAATGAGATAGGAGTTACTATGTCAAAAGTTATTGAAGATGTTAAAACGGAGTTTCCAGGCTTTTGGAATCTAGCGATAACAAAGGCTGGCGTTAAGTATGAGAAAACTTTTTTTGATGAGGTTAATGCTTCGTTATTATTTGAACGTCTTGCGGAGTCAGGATCAAGTGACGACTTAGCGCTTGTCCTACCCAGTGATCCAACAGTAACACCGCTCATAATAATCGAGAGTCTCCTTTGTCTGCTAAAGCTAGACTCGTTGCAACAACCTGCCGATTTTTTCGACAACCTGAAGAACGGCGACAATGTATTTGTACTGCCTTTTAGTGGTGGTAGAACTATGAAACCCGGCATCTTTGGTGGTGTTGAAATAAAGAATGGGGTAAGGGGCTATAGGGTAATAGAACCGTCAAATCCAACAAGCATCACTTGGTACCCAGATACCACAAAGTGGAGAATCAAACCCTATTATTCTCAAGACATAGATAAGAGAAAAAGATCTGCTGAAGCTAGAGGACAGGAACTCGAAAAGATTATGGATCTAAGCCCAGGTGATCTATTCGGTCTACAAAATTCTAAAGGGATTGTAGTCACTGGTAATAAAGGAAAGTTAAAGGATGAGATTAAAGAGATAACTATAGGGGGAGACCCTATAGAGTCAATATTTCCTATAGCAGATTTTAGCGATGCAGATACCCCCAGACCCTTATTGGCCGATCCCCTAAGAAGAGAGTACGTTCTTGGGTTGGTGTCAAATTCCGATACAGCTGTCGACATATGTTTCAGTGATCCGTCTTACAAACTTGTAATGATTGAGGGTGCTTCTAAGGTGCGAGCGTCATATGGCAACATAACTCGGTTAAACGCAGATAATTCCCCTAGGAAGATAGTATGTATACTCAACTCTTCCGACCAAGAAGAAATTGAAACACTGAAGTCTATGGGAATTGATTGCTGGGTATGGAAGAGTTCGGATTTCCAGAAAATAAATATAAAGGATCAAATCGCAAACGAAACGTCTAACGACTTCCACTACCATAATGAAGTCCTAGGTTCCATTTCCCGATCCAGCAGGGATGTCTTATTGGTACCTGATGATGAAATTGCTGAATTATTAGATAGATTTTCAGATGCGTTAAGAAAGTTGCACAAAGGCACTCCTGTGAGCGACGACGGAGGGATTTTGCTTAGAAGATTCTACTCATACCTTAAGTTCTACACCCAAGCCCCAGTCACAATTAAGAACTACGAACGTTATTGTTTTAGTAAAGGGCTTCAATTGTTCATAGATAGAATTGATGATTTCGAGAAGGACGTAATAACAAGTTTTGGTGTTGTGTTCCCAAGGGATGTTCAACAACATGCAAAAGACTCAATATATATAATCAGAAAACTGTACGCTTGCCTTGAGAATAAGAATCCCAAATATACAGCAGTAAAGGAACTCCTGACAGAAAAAACTTACAATGACACCTCTATAGTGTGCTCAAGACCTGATTTTGTTGAGATATTACAGAGCGATAGATCGATATCTCAATCAGTTGATATAGTAACGCTAAACTCACTGAGGATGGAGCCTAAAGGCCAAGTAATTTTTACAGGTTTTTTCACAAAGAAGTTTCAATCCAAATTATTCCTAGCACCGTTCCTTCAAAGCAAATCTATACTTTATGAGAACGAAGGTAGCTGGTATACAAATTTGATCAATAGGCATCCCGCGTCGCCACTTTCTAAAATAGATTCAAAGCTTCGTAAACAGTACTTCCCTGATATGGAGCAACAGCAACCCGCAACACCACACGAGGCAAACAAGGGCACGGAAGGTAATGAGATAGAGGAAATTTTAAACTCTGTAAACGAGAAGTTTGGCAATAAAGTAGACATTGGTTCTACATACTCTCCAAACTTTGTGCCATCAGACGAGCTCACTACTGCTTATCGAGTGACTTTTGAGGACGATAGCTTCACCTTCATAGACAATACTCACCACCTCACAAAGCTCGATAGACTGAATGGCGAGGTTGTTAGAGCCACATACGACCAACTGCAGCAAGATGATGAGATCGTATTTACCGATACGTCCAGGAACCTATTCGAAGACCTGCTTACAGATATAAAATCTTCCGGCAAATATTCACATCTTGAAATTCTATCGAGTACCTGGTGGAAGTCACTTAACCGCTACGCAAGAGAAAATAACCTTACGCCAGACGATATATCAAACCAGTTAGAACTCATAGGTTGTAAACGTCACCCTGTAACTGTTCGGGAATGGATGAGGGGAGAACGAATTAGACCAGGTAAAATTGAGATTACGTTACCTGCGATAGCTAGGATTGTAAATGACCCAGGGCTGAGTGAGCAAATGGTGGATATAATTAAGGCATGTAAAGACTTACACAGTATCCATATTCAAGTAGGAAGACTCCTAGTAAAACGTATTGTAAGTTCTGTCTTAGATAGCACAGAAGATAGTGACCTAGATAAAGAGACACTAGATAAGATTGAAGCATATGCAAACAGAGCTCATGTCAAAATAGTGATGAGCTTATCTCGTCGCTTTGAGAATGTACCAATTAACAGCATCGGCCAATTATTTACCGTCGGAGACCAACTATGAGGCTTATACCTAGTTACATCAACCCTTCCAATTCAAGTAATGCAGAAAAGAAAATTTTTAACAAATTGAGTGAAAGTAAAAACTTGGATAAGTGGGTTTGTCTTCACTCACTTGGCTTAAGCAACCACATAACAAAAAGAGAGGGCGAAATAGACTTTCTCCTAATTGGGCCTTCGGGTGTGTTTGCTTTAGAGATCAAAGGTGGTCGTATTAGCCGCAAGGATGGCAAATGGTATTTTATTGACAGGTATGGGCGCATTAACAAGAAGAAAGAATCTCCTTTCGACCAAGTGAGAACTGCCCTTTATTCTATCCGAGCGGACGTAACTGGGAGATTTGGTCACGAATTATACAGCAGCGTTTTCGGTTATGGGGTAGTATTCCCAGACATTGAGTTCAAAGAGGAAAGTCCAGAGTGGGACAATAAGATTGTCTTTGATAAGAATGACATGGGAGTTGATATATCTGTTTACATAGAAAGGCTAGCTGAATACTGGCTGACAAAGCAGAAGTCAAAGAAACTGCTCTCAAAAAATCAGATAAACGAAATTACAAACTATCTGAGGGGCGATTTTGAAATAATTAAGTCAATATCTGCTAGTGTGGCCGACTCAGAGCAAGAAATTATTGACATTACGGAGCAACAATACTCTCTTCTCGACTCTTTAGAGTTAAACCCAAGAACCGTTTTTGTTGGTTCTGCAGGTACCGGAAAAACCCTACTAGCAATAGAGAAAGCTAGAAGAAACGCCTATAAAAACATCGATACCTTGTTCCTATGCTTTAACAGGTTACTTGCTGACTTCGTCGCTGATTCACTGAAAAAAGAATTGGGTGAGCTCAATAGATACGTAGAAGTCGCATCATTGCACAGTATTATTCATAAAATCATAAAAGAAGCTGGGAAAGAGGACGAATTAAAATCTACTTCAGGGACTGAGTTGTTCGAGAATTTATATCCAGAGATCTTTCTATCAATTGACAAAATCAATTCTTATCAAGACGTTATTATCGATGAAGCACAAGACATTTTAACAGGTAAATACATAAAGGTTATTGATAAACTGGTCAAAGATGGGCTTGATAAGGGTCACTGGCTGATCTGCATGGATCAGGAAAACCAGGACATATATAAAAGAAACGATTCGGATATCATTGAGAATCTACTATCAATCGCATCAACATTTAAGCTAACTGTTAATTGCCGAAATACTAGATCGATAGCAAAACAAGCAAAACTAATATCTATGATTGACGCTGGCACAACAGTGAAGGCTTCGGGCTCACCCGTAAAATATATATGGTACGACAATGAATCAGACCAGGCCGAAAAAGTTTCCGAAGAAATTAATAAGCTTATTGGGGATGGGATTGAACGTGAGGAAATAACCATCTTAAGTCCAGCTAGACTCAGAGGGTCTTGCGCTGGGAGTGGAAGACTAAGAGTCGACGCACCTCTATTTAATATAGATACTAGATCGACAGCTCTCTCAATCAACGGGCATATTGGCTATACGACTATTGCGTCATTCAAGGGTCTTGAGAACAAGGTTATCGTCCTTACGGACATCAAGTCTATTAACGATATTAATAGTGTTTTGAACTATGTAGGCTGCACCCGAGCCCGATCCCACCTAGTAATCTCACTACCGGCGGGCATTAAAAAAGAGTTAAACTCTAGAGTTTCAACTATAATAGAGGCCAAGTAACTATTATGGCTAAAATTGATAATCAAAAGTATTCTGAGTACCGGCAAGAACTATACGATTTTGTTAAGCAAGATTTAGAGGGGCCATTTAGTGAGGATGAGGTTATTGATGAAAGTCCGATACAAAAATATTCAGCCGGAATAGTTTTTGCTCAAGCCGAAGCAGAAGAGGATGAGGACAACTCCGGCTTAGACATGAGGACAAGGGACGACGAAGAGGTTAATGCTATTGATATGTCGTCAACATTCTTCCCGTCGGCAATGGGCTTAAGTTTTTCTGTTACAGATTCTACTCACGATGTATCAGTTGTAATAACTTACGGAAATTACGTAAAGCTGTCAGCAAAAGACTATGACAGAGTTAAGATGAAAGCCCCTAGCCTTAGGGAAAAAATTGAATCTAACACCAGTTTCAAGAATCAGTTTGAGCTACTTAATGATGATTTTGTAAAGCTCTCGAGAGCACTAGACGAACATGATAGGGACGTCTTACTCTCGTTTGCCGAGAACGACAATGCTACGAAACAAACAATATGGCAGGCTTTCAAAACATATAAGAATGGTTGGTATAGAGAGCAAAAATCCTATGAAGCCAAGGTCAAACTCAAGGCCGGATATTCAGAGGTGGATGTAAAGGATCATGGATTCAAGCTTGGCGTAACTGCAAAACAAGTAAAACAAACAAAAAACTGGGTAATTACCCTTTCAATCGTTAACTCCAAAAAAGTTACTAAGCCTCAGTCAGCTGCAGAAAGTGCTCTGTTTCAAGTGAACCTAAGGGTCACCTCACCAAGTGTTTTTGCTGACCTAAGCAACACTGATATTGATCCAGATTGGTTCGATGATGAAGAGGAGAAGTCATTAAATCTCCTGTACCACAAAAAGCATGTATATGGCGTAGGACATGGTGTATCAGCAAACTGGGACACCGAAGACGGAGTCGTTAAGAGTGTGTACTCTACTACACTCCCGCAATTCGCAGTTCCACAAATGGAGTTTGACCTGCTCGGCGAGCACGGTAACCTCCCAGATCTTTCAATTTCAACCTATGCTTTTGGAGAGGTTGACGTTATATCTAAAAACCTGAACTTGCTTGCAAAACTGTACGGTAATTGGATAGTCGATATTAAAAGCCGTTTAGGCGAGCTTCCCAGCAGTTATCACCCTGTAGGCGACAAACATATTGCCAATTGCGAATCTGCAAAAGAAAGAATTCTTAAGGGTATCGAGTTGCTGAATAACAATGGAAGTGTTCTCCAAGCTTTTCGGCATGCCAATGAAGCAATGCTTATGCAGCGTACACATACGAGGCTACAAGCAAGTAAAAGTATGCCGGATGACGCGCCCAGTATGCCAACTAGCTACAAGGATGAAAGTGATACCTGGCGCCCATTCCAGATAGCGTTCCTCGTGATGAATCTAATATCTATGGCCGATCCTAAGTCAGACGAAAGAGATATTGTTGATTTGATCTGGTTTCCAACTGGTGGAGGAAAAACCGAGGCCTATCTTGCTCTAACGGCCTACACCATATTCTTGCGTCGACTATCCAACCCAGAAGTCAGTGGTGGTACTACCGTCATAATGCGTTACACGCTCAGGCTGCTAACTTCACAACAGTTTCAAAGAGCGTGTACGTTGATTTGTGCTTGTGAGACTTTAAGACAGCAAACTGGCTTATACGGAAATGAAGAGATTAGTGTTGGGCTGTGGCTTGGCGCTGCTTCAACACCGAATAACCTTACAGAT
>CAZSZC010000009.1:0-38784 GCA_964610775.1 uncultured Candidatus Saccharibacteria bacterium | reverse complement strand
ACCCATGGCGAGCGTAATCCGCTACCAGTTATTGAGCAGCTATCTACTATTTGTGAGCAGGTGGTAGTAGTTCATGACAGTAGAAGTGGTGGCCACCATATTGAATTTGATCAACTCGCCGATAGTAGTGACATAACTATTGTCGAGCGTGATTTCGATACTTTCCCCGCCCAGAGGAACGCGGGCTTAGATAAGGTCAGAGCTGATTGGGTCATATCGGTGGATAGCGACGAGTGCTTAACTCTCGATTTGAAAGAAGAGATAGCTTCACTAACCCCTGATCCCGAGACTAAAATATATTCAATTGCAAGACAAGAAATAGTTCATGGCAAGGAACTTAGGTCTAGACTTTACTGCGACTATCACCCCAGGCTTTTTAGTTCTGATTTGCGATACGCACCTAAGCCTGAAGTTCATGAAGAGTTTGAAGATGCAGATTACTCGCAAGCAATTAATCTTAAAAATCCCCTTGTTCATTACATTGAAGATTCTCATTTAGAACTAATAAGAAAAGCAATAAGTTACGGACGTAGATGGCAAAAGAGCCAAAATAGTCGTAACTATAATAATGCCCAAATTCTTGCGACAATACCAAACAACTTGTTAAGGCATGGCTACTGGAGAGACGGAATGTATGGGCTTGGAATGGCTGCTACAAACTTTGCATTTCGCTTAGGTACCAGACTACCTAAATAAAAAAGAACCGCAACTCCATGCGGTTCTTTTTCTTGGCTTCTCGGAGCTAGTTTAGGTTGCTCTTGGCGAATGTACCGCCACCTTCGTAGGTTGCCGTAAGTGTGTATGTTGCACAATCATTGGTAGAGTTGTCACAAGCACCACCACCACTCTTCTGAACGTCATAACTATACGTATTGGCGGCTGGTGAAGCTGCCAATGTTGCACCTGCACCCTTAGGATCCTTAAGTGCTTCGTCATCAAGACCCTTCATATTAGCTGTACGGAAAGCAGGATCGTTCATATTAGCAAGCGTTGGATAACGTCCATTTTGTGCGTAATATGCCTCGATTTGGCCGTGAACGGCTTTGATATCAGTTTGTCGCTCTGTGTTACGAGCTTTTTGTTGGATACCAGTGAAAGTGGTTACGACTAGCGCAGCCAAAATACCAATAACAACGATTACGATCAAAAGTTCAACAATAGTGAAACCCTGATCTCTTTTACTTAATGTCATGAGAGTGTGCCCACCCTTTCTCAATTATTATATTAGTTTTTTACACATGAAGTATATTACATGATGTCAACTAAGCACAAGCACATTATTTAGGGGTGTGGAAATATTAATACCGCTTAGGATTAACTCACTGCTTAAATATTGTATTAATAGATTACCAGCAATATAATGCGTTTCGATTAAATGCACTTCTTTGGCGGAGAGAGAGGGATTCGAACCCTCGATGACGTTGCCGCCATACACACTTTCCAGGCGTGCCAGTTCAACCACTCCTGCACCTCTCCATGTTTATCTTATAAACTTTACACTCTAGTCATATTTTTGTAAAAGCAAGTCCATATTAGTCCTAAACAAAATAACATTTAACAAAATATGTATACATTTATGGCACAATTTGCATTTTTATACTTTTATTTAACAATTTTCTTGCCTTATCTGTTGCTAAGGAGTTAGAATATTAACTAACGATGCCTATTATTGAACTAAAAGACGTCAGTAAACTGTACGGCTTCGGCGATGCCACTACAATTGCGCTAGACGAAGTCAACCTTACTATTGAGCAAGGTGAATTCGTAGCGATTATGGGCCCATCTGGGTCTGGTAAGACAACTTTAATGAATATGGTTGGTCTACTTGATAGACCGACACATGGTACTTATGAGCTTGGTGGTCGTCATGTTGAACGCATGCGCCCAAACCGGCGAGCTAAAGTTCGTCGCGATACCGTAGGTTTTGTGTTCCAATCTTTCAATTTATTACCGAGAATGAATGTTCTGGAAAATGTTGCTTTACCTCTTGCGTATAAAGGCATGACCCAAACCCGAAGACTTAAAAGAGCTGGTGTAATGCTAGAACAAGTTGGTCTAGCAGATCGCGAATATTTTATGCCAGCGCAGTTGAGTGGCGGACAAGCACAAAGAGTGGCTATTGCCCGTGCTCTTATCACTTCACCTAAGATAATTATTGCCGACGAACCTACCGGCAATCTGGATAGTGCCTCGAGTCTTGTCATCATGGAACTTCTTAACGAGATCCACAGGGATGGAAACACTATACTGATGGTAACTCATAACCCAGAATTGACACGATACGCCTCACGAGTTGTATTTATGCATGATGGCGCAATCGTAGCAGATGAAAAATCCGAACTTGGTGAAATACCAGGCTTTATAAAACGACGTATGTATAGTGTTAAGATCAAATCGCAAGTTGATGACCTCAAAGGCGTCAATGCCATCATGAAAACTGTCCCAGACAAGACTGCTAAAGCAACTGCAAGAAAAGTGACAAAGAAGCCACGTGCAAAAAAATACAGGACTTCGACTTCCAAGAAAGGTAGGAGTTAATGCTTTTTTCGCGCAATGCTAGATTAGCCTTGGCTTCTATAAGGAGCGCTAGGTGGCGAAGTTTTTTGACGATGTTTGGTATTATAATTGGCGTTGCTAGTGTTGTGATAACTGTAAGTATTGGCGAAGGCGTTAAACAACAAGTTACTAAACAGTCTGAACAGCTTGGCAGTGATCTTATAACAATTCGCCCAGGAGCAAATGTTAAGCGCGATCAAAACGGCGACATAGTAGGTGTAAACTATTTTTCTGGTGCTAGCTCTAGTGCCTTTTCTGAGCAGGATTTGAAGCAGATTGTTTCCACTGGCGGTGTTGGCGAGGTGTCGCCTTTTAATGTTGTTCCGGGCGTGGCGAGATACGATGATCGAACAATGCCATCTGGCTTTATTGTTGGTTCGCAGTCTAATGTGCCTACGCTTCTAAATCAAAAGTTAGAATATGGTAATTTTTTCTCTGCCGACGATAAGAATAAGTCGGTGGTTGTAATTGGAAAACGCGTTGCCGAGCAACTCTTCCAGGAATTATCGCCAGTTGGTAAAAGTCTACAAATTAGAGGTAAGCCTTTCATTGTTCGTGGAGTTTTCGAAGAGTTTCCGGGCAGTCCTTTGGTAACCACTACAGACTACAATAAAGCTATGTTTATCCCCTACGAGGTAAGTAAAGAGTTATCACCAGGTCAGGTTCAAATATATCAAGTACTAGCAAAACCTGTAGATGGACAAAAGGTTGCAACGGTGTCTGATGCAGTTCGTGCAAAATTACGTGCTTCACATGGCGGTGAAGAAGACTTTACGGTTCTTCGGCAGGACGAGAATTTAGCGGTGGTTAGTACCACCCTCAATCTATTAACTACTCTAATTGCCACAGTTGCGGGTCTGTCGTTGTTGGTTGGAGGAATAGGCATTATGAACATAATGTTGGTCCTAGTTAGTGAACGAACCCGTGAAATTGGACTGCGTAAGGCAGTCGGTGCTACCAATAGACAGATATTGACGCAGTTTTTAACCGAAGCAGCAGTAATAAGTTTAGTTGGTGGCTTTTTCGGAGTCCTACTGTCTATTGTTGGCAATTATCTACTTCGTATTTTTACTGACCTCAAACCAGTCATAACTATACCTATCATGTTTATATCGGTTGGCGTGGCTTTAATAGTTGGGATTATATTTGGTACCGCTCCAGCACTTCGTGCAGCCCGAAAAGACCCTATAGAATCTCTAAGGTATCAGTAAGTGCGGGTGCGAATTATTAGTGTTGGGCGCAAATCAGGTAAAGCAGTGTATGAGCTGTCTGAGGAATACGAGAAAAGAATTAGATCTGAATTTAATATCACATGGCAGATTATTCCTCCAGTAAGTGGCAAGATGAGTCTAGGGCAACAGAAGGACTTAGAAAGTAAAGCTATACTCAATAATTTATCTAACGACGAAAGAGTTGTTCTACTTGATGAGACGGGTAGACTTATGAATAATGAAGAGTTAGCTGAAATCATAGATTACTGGCAAGTTCACAACAATCAGGTTGCTTTTATTATTGGCGGTGCTTATGGGGTTAACGAAGATGTCAAGCAACGCGCAGACCTCATATGGTCGTTTTCAAAATTAGTTTTTCCACACGAACTTGTGCGAGTTTTGTTGGTCGAGCAACTTTATAGGTCTCAGGCAATATTGAAAAGACTTCCCTATCACCACAACTAGTTAAGTAATCCAATTTTGCGCGCCAAAATAGATAGTTTTGATTGCGCTCCTTCACCAACGTATGTTTTGAAATATATCCAAAGTGCAAATCCAGCAAGCATTAATGTTTCTCCTAACAATGAAACGTCAAACCAATGTGTTGCCGGAATTGACCCTAAGGTTAGAATTCCACCGCTAACTATTAAAACGAATGACAATATTCTAATAAGTCGCCAAGTCCTGATATTTTTAGTTCGACGAGTCTTACTAATCAGCCCGTCGATAATAACCAGAATTGCTATAGATAAACCTGCCAAGGCAAATCCAAAGACATGAATTCGATATGGCCAAGGGTGCCAGCTAACCGGCATTAACGCCACCAGATAGAGACCTAGTATCGTAGAACTAAGCAAATAATAAAAGATAGCACTATGTTTTAGTGTTCTGGCTACATAGTTTCGCCACCGCCAAAGTCCATAAGCTGCGAAAAATACCGCACCAGAAAAGTATGGGGCGGTACGAATGTCATTACCGAAGTCGCTGTAAGCAGTTGAGATTACTAACATATCAGGGCGTATCAAAAAACATATACTAAGACCAAATCCTAAGCCTGCTACTGCCGCTACGCCCCAGAACCGGCCGTGTAAATTTCTTATAAACCGAAAAATTAACACCTTGTCTAGTAGTAGCTTTAGTTTTCGTCTGCCGAAGTTAATTTTTATGTATTTATTTTTTCTTTTATTAGTCATTTTATTGTTCTAAACAAGAGTGCTCCAGTAATACCAAAAATGCTCGAGCAGTATTAAGAATATGATTGCATACCAAGTCAATAATATGTTCAGGTGATTGAGAGCTATCCAGTCGCCAAATCGTTTTAGCTTAATGTTAGATACTAAATTTTGATTTTCTAGATTGTATGCGGTGATATATATAAATATTGGTATGGTGATCATCCAAGTAGCGAAACACCAAGGACAGATAGCGTTTATGCGAAATACTCCCTGGAAAAACAGGTAGTGCATAAATATAACGCCAATTGTGGCAGCTGCTTGGGCAATCCGCCAAAGCCATCTCTTCATCAGCACGCCAGTAGACAGTATTACGCCAAAGGTAAATAATGCCGTGAAACCCATTATCCCAAAGATAGTGTTGGGCACGCCAAGCAAACTTGCCTGCTCGGTTTTCATGACCGAACCACAGCTAAATATCGGATTAATATTGCATGCAGGATCGTAGTTTGGGTTAGCTAAAACGTGAATCTTGTCATAGGTAAGTGTGAACGATGCCAACAAGCCAACTAAGCTACAAACGATCAGCACGTAAGGTAATATTTGCGATAAACTGAATGATTTATTTTTATTCTTCACCCTACTACTATATAACAATATCTAAAAATAAAACGACACGCATGGTCTAAACGCGTGTCGTTTTATTTAAGAATGAGTACTTTTACTCAGCCTTTAGTCGAATGCCCTCAGCAATCCAGATTGGACCGGAAACGAGCGCAAACAAGCCAACGATCCATACGAAAGCCAGTGTTCCGGTAACCGGATATCGCCAGATAGATATACCAGCAAAAATTGCTAGAAGACCAACAATTAGTGTCAGTACTTTGCTACCCAGTGATACATCCTTGCCTTCTGTAAATGGCACAATTACTGATATGACGCCTTCGACGACGAATGCGATTGCAATCAGAGCAACAATTGTAGCCACAGTTAAGGCTGGTCGTTGAATCAGGTACGCACCTATGCCGATTTGCAGCACTGCTAGTAGTAGGGTGAAAATCCAGCCATGTCCATCGCCGATCCCCATAATGCCCCTAATAATGTTAATAACACCACTTGCTAGCAACCAGATGGTAATTAGTACCGCAAAGGTTGCAACGGTAATACCTGGCCAGACCAATGCCATGATACCGAAGAGCACAGAAACTACACCACGTGTAATTACTAGAAATTTAAGGGTTTCCAACCCTGAATCTTCTCTAGAAGCCTTCATAACTTCTCCTCCGTTAATTAATAACTTAATGATTAAACAACAAATACGTTTTGTCAACGCTATTTTAACTTATTCTGTATCTGTTTGAGAAAGGTCTTACTAATTGCTACAATGCCTAGCATTAAGGAGTGCGATAAAATATGGCACAAAAAGACAAATCTCAGCTTTTGCAAGTTAGTGAATCTCAGAAGCGCGCACTAGCGATTGCCACCATAGCCGCCATAGCCATAGGAGTTATCTTCTTAAAGCACTATCTGATGCTTATTACCATTGCAGCAATAGTTGCCTTCTTATTTCAACCGGTTTATAAGTGGCTGCTTTCAAAGGGGCAAAAAGAAGGTGCTGCGACCATGCTTACTTTCTTCGCGACCTTACTGTCGGTCATTATTCCACTAGGTCTGGTCATAGTTATAACGGTTGGGCAGATAACACACCTCTCCAAGTCATTAAGCAATGGCACAATAAATATAAACGCTAGCGAGCTAGGCAGCCAGATACTCCAGTCTGTCAACAATATGCTTAAAAATTTGGGGATAAATTATCAACTAACAGCAGCCACTATCTCTGATTCTTTAACAAATTTTCTTCAGACCGCTAGCACAACTCTACTACAGTCCATAGCTTCTTCTATTACTGGGATATTTAGTCTGATTACAATGTTAATTATTTATATCTATGTATTCTTCTCATTACTTAGAAACAAGAGTGCTGTCATAGATACTTTATCGGCCCTGAATCCTCTCGGCGAGGAGATTACTGATCTTTATTTAAAGCGCATGGGTTCAATGACAAAAGCTATGGTTAGGGGTCAGTTTATTATTGCGACTATGCAGGGTTTTGTAAGTGCGCTTGGGCTATACATAGTTGGCTTCCATAGTCTGTTTTTCTTCTTCTTCCTATTATTAACAGTTTTTTCATTTATTCCACTTGGTGCGGGTATTATTACTATCCCAATTGGTATAATAATGATCTTATTTGGAGATGTATGGCAAGGTGTGTTTCTGATCGCTAACCACCTACTAATAGTTACAAATATAGACAATGTAATGAGGCCTAGATTAGTACCCAAGGACGCACGGCTCGACCCGGCACTAGCGATTCTATCTGTGTTTGCGGGCTTAGGCTTATTCGGGTTCCTGGGTATTGTGATTGGTCCGGTTTTGATGATTGTTCTGGTGACAACTATTCAGATGTTTTTAGAAGTTTATCGTGAAATTGAAGCTCTAGATGACGGCTCGCCCACTAAGCCAAAGAAGCTTTTTACAAGGCTAAATTTGTTTAAGCGTCGCCGACTTAAGGCCTAGTCTTAGTTGCGCCGGCTGTCCTAATAGATAAAAGCCAAAGACTAAAGATGCTGGCTATTAATATAACTACGATTACGAATGTCGGCCCACTAATTGGTGGGAATATTACTAATAGGCCTGCCAGTATTGCTGTTAAAGCTACTAGTGTAGTGGCGTGCATAGCTAGCCAGGAAAAAGTTTTGCCATAGTTTTTGGGCGAAAGCAGCTTCGCGATAAACATGCGTAATCCTATAGCTACCCTTGAATTGCCCGTTAGCCAGGCTGTGATACCTATAATAAGCGCGATGACCATCATGATTCGACAGTAAAGGACGAGGTCGTTAGTTAGTATGGAAAATGTATCACTGGCAGCCTGGGTTGAGATTGTGCTTGAACTATCGGTTGCCTTTTGTAGCAATGGATAGCGGGCAAAATTTATGACCTGGACGGTTATAGACATCAGCGCTGCTGTCATTACGCTGATTGCTATTATGACCCGTCGTCGGTTACGTGCTAATAGTACAGCTACGGCGCCACCAATAATGCCGATTACAGGAATTACCCGAGCACCTTTGTTTATCAAATTGAAGATTTGAAGGGTTTTAGGTAGTGACTGTATTTCGGTTATAGTAATAGTCTTGTTCAGTCGACTTGGATTAATCGAATCAACAAATGAAAGACCACGATTGCTGAGCTGAGATTGGACTTTAGTAAATACTGGTTGAAGGTTGAGTAGTAGCTGATTATCGTTGATATAGACTACATATTTGCTTGTATCAGATGGTGCTTGGCCGCCATTCTCTAGACTCGCAATTATGCCGCCGTGAGCGCTCTGGTTAAGATCTGACCAATATGATTGAAATGCTGCACTTCCTAGAGCTTCGGTAACTTTTTGACTCGTGAAACCGCGTAGACTATTAGTAAGTGGCGATGCCAGTCCGGATATCCTTGGTGGAAGTGATTCTGATACAACTTGCTCGGCATTTGCAGCCGTAAAAACTTCGTCAGTGATTTTATCGGCAATGGTTGTTTTAATTGATTCCGACTGTAGTAGTTGGCTTGTTTTGTCAGTCCAGATGCTTGTATTAATGACGGTTCGTTTTAGCCAAATAGATATTACGCCGATGTTTAGCATAACTGCACAAAGGACAATGCAGAATATGACGGCGAAACTTCGAAAGAAATCTACAATTTTATTTTTTTTACTTCTTGATTTATGGTTATCAAGCTTACTTACCTGGGCTTCCAAATTATTAATTTTGCGCAGCAACTGGCGCTCGTATGTGGTTGGTTTGGCCTCACTCATAACGGACTCCTCTTATTTATATAAATTATACAACTATTATCCGCAAAATCAATAGTAGTCAAATTATGCAAGACGGAACGTGGCTTAATGTGGCTTAATTAAGTGATGTTACAATGACTGATATGTACTTAGAACGGAGGGTTGACCAATTTTAGCCTTTTTGAAGTCGAGACAAACTGTGGTCTATTGCTTTGTATTGGTTATTTGTGTCTGTGTTTTTACTCACAGTCTAGACGTAGGAGCTGCTAGTTACCAGGTTAGTGCCAATATTCACGCACCATCTTCTCCCTACCCTGCAGTAATTACTTCGCCTACTTCGGGCACTGTAAGTAGTGCTACTCAGTCTATATCAGGCACTTGCCCAGTATTGTCTCCACAATTAATAGTTACGTTGTGGCGTGACGCTACATTCTTGGGCTCTACAATTTGCAATCCTGACGGCACTTTCTCTATGAGTATTCAGTTGCAGTTTGGTTTGAACACAATTACACCAAAGTTAAAAAACATTACAAACGATCCAGGTGTAGATGGAGCACCAATTCAGCTTAACTATCCAGAGCTTGATAATGGAAACAATCAGCAGCCGTCAATTACCCAACAATCAAAACCCAATTCTTCTCTAAAACAACTGCCTATTTCGCAGTCTCAGCCTTTGCAAATTGAAAGTGAAAAGGAGTTTCTGCTCATTGCGCCTGACGGCTCTTTGGTACTAACTATAACTATTAAGGATGGTGAAGCGCCATTTGTTATGTTGGTTGACTGGGGGGACGGTACTAGTAACACATATCGTTACAATGAGTCAGGTAAAAAAACCGTAATACACTCTTATAAGAAGGGTTCGGCCCATTCGATAACCGTGCGAACTACTGACAAAAATGGTCATGTAGTTACGTTGGTATTAGGTGCGGTATCTTCATCGAACATAAAGGATATACCGATTAAGCCAAAGAGTAATTTAGGGACATTTCAAAAGTACTCTCCGGTAGTATTGGCAACCACTGCTGCAATTTTTACGGGCGGGTTGTTATTTGTTGGCTTGCATCATCTTGGATTAATAGGCAACGCAACTATAAATACTGGCCAGACAAATCTAAAGAAATCGAAATCAGGTAAAAGTCGTGTCAAAAATAGCTCGAAGTAATTGGTTTATAGCCGGTGGACTGGTTGCTATTTTTGGTGTAGGTTTGGTTGCTTTTTTGATTTGGGCCCGCCAGCCGGTTAAGCAAGTAACGTCGAGCTCAGATGTTCAAGGAGCCAGCACTAAGCACGAATCTAAAAACTTAAGTGGCACGAATTTTACAACCCGTATACCCTCCGATATGATTGTGAAAACTAATCAAACCACAGCTCATGCTGACGTACTAGAGCAACTGTTCGTTACAAGTTCCGCGACTAGTATTAATAACCCGGTAAGTGACCAGATAGGCATAACTATCGGTAAAGCACCTGCGACTGGCTTAACAGAAATAAGTGATGTTAGGTTAAGGCTAGCCCATGCTGATGTCTACAGCCCAATTAACCGTGACGAGTTACCTTACGAGCACTATGCATATATTAAGCAGGATAATAGTGAATATCAGATAAGTGTTTTTTGGGCCGAAGGTCAAAAATATGCGTCGGTCGTCGTATCGGGCGAGCCAACCAGACAATCTCAGTTAGAATCAATATTGCACGATATGTTGATTAATTGGCAGTGGCAATGATGCCAATGCTATAATTGCGGTCATGTTTAGGGGTTTAATTGGCTTGGTTATCAGTGGGATGTTCGCGGCAGCCCCGTCCAGCTCTAACTTTACGCTGAAATCCTATGATCTTGGTAGCGGTGGTGGTGGTTCGTCTTCGAGTGCAAACTATCAACTTAACGGAGAGCTAGGTGCCCAAGGTGGTCAGTCAAGCAGTTCGACTAACTATACTAACAAATCTGGCGAAACGGTCACACAAAATGCCAATGTGCCCCCTGCCCCAAATCTGTCCAACCCGAGCAATGAATACAATCGCTTAAAATTAGTAATAAATACTGGCAGCAATCCATCAGATACCAAATTTGCGATAGCTATAAGTAGTGATGATTTTGTAAGTACTCAATATGTAAAATCAGACACTAGTATCGGCTCGACTTTTGCTATTACTGATTATAAAGATTATGTCGCTTGGGGCGGAGCTTCTGGTTTCTGGATAACGGGACTTGCTTCTAATACTACTTACAAAGTTAAGGTTAAGGCTATGCAAGGAGACTTTACTGAGTCCCCCTATGGGCCCAAGACAAGTGGTGTGGCCACAGTTTCGCCTTCAATAAGTTTTGGCATAGCTACCAACCCTCCGGCGGGACCACCATATTCGGCAAGCTTTTCTGGCTTAACAGGCGGGACGGTTTTTGTCGCCAATGCCGACGCTATACTGTCGTTGGATACCAATTCCCTTTCTGGTGGCGAGGTATTTATTAGAGATAATAATTCTGGACTAACTAGCGCTTCAGCTGCAACTACCATATCATCTGCGACCGATGATTTATCTAATGCTTCTTCTGGTTATGGGGCTATGGTAACTAGTACTTCTCAGTCAACTGGTGGTCCGTTGAGTTCCATATCACCATTTAATGGCTCTGTTAACAACGTTGGTGGCCTAACTACGGCGCTGCAAAAAATAGTCAGTACACCTGGTCCAATTTCTGGTGGAAGTATCACTGTGCAACTGAAAGCAAAAGCCACAACAACTACGCCAGCAGCAACAGACTATAATGATGTGGTGACGTTTATCGCCGCCATGCTTTATTAATACGAAGCTTGATTTTATGCTTATGTTTGGCTAAAATAGCCAAAGAATGTTTATTGTAAAGATTATTGGAGGGTAAAATATGCAGAAGGTTCTGAAAAGCCAGACAGCATACATAATTGTCGCGGTTATCACTGGTTTGGCTATGGTTCTAACGGGTTTGATTTATAGGAACTCTGTTTCGGCAGCTACGCTTAGTAATGTGCTTGTGCGCTTTGATCGTATGAAAATAAGCTCTCCGACTACTGGTACGGTTTGTGCAAAGCCTGTAACTGTTGCTACTGAGACCGATGTTCAGGTTGACTTCCCTACTGGCTATACTGTAAGTACAACCTTAGGAGACTGGACAGTTAATACTAATAACTTGGCTTGGCCAAGTGGTGCGTCAGCCTGGCCTGGCATTAATACTGCCACTGCCGTGGGTAGTCAGACAGTTACTTTCCCTAGTACCGATTTGGTTGTAGGTACGTTGTATTGCTTTAACTGGACGAATTCCGCTGCTGTCAGCGTAAAATCAAGTGCTACAAGCAACAATTTAGGTACTGTTACAACACGAGCCAGTGGCCCTTCGGTTATTGATACAGCTAATTACGCTACCGCTAGTATTACCGATGATCAGATAGCTGTTAGTGCAACTGTTCCGCAAGCATTTAGCTTCGCTTTGAGCGCTAACTCAGATGCGCTAGGAACTCTATCTAGTGGTTCTGTAAGTAGTAGTCCTACGCCACGAACAGCTACTGTTAATACGAACGCTAAAAATGGCTGGTATGTTTGGGCGAAGGATTCTAATACGGGCTTAAACTCCGCTGCGGCTGCTGCCACCATTGCTTCAACTACCCCTGGGTCTAACAGTACACTTTCCGCTGGAACTGAGGGTTACAATACTGGTGTAGCTTCTTCTCAAACTGGCGGTACGGGTACGATCAGTGTTGCAGCACCTTTCGTAAACGGCGCTAATCAAGGGGGTGGTCTTGATACCACTCTGCGAACCCTAGCTTCTTCAAACGGAACTGCTAATAATGCAGTTTTGACTTTAACTAACCACGCATCTATTAGTCCATCGACACCAGCCGCAACCGACTATGCGGATGTAATAACCGTGGTTGCAGCCGGACTGTTCTAGCAAAATATTAATATTCTAGGCTTTGAATGCCGTTCAAGATTTATTGGGCGGCATTTGTTATACTAATGGGTAAATGAGGGTACGAAAGTTTATAGTTAGTTACTTTGCTGCGATGACTGCGGTAGTGCTTTTATTGCCACTAATAGTTTTGCCCCATTTGTTCGCTCAAAGCTCGGACGAAGGTGGCTTTGTGCTTCAAGTATCGCCATCGCCAATCATTAGTACTGTTAGGCCTGGCGTAACCAACAGCAACGAGTTTCAGATTAGAAATTCTGGTACAAAAAAAGAAGAACTTAAAATTGAACTCAGAAAGTTCAAAGTAGATGAAGATAACGGTCAGATTGAATTGACCGAAGAATTACCCAAAGAGGTTAGTGACTGGGTTAAGATTTCCAACCCGATAGTTAGTATTGAACCAGGTACTAGTTTTACAGAGACTATGATAACCTCGCCACCAGCGGATGTGGGTTTTAGCTATAGCTTCGCTGTCGTTATATCTAGAAACAAGGAGCCTATTACAACTCCCGGCAAAACAGCGCTAAAGGGCTCCATAGCAATATTCACGCTATTAACTGTTGACCGACCAGGCGCTGTACGCAAGTTTGATATAAGTGAATTTAGTGCCAATCGCCGCGTTTATGAATTCCTCCCAGTCAACTTTCAAATCAAACTAAAAAATACCGGCAATACTATAGTTTTGCCATACGGCAATGTGTATATCCAGAAGTCGGAGAACGACAATAAGCCCATAAGTGTACTAAAAGTTAATGATACTGCATCGTATCTACTTCCAGGAGTAACACGTGTTTATCCGACGATGTGGGTTGATGGTTTCCCTGTTTATCAGACGAACAGCGATGGGCTGAAAAATACCAAACTTGGATGGGACTGGTCAAAAGCGCAGAATTTTCGCTTCGGTAAATACCATGCCAAATTAGTTGCTGTATATAACGATGGTCAACGGGATGTGCCAGTCGAGGCAGTCATTAGTTTTTGGATAATACCATGGAAATTAATTCTAGTCGGCGTAACTTTATTGATCATTCTGATTGTTGGTATGGTTACAATTGTTCGAAAACCGTACCGTTCAATAAAAAATAAGAAGAAGAAATCCCATTCGTCCCCACAGGACACCAAAGAAAATGAAGCTTAGGCGAATCTTTCTTGTGGTATATTTTTCTCTGGGGCTACTGCCGCTAGTTTTGCCGCTAAGTACAAGAGCTGCACCAGGCACAATCACCGTATCGCCTACTTATAGTAAAATCTCGGTCTCAGAAACAAATCCGAGTACCGATGAGAACATAGTAGTAACCAATAATTTTGACCATAATGTCAGACTAAGTATTGGTTTATATGGTGTCAACAAGGATTCCGGTAAGCCATCTTCGAATAGCGAAATTGATCCAATATTAGCTGGTATTATATCTTTGAGCGAGACAGACGTTAGTTTACTACCACGGCAATCTCGCAATATTAAGTTGCATGTCGAGAACAGTAATCAACTTGCGCCAGGTGGTCATTATACTTCGGTTCTAATAAAACAGATCGATGATTCGATATCAGGTGTTGGTTTTGTGCCAGCGGTGAGTGTTAGTGTCTACATAATAAAAGAAGACGGCGCCATAAGATCAGTCCAATTTAGTACTCCCGCACAACCAAAATATTTTTTTAAGTTACCGAATTCCATAAAAGTTTCTGCAAAGAATTCTGGCAATGTCGTGATCATACCCAAAGCATACATTTCGCTTGGAAAAGGGTCTGATATTTACAGGTCCGCAGTAGTAAACGAAGCCTCGCAGCCATTAGCCCCAAGTGACGAATATTCTTCTAATGTACCTTTGAAATCAGTTAAGTCAATATGGCTGCCGAGTAAGGTTGATTTGCAGATTCAATATCGTTATCAAGGTAGTGACTCTGTTCAACAAATAAATCAGGTTTTTTGGTATATTCCTTGGCAAACTATCCTTTTTGGTATCTCTGTAATGGCAATAATTATTTGGCAGCGAAATAGTATTAGGTTATTAATAAGACGATTTAATAGATTGTTTTCAAAAAAAAGTAGAAAACCTCTCACATCTAAACAGGAAGAGCCAAAACTTATAGACGGTGTAGTTATTCGTAAAAACTATAAAAAAACAACAAACAAGCGTGAGCAATAAAGAATCAATACTGCTATAATTGTATTTGTAGATGTTTATGCGAAGTTATCTGCGAGGAATATTGATGTTTGCTGTGTTCGGAGGTCTTATTTGGGCTCCCGTTTTATTATGGGCTCCAGCCCAGGCTTCGATAAACAGGCAGATAAATTTTCAGGGGAAGTTAACCAACCCAGACGGAACTAACATTACCGATGGCTCTTATAGTATGCGCTTCCGTATATACAATCATCCAACTAATGATGCAGCTAACTCATGTGCAGCAAATAGCTGTCAATGGGAGGAGACTCAAGGTACGGTTAGTGTATCAGATGGTATTTTTCGGGTGGCACTAGGGAGTAGTAATGCGCTGCCTGGGAGCGTTGACTTTAACTCGTCCCCTCTTTATCTAGGTGTAAAAGTTGGCTCAGATGCCGAGATGACGCCACGCATTGAGTTTACGGCTACGCCTTACGCTTTTAATAGTGACATGCTTGATGGTCTAGACTCAACTGCATTTGGCCAACTCTCTTCTAGCCAAACTTGGACAGGAACAAATACGCTTCAGCCAACTACCAACATAGTTTCAGCTATTGTAAAGCAGACCTCAGTTGGCTCACCAACGGCTGACATTTTAGATGTCCAGACAGCTAACGGTACCAACATATTGCAAGTAACGGGTCCTGCAGCCAATGAAGCTGCAGTGACACTCAAATCTATTGGGGCTACACGAGCCCTAACACTAGACTCAGGTTCTGGAACACTAGTATTTGGCGCAAATACGACCACCTTACAAAAATCTGGCACAGCCTTTACATTTGATCTAAACAACGCCAGTAATTCTACTCTAACTGTTACTAATGCTGGGACTGGTGTAGCAAGTCTGAGTGTCGAGGGTGATGTTAATGTTGGTTCTGGGCAAGTATATAAAATCAACGGAACGCAGATTAGTTCAACCGCACTCAGTAATGACTCAAATCTAGCAAAACTAAATGCAAACCAATCTTACACTGGTTCGAATACATTTAATGAAGCGGCTGGCGTCTCATTAAGCGTTATTGCAACCGCAGCACCGACTACTGATCAACTATCAATTACAAATACTGGTTTTTCTGTCACGACTGCAAACGTAAACGCTGTCAGTGTTAACTATTTTGGAGGTAATGCTGCGGTGGAATCGGCCGGGATTAGGGTTGACTATACTCCAGGTGGAACTTCTGGAGGAACCTGGAGTGGTATGCGTATAGTTGCGAATTCCACTGGAGCAAGTTCTGGTGTTACTAGTTATGGGCTAAAACTTGAAGGTCCAACTTCACCTGGTGCAGGTCAAGAAACCGGATTGTATGTTGGTACTGGTTGGGATATTGGACTTGATGTTCAGTCTGGTGGCTTGCGGCTTGCAGGGGCTGCATCGGAGCCAAATTCGCCTGCGTCAGGCAATCTTCTCATATACTCAAAAGATGTTGCTGGCAGGATGCTTTTGAAAACCAAAGGTCCTAGCGGACTAGATACCCCGTTACAACCAGCATTGTTCTTTAATGCTATTGCTTTTTCTGTTCCATCAACAGGAGCAACTGTTACTGCCGTGGGCATGCCGAATACTACTGTTGGCACTGCCTCCACACCAACAATTTCCTCAACTAATTTACATACTTCAATGCGCAGGACAACTGTTACAAGTGCGGGAACAGCAAATTCTGCGTCCGAACTTAGATCTGCACAGATGCTTGCGTGGCGAGGTAATGCTGCTAATCTTGGTGGTTTCTTTTATACTTGTCGTTTTGCAGTAAACTCCACCACTGCAAATCAGCGTGTTTTTATAGGTTTACTAAGTTCAACGGCTGCCATTGCGACCAATCAAAACCCTTCTAATCTAACCAACATGATAGGTGTTGGATGGGATAGTGCCGACACAAACTTACAAATAATGGGTAACAACAATGCTGGAACGGCAACCAAAACGGACGCTGGTGCTAATTTCCCAGCTAATAACACGACAGCTGTCTATGAATTTGTCATGTTTGCAGCTCCTAACGGTTCAAGTGTCGGTTACAGGTTAACCAGACTTGATACTGGTGCAGAAACGAGCGGATCCATAACTAATTCTGCTGACTTGCCAGTAAATACGAACTTTTTAAGCCATCACGAATATATGAATAACGGTGGCACAGCTGCAGCCGTGGTATTGGATGTTATGAGAGTATATGTTGAGAGTGATGATTAGTGGCAAAGAATAATCTTAAACAGCCAAATCGTATTCAGGACATACGTCGGCCGTTGGCGAATGATTCGAATGTAATCAAGTTTCGAATGAATCGATACCTAAGCATACTAACTCTGTCTTTGACGGTAGTGTTGGCCTGCGTATTGATATTCTGGTTGTTTCAAACAAGAGGCCGCAAAAAAGGTGCGGATGATGTTAATGGCATAAAGCAACAAATAAGTAAGCATTATCTACTACCTTCTGATGAAGAGCCTGCACTAGCAACGGTGACTGACAAAGCAAAAATAAGTTCTGACTTCTTAAAAAAGGCCGATAATGGAGACAAGGTTTTGATATATCAAACAAATAAAATCGCCATTATATACAGACCAAGCATTGATCGGATTATCTCGGTAGGCCCAGTCTCAATTGACACAGCGCCAACTCCGAAGCGTTAGATGAATTCTTTATTGCTAGCAAAATTAAATGCTATGAAACCTGGTACTATTGGTAGCCAGAAAGTTATTAGTCGATAAATAAGTGAAATACTTAGTGCTGTACTAGAATCCATACCGATACTTACGAAACCGGCAACAAGACCAGCCTCAGCGCCACCTATACCTCCTGGAGTTGGTGTTACACTGGCCGCCGTTACTCCCACTGTGAGTACAAAGAATGCTTGAAGCACAGTAATTGTTTGGCCTGCTGATTGAGCGCAAAAGTACAAAGCGCCTGCATACAGAGATGTGATTAGCATTGCGCAAACTAATGCGAAAGCAAACCTTCCGGGTTCACGTAGTAATTTAGAAATATCTCTTCGAAGATCTACTAATACTTTCCTGGCTTTTCGTCTGAGTTTTTTTATACTAACAATTGTAATAATAGCTATGGCGATAATGATCCCCGCAAAAATTAGCACTTTTCTTGATACGGGAATTGTGATGATACTACTCAACGAAGTTTTAGTAAGACCAGCTACAATGAATAGTATTAACATATGTCCCATAAATCCTATGAGGTTATTTAGCGCCACTAGTGATCCGGCCTCTACTGGACTGTAGCCTGATTTATTTAGAAATCTCGCTTCTGTAGCCATTGCTCCGCTACTTGCCGGTAGTAGTCTACTAGTGAAACTCGTTGCAATACTAATCAACAATGTCCTTAAGTATCGGATGGGGTATACGGAGATTATTGTATATACTCCAGCTGCAGCCGGATAAGTTAATATCGAACAAATAATGGCCCAAATTATATAATTTGGATTGCTGTGTTTCAAACTATCTATGCTTGCATTGAACTCCGGCAGTTGTGGAATTAGTACATATAGAGCGACCCCAATCAGCCCAATGTATATGAAAGTTCTTAGTCGAAATCTACTTATATTAGCCTTTGTTATTTTTTTAGTGTTTGTTGCCTTCACTAGCTCTGATCGAATTATTTCTATCTTACCTTTTTGGGATTTCAATAGTTTTGTTGTTGCACCTGATAGGGATGCATATTCCAAATACGGTAGTGCCGCCACTAGCTCCTGCTTGCCAATAACTTCTTGGGCCGCAATAATTACTAACTTCGGGTCGGCTATACAGGATAAAGAAGCGATTAACTCAACTGTATCTCTATGGAATGAACTACTAGAGACTGAAGCTTCAGAGAAGCCAAAATCAATTAGCCAGGGCTCACCCTCTTTGTCAATAAAGATATTGGCGGCTCTTAGATCGCGATGAATAATATTGGCGTAGTGAAGCTTGGTAACTTGTTGCCATATTTTTACTAACAGTTTACGTGTAAGCATTTTTGGCGGTAAGTCATCTAGACCCGTACCGTCTATCATGTATTGAGCCATGCCCCACATATCTTCCTTGACATGAAAAATACCAAGTACACTTGGCGTGCTCACACCGTGGTTTAGGGCTAGTCCAGCTATATATGCTTCATGTTCTAACTGTCTTTTAGGCGTAAAGAATGGAGCTTCGTCTTCAAGTCGTCTGTAGCGGACCTTTCTAGTTAGCTTAAACAACCAGTCTGCAACATTATTACTAGTATCTACTACTTTGACAAAGATTTTTTTCTGGTCCTGCAAGGTTATAAAAAACGGTGTACTGCCTCTTGCATCGACGCTGGCCCTCTTCACGGATTTTACATCTAGATGAAGAGCTCCAAGTTTACGTTTTATAAGTTTTGATGATACAAACTTTCCCCTAGTATCACCGAATATAAAATTTAAAACACTTGCTATTGCAAGTCCGACACCAAAGCCACCTACTACATCCATTGGTAGATGCATCCCTAAGAATAGTCGAGACAAACACACTGCAATGATAATGATCGTAATAAAGCGATGATACTTTTTTGGAATGTACATATAGGCTACTACGCCAAGGGCTGTTACGACGGCTGCATGACCTGATGGGTACCCAATGACGCTGTCTAGATTTTCTCTAAGTTGTACGTTGGGTAGTATTTCACTTGGGCGTGCTCTTATGGCGTAGGTTTTGAGCCATTTTACTACTAGCCACGCAATCCCACCTGCTAATAAAAATTTCAAGGCGTGAGAATAATGTCGTCTGAGTAAAGATATAAATGTCGCGACTAGTACGAAACCAATGGTTCCGAATAGTGATATTAGCATTACTATAGGTGAAAGAAATGACGGCAATTCATTAAAGAATCGAAAAACATACGTTTCAAGTGAACCTACTCCTCCGCGTACAACCAGCCAACCGAATAGAAAAATTACAATTCCTAGCATTGCATAGACGATGTAGATAGGATTTCTATAAGCTGCAAGCCGATGCCGCAGAGCAGAATTTAACATATTCTAAATTGTATCATCGAAACACAATGATTGTTACTGCTTATGCTTGCAGTTCTTGTCTCACTGCGATAGCGTTGAAGTTAATGAAGTTTTCTGACAAATCGCCAGAATTGTTTGATTTTGTCGTTGAGTCAAATCATCGATTATCATTTACGAGGAAAGCATTAATTGGGCTAGGAACTGTATGCCTGGTTGGCCTTGCATACTTGCCTATGGAACAAGAGGCGGAGACTAGCCCAGTGTCCGATGCGCAACTAACCGAAACAACGATCACCCACAATTCGGCTAAAACCACAGTGCTCACCATCGAATCGACTACTACAGAAAAAACTGCTTCCAGTACGGTTCTGCCGACTGAAACTTCTAATACGGCAACAATTGATACTACAACTACCACCGAGCAAGTGCGTGAGCCTCTGCCATGGGAGTCACACTTATACCAAGAAAAGGACTGCAGCAACACTAATTCACTTAAGGTTGTGGTACAGGGGGAGGACGGCAAAGCCGTTACTGCACAAGTGAGTGCCGACTACATGATCGGTAAGCAAAAGATTAATGAAGACGGACAGCCAATAGATGGCCTCAATGGTTATTCTAAGTACTATGTGATCAACACTGAGCTGCCAGAGGAAGGATCCGCTGATGGTGTTCGTGAAGTTTGTTTTGATAACATACCAAGCGGCGCAAGTGTCTATATTGAAACTTACAAGCTGGAGCGAAAACAGACCGAAAATCCCCATAAAACTATGCAATCGACTGAAGTCTGGTATGGCGGTGCTATGTCAAATCAGATCTGGCCTGGTCTAAATCAGACGGTATATCTGAATCTGCCAAAGGTTTGTGGTGGCAACTCGCAAAACGGAAGTTCTGGCTCAATTAAATCCACAGTAAAAACCAGTAGTAATGTCTTAATTCCATACCGTGTAGTTGCCTGGTCGACTGGGCCGGGCCGGGCTGGGCATACATTTGGTTTTGGCGTGGAGGATCGACAGCAAAATAATACTCTAACAGAAGACACGGTTAATGGTTTAGTTTCTGGCCAAAACTATTTATTTCAAGTTCAGGCAGCGAATTCAAACGGAAACACTTTTAATGTCAAAGTTAGTGATGTGCCGGTGCTTCCATGTAAAGAAACTGGTGTAGATATAGTCATACAGACGAGTACCTCATGTATAGCCAAAGTTGGCGATAAGACACTCAAGTGCACCTTGCTCGATGATTTAATTGGTTAGAAGATCGCTCGCAGTATAAATCGCAGCACAATAAATGTACTACTGGCAAAAAGCGCGATAACTATTCCTGCTGCTGGGAAAATTGTTATGCGTTGTTTGGACTTGTCGTAGTAATACCAAATAATAGCGAATATAAATCCAAATATCGGTACGAGACAGAACAGCAAGCGCCATCCTGGGAATGTTGATAGTTTCATGTCGGGAATATCAGAGTTATTATTGCGTCTCGATACCCTGGAATGTTCGTCTATTATCTCGCCTTCAAGTACTTTTTTCGACATATATAATTACTCTTTAGTAATTTGTTGAGGGTAGGCGCTAGAGAGCACAATTGTAAAAATAAGTACCCCAATAATTACTCCCAGGTTGATGCTGTTGGGTATATGCCAGTTAAAAGGTGAAACAATTAGTTTGAAACTTATCCAGCCCAATATAATACTTATTCCCCACTTCAGTGCCCAGAACTTTTCTGCAACTTGTGCATACACAAAATAGAGAGCTCGTAAGCCGAGTATCGCGAAGATATTACTGGAGTAAGCTATAAATCGATTAGTTGAGATTGCTAATACTGCGGGTACGGAATCAACAGCAAACAATATGTCCGTAAACTCGATCATTAATATAACTGCAAAAAGCATTGTGAACAGGCGCTTACCATTTCTGACTACAAGTAACTTATGGTCAACGTAATGATGGTATAAAGGCAATATAGAAGACAGTATCTTCCATGTCTTGGTGTTTGTTACTTCCATTTCCTCAGATTTTCCGCGAGCATCCTGGTAAGCATGCCAAGCTGCTCGGAGGAGTATTAGGCCGAATATAATCGATATCCACTTAAACTTTTCTAGTAGTGCGATGCCTGCAACGATGAAGATTAACCTGAATATTATCGCTCCAACAACGCCATAATTAAGTACTCGCCTTTCGAGCTTCTTGGGCAGTTTAAAAGTAGCGAATATTAAACCAAAAACAAACAAATTGTCTAAACTCAGAGCCTTTTCTGTAAAAAACGCGGCCAGATATTCGCCGCCGGCTTGGTTGCCAAGCCAGATAAATATCGGTATAGAATATGCGACACCAAGTGAAACGTAAAATATTGTCCAAAATACGGCTTCCCTGAACTTTACAACATGGTCTCGGCGCATATGACGCCACTCTACTACTGCATACAACAAAAGTATTCCAACTAATGAATACCACCAAACACTCGATACTACATAAGCAGGTTGCATCTGTCTATAATAGCAAAGTCATTACTTCTTAGTTTTGTTTTTATTATTTTTTTTGGTTTTGGGATTTGTTTTTACGGCTTCTTTAGCTGTACGATTTTTAGGTTTGTCACCTATTTTTTTGGTGTGAGATTTCTTATTGCCAAACAGAGCAGCAGGTACTTTAATACGCAGATATTCGGCACCTAGGTAGTAATATGGGAAAATCGTTACTACTAATACGGTGCTTGATATAAGACCAAAGATTAGTACTACCGCTAACCCTTCCCAAAATGGGCTCGTAATAGCCAATGGTATCAATGAAACGACTGCAGTTACACTCGTAGCGAATAATGGACGGAACCGTTCGCGTAATGCTGCAACTGCAGCCTCGATAGGTGGTTCTCCTAGCTTTCTTGCTTGATTGGCAAAGTCTGTAAGCAGGATAGTATTCTTTATACTAAGACCAACCAGAGCAAAGAACCCGAGCATCGCAAAGAAGCTAATTGCGTTGTTGGTAATATCTAGACCTAGCATAATGCCGAATATACTAAACGGAATCGCTAAGAATATAAGAAGCGGCTGCAAGAATGACCGGAACTGAATAGCTAATAGTATGTACATAACTACTAACATTATTGGAAATGCTAACGCTAAAGTTTTGAATGAATCCTGATTCTCTGATTCTTGACCAAGATCAAAATTAACCGAATTTCCATCAACACCGAAGCTACTCACCTTTTCATTTGTATAGTGAGATTTGATTGATTGTTGGGCTAGACTAACGAGCGTAGTCGTATCATTACCATCAAAGCTAGCCGATACGGTTATTATTGGCCTACCATTACTGCGAATGTACAGATCTTGATCGGAAATGCTTACATTAAGCATTCGCGCTTCTGTTCCATTGGGCCGCTTAAGTTTCACATCACTTAGATATTTTGATATGTCGTTCGCAAGAACGTATGCTTGCTTACGATTATCGGCCGTTATCTGAACAACAAATGGTGCGCTTGGCGGTCCAATATCAGACTGGCCAACAATAACTTTAGCTTGTTTGAAGTCATTGTCGAACTTTTTCTGTAACTCTTTAGATAATTGCTGGGAAGTGATGTCTCTTTTATTGTATGGTGTTATGAATATGGTTTCGGTTGCATCTTGGGCGCTGCCAGTTGCGAAGTAAGAAGCTGTCTCAAAGTTACTGCCAATTACAGAAGATGCTAGTTTGTCAGCTTCAGCTGCAATTTTTTCAGCTTCTTGTATGTTTGTGTTGGGTGGGAAGTTCATATTTAGTATCAAACCGTTAGTATCTTTTGTTGGTGGGAATATATTAAATACCACATCACGTGCTATAAATATTCCACCTAGGAAAAATGCAAATCCTATAGCTACAGCACTTAGTCCGATACTAAATAATCGCTTTCGTGAGCCGCTTGCCCATAACATCGGTCTAGTTACGAAACGAGCTATGTTGTTCTCAAAACCTGCGGCAACCTCAGTGACTCCTTTGGCTCCCATTTGTTTTTTTCCTAGCAGTAAATATCTAGCGAAAAATGGGATAAATATTAAAGCAACCAATAAACTAATAATAAGTGCAGCGATTATAGTTACGGGTATAGCTCTAATAAAACTACCCAATACTCCACCCACAAAAAGTAGTGGCACAAAACTCAAAGCCGCAGTTGCTGTGGCTGCTACCATGGCGCGGCTAACCTTTCGAGAGGCTTCGGCAACAGCTTTATTGGGATCTTTGTGGTGATGCCGGGCTGCATCGATTGCTTCAACCATTATTATCGTATCGTCAACTATTAAAGCCAAGGCTAGAATTAGTGCGAATAGAGTAATAACGTTTAATGTATAACCAATCACAAAGAGCAGGCCTAGGGATATTAAAAGTACAGTTATCATTGATATGACAGTAATAAGTGATGCTCTTATGGCAATAACTATGGAGCCCACAATCAACACTGCCAGTAAGCCTTCGAGTAACACTCTTTGCAGTTCGCTAATGTTTTCAGTTATCTGAGGTGCAAAACTAGCACTTACCTCAGCCTGGTAACCTTTAAACTGGCCTTGGTCTTCTAATTTTGCAAGAGCCTGCCTCACATCCTTATCTAGCTTCAAAACATCAACATTTTTTTCTGCAGCGACACCAATTATTACTGAGTCATAGTAGTTATTAGAGTTATCTTCTCGTATTCCAAATCGATCAAAAGATTTTTGAACGCTTACAACCTGTCCAGTTGCTGGATTGCTAGCTTGTTGAATGGGGTTCTTAAGGAACACATCCTTCACATTAGGCATATGCTGAGCTTTTAACCATTCGGTCGCTTGCCTACCTTTAGCGGCAAGTGTTTCTGTGCTAGTTGGTTTAGTTGCATAAAATGACACTGCCACATCAATTTGCTGGCTATCTCCACCCGTAGCCCCAAAGTATGGAACGTTATACTGAATCCTTGAAGTTTTAGGTAATTTGCCCGAGATGTCTATTGCTCGTTTTAATTCTTGTGAAGCTGCTTTGGCGTCTGTGCCTTCCCTATACTGGACACTAATATTGAAGAAGTTAGCAGCACTTTGTGTCTGAACTGTTTTCACATCACTTTGTTGTAAGGCAATCTCGGCAAGGGGTTTGGTAAGTTCGGAATCAACCTTAGCGGGATCATTAACGAAGTAGCTTCCGTTAACTATAGATATAGGGATATTGACACTTGGGAAACCTTCACGTTTTAATAGCGTTGTATAACTAAGTGCGCCAAATAGGGTTAAAGCCATCCATATTAGTGCTGTAGTACGAGCATGTCGAAAAAAGAACATGGTTACTCTTGGCAATAATTTATCTTTCGGCAACTTTGTCACTGGCTTTTTCGGCATACTTCTCCCCTTTTTCAATATGTTAGCAGATTTTGATTAAATTAAGTTACGGATTTATTACTTCGTTTTCAGCATTTTTTCTACTTGTTTGTAACAACTTACACACAGGTGTATTTTTTTAACCATATTATCTTTGGATGGAGGGCTTAATAGGATACCTCCGTATTCATTGAGTTCACCACCGCACTTATCGCAGTTGGGCTTGATCGACATAATCTAATAATATCATCATATATTTATTAGTATTTATAGTTTTATTTGACGACATATTTATTTTCTTCCTTGGTGGGAACCCGGAAACCAAAAGTAGAGCCCTCACCTAGTTTGCTTTCAAAAATAATTGTACCGCCTTGATCTTCTACTACTCGTTTGACCAAGTAAAGTCCTATTCCAGTACCATCAGGCCGTGTTAGTTTGGCATTTTCTGCTCTATAGAATTTAGTAAATAATTTGTCTTTTTCATTATCGGCTACACCTATTCCGTCATCATCTACGCGAAATATTAGTTGACCCCCTGCGTGTTCTAGCGATACTTTTACATGACCGTTTTCTGAATAACTAATGGCATTACTTATGAGGTTTAGAATTGCCTGCTGGGTTTTTTGTTTGTCCAGTTTGATAATTGGTATTGGACGTGATGGTTTTTTGAAACTCAACCTTACATTATGTTCGGTAGCCTTTGTTTTTAGGTGATCAATCTCTGTTTTTACTACATCGAGCAGATCTGTATCTTCATAATTAATATACAGCTTGCCGACATCCATTCGACTTATGTTTAATAAATCAGACACTATGCCGATGGTCATATGTAAATGACTTTGCGAAATCTTTAACGCCTCTAACTGCTCTTTCTTAAGCTTGCCATAGCTGCCGTCAACTACACTACCCAAAAAACCATCACTAATGGTGAGAGGCGTTCTTAGCTGATGAGAGGCCATTGATAGAAACTCGTCTTTTACGTGGTCTAGTTGTTTGAGAGTTGCATAGGCGTCACGCAACTGTTGTGTTGCTTCATCAACCTTACTTTGTAGGGTATTATTAAAGTTTTGAATTTTTGTGTATGATTTAGCATTCTCAATAGCAACTGCTAATTGACCAGATATAGTACTTATTACTTCTACATCGGTAGTACTAAAGACATCACCGCTGAGTTTGTGTCCAAAAAGCAGATAACCTACACGTGCGTTTCTGGTCTTTAGGAGCACAAACATGCTAATGCCGTATTTATGAAGTATATCCTTCTTTTTGCCCTCGGGCAGCTCGTCCGCAACCAGTATAGGGCTATTAATATGCGCCAAATCTTCTGCAAGACCCTGAAGTTGACTGATAACATAGTGACCTGATTCAGTGAAGACTCTGCTCCCATCCAATGCAACTATAGTTACAAAATCTATATGTAGTTCTCTGCTTAGCAGCAATCTAACGCGACGACTAAGCTTACCGAGTTCAATTTCAGAGGCCAAAATTACACTTAGTTTATTAACTAACTTTTTTGGGTCATAACGACTTTTGAAGAAATACTTATCAGTAATATTTTCAAAAAAATGCTGTAATGGTTGAAATGTGAAAGCTAATACGATTGCGACTGCAATATTAAAAGTTTGTTGAGTCGCACTTGTAGTTGTAGTGCCGAATATTGCGCCCCCAATCTTGAAAGTTATGAATCCATACAGGCTTGCTAATGTGAAAAGTAACATCGCATAAGTAATAGAACGTGCAACCACTAGTTTTATATCAAATAATCTAAGTTTGACAATGGCGTAGCTGAAGCCTGCAATAACAAAAACAGTAGAAAATAATCCCAAACCTACATATGAGTAATTTTCGAAATATAGTGGTAGTACCAGATTTGTCGATACCAATATTATTAGAGTAAGGAAAAGGCTCGTCGCCATTATTCCTGTTCTAGCTCTAGCTTGAGAATTTAATCTTTTGTGCCCGATGCGAAGTATATTAATCTCGATCAATACTAATATAACCAAGTACGCGAGGTAGATAAATGTCAGTGGCCCAAAAACGTTCATGACAATGTTGTTTTTTTCATTGATATCAACCAAAACGTACTTTGATATACCCAATATCGCGATGGCGGTAGAGGATATGGCTATGAGTATCGATATTTGCTTTATTTGTTTGTGCAAGGATTTTGTAAACAAAATACTAAACAGAAGAAGAAAATACAGTCCAAAAGGAGGCATGAAGAATGCTGCTCGCTTTAGCCATATAGATGTGTCGGTACTAAATGCCGGATCGTAGCAGAGGTAATCTATGACCGTCCAAATAGACAACATAAAAGCAAAAAGTGCGAATGTTATGTTTGTCCAACTACCCTTATTTTTAAAGAGAACAATAACACCAAGTATGAAGCTACAGATTGCAACCAAGAGTATACATAATAGCGTAATCACAGTTTTCCTTTAGATAAACTATAGCATAACCGTTATGACATACTAAAAACACCCAATAGGGTGCTTTTAGTTGTTGCAGTGCATATGACCTAATCAGACAGACACTTTATTAAGAATCTATTTTCTTAAATCTACTCTAGGCCTTCTTCTTTGAGCATGGCCTTTTCGACTGCCTCGTCATCTGCTCTGTCTTGCGCAGTTTCTGTTTTATCTTTTAGCAAAACTGCAATCAGAAGAGAAAGAAGGAATGATATAAAAATACCCAACAATAAAAACAAGGCAAAACTATAGCCTTTGCGTTTCGCGATTGATGCTGGCCAAAGTGCTAAACAAATCCAAGCAACAACTCCTATTATTCCAATAAATACTGGTCCAAACATATAATCACCCCGCTTACATTACTCTAACTTTCTCATGTTGATGACTATATGGCAACCGATAATATTTATGTATTGCTTTAATAGTTGGTTGGCTACGGTATTATAGTTGTATGGTAAATAATCAAGCAGCGGATGGGGTCGCCCATAAAATACCCGATGATATGATGAGTGTCATTGTTGGCGACCCTACTTTAAGTGATGTGTGGCAGGATCTTACTCCGCTTGCTCGCAATGAATGGATTTGTTGGACTATATCAGTAAAAAAACCCGAAACTAGGGTTAATCATATCGAGAGAATGCGCACGGAATTGCTTACTGGAAAACGTCGCCCTTGTTGCTGGGCTGGCTGCTCGCATCGTAAATGATGTCGCTTTTAAATATTGCATCAGCTATGATCTCATACGTATTCCGCATAAACTTACAGAAAGAACTAGTTGTTTTTATATATGAAAACCTAGTGACGCTACCTTTATAGCCAAGTGCTTACGACTATCTGTATTATAATCAAATATTATGATTGCTAATATAAAAATATCGATCCCAATCAATGAGGTATTGAGAACCTATCAAAAACGATGGATTCGTCGAGATCTTATAGCCGGTTTAACTGTTTCTGCCGTTGCAGTGCCTCAAGCAATGGCTTATGCACAGCTTGCTGGTTTGCCTCTTGTATATGGCTTGTACACTGCACTTGCTGCAATGGTGTTTTTTGCAATTTTTACTACTTCGCGATTTGCAATCGTTGGTCCAGATGCAGCCATGGCAGCATTAACCGGTGCCGCTATTGCACCATTAGCCTTGAGTGACCCAACAAGATACACATATTTAGTAGCAGTCCTCGCTGCATTAATAGGTGTAGTCTGCATAATTGCTGTCTATGCAAAGCTAGGTATTTTAGCGGAGTTTATTTCAAGGCCAATACTACTTGGCTATATGGCGGGTTTAGCTTTAGCGGTTATCGCCACCCAATTACCTAAGTTATTTGGTATGCCTGTTCCTCCACGTCAAAGTTTTATCACAACTATAAGTTATATTATTACGCATATCAGCAGCATAAGTTGGATAACATTTTTCTTGAGTTTAGCGCTCTTTATCATTGCCTATCTATTACAAAAATATTTGAAAAAGGTACCTAATTTTTTAATCATTTTAGTTGGAACAATAATACTTTCCTGGGTCTTTTCTCTTGCAAGTAAAGGCGTACCCGTTGTGGGTGTCGTTCCTAAAGGGTTACCACTACCTGTGTTCCCTAGGGTAAGTATTTATGATCTTCAAAACTTGGTTGTTCCTGCACTTATGATTTCTCTTGTTAGTTATGCCAATACGATTTCGACTGCGCGTGCATTTGCAGTCGCTCAATCTGATGGTATTGAGGCGCCACAGGAATTCTTTGGTTTAGGCATTGCCAATATAGCCTCTGGTATATTTGGTGGCATGCCTGTTGCAGCCAGTGGAGCAAGAACCGCAGTTAATTATGAAAGCAAAGCTGTCACTCAAGTATCCCAACTTTTCGCTGCGCTGTGCATCATGATCGTATTGCTGTTTGTTGCGCCAGTGCTGAGCTATCTTCCGCAGGCAGCATTGGGGGTTATTGTTATCTTAGCAGTAAAAAACCTGTTCAATTATAAAGAACTACGATCAATCTGGCGGGCGTGGAACTCCGAGGCGTATCTAGCGGTCATTACTTTGATTGGTGTTACTTTGCTTGGTATTTTTCAAGGGCTTATTCTTGCGGTTTTGCTTGCAATTTTAAACTTTGTTCGCAAAAATTCATTGCCTAAGTACGTATTAATGGGAGTCGCTGAAGACGGTTCAATTAGGGACTTGAGTCGACCACCCAAAACTACCAAAATCCCAGGCATCATTATATTCCGCTTTGATGCGCCACTATATTTTATAAATGCTAACTATTTCAGAGAAACTGTCTATAGATTAATAGACGAATCAAAAGAACCTGTTAAATGGTTATTATGGGATGCGGAAACAATCACTGAATTAGACTCAACCGCAGGACAAATGCTCAGGCTACTAATAAAGGATTTAAATAAGAAAGGCATAACCTTGGCAATTGCAAGGATGAAAGGACCTATACGAAATACTATAAGTAAAAGTAGGAGGTTGTCTCGACTTATTTCAAATACCCCTCATTTCACAACTATGGGAGAAGCCATAGAAGCCTATTACGATTCAGAAAATAAACTAAAGCATAGTAAAATCATTCAAAAATCTACATAATTTATATATATCAGTATTAATCTGATCAACTTAAAATACTTTAACTTTAATATGCTCTAAGTAATTGAACTGCGCTACTAAAGTTGATAAAGTCTATGTTAATGAGCTCATATTTAGAGAATAAAATAAAAAAAATTCTTAAACCTTCAGGCATTACTCTAAATGGCAAAAAGCCTTGGGATATTCAAGTAAATGATCCAACCGCATTTCGCGATGTAATTATTAAGGGTTCTCTGGGTTTTGGTGATAGTTATGTTAGCGAAAAGTGGGATGTCGACCAAATTGACACTATGTTCGAAAAGCTGTTGTTATCAGATACTAAACAAGCATTTAATATTGTTGATATTTTGCAGTCAGCACAGAGTGCGATCATAAATACTCAGGCAGGAAAACGTGCGTTCCAGGTAGGACACAACCATTACGACATAGGTAATAGCATGTATGAATATATGCTTGGCGAAAGCATGGGATATAGCTGTGGCATGTTTGTTAAGGAATCAGATTCGCTTACTACTGCACAGTACAATAAATTTGATATGCTTTGTAAAAAACTTAAGCTCAAGCCTGGCATGAAAGTACTTGAGATTGGTGCCGGCTGGGGTACGTTCGCAAGACATGCATCAAAAAAATACGGAGTCGAAGTCGTTGGTTTAACTGTTTCTAAAGAACAAAAAGCCTTTGCAGAGGAAAGGTGTAAAGGGCTTCCAGTGAAATTTCTACTTGTTGATTATCAAAAATTAAGTAAAAAATACACGGATTATTTTGATAGAGTCGTATCAATTGAGATGATCGAGGCTGTCGGTAAGAAAAATTTTAAAAAATACTTTGAAATAATTGAACGATCCTTAAAGGCTGATGGGCTATTTGGGTTACAGGCTATAATAGGCACTGGTGAGGTAGATTCATTTATATCAACTCGTATATTTCCTAATGGTCGCCTTCCATCGCCACAAGATATCGTAAACAAAAGCAAGAATTTATTACAAATAAAGCAATGGGAAAGTTTTGGTACTGATTATGACAAAACACTATTGGCTTGGGAGGCAAATTTTAGAAGAAACTGGAACAAAATATCGAAACTAACTAATAAGTCAGGCGAGGTGCTGTATGATGTTAAGTTTTATCGAATGTGGCGCTATTATCTCTTGTGTTGTGCGGCAACCTTTAGAATTGGTTTTAATGACGTTGCACAAATCATCATGTCTAAGCATAAGTCTGTAACTGTGCTGAAATAGATTCATTTTTGTTTCTTACTTACAGTAGTTTCATTGTTTTGATATTTCTTTGGTTTAAACCTTAAGGTTGCTTTAATACTTTTTAAATAAAGTCTTAGTGCTTGCCAATGTATGCGTACTACAACCATCATAGTCATGAACGGGTAAGATGCTAAAAGGCGCATAATTTTTCCAGATGATACATCTTCTGATTTGCCTCCAACATAAGTATTTAGGATATGTCTGCCCTTTTTATCGTAATAATTTATTACCGACTTAAATTGTTTAGTGTCATAGCTAAAGCTGAATTCATAATGACCTTCAATTTTATTAAACGGTGATACGTATAGTTTTTTTTCAGCCACAAGAATATCAGTTGCTATTATTGGTGTTCGGTCAGCTTTCGTTAACAGATAGTTATGGGTTTGTTTAAAAGTGTTGAGAACTTCGCAAAGCACAGCCTGAAGCACGCCCTTTTCGTTAATGACGAGCCAATAAGATATAGGATTGAACGCATATCCTAATATTCTAGGATGAGCAACTAGGTAGTACCTATAGCCATTAGTCACTTTAATATTTGCCTTAGATAACTCATTTGTTATGAATTGATACCACCCCACTTTTTTGTTTCTATTACCATGATCTTTTGTCCACATTGATAAGACGTTGAAGTAATCGAACGAAAATAACCTTGGTGTTTTTGTCGGATTATTGGTGACAGGAGTCTTAACATAAAAAACTCTATATTTAAAAGTGTTATTTTTTGGCCATAAACGAGTATGACCAACAGTCGCCTTAATTAGCTTTATTTTTGGTTCTGCCATGGTGGTGATATGTTTAATTTTTTTGCAACTTGTATTGCCGAAACAACACCATCTTCATGAAACCCATAACCTAAATACGCCCCAGTATAAAATGTATTTCTTTTACCTTGTAGCTTAGATATAGCTTTTTGGCCATCGAGCGATTCTAGATTATATTGCGGGTGCGAGTATTCTTCGATGGCGTAAATCATATTTTTATCTATATCGATCTTCGGGTTGAGGGTGACAAATACGGGCGTATCGTGAGGTATATGTTGCAAGATATTCATGCAGTATGTGAAGCTTGTTTGTGAGGTCCCATTAGTCGGGTCGTTCTTCTGGGTATAGTTCCACGCGGCTAAAAGTCGATGATTACCAGGGACTAGCCCCCTGTCTTTATGTAGAACCGTTTTGTTATTTGTGTATGAAAATTTGTCGAGTGCATTTTTTTCTTCTTTGGATATATCAGAAATAAGTTTTTTTGTGGTATCGGCGTGAGTAGCGAATATGACATAGTCGAAGTTCTCTTCCTTACCATTTACAACTATGTCGATAGCATCTCCACTACGCTTAATACTGGTAACATTTGCTTTTGTCATGATCCCGCCGCCATTATCTTCAATGCTTTTTCGTACTCTACTGACATATTCTATAGAACCACCTTTTATAGTTTTCCAGCGTGGCTGGGTGGTATTTAGTAATTTATGATTATCTAAAAATCTAAATGTTGACATTGCCGGAAAGTCATTAACCTTATCAATTTCTTTGATTGACCATATGGCAGAAAGTGTTGGGAATAAAAACCAATTGGCTACATCTTGGTTGAAATTGTTATTTTTCAAAAATTGTCCGAGTGTTTCTGTAGATTCAGGACTTTTAACCAATGCCTGCCTCGCCTTCTTTCTAAACCGAGTGATGTTATATAGGAACTTAAGGAAGCGCAGATTAAATATATTTGCTCTGACAGCGAATATACCATTAGGTAGATCACTGTTATAGCTAATTTCTCCGGGTATTTCTAGGCCAAAAGACATAGTTGTTTCAATTGATTCAACACCAAGCTGATTTAGTAATTGGACAAAATTAGGATATCGTTCAGGATTGTAAACCATGAAACCGTTATCAACAGCGATTTTCTTGCCATCTTCTTTAACAATAATTGTATGCGCATGGCCTCCAATTCTATCGGATTTTTCGAATATGGTAATTTCATGGCTAGGAGAAAGTAAATACGCACTAGTTAATCCTGATACACCACTGCCGATTATTGCGATTCTCATAAGTTCTTAATTATATATCAACCGTTATGATGTTTTGGGGGTAATGGGAAAAATGCACTGGTTGTTTTTTGATAATTTTCGTAATCTCGGTTTCCTTTATATCTTTCTTCAAGCATTGGTATACCCGACACGCCAATGATAAGAAACGTTATCGTAAGAGGACCGACTAGCCCTAAGTACCAAAAAGGTGTGAATAATGTAAAAATGTAGAAACCCCACCATAAGCTAATTTCTCCAAAGTAGTTTGGGTGTCTGCTGTAACGCCATAATCCATATCTCATTATTTTGCCTTTGTTCTTTGGGTTTTTTATAAACTGAGCCAATTGGTAGTCGCCGATGGATTCAAATACAAAACCAACTATCCAAATCATTAGGCCGATAAAGTTATACCAATTCAAAGTGCCTGGTGCGGCACTAAAAAATAACAATATTGGTGCAGCCACCAACAGCATAAAGAACCCCTGAGATAAGAAAACGTTCGTATAGCTCTGCAAGATTGGGTATTTCCATTCTTTTCTCATTGTTTGGTATCGACCGTCTTCTGGTTTTCCACGGTGGCGAGTGCCAATGTGTGTAGCCAGTCGAACACCCCATAAGGTCACCATAATCAGGATAATATAGCCTTTGATATTCGTAGAGTTTGTTTGCAAGAATAGCACTAAGCTTATAACAATGAAGCCAATACCCCAAGCTACGTCAGCAATATCATTTCGTTTTTTTATAAGTGAAACCACCCACCAAAGTGTCATATAGATAAAGATGGTTGCAATTGAAATAACTATTTGAGCCATTGAGCTATATTATAACTGGCTATAGCCACAGTAGTTGTTAGTACTACTCCCCAAATTATGTCTACTATTACAATTGGCATTGGCCAGTTTTTTAGTGTAGCTAAATTTGTGAGGTCATACGTGGCGTATGCTAGTCCACCAAATAGCGCTGCGCTTATGATGACAGTTTTTAGCGAATTTTTTTCAATACCAGGTAAGACAGCAAAGTATATAATTCCTATTATATAAAGCAGGTAGAAAATTATTGCAGCAACCCAGTTTACGTTTGAAGTCAAAAAATTACTTAACTGTTTAGCGTAAAAGCTCTTTGCAATAACCCCAAGCCATATCATATCTATAGCAAAGAATACCGGAACCGTTAGTAAGTAGGTATAGATGGTTTTTATTGTATCCACTCCTAAATTATACACCATAAGCTCTGCGAAATATTATATGAATGGTAAAAGTCGCGCTGTTATAATTGCCATATATGGCCTTTAATCACTACGCCAAAATAAAAAGAATTCTTGCCGACCAGCCCGCTGGCTGGGTAATAAGGCGCATAAACAAACCTACGGTTGCAAAAAATTTTAGAGGCGAGACCATAAAATTTAATCATTATTATCGTATTTATGATCATTCGGGTGCGCCAATAAAGTATTGCAAATTCCAACAAATTGAGCGCTTGGCTAAAGTGCTTGAGTTACCGGTTGAATCTTTGCCTGTTGTCGAGTGACATTATACTAATAACCATTGGAAATTTTACTCATATTGCATCACGGGTATAGAATATAACTAGATAGGACGACGTTAAAATGACGAAACAATGCCAAAGTTGCGGCATGCCTCTTCAAACCAAAAAGGCTGGTGATTGTAGAGGCACTGAAGCCGACGAGCGTAAAAGTGAAAAGTGGTGCAGACTCTGTTATGAAAATGGGGTGTTTGTGACACCAGACTGTACTCTCGATCAGATGAAAATAATTGTAGATAATGCTTTGAAGGAACAAGGAAGCGGAAGTTTGATGAGGTGGATGGCCAAAAAACAACTCCCAAAACTAGAGCGTTGGAAAAATAAGGCGAGCTAACAACCGTCCCTAAACTAAAATAGCGTTATTCTGTGTGCTACTGTTTCCTGGAACGCGAACAGATTTTAGGCGCTAACACGTATATTGGTTGGGTTGTGTTGCCCTAGTCGGGCTTTAGAATAATCTGGTTTGTGTAGTAAGACAAATGAAAATTATTTGTACTATGATTATAGTCGTCGGGATAAATGAGTTGTTCTTTTGCGGTGCTATACTATACCCATATAAATGAGGAGGGTTTATGAATAAGTGGATCGTAGCTTTAATAGGTGCGGTTGTTATAGTTGGTGGCGGAATAGCAGTAGTTGTAACACGTAGCAAAGATAGCAAAACAGGGGTAGTTAATAATACGACTACTGGTCAATCACAGGAAGTAAAAACAGGCGATGCGGCAATGATTGCGGTTGATGCATGTGAAGTTCTAACCCAAGCTGCCGCGGATCAAACAGTTGGTGGTGGAGCTACTAAATCCGATACAACTGCGGGGAATGCTTCAAGTGACGATGTATCGGTCAGCAACTGTAATTATCTTAAAAAACCTAGTACAGGTAATCCATTACAGGATGCCAAAAACGGCACAACACTTGGCATTTTGGCGCGGGCAGCAAAAACGAGTAAGGGTGCAGCTTCAAATAAAGCTGTTTTCTCAGATCAAAAACCCGCAGGCGTACAAGATGTAAGCGGTTATGGTGATAAGGCCTACTTTAACCCGACCTATGGGCAGCTAAACATTCTTAAAGGCAATAATTGGTATATTCTGAGCGTTAAAAAAGGCATTGGTCCAGGCAGTTCGGTAGCGCTTGATCATGTGACGCCACTTGCTGATGCGGTCAAAGCAAATTTGAAATAAGCTAACCACATTTCTTAGTTAGCGGGATTCGATGCTAACGGTTCGTATTTGAACAGCACCTTGTGTCACTACTATCCCGCCCACTACTGCCAATCGTTGATATGGAGTAGTTGTGTTTACGGGTGGGTTGACGATAAAAGTCCACTTAGTACAGACTGTTGAGAATTGCGACGTGAGTGGCGTAGTAGGAACAAAATCATGAGGGTCGGTTTCCAGACCGTACGGGTATCCGGGTGATATTGTGTATTCCCCTGTCCAGATTTGGAGCCTAGCTTTTACGCCATATGGCGCGAGATCTCGTGCGTTAACACAGTAGCGTTTGTAGGTGCTAGTTGCCGAAAAGTCCTTTTGTAGAAAAAATTCAATATCTTGAGTATTGCCGTCGTTGACACTGTTGTTGTAAGTTGCCCAACCCTGATCATAAGTTAATTTACCGGCCGTAGCACGAATTTTAACGGGTTTATTGGTAAGGACTGCGCCATCAAGTACCTGTACGCCGCTCATGTATTGAGTGATTTGCGAACTAGTAGTCGTGGCGGCCGATGCCGTGCCAGTTACTGAAAACAACAGAATAGACGCAACAGTTAGGATTGATGACCTGAGAAAAAACATGAAAATATTATATAACAAAATACTAGTTAAAGTCAATGTTTGACTCTGTTAATTTAGTTGCAAGAGTTAGAACTCAACTATTTCAAGGTTTGATGTATCTATAGAACCTTTGTAAAGAACATGAGGGACACCCGCAAACGTGTTTGGCTGTTCGTTATTATCCTTAGCATTTTGGTATCGTTGTCGTGTAACCCCGCCAATATGGCAGTATTTGTCGAAATTTGTCTTATTGAATATAATAAATTGTCTCCTTGCAATATTATTGCTTTCGAGCGGAACCATAATTACTAGTTTTGAATTATCCAGCGTTTCTGAGTCTATTTTATAAAAAGTCCAAAGCCAGTTTGTGTCATGGTTAAATTTTTCTAATTCTTCTTTGACTAATCCGGGGCTGACAGGCATTAAATTAATACAGTCATTCCAGTAACCAAAACCAGGGATCTCAACATCTTTTTCTTGTATGTTGTCATATTTTGCGCTTTGTTTACAGTAGATTTCAGGGTGCTTGTTTTTTAATTCGTTCAGAGGATAAATTATACTCCCGGTTTGCTTGTCAGGAACATGATGGTACAGATACATAATTAAATCATACCAAATGAATAATCATCCACTTTTCGGTAAGTGCTTATGCGTGGCCACCGTTAGTGATGTAAGTTAGAGCTACCGTGGTAGTAATGCAAAGAACCCTAGTTGTGGTTCGGTCGCTGTGTCGATTCTCGCAACTGCGAAGTCTACAATCTCAACTACACCCTGTTCCGTTCCTAGCGGTAAAGTGTCGACTTCATCGATAATTGTTCTTAACTCCCGTAAATAGTCCGATACTTCTGTGGCAACGGCTACGCTTCTTGTCCTATCGACGCCAAGACGAAAATCAGAAATTGGTAATTCTTCAATAAACCTCCATCCGTATTCCTTTATTTCTTCTGGAGAAGCTTTTGATGACGGATAAATATCCTGTACTTTCTTAATCATAAAGTTTACATTAAACTAAAATAAATAGTCAATACTATGCTATCTGTATTTATGGAAATCAGAACTATTCTCCAGAAAGTTTGAGTATTTCATTTACAACTTGTTCGAGTGATTGAGTTGCATCAATTAGGATACCTTCTTTTGGAATATCAGCATTTGTTTCATGGAGTCGTAATATAAGGTCACGTTCACTTTTTTTGTTGCCCCAAGCACCAGATCCTCGAGAATCAAGCCTAGTGTTAAGTGTCGCGACGTCTATATCTAGTACAAAAACACCATCAAATAAATCAATAAACTTTGCATGGTTTCGGGAACCCCCACAGAAAAACGTACGCTCAACTTCTTTGCTTTCAACAATTTTTCTCACTTTATTAATATCCCATATGTGATGTTCATGGGTAAAGCCTTTGGTGCGTTCGCCCGTTTCTGGATCACCTTGATAAGCAAGCTCAATGTCGCCATCTATGGTTTGATACCCGCGTTCCCTGAGTGCATAACATACAGAACTTTTGCCTGTACCAGAAACGCCCTCGATTAGATAATTTCGTTTGCCCATCGATCAATCATACCCCAAAACAACAAAAGAGGCATTTCAACTCTTTTTTGTTTGGTTCTAACATTGTATCTCCGAAGTGATGTAAATTATATATACCAAACTCAAAAGCTCGATCTATAATTAACGTGAGTATACCTTTATAGCATGTATAACCTGAGACGGGCTATCGACTTGCGTTAGTATAGCTTTAGTAGTATAATATTACTCAAATTACTAAGAGTTGGAGTAATAGTTAATGAATAACGAGAAACTTGGTGAAATTGTTGGCGCTTCAGTTGCTACTGGTGTACCTGTTACGCCCGAGCAAGTAGCGGGTGTTTTGACTAACGAAGAACTTCTACAAGAAGTACAAAATCGAGGCCTAGCTATAGGCGCAGTTGCAACCACAGACACTACAGAACTAGTTCCTTCCCCCGAAGCCACTCCACTCTCTCCTGAATCACTCCTTGAGGGTTTTGATCA
>CAZSZC010000008.1:23647-41967 GCA_964610775.1 uncultured Candidatus Saccharibacteria bacterium | reverse complement strand
AACTTGGGTGTTTGTTTGGTCACTTGGTAAATTAGCGCCCTTTTTTCTAAAGAGTTTCATACTTGTAATAAGCATATACCATTTGTGCTTATGTTTGAAGTCTTTTACTCCGTAACGTAAGATAACTCTATGTCTCTATCAATAGGAATTGTAGGATTACCGAACGTTGGCAAATCCACACTATTTAATGCGCTGACTGACAATAATATATTGGCAGCCAATTATCCATTTGCCACAATCGAACCCAATACCGGTATAGTGCCTGTACCAGATTTACGACTTGCAAAACTAGAAGAAATGTACCAAGCCCAAAAGGTCATCCCGGCCACAGTGACATTTGTGGACATCGCTGGGCTCGTAGCCGGCGCCAGTAAAGGCGAAGGTCTAGGTAATCAGTTTTTGGCAAATATTCGTAGCTGTAATGCGATCTGTCATGTAGTTAGAGCTTTTGAGGATAGCGATGTTGTTCATGTCGATGACAAACACGATCCAAAAAAAGATATAGAAGTCATTAACACCGAACTGGTATTGGCGGATCTACAAACCGTAGAGAAACGTCTGCCCCAAGCTGAAAAGATGGCTAAAAGTGACCCAAAAATTCGTCCACTTGTAGAACTATTGCAAAAAGCAAAAAGCATTCTTGACTCTGGTGTGCCACTTTTCAGCAGTACTGAGTACTTGGTACTGAGTACTGAGCTCTCTGACTTGCACCTACTAACCGCAAAACCAGTAATTTATGTGTTCAATGTCGATGAAAGCACCTTGCAAAACGAAGACAAAAAGAAAGAACTATCTAAACTAGTAGGTAGCGCTAAGTCTTTGTTCGTTTGCGCAAAACTGGAAAGCGAACTAAGAGGGCTAGATGAGAGTGACCGTGAAGAGTTGTTGGAAAGTTATGGCGTTCAGGAGTCAGGACTAGTTCAAGTCATACATGCCGCATACGATACGCTCGGCCTACAAAGCTATCTGACTGCTGGAGAAAAAGAAGTTCGTGCCTGGACAATTCACCAAGGCTACACCGCACCGCAAGCTGCGGGTGTTATACATGGTGATTTCGAAAAGGGCTTCATTGCAGCCCAAATAGTTGACTACAAAGACCTAGTAGCGGCTGGTTCAGAGTCAGCTGCTAAGGCTGCTGGCAAAGTCCGTACCGAGGGTAAAGACTACGTTATGCAACCCGACGATGTGGTTGAGTTCCGCTTTAACGTTACAAAATAGTCACTATTTCAATGCGCTAGAAATTTGTTTAGCCAATCCAGCTATGTTGTTCACGCCAGCGTCTTTGGTCATGATAGAAACAATTATTGATGAACCATTTGATAGCTTAACTATGCCAACATCGTGGTACTCCGTTGGGCTTCGAAAGCCAACCTTATCGTATACACTTGAGCTACTGAAACCCTGTGGCAATCCATCGCGATATTTCTGTCCTAGCATGGAATCAAGCAGCTTATCTCTGGAGCTTACGCTTAGATCTGTACCGTTCTGTATACGAGCTAGTATTATTGCAGCGTCACCAGCAGTTGTTTCAAAACTACCAATAGATGTATTTTGCAATCCGTAACTTTTGAGTTTTGCACTAACTTCTCGACCTAATTCGGGCAACATCTTCTCGCCACATTCGTTATGTGAAATTCTAATCATAGCGTCTAGACACTGGCCTCTTGTCCAGTCCTTCCAATAGGGATCACTTAGCTTTAGAGTTCCTTTATCTACCTTTTGATAAGCAATGTAAGCCGTATAGAGTTTATAAATACTCGCCATGAAAAATTTCTGATCAGCTCCGCTGCTAGCTATTGTTTTACCATCCAGACTACTGACTACAATACCGTAAGTTCCCTTATGACTCTTTGTCCAATCATCAACAATAGATTGATAATTTACCGTGGTTGGTGATGGCTCTGAGGGTTTGGGTAAATTCTCATTGGGTTGTTGGGGCTGTTGGACAACTGGAGATGCTTCAACCACGTTATTTTTTGCATGCATAATCTGTAAAGCTGCAATACTAAATAACAGTACTGCACATATCAGCGTTGCAATAACCACACGTGTTTTATCTTTGTATGCGTCAACGTTATACCTGACGGGTGTACCGTAGGCGCCATACAAATATGAAAACTTCATATTTGTTTTTCCCTCTTTTATTTTCTTTTTTAGATGTGCGTTTTAAGTCTTTACTTTAAGTATTTTAGACAGAGTTTTAACTAAAATCAAGCCTATCGTTGCCAGTGTATAGGAGTATTCCTTATAACCTTTATCAGATCATCTGTGCCTGGAATAGTGTTATCTTCGTAATAGTGGTCGGTGCCCATAAAATTATCAATAACATCCAAGCATTGGATTTCATCAGCCAGCATATGAATCTTATCGAGAGCCGGCACCGTTGCGAATGGAGTAGCTACGATAAGTTTCTTAGCATTGACTGGCTTTAAAAAATCAGAAGCAATATCAATAGAAAATCCATTCTGGAAGCCATCCGAAGTCAAAATTATAATGTGACGCTGCAATAGCTCGCGCTTTATCTCGCCATCAGCACCAAGTAGGCTATGCAGTTCATGCAAACCATTCATACGAGCCTGCTCTATGAAGCTACGATAATCACCTTTCATTTCTTCGAGCTGGCCTACTGAAAACATCTGATTGTAGGTAAATAAGTTATCGGACGAAACAGCTGCCAGAGGTGTATTCTCTCCTGGCAGAGTAATGTCTTTGGTTAATAGCATAGCTAGTGCCGCGTGAATGCGCATGGCAATTTGCGCGCCAACTATAACACCACCCGGGTTTAATGCGATAACAGACACATTTTGTGTGCTATATTGAGCAAGTTTTTCGGCAATCATCTTGCCAGCCTGAGCGCGACTATGGAAATACATACCCGAATTTTAACATAACAAGTAAGGAGTTATTGGAGTTTCTTTAATAGGTAGAAGCGCTCCCTATTGCCCTTAGCCCCCGCCACTTCTGAATCGGCTTTATTCTCAATAACAAACAACTTTTGTACCCAGATTTCAAAGTCTTTCAAAATATCACGACGAATGCGATCATTTTTTATCACACCTTTGTGTTTGACGTTAGAATTCTGGGCCTCAAATTGCGGTTTCACCATTGCCAACACCTTAGTATTTTTATTACTCAGTTTCGCAACGCTTGGCAAAATATCTTGCAAACTCACAAAAGAAACATCAATTACAACAACATCAATACTAAGTTTATTACTCTTGAAGTCACGTATATCGGTTTTTTCGTGTAACTCAATCCTTGAATCTTCTCGCAAACTTGGATGCATTTGATTGGTCCCCAGCTCCACTGCAATGACTTTCTGGGCATCTTGCCTTAATGCATAATCCGTAAAGCCTCCTGTTGACGAGCCAACATCAAGTACCGTCGCACCCCGAAAACTCACACTCAGTATTTTGGCAACAGAAGCTAGCTTCAAAGCCGCCCTCGATACATACTGTTCATCTAGATTAAGTTTGATGTCATCTGTTTCACCAACTGAAGTTCCCGGTTTTGTTATAAGTTTTTTATTTACACTCACGTAACCCAATTTGATATAGCTTTCTGACTGACTACGCGTAGTAACCAAGCCCCGATTAACCAGCTCCTGGTCGAGTCTTGATTTAGTCATCTGAGTAAGCCTTTATTATCGAATGAATAATGTGCGAGGTGGAGCGTCCTGGACGTCGCTGTGGAGCAACCAATACCTCTGTAGCTGGAAGTGCTACTCTCCAGTCCTGAATTTCACGATCAGCCCAGTCATAGCCTAACACAGCTATATTTGGCCTGAGCTTTGAGGCAATAAATAAGGCAGGAATACCTTTTTCTGTATTGTTCGTCTTTTTCATAATGACATAGTCCACAGCTTTAAGAGAGTCAACCATGTTCAATCTATCAACTTCGTTGAGTACAGGCCGATTTTTACCTTTCACAAATCTTGTATGCTCGTCGTTGTTTACAGCGACCACCAACACATCCCCTTGGTTCTTGCACCAACCCAAAAACTCAAGATGCCCCGGGTGAATTAGATCAAATGTCCCAGAGGTAAATACAATAGTCTTATTGTCCAACTCGTGTCTGAGTGAAGATAAGTCATCCTCCAGAACAATCACTTTATTCCTTTACCCGTTCACGATACGCTCCAGTGGCCGTATCTACACTAATTAAATCACCAGTTTTTACAAAAGCCGGTACTTTCACTTTGATACCTGTTTCTAGTGTAGCGTCTTTCATAACTGAGCTGGTTGTGTCGCCTTTAACCACGTCTTCAGCGTAAGTAACCTTTAGCGGTACATTCTTTGGTAATTCGATATTAATAACTCGCCCATCAAAACTCTGAGCGACCACATTATCACCCTCTTTCATATAGCCAGACTGATCGCCAATCATATCACTAGAAACATCGATCTGTTCAAAGGTTTCTTCGTTCATGAAGTAGAAACTGGCACCATCATTATAAAGATATTGGACTGTTTGGTTACTTACGTCAGCTGGTTCGATTGATTCATTACCCTTGAAGGTTTTATCTAGGACTTTGCCATCAATTAGGCTCTTTATTTTTACATTCACAATGGAGCCACCTCGCCCCATGACTTTCTGGGCATATTCGACCACTCTATAGGGAGTACCGTCCATTTGGAAAACCTGCCCCTTTTTTAAATCTGTTACTCCTAGTGCCATAGCTACTCCTATACTAGTTGTTCAAAACACGCCTTGGTGGCTGGTGTCATATCTTTTATATAAAACTTAAGTTTATTCTTTGGAACTCTAACCAAAATGCCTTCTTTTTCCTCGACAATAACCTTACTATTAAGGATCGCGCGAAATACGGTCGCGAATACCGATACAGGTTCGTGATTATTATCTGAAACCACGCTAACTTTGCCAATTTCCACAATATCGCTCTCGTTGACTCGTAGGTTAGTTTCCTCGGATAATTCCCTACATATAGCATGATCAGCAGACTCATTAGCTTCAATTTTGCCGCCAAAACAGCCTATCAATCCGGCAGCGCCAATCTTGGGATCGCCAAGACGACGCTGCAATAGATAGAAGCCATCCTGTTCAATCAAGCACATGGCTATATGCATTTCGCGCATAAATAGAACCTTCTAGTTAGTTGCTACGAATGGTAATAGTGCAATGTGACGAGCACGCTTTATAGCCACTGCTAGGCGACGCTGTTCGTGCTCTTTCAGACCTGTCTTCTTGCGAGTTTCGATCTGACCAAATTGGTTAACATAACGCTGCAAGGTTTTGAAATCCTTGTAGTCAAAATATGCTACGTCTGTTCGGTGTTTAAAAATCTTTGCCATTATTTCTCCTCAATATTAAGTTATTCTAGTGTGTCAAGCACTGATACGGTTTTGCGAAGTGCGTCTCTACCGACAAGGGGCAAAACAGTGTTTATTTCAATCACCGCACGATTGCCATTTATATACTCTTGTGGAGGCGCACCGTTTACTAAAACCCTCACGCCCTCACCCAGCATCTCAGGGTCATTAAGTAATCCTTTAACTTGAAAATGTCTTCTTATTGGATTTTTACTTAACTCTACTGTGTCTACAAACTCTCTTGTAAGCATTCGTTCCATGACTTTAATTCCTTAAAACGGGATGTCGTCGAGATTGATTGGTTCGTCACCAATATCTTCGATGACAACATCTTTCTTACTATTCTTGGTTGGTTTTGGTACTTCGACCGGCGCCTCTTCGGAACCACCAGCTCCACCTTCAACACCGCCACGGCTATCGAGAAAAGTTACGTCGTTAGCTAGAACTTCAACCTTACTTCTCTTTACGCCATCTTGTTCCCAACTTCGACTCTGTAAACGCCCCTGCACTAGTGCACGACGACCCTTTGTCAGATATTGAGAAACTCGTTCTGCAAGTGTAGCCCAAGCAACGACATCAATGTAGTCAGTTGCTTCTTGCCATTCTCCACTTGCATCTTTGTAACTACGGTTCAACGCTAAGCTGAAGCTACATACGCTTTGTCCGTTTGGTGTTTGTCTAAGTTCTGGATCACGGGTCAAATTACCCATGATAATTACTTGGTTTAAGCTTCGTGCCATGTCTTTCTCCCTTCGGGAATTAGGGACAAACCTACGGTTTTTCCCTACGCGCCGGGGATGAAATGAATTCATCGCTCGGGCTTCTCTTTTCCCTTACTTATATGTACGTTCCCACTCTGAGGTTATTTTACTCTTCTGATTCGTCTTTGTCGTCATCGTTGCCACGATCGCCGCGCTCAGCAGCTTTCTTAGCCTTTTCGGCCTTGTCAGCTTCTGCTTTTGCAATAGCCTTCAAGTCTGGACGGACAATCAAGTAACGAATTACTTCGTCAGTGATGTTAAGTGTTGATTCTACTTTGCGAACTGATTCGCCAGGCAGCTCAACTGTATAGAACACATAAATGGCGTGTTCTTGCTTTTTGATTGTGTAAGCCATCTTGCGCTTACCCCAGTTATCGGTAGCAGTAATTTTGCCACCGTTACTAGTAATAATCTTGGTCACTCGTTCCTCGGCTTTGGTCAAATCGACCTCGAGATCCGGGTGATACAATACGGCTATTTCGTATTGATTCAAGGAATCCTCCTTCGGTTAAAGCCCACACACACTTTGGTTGTGAGCTGAGTTTGTAGTGCTGTAATTTTAACCTATTCGCCTCTGTTAGTCAATAACTATATATTGACCTCGTGTTTACGAAAATGCTTAAATAACATAAGCATGATGACAATAAACATCACGGAACAAAAATAAAATGCATGGGGGCGAGCTCTTACATGAACTCGTCACCTCACCAACACGCGCCCGACTAAGCTCAGATCTACCAGAGCGATACGCAAGGCTTTACGATTACCAGACCGGAAAGTTTGAAACACCACTTAATTCCCAAGGCATTGCCGATATAGATGCGCTGTTTGATCTAGCCATACGCACATACCCAGACGAATTACCGAGTTTTGATAGTGGAGAACGCAATATTCATCATGTCTACTGGACAGAAAATTGGTGGAAAGAGTACGCCATGAGCCACAAAACACCCGATAGAGAGACGATACAAACATTTCGCAACTCCACACCCCAGCTAGCATATGTTCCGGTTACTATCCATCGCTGGATCGAAGAGATCATGACACCGCCTCCACCTCCAGAAATAGAAATAATGCGAAGGCGGAATGCTGCTTGGTCAGTTGCAATGATACTACTCAGAAGCGCAGATATGCTCGATAAAGCGCGAAGCGAATACGAAGAAAAAAGAAACACGACTCGAACGGTTCTCGGTAAAATTGAAGGTGTTACGCCATTGAGTCAACAAGGTGACTTCGCGACAGAAGAACGCCTCAACAGAGAATATTGGCTTAGCGAATTAAATAGTCGACTTGATGGCTGGCATCAGATAGCCGATAAAGCTCTAGAGGTTCCAGAGGAGCATAGAATCGTACCGGAAGCACGCCTTTTTAGTGTCCGCGCACTCAGTAGACGAATAAAAAACGGAGCTATAATGCCCCGTTTACCCGCAGCTCAATTAGCTGCTTAACACCAGTGCGGAGATAGCTTTATACCAATACCAAAACAAGTTATAGCAGTTACTATTAGTATGCTAGACATAAATATGTGAAATCCTATCTTTTTGCCCCGCGACTTAGAACTCAAGAAATAAGTACCTGTGGCCCACCATGCTATTTCAATACCCACAATAATAAAGAAAGCTAACTTTAACTTGTTTTCGAAGATATTCTGTTCGGCTTGTTGTTGGGTGTTGCAATAAAAGCCTGCGAAATAATGTAGGCTCATCTAGTTAGATATTCGTCTTTAGAATCCTCTGGGAAATTTTCATTGTAAACCTCATCGGAGGCAGCAGCCGGACCGGCACCAAATACATCATCTAATGAACTGACGAGAACCTCTCGTGGACGATTACCATCAGCTGAACTGATGATACCCTGCTCTTCCATTGTCTCGATCAAGCGTGCCGCACGCCCATAACCAATACGCAGGCGACGCTGCAGCAAACTAGTACTGGCTTTGCGACCTTCAATAACCGCACGGACAGCATCTTTATACATATCGTCATCTGCATCCTGTCCGCCATAATCAGCCACAACACCACCACGTCCATTGAGTTGGACTGGCTGAGAAATGACCTCATCATCGTAGTCCGGAGGTCGTTGCATACGTATAAAGTCAGTTATTTTGTTGGTTTCCTCATCAGATATAAAAGCACCTTGGACACGCTTTGGCTTTGGCATATCAGCAGTAAGCAATAACATGTCACCTTGTCCCAATAGTTTCTCGGCACCTATCTGGTCAATAATTGTCCTGGAATCAACCTGACTAGCAGTCGTAAAGGCAATACGAGCAGGCACATTAGCCTTGATTAGACCCGTAATAACGTCCACGCTCGGTCGCTGCGTAGCAAGTACCAAGTGGATTCCAACCGCTCGCGCCTTTTGAGCAATACGAACAATCAATGACTCAACATCGCGAGCCGCCATCATCATAAGGTCGGCTAACTCATCTATAACAATTACGATGTATGGCATGCCCTCTTCTTTTTTGAGCTTATTGTATTCACCGATGTTGCGCTTACCATTTTCTACCAGTGTCCGATAACGTCGTTCCATCTCAGCAACTGCCCACTTGAGTGCACTAATACATTTCTCGGGATCTGTTATTACAGGAGTAAGTAAGTGTGGTATGTCATTATATGGCGTTAACTCAACCTGTTTCGGATCAACCATTATCAGCTTCAAGTCAGATGGGCTATTTCGATACAGCAAACTAGTTACAATCGTATTAATCATCACGGATTTACCAGAACCGGTCTGACCAGCAACCAATATGTGAGGCATTTTTGTTAAATCTGCCACTATCGGTGATCCTGCAATGTCTTTACCGATCACAAAACTCAGAGGCCCGGTCATTGCCTGCCAATCGTTAGATTGCAAAAGACTGCTTATACGTACCGTGGCAGACTTCACATTAGGAACTTCTATACCAACTAATCGCTTGCCCGGAATCGGTGCCTCCATACGAATAGAATGAGCAGCCAGATCTAGTGCTAGGTTATTCTCTAGAGCCGTAATTTTAGTAAGCTTCACCCCTGTTGGCGGTTTAAGTGTGTACTGAGTAACTCGCGGGCCAATATTCGCACCTTCCATATCGACTGATATGTTGAAGTTGCTAAATGTCTCCTTAATAGCTTCTGCATTGCCTTCGACGTCGCCGGCATCAGCCTTGTCTTGTTTTTGATTAAGTAAGCTTATCGATGGAAATTGCCAGTTCGGGTCACTGGCAGTCGTTAATGCTTGATGGTCTTCACCGGCTGAGAGTTTTTGAGCAGTATTTTTGAAATTTGACAGCTTTGGAACCGGTTCGCCCTTCTTATGATGTTCAACCGGCACACCTTCGTTAAGCTTGAACTCATGATCTTTAGCTTTTTCTTTGAGGTCTTCTAGATCCGTATCGTCTTTCTGTTTTCGTTCAAATGGTTTTAATAATATCTTTGGTGATATACCAAATGTCCAGAAAAATGCGAATAAAGTAATCACGAAGAATGCTATCGATGCTGGTATCTTATCAAGTGCACCTAGGACTGTTCCGCCCAAAATTCTACCAGCCCCACCACCGTGCCCGCCCGCAAAAACACCTTGAGCGTTTTTGCTGACAAATACTACATGCATCCAAGCAGAAAATGCAAATATCAACAAAATCATACCCGTCAATTTGGCCAGTGGTATCTGTTTGTCTTCTGATCGAAATTTTAGATAACCCCACATGCCCGCCGCTATAGGAGTTAGCACAGCCGCAAAACCTAATGCACTATAAACAAATTTATACATTCCTTTCGGAAGAGCACCACCGGTTCCAAACATACCTAGAATTAGAAAAACTGCCAACACCATCAACAATACAGCACCAGCAATTGGCCAAAAGACCGATCTTTCTTTCTCGATCGGAGCTTCGACCTTCTTTTTTCTAGTTTGTTTTTTCTTTTTTGCCATAACCTCGTTAATTATACTATTTTATTCTATCGAATAACAGTTGTGTTTTACTCATTTACTTTTTCGATTCTGCTTGTCCTGAAAACTTTGTATTATAGTCATCTATCTGCTTTCGCAAGTCTAGTTCATTGCTAAAAACCGGTACCAACATTTCATCCGCTACGGGACTGTTTAGCTGTTCGTCTGGTATCTTTTTACCAACGGCTGCAAGGTAGTTATCGAAGTTCTGAACTATTGGCATTCCCATAGGTACATTATTTCCAGTCAGCGGAAAATGTCCGCAAGTATATTGAACAAATTTTCCAAGCTTTAAATGTCTAGTACTTCTTGAAACATCTTGCCAGTTAAATTTACCACCCTGCTCAAGATGAAAGCTGTTTATAGAACCATGCCCAACCAGATATATATCGCTGGTTTCCCGATCCATTAATGCCATCTTTAAAGTGAGTGATGTGGCCTTTTGTATTAATGACCTATCACCTAAAAACTCTTTTAATGACTCTGCCTTCTGCATAACTTCTTCCCTCTGATTCTTTATGCTCAAAGCACTTCGTAAATCTGGATCAGTTGAAACTATTATTTCAATTCTGCCGCCCTTGTCGCTAAACTTACCCTGATCGAGCAGATTCTGACGTTTAGCTAACGCTTTGTTGAGTTTTCGGTTATGGTCGCGTAAATGACGATTGTCCGACTTCGACTTACTCATAGCTGAGCCTTCAAGCCTTTACGTTTGGCATTATCCCTTTGGACGTTCCCAGCCAGTTGGATCAATTTTAGGTTGATTGTCTACATTGAGTGCGGCTAATTGCTCAGCCGAAATACCACTTTCGCTAGATACAGTCATCATATTAGGGCTGGCAATGTCGGATCGACCAGCCGCAGCCACTAGAGATTCAGCACCACTGGTATCCGTATTTGTGCCTCCTGTTCTCTCCCAATCTTGGCCTGAACTTTCAGAAGTAGCTTTATCCATAGCCTGCCGTAATGCTTCTCCGTCGTTAGCCCCAGTCAAGACTGGGCTATCTAGCTCAATACCGGACAACTTCATAGTATTTTTACCCACATCAACACCTACTTCTGGTACGTTAATTCGAACTGTTTCTTGTGGACCAGTTGGTATGTCACCCTTTTCTAGCTCTGCTTTTATTTTTTCATTAAAAGCTTTGTCTTCATCCGTTGCTTGATATATTGGGGTATTTTTGTTTTCTAACATAATACCCCACATTATAGCTTATTTGATGCTATTTGTCAACTTAGTCATTCCGAGGATCTTGCCCTAGTAGACGGGCGCGCATTTCTTGAAAGCGTTTTTGCTGTTCATCGGCTACTTGTTCTGGACTCTTTGGAGCGGTTTGATCCTTGTTCTTATGGTTCTTGTCAACAGGACCAGCTGGCTTGCCACCAACTACGTTCACTACTGGAATCACAATTGGGCTACGCTGAGTATACTCATACAAGTAATGCGTGGCGTGTTCCTTGATCTCCTGTTTAAATCGATCTAGATCAACACGCTTGTAGCGTTGCTGTACTGCGCGTCTCAACTCAGTTCGAAACGCCGTCATCAACTCCTCGCTGTCACGAATATATATAAAGCCTCGACTAATGATATCTGGGCTCGTTAGTAAGCTGCCCGTCTTCTTGTCGATAGTAAGTATAACCACCACTAAACCTTCTTCAGCCAACAATAGACGATCCTTAATAACCACGTTACTAACAATCGCGCCGGTCTGGTCAACTAAAACTGTTCCGTATGGTACGCGGCCGCTGACTTCTATTGTTTCTGGCGACAATTCAATAACATCGCCATTTTCGGCATTAATACAGAATTTACGAGGTATACCCTGCTCAACCGCTAACTCAATGTGGCTTTGCTTAACACGATAGGCTCCATAGATTGGGATGAAAAACTTTGGCTTGAGCATATTTATCATATCCGCATACTCGTCACGTGAAGCATGACCAGAAACATGAAGTGGCCCAACACCGTCGAGTTCATGATTAACATGTTGAAAAACATGGACTCCCTTTCGGGTCATATCATCTACCATGTTCCCAATCAAAGCATCGTTACCGCTTTCTGGAATTGGAGTTGAGCTAAGAACGACCGTATCCTGCTCTTTTAACTTAATATGTTTGTGTTCTCCGGCCGCCATGCGCTGCAAAGCAGAATTTGGTTCACCCTGTGAACCAGTACAGACCACAACTACTTCATGATCTTTCAGGTTCGGTACACTAGCGATCGGCACAAAAGTTCCTTTAGGTATCTTTACAAACCCATGACGGACTGCCATCTCGAGCGTACTCACCAGACTGCGTCCATCAAGTGCAATCTTCTTATTGTGATGAACTGCGGCATTTACGATCATTTGAATACGATTAATGTTCGTCGAGAACATGGCCATAAAACAACGGCCGGGCGCTCGATCCATAATATCTACAAAGCTTTGTTCTATAGTACTTTCGCTAGGCGTACGACCAAGTCTCTCCGTCGTGGTACTCTCACTCAGTAATGCAAGTACTCCTTCGTTACCTAGTTCAATTAAACGTTCAGTATCCGTCTTTTCATGATCTAGAGGATTTGGATCTAACCTAAAGTCTCCGGTATTTATTATTCGACCAACAGGTGTATCCAGTACCACAACCGTACTACCGGGTATAGAGTGCGTAACTCGCACCAACTCTACGAAAAATGGCCCAACCTTGAGTCTTTCGTGTGTATTCTCATTCATTGTTACTGTTTGTAGTTCAAAACCTTGTGGCATAGGTAACCCGAAGTTTTGGAATATTTCTTCTACACGACCAATTGAGAATTTTGACCCATAAATAGGGGCTGGAAAGCGTGGCACAATATGTGGCAAAGCACCGATATGATCAAGATGTCCGTGAGTTACAATATATGCTCTGAGTTTGTGCTGGATTGACTCCAGGTATGTCATATCGGCAATCGCATAATTTATACCCGGCAGATCAACTCCTAAGTCATTTCCACAGTCGATAATGACGGCGTCATTCATATACTCAACTAGTATCGTGTTTTTAGAACCACCGCCGTCCATGCCCCCCAGACCGATAATTTTCAGTCGAGGATTATTGTCGATGAAGTTAGCTCGTTGTTTCTTCTCTTCCTTAAAGCCAGATGCGTCAGAGTATTGGCTGATAATTCTGTGAGCGTCATCGTGGCTTCTTTTCTGAGCACGAATAGCCGCACCACGGCTAACCGTTCTAGCCGGCGCAGAGTTCTGCTGAGGCTTGGGTTTCTTGTTGTTATTATTTGGTTTATTCATTCTTTTCCTTTCGGTTTTCTTAGAAAGATTAATTAATTTTCTTGAGTATTTCCGGTATCAATGCAAAATCATCTATCAGCGTTTGTCGCATTGCTCCGTTATATAGTGCAGCCGCTGGGTGAAACAAAGGTAAAATAACTCTGCCTTTGTATCGCTTCGGCTGACCGTGAACCTGACTTATTTGCAAGTTCGGCAAGAGACAATTCATACTGTGACGACCAAGTGTAATGATCATCTTCGGCTGAATTGCATCGAGCTGAGCCTGTAAATATGGCAAAAATGCTTCCTTCTCTTCTGGTAATGGGTCTCTGTTATTTGGAGGTCGATATTTAACTATGTTAGTTATATAGATGTCTTCCCGCTTCATGCCTATCGTCTCTAGCATTTCGTTCAAAAACTTACCTGCTGCACCAACAAAAGGAATTCCCTGGATGTCTTCATTCTTTCCTGGAGCTTCTCCAATAAATACTATTTCAGCATCAATATTACCGTCTCCAAACACTAATTGTGTCGCTTGCTCTGCAAGGTTTTTACAGACCTCATCTTTCATGATCTGTGACTTAATATCGTCTAGTAATTGTTGTTTGGAATTAGGCATAATACTTACTTTTTGAACGAACGAATTAGGAGCTTAACGCCCAGCACAAGAAACAATATTGATCCTAGATACTGCCAAAAGCTTCCTGTATCGAAGGCTCTTGAAATAAAGGCATAGGAGAAGATTAGCCCTAATACTCCAAATACAAAGGTACTAGTCTTGGTTGTAGCTACCTCTTTTGCTCTTTTGTATTGCTTACTTTTTACCATTCTTAGAACTATTCTTCTTACTTGAGTTATTTGCTCGGAAATTCATACTAGTCTTATTGATTGCCACGCCGATTATCATGCTTCCAAAAATTACTAGAACAAGACCAAATAGCCAATTGTTATCAAATAAATCTGGTTTTGTAATCTCGGTATTTATTACATCCGCACCAACCCAAACTATAAGACAACCTATAACACCCGTAATGATGTCGTTTCTATAGGATTGCTTGGTCGTTTTCATAACTTATTACTCCTCGATTTAGTTTTGCTCGCGAGCTGCTTGTTTCATGCTTAAGTTTAGACGCCCTTTGTCGTCAATTGCAACCAACTTAACGGTTACGGTGTCACCTTCTTTAACTACATCACTAGGCTTATTAACTCGTTCTTCGCTCATCTCAGAAACGTGAACTAAACCATCTTTCCCTGGCATAATTTCTACAAAGGCTCCGAAATCAAGAACACTTACAACCTTACAGTCTTCGTAGATTTTGCCTACTTCTGGTTCAGCAGTAATGCTTTTAACCCACTTGATTGCGCCATCAATTGATTCTTTGTCGGGGCTAGCGATAAAGACCGTACCATCATCTTTGATATCAATCTCAGCACCCGTTTCGGCAATGATCCTATTAATTGTTTCACCACCCTTACCAATAACCTCACGAATCTTATCTGGATTAATCTTGATGGACTCAACTCGAGGTGCATATTTGCTCATCTCGGCTGGTTTATCTATTGTGCCCATCATGTGGCGCAAAATCTCAGCTCGACCGTCTTTCGCTTGGGCAAGCGCTTTCTTCAGAACGTCTACACCAAGTCCATGAACTTTCATATCCATTTGTAAAGCAGTAATGCCTTTTTCGGTACCGGTTACTTTGAAGTCCATGTCACCCGCAAAATCTTCTGCATCAGCAATGTCGCTCATTATGTAAGGAGTGTCGCCATCTAACATCAATCCCATAGCAATACCGCTAACTGGTCTCTTGAGCGGTACGCCGGCATCCATAAGTGCCAAACAGCTAGAACAAGTTGCAGCCATACTTGTGCTACCGTTCTGGCTCATTATTTCTGTTACTGATCGAATCGTGTATGGGAAATCTGCTTCGCTCGGTAATACTGGAGTTAGCGCTCTTTCTGCTAAGTAACCGTGACCGATTTCGCGACGACCTGGACTACCGATCCTACGAACCTCACCAACAGTCCAACCAGGAGCATTGTAGTGATGTAGGTAACGACGCTCTTCATCCTTTTCCATAGTATCAACTAGCTGAACATAGCTAAGAGGAGCCAGCGTGACTACGTTAAGAGCCTGCGTCATGCCTCGAGTGAACAAACTAGATCCGTGAGCCCTAGGTAATAATCCTATCTCACTAGATAGTGGGCGAATTTCGGTTAGTTCACGACCATCGGGACGTTTGCCATCTTTAAGAATCCCTTTGCGCACATCTTTATGTAAAGCCATTGTGAATGCTTCATGATATTCATCCTGAACTTCACTAAATTCATCACCTAGTTTTGCTTCAAAATCAGCATGCATCTCATCACGAAGTGTGGCAACAAGTTCATTTCTTTCTGGATATGGTGCTCGTAGTGCATCACCCAGTTTACCGTCAACCCAAGCATCAATAGTTTTTTGAATACTTTCGTCAGGCAAAACAAGCTCATACTCTTGTGGAGTTACGCCAATTTTTTCTACTAATTCTTGTTGGAGTTTTATTGCAGGCTGAATGGCTTTATGGCCAAACTCAAGAGCTTCAGCAACCTGTTCTTCGGTTGCTTCGTTAGCACCTGCCTCCACCATCATCACACCGTGTTCCGTACCAGCAACTACAAGATCCAGAGTACCTTCGTCTAGCTGCTTAGCCGTAGCAAATGGCAACATTTTTCCATCAATAATACCTACCCGAACACCAGCAACTGGCCCTTCAAAAGGAGCACCAGTAAGCATTAATGCCGCACTTGTAGCAATCATTGCAATCATGTCTGGTCGAAATTCTGGATCAAAGCTCAACACGGTTGCAACGCCCTGAACTTCTTGACGATAGCCCTTTGGGAATAGTGGTCGTATAGGCCTATCAATCAAACGACCTATTAATATGGCGTCGTCACTTGGCCGACCTTCTCTCTTGATAAATCGTGATCCACTAATTTTACCGGCTGCATACATTTTTTCTTCGTAATCAATCGATAATGGGAAATAATCCATGCCGCTAACGGGCTTGTTGCCAACCATAGCCGTCCCCAGAACGACCGTATCGCCATACCGAGCTATTACAGATGCCGATGTGCGAAAGCCAACACGACCTACTTCTAGGCTAAGCCTGCGACCACAAAACTCTGTTTCTACTTTTATAATTTCTTTTCCAAATGGGTTTATTGTTGCCATTTGTTTCCTTTCTGTTCGTGAAGCAAGATTCAAGTTTCCTTCTTTCAAGGAGACCTGTGTCCTACCACGAACAATAATTTAGTTTATAGAGCGCCACCAACTGTAGCACTTTGTCCTTTCGTTAGTGGGCTAGTAGGTTCAATTATTCGAACACACTAGTTTACTAACGAATAGTAAACTTTTATCGACGTAAACCGAGCTTCTTAATCAAAGCTAGGTATTCTTTGCTGTCTTTTTCAGCGATGTACTTGAGGTGACGCTTGCGCTGACCAACCATCTGTAACAATCCGCGACGAGCCATATGGTCGTGCTTATTTGTCTTGAGGTGTTCAGTGATTTCTTCAATGCGCTTTGTCAAAATACCAACTTGAACGGCACTGCTTCCAGTGTCGTTCTTGCTTTTCTGAAGATCTGCAATAACGGCTTGCTTTTTCTCACTTGTTATCATGTACGCTGTATTTTAGCAGACTTTCCCCTGTTAATCAAGAGTATATATGTCTAGCCTGCGTCTTAACTTGCAGATCTATAGGCTAAACCTTGAACTGTTTCTTTTCGGAATCCCATGCTGAGTTAAAATATGCAGCTATTCTTGGGTCTTCATTACTTACATCAGCATGGTATTTTCTAAGTAAATCCTTACGAGTTCTATCGTGATCACCATTATTATTTGATAAGGACTCGCGTATTGTCGCTGCAGCAGTAGTAGCTAGTTGAGCACTTTCTGGAGAGGTATCATCACCTAGGATTCTCGTTACTGCTACATCATCTTCTGCTGTAAAATCATCAACTTCTACAGTAGAGCCAACTACTCCTGTTACGAAGCGGTCCCACACCTTTTTTCGCCCTACTGATTCAAAAATCCTCCCGAGCTTCTCGTTTGTCTTTTCTTGGTTTTCTTTAATCTTTTGGCTGGCCTCCTCATATGTTGGATAGTGAGCACCACTAAAACCTTCCATGGGGTCAAATGGTTTTGCCGGATCGTCAGCAGACTGCACTTCGCCGACTGGTTTGCCCATAAATACAGAATTGAGCCTCGCCGTATCTGTAACTACATTTTCGTTATCGATTCTGTTATGGAGAGCACTAAACAACATTCGATCATTTTCTAGCTCATTTCCAAATGAAAATGTAGCTTTCGGATCTACTTCCGACGAGGGTGTCTGTGATTGCTCAAAATTTGGCATCTTAATTTTTTGTTTATCTTTTATATTTAACTCTTGTACTAACAATACACTAGTTATGTTTATTTGTCAATGGTTAATAAGCCTCTATATATATTCTCAGCATCGATAGTTTCCATCGATATGGCGTCTTTAATATCAAAGTTGCCAACTTTTGTGCGTCTTAGGTCACTCATGTAGGCACCCGTTTCTAATTTTTTACCTACATCTTCTACTAGTGAGCGTATATATGTGCCGCTAGAGACTTTCGCGGTGAATTTAACTTCTGGATAGGTATACTCTACACCTGTTATTTGGTAAATGTTGACAGATCGAGGCTCCATCTTTACTTCTTTGCCTGCTCTAGCAAGCTTGTAGGCGCGTTGACCATTTACCTTAATAGCCGAATGAACTGGAGGAATTTGCTCGATTTCGCCTTCGAAGCTTTTCAGTGCTGCCTTTATGTATTCAAGTGTTGGTTGTGCACTAGAAACGACTGTTTTTTCACCTTCTTCGTCCCCTGTTGTGCTGGTTTCACCCAGTTTCATAGTTACTTCGTAGGTTTTATCCAGCTTTGTGAGCTCTGTCGCTCTTTTTGTATAGTCGCCTAGAAGAATGACCAGTAAACCAGTTGCAAGCGGATCAAGCGTGCCCGTGTGCCCCACAGGAAAGCGCTTTTT
>CAZSZC010000008.1:3923-23547 GCA_964610775.1 uncultured Candidatus Saccharibacteria bacterium | reverse complement strand
GTTTGAAAAATATATGTACCCGTCGGGACGAGCTGAATTTTGCTTATAGAATTCCTCTGTTAGACCGTTATAGTTGCTAGTATTTACGGAGCCATCACTATTGACCGAATCAACCCATCCAACGTGACCATAATCACCTCCACCACTATTCCAGTAAGCCACGGCGCCAACCTTTGGCGCAGAACCAATAGATATGCCTTTTGCCCTGGCACTATCATCCCAGTCTTTACCATTACCATTATTCATATAGTGTGCTGGAGAAACACCAAGTGATGCTAGTTTATATGCGACGTAACTTGTGCAGTTACGTCGGCAATACGAGCGACCGTCACCAGGGCTAGCACCGCAATAACCCACGACTACAGAAGGCGTCCCAGCCTCATATGAAGGATCTAGGTTAATTGCGAAGGCATGCATTATCCCGAAAAGTAGCCCATATCCAGCCATGAATAGTACTGAATAGAGTATTATTGTTCTTTTTATGATGTTTGTTATTGGATAGCGACCAAATAACATACTGTTCTCCACTTACTTAATGTAAGGCGTTATACACTGGTGCTACCCCCCTGAATACTTGCCCGATCTAATTTATTACCCAGTACTCAAAAACAGCAATCATGAGCGTTTTTGCGAGTGTGGAAACACTGTGGAATAAAATCCAAAATCAGTGGAATACATGTAGATCATACCCAAATATGGTCATAAATAATGACTATGTATCCCCTGTAAGATCTCAATTCCCTTATATATCTACGAAGGCAGTGTTGAGTTATCAACAGGAGGCATGGCTGGCGGCATCATTGGAGGTGGCACTGGAGGTGGTGAGCTCGCCATGTCTACTGACGATGATGTGTTTTCGGGGGGGAGATCATTACTTGGTGGTACTAAGTTGGTTGGATATTGTGGTTCACCAGTTGAAGGATTTACCGCTGTTTGAGTTAAATCAGGAGATGTAACTACTGGTACTGGAGGAGCTGGTTGCTCTGGTAGTGCTGGGGCAGGTTCTTCTGGGTGTCCCATATCAAGATCAACTGACTTGGCACCTTGTGCCATGGTAGGCCCTGGAGGTATCGTTCCCTCGGCAATCCCATTATTTATTACATTATTAACAGCATTACGAGCCGAATCTACGTCGGAAGCAACTTGTTCTGCAACCTGAGCCGCCTCATCCTTATGAACGGCTTCTTCTATCTCTTCTAGTGTTTGGACCGGAGTTGCTTCGGAAGAGCCCTGTGACAAAATATCTGCCACGCTCGTATTTGTAGTTACGGGTGGTTCTGCGGCTTTGTTTAACAGTGGTTGTTGTTGCGTATCTGAGCTAAGCGGATCGGAGCTTGGTTCTAATGGTTCGGCACGTCCACTAGCCGTGAATGTGCCACCCAAAGATGGTGAGTTGGTCATTACGGACTTATCGGATTGGGATTGATCCAGAGCAGCGCCATTATCTTCGGCTGCAGCAGCCTGTTGAGCAGCTGCAGCTTCAGCGGCACGCTTAGCCTCTTCTTCGGCAAGCTCCGCACTGCGCTTCATGGTTCCTTCGTCATCGATATTTATTTCGTTAGGATCAACTGGCGGAAGTTCGGGCGCTTCTGGTGATTTTTCTTCTTCGTGATCAATAACAATTGCGCCGTCGTCTTTTTCAGGTGGTTGCTCCTGTTGTGGTGAAGCCTCCGGTTGAGTTTCTGCTACCGGAGCGATAGGTGGTGCTATTGGCTCAGGTTTTGGTTCTAGTTCGGTAGCAACTAAATGCTGATCAGCACCTGCAGCCATGAGTTTAGAACTTACCCCCATAGTTGAGGAGGTAGTTTTTTCATTACTAAAGCGCTCGGTTTCGGCAACTATTCCTGTAAGAAGAGCTGTAGCTATTTGACCGTCTAAAATATTAGACTGCAGATCATCAACAACACTTGCTAACATTTCACATAAACTACTGGCCTGCTCCTCTACCCAGTTAATGGTACCTAGGTTACTACCCGCATTTGAGTCGACTGTCATTATGACCGCATCATGCAAAATTCGACCATGTGCCATGATGGCCTGATCAATCTGTTCTCGGTCATGAATTCCTAACGCCAAAATAACATCGATATTAAAGTCACCCTGGCTAAATTCCAAGTCCTTATCACTAATAGAAGTCTTATAAGGAGTAATAAAGATTTTGACCATTGTATCTTCAACTTTGTATCGAAGCTTGTCAGCCTTCGCTTTATCAAGTGCAATAATAAAATCTCTTAGGGAATCTGTGTTTTTCTCTAAAGTTTCCTCAGGTTTGAGGAATTCAATTGTAGACGGAACTTTCCCGCTAAAAACAGCTGTGGCATGCTTACCCATCTTATTAAGAAGTAATGTGACCCCTATGCAGGCAGCCAATTGATCCACTGTAGGGTTATTGTTGACCGTAATGAGAACATTGGTCGATTGCTTTAACCGATCAACTATCTGAGTTCTATCGTTTTCCATATTGTTTTTATTTTTTAGATTCCTCTAATGTCGATACTATCATAAAACCATAAGCTTGTCCACTATGTTTCCACAGTTTCTTTGCAAATTTCCCACCTCTAGGGTATAGTCAAGACCGACCTATTAATTAACATAAGATAAAAGGAACCTACATGCCGATTATCAAATCTGCAAAAAAGCGTGTAAAAGTTGCTCGTAAAGCGACTGTTCGCAACGTAAAAACAAAGCGCGGATTAAAAAGCGCTCTAAAATCATTCAGTGCTGCCCTGACTTCAGGCAAAGGTGCGAGTGAGGCAAAGAATAAATCACAAAGTGCCTTAGACAAAGCAGTTAAAAAAGGTGTGATCCATAAGAATAAAGCTGCTCGTAAAAAGAAGCAACTAGCAGCTAAGGCTAAAGCTGCGGGTATCAAGTCAACTGCTGCTAAAAAGCCAGCTGCAAAGAAGGCTCCCGCAAAAGCTAAACCTACTGCAACCAAGAAGACTGCGGCCAAGAAATCTACTGCTAAAAAGCCAGCTGCAAACAAAACAACCAAGAAATAAACTAGCACCCTAGTTTTAAAATGTAGTTTTGAAGTGCTTCTTCGATGTCTATATTGATTGTCTTTGAAGCGATGTCAATTTGGTAGAGATCGTCTACATATTGTTCAAGATCCTTATATGTAATCTTTCTCGCCAGTGCAGCACTTCTCGACACAACATAAGGATTTAACTTAGCTTCTTTGGCTATATCTTGTGACGATTTATTGCCAGACGTTTTAACTAGAGCCAATATCTGAAGCTGCCACGCAAACATAGCAATAATTTGTTGAGGCTCAACTTTCATCTGACGCTGTTCCTGATAAAGTTTCAAGGCACTCTGGGTATCACCGGCAAATGCTGACTCTAACAAGTCAAAAATCGTACTCTGAGGAGATCGTATTGTTAAGTCATCTATGTTTACCCTTTTGATTGTTTTGTCATAAGTTATCAGCTTCTTTAACTCTTGTGCTAAGAGTTGTTGGTTAGTTCCAACTCTTTCGACCAAATAGCGAGCATCAGCTAATGAAATAACCGCATCTGAATTCTTGGCTTCACCAACTAGCCAGGTTGCTAATTGTGGCACGTCAAGATCATTGAACTCTTTGTAATCAGTGTGTTTTTGCAGGTACTTGTAGTAACTAGAACGTTTATCGAGTTTTGTCTCAATAATTATGAGTGTTGTTATTTCTGGCATACCTTCAAGAATATTTTCAACATTTTCGACAAAACCCTTATTTGCACTTGGATTTTTTAAAACTACCAGTCGGCCATCTGATAAGAATGGCAGATTCTGAACCGCTTCATTTATCCTTTGGGTATCAACTTCGTCACAATTAATTACTTCTACCGAAAAGTCACCGTATTTTTCTGTGAATTCTGATCTGATATTACTTACGTATTCGTCCAATAAATAACTATTGTTACCTGTTAGTGTACTTATATTCATATGTTCAACACCTGACATTTTGGGCAGATATGCGTACCCCTACCAGCCACTCTGATCTTTATAATTATAGCGCCACAGCGTGGGCAATTTTTGCCTTCTTGTCTGAATACTTTGGCAAATGACAAGTAGCTACCTTTTTTGCCTTCAGCATCAACATAATTCCGGTCTGTTGAACCACCCTTTGCAATCGACAAAACCAAAACTTCACGTAGTTCTTTGAATAGATTATTCATCCTAGTCCCGGGAATACTCCTTACGATTGATGCTGGATGGATTTTTGCAGCCCATAAAGATTCATCCGCGTATATATTGCCCACACCAGCAATCACAGACTGATCAAGAAGTGCGGCCTTAATATTTGTATTCGGTCGCCTGAGTAGCCGATCACTAAAGACTTGCTGAGTAAAATCATCACTCAAAGGCTCAGGTCCTAGTTTCTTAAAAAAGTCTATGTTAGATACTTCAATAGTTGGTATTAACCTCATCCAACCGAACTTTCTTTGATCGTTAAAAAATAGATGACTACCGTCAGAGAATGTAATATTTACTCTAGTAGATTTGTCAGGAAGTTTGCCTACAAGACTATCATTTGGGTGGCCTGCACCAAAATTTTGCTCACCACGAAACACGAGTTGGCCAGTCATCTTGAGATGCACAACTAGAGTGTGTTCAGTGTCTAGTTCGATAAGCAATGCCTTTGCTCGACGATGTATGTCTTTAATACGAGCACCTGTTGCGAAACGATCAATGTCATTCTTGGCATTTGGGAAACCTTTTGGCCAATCAAACTTAATATCAGAGATTTGCTTTCCGATAATGAGTTTTTGGAGGCCTCTTTTTACGGTCTCAACCTCGGGTAATTCTGGCATCCCTTTATTGTAGGCTGTCGCTTGGGGCGAACACAAGCTTGAGCATAAACTCCGCCTGAGCACATTGCCATGGGTCAATATCAGATCTAGCAGCATACATGCCCAAAGCATGTACCAGATCTCCAGTAGCCGCTTCGTCTAAGTAGTGATGCGGTAACGTGTCTGTTTCAATTGCCAGATAAACTACATTAAATATACTTTTGGTCATACTATCCTCCTGGCCGTAGGCGTCAAAGCAAGCTCGATACGCAACTGTAGCTTCTGGTAAATCCGTAAAACAAAAAGTCTTTTCACCTACTTCGAATATTTTCACCGAACCACAATATAATATTTAATACAAATAAGCAAGGAGGCACATTTCGAATAGACTTGTTTATTGAGTACAATGTAGTCCGTGACACAATCTATCAAAGACATACTTGGTGGTACTGGTTTTAGTGAACCGGATGAGATTAGAATTATCAAAAACTACATCAAAGAACATTACCAGTCAAATGCCCAAATAACGATTCGAAAGAGCGATATTGTCATAACGGTAAATAGTGCTGCACTCGCTAGTACACTTCGCCCAGAACTCTATACTATAAAAAAGCTATGTAACACTGACAAAAAGTTAATCCTGCGAATCGGAACAATAAAATAACTACTCTTGATTGATTAGTATATCGAGTTTGGCTTTGCATTGTGCATAGTCGAGATATTGAATAGCACTCATGCCAATTGATTCAGCGGCGGCGCAGTAAGATAAAACGTCGTCAATCATAACAACTTCGCTGGGATCTTTACCCAGCCTCTCGCAAACTATACTAAATATTCTAGGGTCAGGCTTTGTCATTCCAACCTCATAAGAAAAAACCATTTCATCAAACAAGGCCTGTTCTTCAGGATTAAGAAAGTCGTCACGTATCCAGTTGGTCGATATGTTGCTGAGCATACCTATTTTAAAGTTAGCTTTACGCAGTTCCTTTATATAATCCAGCAGTTGTGTGTTTTTGGCTATTTCGTTATTGAGGAGTTTCTCAACTTGTATCGGCTGGCTACCTGTTAAGTCGTAAACTTCTTTCAAAAAAGTTTCAGTATCTATCAAACCAGCATCTAGCTGATGGTTTAAGTCCCTTAATCCAGAGACATCAACGTTTGGAGGCTGTGAGGCTACAAAAAGCTTCCATGTGTCTGTAGTGAGTACGCCAAAACAATCAAAAACAACAGCTCGTATCATACAAATGAATTATACGTGCTCTTGTTATTACTGCCCAGAAAAGCTTACGCCCTTCATGAATACGCTATAGTCGGGTATCTGACGCTGAAATAGTTGTCTAATTGTCGCGCCGTTGTTTCCTAGAGATCCACCTAAGGGCAAACATGAGGTATTCCATAAGTTCGACACATCTTTACCATCATTTTGAAGAATATAGCTGTACCGCATGCCTGTGGGACATAGACCTGTTGGATCAGTCACATTACTCACCTGCTTCCTGGTGAAGCCGGCGTTTGATAGCGAACGCATGAAGCTGTTGTAGGCATCATAATTATTCGTGAAAGACTCGCTTCTTTCTACTTCACCTTCATAGGTCTTTAATAGTTCAATTTTTCGCTGATTCTGACTAACGTAAATCTTGAGTGTTCGGTATTGTTCATTGCCAACAACTTGACCATACTGAACAAACTCTACTTCTGACTTATCGTTGATATAGTCTGTCATATTGGCATCGACATGTCCCACTTGGACCTGGTGATTTTGGTGCGTTAGCATGCGCGCAAACAGTATTACTGCAATAACGCCCAATATTATCATGCCAATAACACCTAAAACGTATCTCATTAACGCTTATTATAGCACAATTATTAAAATATTGCTACTATACCCTGTGACTTTTTGTTAATTCACTTTTGATACATTAGTTTGCGTAACTAGGCACTTGTTTATAAACATTATGAATTCAGACTAGAGTTCACCCCAGTTTTTACCAGTTTCTGTATCAACAGTGAGCTTAACCGGCAGTGCGTAAATGCCTTCCATGGTTTCTTTTAAGAGATTAGCGGTTTGATTGGCTTTTTCAATTGGACATTCCACTAATATACTGTCGTGTATTTGAAGAAGCTGTTTACAATCATGGTCGAGTTTTTCCTGAACTGCAATCATTGCCATTTTCATAAGATCAGCTTCCGTTCCCTGGATGGGCATGTTTATAGCCGCACGTTCGGCAGCTGAGCGAACAATAAAATTACTTGAATGAATGTCAGGCATTGGACGGCGGCGACCAAAAAGAGTCTCAACATAACCATCCTTGCGCGCTTTTTCTTTGAGACTATCCATGTACGCCAAAATTGGTTTACGAAGCTCGAAGTACTTGTCTATAAAAGCTTTGGCCTGAACCATAGTCATACCCGTAGCGACACTCAAACCATGTGGGCTCATCCCATATAAAATACCAAAGTTAATTACTTTGGCATCACGGCGCATGTTTTTAGTTACATCTTCTGGCTGGCGCCCGTAAACCTGAGCCGCTGTGGCAGTATGAACATCAACATCACGATTAAACATATCTATAAGCTCTTCGTCGCCAGCTAAATATGCGGCTAAACGTAGTTCAAATTGAGAGTAATCAGCACTGACAAAAACATTACCCCCACCAGCTACAAAAGCAGTCCGAATTTTTTTACCTAGGTCCGTTCTGACTGGGATGTTCTGCAAGTTAGGGTCATTACTGCTAAGTCTGCCGGTCTGCGCCACCGTCAGGTTAAATGTAGTATGTAGCCGCGATCTCTCGTCTACCATTGTTGGTAGTGTGTCCACATAAGTACTTTTGAGTTTGGTGTACTCACGATACAGGGTAATAAGGTCAATAATCGGATGCTGGCCTCGGAGCTTGTCTAGCTCGTTTGCTGCAGTCGAGTAGCCCGTCTTACCCTTCTTGATACCCTGCGTTGGTAGATCAAGCTTGTTAAATAACACTTCTGCTAACTGGCTTGGTGAACTCACATTAAATTCTTGATCAGCATAGCCGTAAATTTGTTGCTCAATGTCACTAATCTGGTCACCTAGCTCATCCGACATCTTTTTAAGGTAGCTGGTATTAAGTTTAATTCCTTCATATTCCATAGCCGCCAAAACTGGAATAACTGGCCATTCGATGGTCTGGGCTAATTCGTGGATTTTAGGCAACGACTCCAACTGCTCGACTTGTTGGCCATAAAGGCCACGTATAACGGCAATTATTTCTGGCACTCTAGGCAATACTTCATCTGGTGCCAAATTTTCGAACGGCGAGCCTTCGTATCCCAGATCAGCACTAGCCAGCTCACTTAGGCTCTGCTCACGTCGAAGACTATTTATTAAGAAAGCGCCTATCAACACATCATGACCTACTCCGATAAGATTGCAGCCCAATTCGTAACCAACTTTTATACACGATTTAATATCGTAGCCAACCTTTGTAACTGCTTCTCTCTCAAAAACTTCTGCGAGTATTGACGTAACCTTAACTCCGTCAAGCTTCTCTAAATCAAAGGTGTATGTCAGATCATTGCTTGGACTAATAGATAGGTACAGAGGATCTTTACCATGTTTTCCGGTCGAGTACGTCCAAACGATACACTCATCTATAACGCTCAGGTCTAGCCGATCAAGCTTTGAGTTATCATCAATGATTTCTTGTTTAGGCAGCACTAGGTCTGATGAAATGTGGTGCATATGCTCTTCTTGGACTTGCATAACTTCTGGCAGCTGTCGCACCAACGTACGAAATTCCAATCGTTGAAGAACATCTCGGACTCTTGCTGGATCGCAAGCACCTACATCTAGTTTGTCGAGCTCCAACTGGACCGGTGCATCTGTCCATATGGCTGCAAGCTGCTTGCTAAGATAGGCTAAATCTTTACCATCCTCGAGTTTTTTGCGTAGTGAATCCTTTATAAGGTCTAGGTTGTCATATATACCATCCAAAGACTTGAATTGTGTAAGCAGTTCAACCGCTCCCTTTTCACCGATTCCCGGAACCCCAGGAATATTGTCCGACGAGTCACCCTTTATGGCCTTGAGGTCAAGGAATTGATCTACCTTAATGCCATATTTTTCCTCAAAAGATTCGGGGTGAAAAAGCTCTATGTTGCTTAAGCCCTTTTTCAGAGCGTAGACATGGACATTGCCATTTATAACCTGCAACAAATCTAAGTCACTAGTAACCAGCAGCGTATCAATACCGGCCGAACGAGCCTGAACGGCAAGAGTTCCCATAATGTCATCTGCCTCATAGTCGTCGAGTTCGTAAAGTGGCCAACCAAATGCATCTAGCAAGTCGTGAAGCATAGGTATTTGAGCGTAGAAGTCAGGAGGAGCTGGCTTGCGACCAGCTTTGTACTCTGGATAAAGCTCCAATCGGCGGCGAATATTAGTTTTTGGCTTATCCCAGGCTACGCAAACATAATCTGGCTTTAAGCGCTTAATCACTTCTAGGGCCATGACTGCAAAACCATAAACACCGCCCGTTGGTGTTCCATCTTTTGTACTTAAATTGGGCATGGCATAGTAGCCACGGTAAAATACCGACTTACCATCAATAACCACGAGCTTTTTGTGCTCCACTTTCTCCATAACTCTAGTATACTCTGTAGTATAGAAGTTACTAAGCATAGGTACGGTATTTTGTGGGTGGAAATATAAACAAAGAATACTATCGACTGTCAGCCAATGAAGTATACGAGGAATTCTCTACTAATAAATCTGGGCTGAGTAGCAATGAGGCAAAAAGACGGCTCGAAACTAATGGTCCAAATAAACTAGAAGAATTTCATAAAGATACTTGGTTTATAAAATACCTTCGCCAGTTCAAGGATCTAATGATCGTTCTCTTGCTAATTAGTGCCGCAGCATCCTTCTTGTTTGAAGATCCACGACTGGGTGTTGCCCTGCTTGCGGTAGTTTTCCTAAATACTTTTATGGGCTTTAGGCAAGAATATAAAGCCGAAAAGATAATGGAGAGTCTGGAGAAGCTCGTAGTGCCTGCTGCCAGAGTGGTGCGAGAAAGTACTGTTCAAGAAGTAGCTTCAACTGAGCTAGTTGTCGGGGATATCGTATATATAGAAGAGGGCGATTCGGTACCAGCCGATTTAAGAATTATTGAAGTTTCCGAATTATCGACGAATGACTTCGCACTTACTGGCGAGTCCAATCCTAGTAGAAAGAATATAAATAGAATTTGGAGTGAAGTTCCAATAGGAGATAGGTTTAACCTTGTATTTATGGGAACTACCGTAGCTACCGGCCACGGTTATGGCGTTGTTGTAGGTACTGGAATGAATACCGAACTAGGTAAGATTGCCGACTTAAGTGCTGATACACTTGCAGATCAAAGTCCACTGCAAAAAGAAATGAGTGATATAGCAACTAAAGTAACTAAGGCAACTTTGGTGCTATTTATTGCCCTTATCATCATAGCCATGCAAATAGACCTAGGGATTAAAGAAAGCCTTTTGCTAGCAGTGGCAATTGCACTTTCCCTAATTCCATCCGGACTACCTGCCGCATTATCGACGGTACTGGCACAAGCAGCTAAGAAGATGGTTAACGACAAAGCCCTCGTCAAAAAACTTTCCTCAGTTGAAACTCTTGGAGCAACCAGTGTTATCTGTACAGACAAGACGGGTACTCTTACCAAAAATCAGATGACGGTTGAGCAAGTACTGATCGGTAAACAAGTTTACACCATTAGTGGCACTGGTTACGATGCGACGGGAGGCACGATATCAAAAAATAAGAAGCATGTTTCAGAAACCGAACTTGAAGATATGAAGCCGTTTTTTGTTGCAGGAGTGTTTGCCAGTAACGCAAAGGTTAGCCCACCAGACGATGAACATGCAGCCTGGTATTGTCTAGGTGATCCGACCGAGGGTGCGCTCATAACTTTGGCGCGAAAAGCCAAAGTTGAGCCCATTGATATCGAAGAACAGTACCCAGAAACCAAGCAGTATTCTTTTGACTCTGGCCGTAAGCGTATGAGCTCAATAAGGCCTTGGGGTGATAAAAAACATCACTACGTATTCGCTAAGGGTGCGCCAGAAAGTATCCTAGATATATGCACCGAGATATGGGATAACGGCCACGTCCGCAAACTAACTGAAGCAGATAAGAAATTCATTCTGGAATACAACGAGGAGCTCGCAAAAAATGCAATGCGTAACTTATCGTTCGCATACAAAGTAGTTAGCGATAAGCACGATCCTAAGAAGTTAACCATTGAGGAAACCGAGTCAAACCTTATATACATGGGAATGGTATCTATTATAGATCCAGTTCGTGAAGAAGTTTTTGCTGCCATGCAAGCCGCCCGAAAAGCCCATATTCGAGTTTCAATAATAACCGGGGATTATGCAACGACTGCCCAAGCAATCGCCATAAAGGCTGGCCTTGTCGCTAAGGGACATAAAATAACTATAATCACAGGTGAAGAATTACAAAAAATACCAGACGATGAGGTTATCAATCATGTACTAAGGGGTGGGGTTATTTTCAGCCGCGTAAACCCCGAGGATAAGCTACGAATAGTTGGCCTAGTAAAAGATAAGGGTAATATCGTAGCTGTGACTGGCGACGGCATAAATGACGCTCCAGCGCTTAAGCGGGCAGATATAGGCGTAGCCATGGGCGTTACAGGTACTGACGTTGCTAAGCAATCAGCTGAAATAGTCCTACTAGATGATAGCTTCAAAACCCTAGTTAATGCCGTTCAACAAGGAAGAACGATCTTCCAGAATATAAAAAAGATAACGTTAGTGGCCTTCTGTGCCAACATGTCAGAATTAGTAGTAAATCTTTTGAGTCTACTGGGTGCCGCGCTACTTTCAACACCACTAGCAATAACCGTAATGCTAATTCTAGCAATCGATCTTATTGCTGAGCTTTTCCCTATGGTTGCTCTTGGTTGGGATGAAGCCGAAAGTAATCTTATGGTTGAGGAGCCACGCGACCCACGCCTACACATACTGAATAATCAAACAATTAAAGATGTGATCTGGGCCGGCATTCTAATTGGTGGGCTTACTTTTGCAAACTTTGTATTTTTCTTTGTACGTCGCGGTATCGACCCTTCGTCGGTACAAAATGGATCAGCTCTTCACATGCAAGCGACTTCACTAACCTATCTCACAATAATGACTTGTCAGCTACTCAACATTCTCCATTTGCGTAGCGAGCACGGCATTTTTACTAAGTATCAACTACATAACAAACGCCTATTATTTGCCTTTGCCCTGTCATTCTTTTGTATCGCAAACATTATTTACAACCCATGGATCGCGCCATTCTTTAGAGCTGGCAGTATTAGTGGCATGGACTGGCTTACAGCGTTAGCTGCTGGAGCAATATTTGTATTATTCAGAGAAATGGGACACTACGGCAAGCGTGACCATCGTGACCATATCGTCAAACTTCACCAGGAAGTCCACGGCGCTCAAAGTTAGCTGGTTCGGTCGTTAAGCGACAAAGAAAGTTCGCGTAGAAAGTCTACGTTTTCGACTCTCCATCTTTTTGATTCCTGGTCAAGCGATTTTAATGCGGCCTGAATGCACCTCTGGGCTTTTTGCTGAGCATAATCCAATGCTCCTGATGATTTAATAATGTCCTGACAGCGCAGAAAATCAGCTCGAGTTATCTTTTGATTACCTAGCATGCTCATCAGAAATTTTTTATCTTCATCATTCGTATGATCAAGTGCATAAACAACAAGCAAAGTGCGCTTGCCTTCTTGTATGTCATCTAGAGTAGACTTACCAAGCCTTGTTTCGTCACCAAAGATACCTAAAATATCGTCGCGTATTTGAAAAGCTTCACCTGTTTGCATGGCATATTCGGTTATTGCATCGGTAGAATGACAATCCGCACCAGCAAGTATCATGCCTATATGAAGCGAATTAAGAAATGTATAGTGTGCGGACTTCCATTTTGTAACATTATCTACGTCTGATTCTGCAACTTGATGATTATATTGATTGAACACATCATTAAACTGCCCATTTATAGTAATGATCATACCCCGGTTAAGTATGCTAAGTGCATTTAGACGAAAATCTTCGCGAACATCAAGATTGGCCATAATCATTTGAGCTGCATGATTACCCAGTAAGGCACTGGTCATGGCAACAGATTCGCCAAAGTGTTCAGCGTCTTTACCAAGTTTATTATCGACGTAATAATTGCTAAGCAGCTTGTGGGCCGAAGGTTTGCCTCGACGCGTATCTGATCGATCGGTTATGTCGTCAATAATTAATAGGTAGGCATGGATCATTTCAATTGCTCGTGCGGCTTGAATAATCATTCTCTGGTCTTCACCGCCGCACATTTCATATCCAGTTATAACTAAACCACCACGTAGACGTTTACCACCACGACTCAATATATCTAAATACACATCCGTTGCAACTAACGAATTATCACCATAATTTTCGAGCGTAGATTGCTTGATGTATTTTGAATAGGTCCTGATGTCATCGTCTAAGAGCTTTTTATAATACGCCATCGCATTATTTAACTTATAGACCTTCTGATCGGTTTCAGCCATCAACTAACAGTATAATCTAAAAACCGTGTTAAGAGTTTCGCGTAAACTTATTTTAGAGTCTCAATAAGATGTCTTGCGTCTTCTATGAAAGCATCTCTATCGCTACCTTCATTTTCCAGAATAATCGTTGCGTGATCTTGAACATAAGGAATGTTCATCTGAACCTCTGCCGGTAGCCCTGGTTGTGGTTTTTCTTGTAGTTGCTCTTGGTTTAACATTTGTTCAAAAGTTATATCTGGCTCACCTTCACGCTTTGCAGCCAATGATCTTTCATATCTTGTTTTGTCCGATGTTTGCACCCAAATCATGTCACCACCATGTTCAAGGATAAAATCTACTTCAACTGGTGCACGAATACTGAATAATACAAGTCCAACAAAAGTGCCTCCCTTTTTTATAGCCTGGTTATATCTATCTAGTGCAATTTCTAGAATTGCTGCTGGTCCTCGCTCGTTGCGTAACCAATTTGATGTCTCGGTCATATTAGCAACCGAGATCGGATCTGGTTTATCGGCATGTCGCTTGCGTGAGAATTCTCTTGTAATATCTCCGAATGAGACTCCGAAATACCCTGCATCCATAAATAGCTCAGCAAGCGTATCCTTACCGCTACGATTTCTACCACCAATACCAACTATATTCATAGTTATTTATCCTTACGTCGTTTATATATTATATAAGGAATAAGTACAATGCAGGCGATTATACTTGGCAAGAATACAAAAATTAATAGCGGCAACATCGTTACCTACTTAATGTAGTCGTGTAGTTTTTTGCTATCTTTGTGCTTACGTAATTTTGCTAAAGCTTTAGCTTCAATCTGACGAATACGTTCACGCGTAACACTAAACTCTTGTCCTACTTCTTCTAATGTATGGCTTTTACCATCTTCCAAACCAAAACGAAGCTTAAGTATTTTCTGTTCACGCTCAGTCAGACTACCTAACATATCTTTAACATGTTCTTTGAGTAGCTGATTAGTAGCTGATTCTTCGGGCGAAACCGTGTCTTCATCTTCAATAAAATCGGCCAACACCGAATCTTCCTCGTCGTCACGAACACTAGCATCAAGGCTAGAAATATCCTGCTTGATCTTCATAATGTGTTCAACTTTTTCAACGTCGATTTCCATTGCTTTAGCAATCTCTTCGTTTGTTGGCTCGCGATTTAGTTCTTGAGTCAGACGACGCTGTGTGCGAAGTAATTTGTTTATAGTCTCAACCATGTGAACTGGAATACGAATGGTCCTAGCCTGGTCAGCGATAGCTCGTGTAATCGCCTGTCTAATCCACCAAGTGGCATATGTACTGAACTTGAAGCCCTTGTCAGGATCGAATTTCTCAACTGCACGTAGAAGCCCAGTGTTGCCCTCTTGGATTAAATCCAGAAGATCCAAACCGCGTCCAACGTAGCGCTTAGCAATTGACACCACAAGACGCATGTTGGCTTCAGCCATCTTATCCTTGGCGTCTTTGTCACCAGCTACAACACGCTGAGCTAAAGCCAATTCTTCTTCGGCATTTAGTAGAGGTATTTTACCGATTTCGCGAAGATATAATCGTACCGAGTCATCAGCGATGTCATCCAAATATACTGGTTCATTTAGGTCAACTTCCTCTTCCTCCTCGCCGTCTTCCGTTGCCCACTCGTCCGTAAACTCTACTACGGGTTCGTCAGCAATCGTAACCTCGACACCCATATCTGCAAGCTCTGTGTAAAGACCATCTAGTAACTCAGCGTTTTCTGGAGTATCAGGAATTTTGCTCAGTATTTCCTTTTGTTTGATCTTATTATTCTTTTTTGCACCTACAAGTATTCCTTGTTTTATCTGCTCCAATGTCTCTTGTGGAGCATCATCCTTCTTTGGTTTCTTTGCCATTCATAATCTCCTTGGATTCTTTTAGCAAGGCATCTAGTGCCTTAGCTTCTTGCAATAATTGTTGTGTTTCGTTGTCGGTAGCGGTTCCCATTTGAACTGATAAAATGTTCTTTTTGGTTTTTACGTATTTCTCTATGAGGCGGACCTGCAATCGTTGTGCTTCATATGTCTGCTCGACTTCATCAAGCGACTGGTACAACGTCTCATATTGTAATGTTAACATTTTGACATAATCTATTGACTTTCTCAAGTCCTTGAGCTGATTTAGGTCGCCCGAAAAATCCGGATTCGTCTGCAAAAAACTCAAAACAGCCCTAGGGTCATCACCTTCAAGCATATCTTCCCTAATGAGTTTCAGATATTTTCGTAAACTTGGCTTCATTAGAACTAGTGCCAAAAGATGACTTTGTATCTTTATTAGTTCAATATTGGATTCTATAACTTTTGTCTGTGTATTTACCGATTTTCGGCGTGGCGAGATAGAATGCTGAGCCTCTGTACCCATTTTTGATACCAAAGCTTCTTTAGCTACACCGATTATACCTGCAATTTTTTCTATGTAATGATCACGCTCAACTTCATCATCAACACTACGAATTACACCCAATACAATGTCGCTAAATTGTCTTTTGCCGCTAGCCGTAGTTAGGTCCAGTTGAGCTTGATATCGTTCGATTAACCAGTCCAGTGCCGGCTGAGCGCTCTTAATGGCGTCTTCCCAGAGTTTGGGATCCTTTTTGATAAGTTCGTCTGGGTCTTTGCCTGTTGGGATCGTAATCATACTTAATGAAACGCCCACTTTACTGGCAATAGGTATCGATCGTTCAGTAGCCTGAAGTCCAGCTCGATCCTGATCAAAAGCAAGTCTAACCTCACCAGAAAACCGCTGCAAAGCCTTTAGTTGCTGCTCGGTTAGTGCCGTTCCAGCTGTTGCCACTACATTAGTAATGCCTGCTTGATGACTAGCAATTACATCGAGGTTGCCCTCCACCATGACACTAAATTCTTGTTTACGAATTGAATCTTTGGCGAGATGCAGTCCAAAAACATTCCTGCTCTTGTCGTACAAAATAGTCTGAGGCGTATTAATATACTTCGGAGCATTTGGATCATCCTCTAATATCCGCGCCGTAAAACCAACCACTCTACCCTGTGCGTCGCATAAAGGAATCATTAATCTGCCCCTGAACATATCCGTAGTTCCATTCATCCGCTGCACACTAAGCCCAGCCTGTTTAATGTCCTTGTCGTCGACGCCTTTGCTTCGTAAATACTTTACCAATGCATCACCATTATTCGGCGAGTAGCCAATTCGAAAAAGCAAAGCCGTGTCTTTGGTATATAATCTCTTTTGCAGTATATATTCGAGCGCCTGCTGGTTTTTACTAAACTGAACTTGGTAGAATCTAGCAGCCATCTCTACCACCTCGTAACATCGTTCTTTTTGCTTAGATAGTCCGGCGTTGCGGCCAGTCTGGTATTGCGATAAATCTACACCAGCTTTTCTAGCTAGCATTTCTAGGGCTGTCTTGAAATCCACACCCTCAACTTCCATGACAAAGCTGAACATATTGCCACCCTTACCAGATGAGAAATCGTGCCAGATTTGTTTTTCTGGGCTTACCATAAAGCTTGGCGTTTTTTCGTTGCCAAATGGACTTAAGCCCTTGAAATTACGACCAGCACGTTTAAGCTGAACATATTCCGCAATAACATCCTCAATACTAAGCCGACTTTTTACCTCTTCAACCGCATCCATACTATACCTAGTATATAGGTAATAGTAAGGTGGTTATAGTAACGCTTATTTATTGGGCACAACTACTATTTGGGCATCTATTACTTCAGGAGAGCCAGCGCCATGTAGATTCATTTCATGAATCGTGCCGCCAGGTACTTCAGTAACACGCTCAGTAATAATTGGAGCACCATTATGAGGCGAGCTATATACATTAGCAGAAGCCCTGGGTAAATATAATTGATCTAACGATCGTTCAGGTAGACTTAATCCTGCTTCAACCATTTTCAAACCATGGGCATGTCGAATTGAAACTACTGGACCTTTAATATCCTGCCTAGTACCAGGCTGACTAAATTGTTCTGAGGCCGCAGGCAAAACCGTTATTGGTTCCGTTCTGCTCCTATCGCGAAGCATTGAAAAACCATCGGTATCCAATTTTGTGAAATCTTGAAGTACACTCCTGCTCACGTGCATATCATCAAACTTTCGTATACCATCTTTACCTAATTCTTCTCCGGAACCAAATGTATCCGCAACAGATTTTTGTTGTTCATCATCAAGTTGCATTGGCTCTGGAATAATATCTAAACCATACTGTTGGGCAAAATCCTGTCGCATTTGGCTTAGCCTAGCTTCTGGAGTTAATACTTCTGCATCGTGTGGTCTTTTTTCTGACATTTTTTGTTTTCCTTTTTTGGCTTTTTGTATTTTCTATTCTGACTACAGATTATCATAAATATGTATTTTTGTCAATCTGTATGCCACTAATGCTTGTACCTTACCCTTGCTCCTAGTATGCTTATGGTTATGCAGCCAAACCAACCTTCTCAAGCCCCACCGCCCATTGACCCGTCACAAATGCCAGCCGGCAATAATCCATATGCCTTCATTACTAACCCTGGTGCTCCGCAAAAAAAATCATTAATCCCTCTACCTTCTGGGGCCTCTAAGGCGGGCAAAGCGCTTTTGATAGTTGTTGTTTTGATATTAGTTATAGTCGTATGGATGGTGGTTTCTAATATAATGGGTCAATCTCAAAAGAAATATCGCGCTGAATACATTAAAACCATCAAGCAACAAAAAGAATTAATACGTATATCTGAACTAGGTCTCAAAAAAGCAACCTCAGCCGATGCCCGCAACCTAGCAATCACTACACAACTAACACTAACTAGTGAACAGGCAGCCATCCAGGGCTCAGCAAAAACCATGGGAATTAAACTTAATTCTGTAACACTCGCAAACGAAGATACAAAAAAGAATAATGACCTGTTTACGAAAGCCGAGCAGTTTAATAGATTCGATGAAGTCTTCGTAAAGGCACTCCAAGACGACCTGACTGAATATGCCAAAACAGTTCAAGTGGTATATAAGGGCACGACCAACAAGAAATCTAAGGATGCACTGGGAATTCAATATAAAACCGCCGCGACTTTAGCAAACTATAAAGAAGAATAGTTTCTGCAGCTTATTATATTAACCTTAGTCAAATGTTGGGATTGCGTTGTGATTGCCTAGTACTAAGTCGTAACTGTGACGAATTAAACCCTGTATTTCTTCCCAGGGTAATTGACCAGTCAAAATAACAGTGTTCCAGTGCTTTTTGTTAAGATGATAACCTTCAAGAACTGTCTCGTACTTTTCTCTTAGTAGCTTGGCAAGTTGTGGGTCGCATTTGAGACTGATGCGTACTGGATTTGATTTTTCGGGTATTAGAGCAAACATCTTATCGCCAACTTTGTACACGGCAACATCCTCGCCAAACGGATAATCAAGTTTAGCGTTTGGCATACTTAGTACATATTCTTCTACTGTCTTATGATCCATCTCTCAACTTCTCTAAATAATGTTGAAGTTCGGCGATTGAAGCTTGGATGTCGTCAAAGGCACGATGTGCATCATTCTTCTCAAATTCGTATCCATACTTGCCCTGCATGATAATCTTTAAGGTCGTAACATCAAGCATTCGATAGTGCAGTAGCGCTTCGACTTCTGGCCACCACTTCTTGATAAATATCCGGTCATTGTGAATAGAATTCCCCGCCAACACCGCAGGTTCATCACCAAACTGTGCTTTGATAAAGCCAACTAACTCATGCTTAACATCAGCTTCGGGTCGGCCTTCCTTGCGCAGTTTGTCATAAAGACCACTTTGGGTGTGTTGGCTTGCAGCCCATTCATTTGCTCGCGCCAATACTTTCTCTGGCTGCGAAATCAAGGCTTCATAGCTAGCAAGAGTTTTAAAATCAAAGTCCGTAACTTCAGCGGCAACCTCAATAATCACATGTTCTTCTGAGTCTAGACCGGTCATTTCTAAATCAACCCATAGTAGCTTAGTTGGAATTGCTTTCTTATCAATCATTGGCTCTAGTATACCCTAACGGCAAAACGGTATACTAAAACTAATGAGTAAAAAATCTAACTTGATAGTCGGCCTAATTGTACTGTCTATAATCACAGTGAGTACGGCAGTTTATTTTGTGAACAAAAACAGGTCAAAAACACCTACGAATTCGCAAATTAATACTATAGTGAGCGATAAAAAGACACCGCAAAAGCAACCCACTGCACCAGGATTTGATAAAACAAAGTACTCAATAGATGAGCCCGGTAGCCTATGGTGGATTGTGAACAAAAATCGTGCCCTACCCAA
>CAZSZC010000008.1:0-3823 GCA_964610775.1 uncultured Candidatus Saccharibacteria bacterium | reverse complement strand
AGTGAGCATCAAACTGGCCTAGCCTTTGATGCCACCAGTGCTAGTGGTAAATGTCACTTAGAAATCTGTTGGGCAGAAACTCCTGAAGGCCAATGGGTAAAAAACAACTCTTACAGATATGGATTTATTGTTAGGTATTTAGACGGTAAAGAATCCGTGACAACCTACCAGTATGAACCATGGCATCTTCGTTATGTAGGAGTTGAACTAGCAGCCGAGTTGCATAAAACCGGCCAAACTATGGAAGAGTTCTTCGGCCTGAATTAGAACTGGTTGGACTTGACGATTACTACTGGTGTATAAGTGTTGAGTAGTTTATTGACTCTGTCTGTTTGAGCTTCTACGGTTGTATTAATTTGAGATTTGCTCATTGGGTCAGCTGCCTGATCAAGTGGATACATCTGGAAGTTTTTACGAGTCAGTAGATTATTGGCCGCTTTGTCGGCTGCCGACCACTCGTAATGCATATAAGTTGGCATAAATTTAGGTTCGCTGACTTTTTTAGTCGCAACGTCAATATCCATAATCGCAAAACCACCTATAAGTGATTCTGTCTCTATTTGCGCATTCAAGAAGTTCCCTAGCGAAAACCACACGAGCGTATCGTTACCATTCGCACCTTTTAACTTCTTTACCGGCTCTAAGAAGTGAGAACCATGACCCAAAACCACGTCAGCGCCAGCATTTGATAATTCTTGGGCTATAGCATCTTGTTGCGCATTTACACCCGGAGAATATTCTGTCCCCCAACGCATGCTAACAATCACAATATCGGCATTCTTTTTTGCCTCAGCAATCTGTTTGTCGGCAGTCGCCTTATCGTACATGTTTATGCCGTAAGTTGTGGTTGGCCTGCTGTTGGAGTAAGTTGTGTACGATAATATTGCAAAGCTAACTCCATCTTTCTTAAAATAGCGAATTTTAGCCTGTTCCTCAGCACTGCGGTTAGCCCCAACCACAGCTAATACATTTGGCCGATTATCCCAAGCTGCTACTGTGGCATCTATTAAGCCCTGACCTTTGTCATTAGTATGGTTAGTCCCGATATTAACTACATCGCAGCCAACACCCTCAATAGCTCTTGGCCACTCCAATGGTGCATTAAAAATCGGATACCCACTATAGCCAAATGATTCACCGCCAGCCGGAGTAGCCTGATTGCAAAAACGCACATCAGCCTTATCAAAATATTTCTTCATATTGGCTAACATAGGAGTGAAGTCGTATGTTCCGTTTGGCTTTTTAGCTCTCTCTAGGATGGCGCTATGAGCAATCATGTCGCCTGTCGCAACAAATGTAATGCTTTTATTCTGTTCGGCACTTTTTTGAGTAGTATCCGTAGTTACCGCTTGAGAGTTCGTAGAGGGTATGTCTTTTTTGAAGTAGTACTTCTTGGCAAAATAGTAGCCTGCACCGACTACTAAACCAATTAGTAAAATAATAAAAATCCAGCTGAGCGCTTTGTGTCGTTTTTTTTGATTCTTTGTTTTTACTGGTAGCGGCTCAGGCCTAGGCGCGTAACTTATTCTGGCTGGTTCAGGTGGTCGCTTTGGAACATACCCAGTAGCCTCAGGGCGAGCTGGTATAGGGCCGACGTAATCACGGCGTTGACTAGCGCTACGAAACCTATTCCTAACATCATCGTCCATATTGTATTACTATTGTAGCTTGTTTATTACTTTTTATCGTTAGCGTCTTTGAATCCTAAGCTCAGAGAATTTATGCAATATCGCTTCCCTGTAGGTTGGTTTTGAGCATCATCGAATAAATGACCTAAATGCCCTCCGCACTTGGAGCAAACTACTTCCGTTCTGCGCATTCCATGACTATTATCGTCGACAAGCTTCACTGAGCCTGATTTTGCCACATCATAGAAACTAGGCCAGCCTGACCCCGAATCAAACTTATGCTCACTCGAAAACAGCTCACTTCCACAGGCCGCACAAGTATACATGCCACTGTTTTCGTTATGCAGGAACTTGCCCGTGAACGGCGCCTCAGTGGCTTTATTGCGCAGAACATTGTACTGTTCTGGAGTTAAATTTTTATCCCAATCCGAGTTGGTTTTTTGATTATCATTCATCAGAGCTTCATCTCATCAAAGGCCGACTTAAGAACAGCTAACATATCATCGAACGAAGCTTGGTTATCGTTAGTGAACAAGTAGCCTACATTATCAACTACTTCGATGGAGACTTCGTATGATAATCCCTCTAACTTTTCCATATACAACGGATTTAATAATTCAAAACTTGTTACACGCTCAATATCACTAGCAAAAACTTCATACTTTTTATTAAATTCTGGCCATTCGGTTTCTACTTTAGTTAAGCCTTTTATCTTGCCGCCAAATACCTTACTTTTTGATCTGCGGACGACGATATCACCGTAGGTTTTTGGTAAAGATGCTTGAGCAATAGTGTAGCCACCACCAACATTTTTATTCGGGATATAATCGTAAAACTCTACCAAGATATCTCTATATAGACCAATAACATGGTTATTAATGTCGGAATTTGTGAAGGTTGCACTATTAAATAACTGCCCTCGTTGCGGCAATAATAACCAACCCCAATCCGGGCTGTAATAGAATCCATTACTTGATGCAAAATCCTGTAATTTTGGCGACAACATACTAGCATCTTCGGTAGATTGTGAAATACCACCCAGCAACCAATGACTATCTTGACGGTAGAAATGCCAATATTCAGTAAACATATTGGAATCTTCGGATAGAGTTTTGCCAGAAGCATCATCAATAAGTAGGTCATTAGCCTTAGCTATAACTGCAACCGTAAATGAGTCTTCTTGATTGTTAGCCCGATCGTCAACATTAACAATATTAGCGCTGATTAACTTCGTGTTTTCCATTTTGTTGGTTCGACCAAGGTTTCTCATGGCAGTTATAACTAGCTGCATATGGCCAAAATAGTCTTTAGTAAGGTAGCTCTGCATGCCTTCAAGGTTTTTGGCACACCAATCAGCTTCAAACGAGTCGAATATTTCATGTACGCGCGCTTGTAACGCCGCATCCTTCCATGCCGAATCCTTACTTGCCGCAACATCTAGTTTAGCTTTTTCTCTTGCTATTTTAGCCTTAATAGCCTTTCTGTTACTCAGAATCATTAAAATAATAACTACCGCAAAAATTCCAAAAAAAGCCAACATAAATATTAATCCAGCTAACTCCGAGCCACCACCCCCTGATGAGCCAGATGAAGAACTGTGATAGCTAGATGAACTACTACTATGACTGCTGCTTGACGAGCTATGCGATCCACCTGAAGAGCCTCCACCGCCACCCCGCGCGTAGTTTGAAATAAATTTATACTCAAGCATATCTACCCCGTGTATTTATTTAGAAAGTCTTCGGCTCGATAACCAACAATTCGTCTATGATCAGGATCTAGTTTCTCTAATTTTTGGACAGCGCCACGCATGCTGGCCATATTCTTAAACGCCGACTTATTGTTCTCTATAAATCGCCAGTACAGACCATCCCAAACATCACACCATTCGCCTTTTTGATAATTACTAATCTCGAGTATTTTTTCACTTGAACAAACCGGCACCTCATCAACCCCGGCACCCCTCGCAATAAACGATAATGCCCTATGAAGATTTGGCAACACAACCCAATCGTATGCATCGATGCTCAGCTTGATAAAGAACCTTTGCATATCCTGCGGATTAATTTCACTTAGAATCATCAGATTAGTAGCGATGTACAACCTTTCACTTTGATTAATATATCCGTGCGACATGAGCTTTTGAACGACATCATCAAAAGGCAGAATACCTGTATTACCACGATACCAGTCAA
>CAZSZC010000007.1:0-45183 GCA_964610775.1 uncultured Candidatus Saccharibacteria bacterium | reverse complement strand
ATAATCAAACTGAGATAACAGATCAAGAAAAGCTAAAATCAATTTGGCTGGGGAGGAGGGACTCGAACCCCCGAATGCATGGACCAAAACCATGTGCCTTACCACTTGGCCACTCCCCATCGTCGTAATTGAGACAAACCTACGGTTTTTCTCAACGCTTGTTAGCAAAGCTGACCCTAAAGGGTGAACTCGTTGCTCTTTTCCCTTTAATATTGACTGCTGCTGAACAGGTAGATTTTACTCTAAATTTTGGGTTTCATCAATCTGTAAAAGATAGAGTATACTTGGATTAAGCATGAGAGTTATTGAGCCGAAGCATTTTAATAAGCCTTCGAAGCATAAAAATAAGTCAAAAACCTGGCTGATAATACCGGGTATATTATTGGCTGTAGTTGCTGTTTTTGCCAGTAAACTGCTACGACCCAAGCAAAATTCTACAGCTAGTAATAGTTCGCAAACTCAACAAAACTCAACAACGCATACAACTCCAGCAACAAACACGCCCACGGGTGAATTTAAACAATTCACGGGAGAAGAATTTAAAACTCTTTATAGGTCAGTCGCCTACCCTAACACTCAACAGGTCAATGAACCACTATCTATAACTGGCAACGAAATTGCAGATAAACGAATTAGAGAATTGGCTGAAAAACGAGGTTATAAAACAACCGCATTGCCACAAGGCTCGATAGTTAAAATCAATGAACCGAGATTGGAAAATGACGACTTGCTACAGCCACTGGCTGCGGAGGGGTGGCAATCCCTAAAAACTGCAGCTGCAAAAGACAAAATCCCCCTAAGTATTATCTCGGCTTATCGTTCACCCGAGTACCAACGGAATTTGTTCATGGGTCGATTAATTGCAAATGGCACTACTGCCAAACTAATTGCTGATGGCATTGGCGATGCTGTAATTGAAAAAACCCTAGGGATGACTGCTGTCCCCGGATATTCTAGACACCACACCGGGTATACGATCGACCTATGGTGTGAAGATGGTAGTAAAACGTTCGTTAATAGTAGTTGCTATCGCTGGATCAATCAGAATAACTACCTTCACGCCAAAGAGAGTGGGTGGATACCTAGCTATCCAGCTGGTACTGACTTGCAAGGCCCAGAACCAGAGCCTTGGGAATACGTTTGGGTTGGTCAGCAATACTTGCGAGATTGATAATATATTGAATTACTTGCCTGTATGACCCCTATAAGGTACAGTTAAGCTAAGTATGGCAACTCGGAAAAAGCCTGATCCGGCTAACTTTATCGTACCAATTAATATAAACGGTCTTCATGGTCGTATGTTGCGTCTGCCAGCCTCAACGGCCAAGAAGCGCGAGATATTGATTGTTTATGGCCTACACGCCAGCATCGAGCGTATGATGGGCATTGCTGAGGATTTAAGTCGGTATGGCCCCGTCACTTTACCTGATCTACCAGGGTTCGGGGGTATGGATAGTTTTTACAGAATCAAAAAGAAACCATCGATTGATAACATGGCTGATTATTTGGCAAGTTTTGTAAAGCTTAAATATAGAAGAAAACGAGTAACAATCTTAGGTATGTCGTTCGGTTTTTTGGTCGTTACTAGGATGCTTCAAAAATATCCTGAATTAGCAAAAAGAGTCGATGTTCTGGTAAGTATAGTGGGTCTTGTTCATCATGATGATTTTAAGTTTGACCGCAAAACATACGCACTCCTTAGAACCATGGCGGTTATATTTTCAAATAAGTACCCAGCCTGGTTTGCGCAACATGTAATACTTCGTTCCCTGCCCATTAAGCTTACCTATAGAATGGTTGCCGACAAGCACACTAAACTCAGTGATGCCGATGAGGCTGAGCGAGAGCGACGAATAGATTTCGAAGTCGGACTTTGGAAATGCAACGACATTCGCACCCAAATGGATACAGGCAACAGTATGCTGATAGTTGATTTATGTGACAAACAAGTTGATTTAGCCGTTTATCATGTTGCCGTAGATCTTGATAGATATTTTGATAATCGGGTCGTAGAACAGCATCTAAATGTAATATTCAAAAAAGTAACGATGATAAATTCCGACATTAAAGGTCATGCGCCTACAGTGGTGGCAGATGCTGAAGCGGCAGCACCATTTATACCTAAGCAGTTACGACGCATTCTTGCTAAAAAGTAATACTGTATAATCTAAACTAACATGAAGGTCGGAATAGTTTGTCCGTATAATATTTTTCTAGGTGGCGGTGTTCAAGAATGTGTAAAAGCATTGCAACTTGAGCTACGCAGTCGTGGCTATCAGGCCACAATAATCACGCCTCAACCTAGAGATGCAAAAATCAGACTAAATGACACAATCTTCCTGGGCACGGCAGCCCAAATAAAATCACCGTTTCATACTACTGCTCAAGTATCTGTTAGCGTAAAGACCGACCATCTTCAGGAGCTACTGGACAAAGAACAGTTCGATATTTTGCATTTTCACGAACCTTGGGTGCCTATACTGAGTCGTCAAATACTGGCTAGGAGCAATGCTATAAATGTCGCAACCTTCCATGCAAAGCTGCCAGATACGGTTATGAGCAAGACAATTGAAAAAGTCATTACTCCTTACACCAAATCTATTTTGCGAGATTTGGACTACCTGACGGCTGTTTCTGATGCAGCAGCAAGCTATGTCAAAACGTTAACAGACGATGAGGTTTCAATAATCCCAAATGGTGTTGATTTATCTAAGTTTGTTAAACCGGCTAAAAACAGTAAAAAGACTAGCAGTATCTTGTATATAGGAAGACTCGAAAAACGCAAAGGCGTTAAATATTTACTAAAAGCTTTTAAGGCAATCCAAACGGAATGTCCTGATGTGGAACTCTTAATAGCTGGCGACGGACCCGATGCAAGCAAATTAAAACAGTTCGTAACAACTAACCGAATAAATAAGGTTCGCTTCTTAGGTTATGTGACCGAACAAAAAAAACTTAGTCTGATGAGCGATGCTTCTCTTTTTTGTTCCCCTGCTCTATACGGCGAAAGCTTTGGCATTGTACTACTAGAAGCTATGGCTATGGGTCTTCCGGTAGTAGCTGGTGACAATTCTGGCTACCGAGCTGTTATGAAGGAGACGGGTCAGGTCAGCCTAGTTAACCCCAAGGATACTGTTAGTTTTGCCCGCGGCCTTAAGCTAATGCTTACAGATAATACTGTCAGAAACACCTGGCAGAATTGGGCTAAAAGCTATGTTAAACAATTTGACTATAAAGTGATCATTGATCAATACGAAAAAGTCTATAAAACTGCTAAGAAACTATGAAAATTGGCTTTGTGCTAGATGACACGATTGATAGCTCTGACGGTGTTCAGCAATACGTTCTAACTCTAGGTTCGTGGCTTATTAGTATAGGCCATGAGGTTCATTATTTGGTCGGGCAGAGTGAAAGAAAAGATGTAGATAATATTCATAGTCTAGCTAAAAACGTTAAAGTGAAATTCAACAAAAATCGAATGACAATTCCCTTCAGGGCTAAAACTTCACAAATAATAAATATTCTAGAAGAAGAAAAGTTCGATGTTTTACATATACAAATGCCTTATAGCCCTCAATTGGGAGCTAAAATAATAAAAATTGCACCTAAAACGACTGCCATAGTTGGAACTTTTCACATTCTTCCTTATGGTAAAATTGAAAAAGCTGGAACTTACTTACTGGCCAAGCTTGTTAAAAGTAGTTTTTCTCGAATTGACACTGTAATTAGTGTATCTAAACCAGCTGCAGTTTTTGCAAAGCAAGCCTACGATTGTGAATCGGTAGTTATTCCCAATGTTGTTAAGCTGCCAAATGGTACCAAAAAGCAAAAAAGAAATAAATCCAAGTTACATATAGTCTTTGTAGGAAGACTAGTTAAGCGGAAAGGTGTGCTTGAGCTACTACACGCTTTGAGTCTTGTTGATGATGACTTAGATTTTATGGTTACCGTAGTTGGCTCAGGTCCGCTTAAAGATGATGTATTGAGACTCGTCAGGAATTATGGGCTAGAAAATCGCGTAAGACTCACTGGTTTTGTGGCCGAAGAAGAAAAGTTTCGTATCCTGTCGGATGCTGATATAGCGGTTTTCCCCAGTCTTGGTGGTGAGAGTTTTGGCATTGTATTGATCGAAGCTATGGCAGCGGGCGCTGAAGCCGTAATTGGCGGAAATAATCAAGGTTATCAAGCTGTCCTTGAAGATACTCAGACACTTTTTAATCCATGCGACAAAGTCAGCTTCTCAAAAATATTGTCATCGTTATTGAGGAATAGTAACACCAGAAAAAATATTCATGAGAAACAAAAGTTAATAGTTAAAAAATATGACGTTAGTAGTGTGGGTCCTGAAGTATTAAAAGTTTACGAACAAGCAATTGCAAAACATAAGCCAAACAAGGATAATGATAATAATGAGATGGGGAACTAATAAGGATGTAACTATCAATATCACTACTAGAACTGTGGTGAAGTCGATAGTAATAGCCGTACTTGCAATTATAGTGCTGCGGATGATTAGTGGCATTACCCACGAGCTACATCTAATATTTATTTCATTTTTCCTAGCTATTGCTCTCAACCCAGCAGTTAGCTGGATTTCTCATAGACTCAAGAGTAAAAGTCGAATTCAGGCAACCGGCATTGCTTACATTATTGTGATTGCATTACTCGTAGGATTCTTATCACTCGTGGTGCCTCCGCTAGTGCGTCAAACGACTCATTACGTACAAAACCTACCAACAAATATCAATAACCTAAAATATCAGGACAGTACCGTATCGCGTTTAATAAGACGCTATGAATTACAAGATAAAATTGATGATATACGCGATGATTACGCTAGCCGATTAGGTGACTTCTCTGGACCGGTAATAAATACTGCTGGTCGAATAGGAGGAACCATAGTTTCCATTATTGTTGTTCTTGTTATGACCTTTATGATGCTAGTAGAAGGGCCCATTTGGATACAGAAAGTAATCGCATTACAAACCGAATCTAAACGAGAACATACAACTAAAATTTTTAAGAAGATGTATGGTGTTGTCACTGGTTACGTTAATGGTCAACTGCTAATAGCTGCCATTGCAGCTACTTTTGCAGGCATTGCCCTGCTAATACTGAGCACTCTATTTAAGGCAGATATTAATCCAATAGCCTTGGCTGGTATTGTATTTGTTTTTGGTCTTATTCCTATGTTTGGAAATATTCTTGCAGCCATTATCGTGGTATTAGCTTGTCTATTAACATCATTGCCCCTGGCTGTTGCGATGGGTATATTCTTTATTCTCTACCAGCAAATCGAAAACGCCACCCTACAGCCATATATACAATCAAGAAGTAATCAACTCACACCATTAATTGTATTTATAGTCGCACTTATAGGGGTTGGTCTAGCTGGAATAATCGGAGCTATAGCAGCAATCCCAGTTGCAGGTTGTGTTAAGGTGTTAATTGACGATTTTCTTAAAAAGAAGTTTCCAGACTATAAGCCTTATAATGAGACTTGATTAGGAAGCCTCGACCATATTTGACCATGGTCAGTGTCTCTAACTTGGATACCCTCTTCCTGTAGCTGTTCTCTAAGGGCATCTGATTCCGACCAGTCTTTATTTGATCGAGCCACAGCTCGTTGTTTGAGTAAGTTTTTCTGTTCATTAGTAATATCGGGCTGTTTCGCAAGGTCTAAGCCCAGTATGCTATCTATAGTATTAATAACCTCAATAAAATCACCTAATCCCTCGGCCGTTACGCCATTTGTTTCGACAATCTTTGTGAGCTTACTTATCTCTGAAAGTATAGACGGAGTATCGAGGTCGTTTTGAGAGTACTCCATTAGCTTTTCTTTGATTACTGTAAATACTGGGGCTTCTTGTTGGTTATCAGTCGCTTGCCATTGCGTATCAGCCATTGACCTAAGACTATGTAGGCGATTTTGTGCGGATTCGATATTTTCCCAAGAAAAACTCGATTCACTACGATAATGCGATTGTAGAATCATTAATCGAAATGCGAGAGGTTCATAGCCCTTATCTTTTATATCTTTTAGTGTATAAAAATTATTAGCAGACTTAGCCATTTTTCTTCCATCTACAAGAACGTGATTATTATGAGCAAAAATATTAGCCATTATTGTGTTATTGCCGACAGCAGTGCTCTGGGCTATTTCATTTTCATGATGCGGGAAAATTAGATCTATACCGCCAGTGTGAATGTCAAATGGGATACCTAGTTCCTGTTGACTCATAGCAGAACACTCAATATGCCAACCCGGGCGTCCCTTCAGGTTGTGTTTGCCAAGAGCGAAGTCCCAGGCTGGCTCACCATCTTTCTGTTTTTTCCAAAGAGCAAAATCATGAACCGACTCTTTGTCATATTCGTCGTTTTGTATTCTGGCTTCACCCGTGTTTTGGGGCGTTATTTCAAGAAGCTGGCCGTAATTCTTGCCGCTTGCTATGTATTTTTCGATTGAAAAATAAATACCGTCGTCCGTAACGTATGCCATATCTGCATCATAAAGTTTTGCTATAAGGTGCTTCATAGCTTCAATTGAATCTGTCGCCTTTATGAAAGTGAAATTATCAACATCGATGCCGATGTCTTTTATATCAGTCAAAAAAAGCTTTATGTAGTGCTCGGTAAGTTTTTTTAGTGATTCATTTGGATCCATTTCTGGATACATATCATGACTGCGTTTAATTGTTTTATCATCAACATCAGTATAGTTCATAACATGCTTAGTCTTGTAGCCAGCTAAGCGTAATGATTTTCCGAGCGTGTCTGCAAAAATGTAGGCGCTAAGATTGCCAATGTGGGCGTGATCATAAACAGTAGGACCACACGAATAAATACGTACCGTATTGTCTTTAGATGGTTTGACTTCAATAAGTTTTTTTTGGAGGGTATTGTAAAGCTTCATATTAGTTATTTGTGATTTGGTTCTCGATATAGTTTATACATTCTATCTTAAGATCATTAAAGTTTTGGCTGTCTATTATTTTAAACCCACTTGCATAGTCGTGACCACCACCGCCAAATTTAGTAGCAATTTTCCCAGCTATAGGGCTTCCACTGTTGGCTCTTATTGCGGCTGTTATTTTACCGTCATTGTAAGTTTTGAATACTATAGCCACCTTAACACCTTCGATCTGTAGCATGTCAAACTGAATTAGTGCTACTGGATTGTATTTTGGGCTGTACGTTACTATTTCGTCATAAGTTACTTTCACGATGGCGAGTGAGTTATTTATAAAGAGTTCGGTTCGCTCAATAAGTTTTGCTTTGTATCTGAATACATCCTCGGTCATCTTACTGTAGTTGCGTCGTGCCTCTTCTAGAGCCGATCTATCAACGCCAGCCTCGATTATGTTTGCAACTACCCTATAAGTATCAGGAATAGCCAAACTATTACTAAGACCCTGTGTGTCGCCCATGATTGCTGCCAGTATGGATTCAACTGCTTCAATTGGGATTTCAATGTTCAAGCTACTAAACAGTTTATAAATTAATTCACCTGTTGATGATACACCAGGTTCATTAATGATAATTTGAGCTTCGATTTGATCTTGGACCGATGCGTGATGATCTAATACTAGTGTGGTTCCATTGTTCGTATAGTTTTTATCAGCATACAGTTTTTCTAGTAGGCTGTCTGATGATGCATCAACAATGATCAAACAATCATAATTATTAGGTAATTCAGCGGAAACGCGGCTCCAAGCTGTCATGTATTTAAGATAATCTGGTATGTCTACACCGCAATATAACGAAACATTCTTGTCCATTGAATGTAGTATGGACTCAAGGGCTATGGCGCTACCTAGACTGTCTGCATCTGGATTATCGGCTTGTACGATTACGATACGCTCAGATGAATTGATGATATTAATAAAGTTTTGGTATCTCTTATCCATTTACAGCCGTGCGTCCTTCTAAAGCCCTGCTAAGCGTAATCTGATCCGCATACTCAATATCAACCCCAACAGGCAAACCACGTGCTAAGCGCGAAATTTTAACTTTACTATCGCCAATTTGTTGCTGTATATATAGAGCTGTTGTTTCGCCTTCTGCACTGGCGTTAGTAGCTAAGATTAACTCTTCCACGCCATCTTCGTCAATACGTTCTACCAAATCATTTATGTGAAGCTGTTCTGGGTGTATGCCATCAATAGGAGATACTAGGCCGCCAAGAACATGATAAGTTCCGTGATATGCTCCTGTCTTCTCGACGGCGATAATATCAAAAGGTTCAGCGACTACCATTACCTGTTTTTTGTCACGGCTTGGAGAAGTGTATAATTCTGAAAATTCTTGACCATCTTCAATCAAAGCAAATGTTCTTTTGCAGTAAGTAACTTTGTCATGTAGATCATTTAAAGCCTTCGCTATTGTTTGCGAAGTATTCTTATCTGCCTTAAGCAAGTAATAGGCATACCTTTCAGCACTTCTTGGACCAACACCCGGTAGCGCTGATAGTGCAGACACGGTATCTTCTAGTGCTTTTGGCAGTATGCGCATAAGCTATAGTCCAAGGTCACCAAGCATGCCCATCATAGGCTGCATTTTTTCGGCAGCGATTTTTTGGCTTTCAGCTATTGCGTCTTTGACGGCATCTTCTACCCAACGCTCTAATTGACCGATGTCATCAAGATCAATGTATTCTGGATCAATGTGTATTTTTTTAATCTTTTGTTCGCCCGTTATCTCTACTTTAACAGCGCCATCACCCTTCTCGATAGTTATAATTTGCTTCTGAAGCTCTTTCTGAAGTTTCTTAACCTTTAATAGCATCTTGGCCTGATCTAGTTTGCTCATATTTCTCCTTATCCTATCTTGTTATTGTAGCAATTTATAGCCGATGAGTGTAGTTGTCTTTTGTTGTTGCCATGTGTGGCCAGGCAACATAGTATCTATAAAGATTGAATACGACCGAAAGACATACAGCAATAACAATAAGAGAGACTCCAACAGATTTTGCCAGCGGGTTTCGTGGGAATACAGCAAACCATTGTTGCAAAAACCAAGCTATGCCAGCGCCAGCAAACATAAATAATAATGGTAGTAATAAAGCGATAGAGACTGGTCCGCCAAATCCAATGAGAATTAAGGATACCGTAGTACTCAATAGCATAAACTTTGAACGATCTAGTCGCCAACGTTTTATATAGTATATAAATCCAGCAATTATCATAGTTAGAGTGAAAACATCTATTAATCCTAGATTTCCTAGTTGTGCTGTTGAGGCAAGGTTTGAGTTTACGCTAATCGCTAGTATAGTGTCTGAAATATTGCTTATATACATACGAAATACTGGCAGTTGCTGAGGAAGTCCCACGACACTAAGTAGCAGTCTATGGTTTCTGACAACAGATATTACTAGCGGCGACACAAGAAAAGTAAAAACGATTCCCATGACTATAAATAGCCAGATAGGTATAACATCCTTTAGTTTTGAAGCAATATTTTTGCCTCGAAGTACCAAAACGCCTATAGCAACTAATATACCGGCTGGAGCATATATCAAAAGCGATAACACGATGACACCAACAATAAATGCCAGCTTTTGTTTTTGGGTTTTTTCTAACCACAGATAGCATATGATTATCAACGGTACCAGTGTTAATAAGATTATAGAATCACCGGTTCTAGCAGTTAACAATAGCCAACTTGAAGTCGCATAAAGACTACCAGCTAACCAGGCTACTCGTTCTGTATGCCAAGTGCGCAACACCCAGAAGACACCAATAATACTAATAAATCCCAGTATAGCGGTTACTATTCTAAGTACTACTATTTTATTGTGGTATGCTTTGCGAAGTACAAGTTGAGGAACAGTGACCGGAGAATTAATCGGTATGGCTTTTATATTTGTTGATTTGGATGTGAATACATATTGAGCAATTTCATTGTCGTTATAGCCAGGAGCAAGATTACCAATACGATAATACAGTAAACATAAAACTACTAATATAACGACTGCTGCTACTGCAACAACCTTCCATAGTAATCCAAAATAGAAACCCAGCTTTTTCACCTTTACACATAATTATAGCAGTTTAGACAAAAACAGCTACTGGTTAAACGTGTCGCTGTGTCTAGTATCAAGACTCCTAAATCGCTGTTTTTCTTTATCAAAGAATAGCTCAACAGCTCCTGTTGGGCCGTTTCTATGCTTCTTGATGAATATGTCAGTTATGTTTCTGCGCTCAGTATCTGGGTTATAATAATCTTCTCTATAAATAAACGCTACAACATCAGCATCTTGTTCAATAGAACCTGATTCACGCAAGTCAGCTAATTGCGGTATTTGAGGGCTTCTGCTTTCAACCGATCGACTCAACTGACTTAATGCTACCAGTGGCACATTTAACTCACGCGCTATACCCTTAAGCCCGCGTGATATTTCTGATATTTCCTGAACACGATTGCCGTCACCGCCAAATCTGTGACCACCGCTCATTAATTGTAAATAATCAACCACAATCAAGCCGAGCGGACGCATATGTGCTTCACGTCTCGCCTTTGTTCGTAGTTCGCTTACTGTTATGCCGGGTGTATCATCAATATATATCTTTGCCTCTGAGAGCGTTCCCATGGCATGCCCGATTTTTTCAAAGTCATCGTCATTAAGATTACCCGTTCTAAGCGCCCAGGCATCGACACCTGATTCCATAGCTAGCATTCGGTCTACCAGCTGCTCCTTGCTCATTTCTAGACTAAAAACAAGAACGGCTTGGTCTGCCTTGACCGCTACGTTGTGGGCTAAATTAAGTGATAAAGCTGTTTTACCCATGGAGGGACGAGCAGCTAATATAAACAAGTCTGAAGGCTGTAGGCCAGCCAAAATGGTATCCAGGTCCTTAAAGCCAGTTGGTACGCCTCTGATTTTCCCCTTATCCTTGTGTAGTTCATCTAATCTTTCAAAACTTTGACTAAGAACTTCCTCGAGACTAGTTACATCTTGTTTAACGTGCTGTTGGCTAACGGTAAACAATCTAGATTCCGCATCTTCTATTAGATCTTGAAGATTGCGATTCTCATCATAACCAAGAGTAACAATATCTTGAGAAGCTTTAATTAATCGTCTTCTAAGTGCCTTTTGGGCAACAATATTTGCGTACTGCTCAACGTGAGCAGCTGTAGGCACAAAGTTTGTAAGCTCAGTTAAATAGGCGGCGCCACCAACCACATCTAATAAGCCAGTCCCTTTTAGTTGATCTGAAAGGGTTAAAACATCTATTGGGTCGTGCTTTTCGTATAACTGCAGTATAGCTTCATAGATACGTCTATGTTTTTCGTCGTAAAAGTCTTCTGGATTAACAATATCAGCAATCTTAACAATAGCATCACTGTCAATTAAAACAGCCCCCAAGAGGCTAGCTTCTGCTTCTAGGTTTTGTGGCGGTATGTTGTTCTCTTTAATGGGCTCCATAGCGTATTAAGATTCTAGCACTTCAGCGCCACCGAAGATATCGTTAATGCTTTTAAGGTCAGGTTTTTGAATATCTACCGGTTTTAAGGCAGATTTATCGGCAACCAACCTGTACTTAATTTCCTTAATAGAAGGGTCGATGTCTTTAACTATTTTTCGCAAAGCAGCGTCATTTTTTGAGTCAGAAAGTCGTTTCAGGTGAAATGGAAAACTCAAAGATAGGGTTAATATGTTATGCGATATATCAGTCTTGGCCATTCTGGCTATACCATATAAAGCATTATTGTGTTGTTTTAACCTTGATAGTACCTGCTCCCATAAATCGCTAGGAGTATCGCTAATATCTTCCTTCGTCTCATTGACCATTGGCTTTGGTATTTCATCGGGTTTCTCCGGCTTCGGTTCGGTTTTCGGAGCGCTAGGTTGTGTGACGCTTACTTCACTATCGGTACTCGGATGTGTAACTTCAGAACTACTGTTTAATAATTGATTTTGAAGCAAAATAAGTTCTAGTGATGCGTCAGGGTTTGGTGCTGATGTGATAGCTAACAGTGCTTGAAGAAGTTGTATGTCTCTATTTGTCAAGCTACCATCAGTAATCTTCTTTCTTAAAGTTTGTGATATTTGATTAGCTATCTGGATTGATTGATAGCCACTAGAAAAGGCTTTGTCCAATTCTAAAGTTAATAATCTTGAATCACCGCTATCCATTGCAGCAATAATGCTATCTATTGTCTCTTCTGGAGCTAGTCCTATAGCATCCCTGACATCACTTTCTGATATACGAGATCTTCCTGTTCTAAGACTATCTAGTAAACTAATGCTGTCTCTAAACGATCCCTGCCCATATTTAGCAATCAATTCCGCCGCGGGCTCTTCAAGCGCTATGTTCTCTGACTTAGCAATAGATAGTAAGTGCTGTTTTACTGCATCAGTTTTGACTGGTTTAAATGCAAAGTGCTGGGTACGACTTACGATAGTTTCTGGTAATTTATGCGCCTCAGTAGTCGCTAGGATAAATATGGCATGATCAGGCGGTTCCTCGAGTGTTTTTAAAAGTGCGTTGAATGCTTCACGCGTAAGCATGTGAACTTCATCAATGATATATACCTTGTACTTGGCGCTGGTTGGAGAAGTGTGTACCTTGTCCCTCAATTCGCGTATCTCGTCAATTCTGCGATTACTAGCAGCATCAATTTCAATAATATCTAAGTGCGAAACCGGCTCAACATATTCCAAGTCATTTATCTCATGCGCCAATATACGAGCTACACTTGTTTTGCCGACTCCTTTTGGTCCGGTGAATAAATATGCGTGACTAATTGTTTTGTCTCTTAGGGCGTGTTTAAGAGTTGTCGTAACATGTTCTTGTCCGACAACATCATCAAGAGTCTTTGAACGATACTTACGATATAGCGCTTGCCCCATAGTTACCTTATTATACCTCTATAACCGTCGTTAGGTCGTTGTTATTTATGCAGCCTGGGGGATATTCTCTAGATGATGAGCGATTAAGTCTTCAATAAGTGGCTCATAGGCTCGTCTTGCTCTCTCGCCACGATATGAACCAACACCTGCAAATGCCATTGCACCTGCACCAAGTGCGGCTTTCAATACTTGATTATCGACGTCATTTGTTGCAATAGCAAATTCAATCGCTGTCATTTTTTCAGCCATAGCTTCCTTACCGTCAGCGGAAGCGGGTAAAATAAGTGGCTCACCAGTAAAATTCTTGAATTTAGCATTACTTCGTAATGCCCATTGAGTTTTGTAACCCTCAACACCAAACACGGTTGCGGTAGCTATCTTACCTGAAGCCGAAACCTTAGGTGAACCCAGAATGGCGCCGCCCAAAATCCCCATAGCCATAGTATCAGCGATCGGGTCACGACGGGCACCATGCTCAGTTGACCCATAGCCTGAATTCGGCCAAGTCTTATCAATCCACCGGCAAACCTGGCCCTCCATATCTGTGGCCATAGCGATACCTGCTACGATAGAAGCCGGACGTCTCCCAGTTAAAAGCATCCAAGCTGCAATTGACGCTAATGGTGGTCGACTGTACGTCATGACATCACCTGGCGTGACTGTCTTGTCGTTACTGTGATCAATCTGCTCAAACTCTTCGAGCGAGCGAGCACCTTTTATAAGTGGTTTGTAAATTCCCATGTAACTAGAAGAATAACACTATAAAACACTCAAACCATGAGCTCAATATTTTACAGAGCAGCTTCGAGTGCAGCCCACTCAGCCTGTGAGTCGTCTTCAGGTACGTTGACACTAACTTGATCACCAGGCTTAGCTTTGAAGTAAGTCACACTGGCTAGTAGTACGCGGTAGTTCTTGCCACCAACTTCTACAAAATAATGGCCGTTTTCTTGTTTAAGTAAGCCAACAACCTGTTTTCGAGGTATAGGACCGATCTGCTTGTATAGAAAAGCACCATCTTCAGCAATAGTTAGTTTAAGAATATCTCCCTGAACCAGCTTGGACTTGCTGGCATAGTTTGCAGGTACAGGATAAGTTTTTCCGTCCGAACCAACCATATTTTGCCCGTCGAATACACCTTCTATGACTTTACCTAAAGCCTCTTCGCTCTTAATTGCTGCCGTTACTACTGAATCTTCACCCACGAGGCTAACTAGCAACTCCTTGGCCGCAGCCAAGCTAGTTTCGGCTTCTTGGATAAGTGCCTTTAATCTTTTGATTTGTTTGTCTGGAACATCCGCCATTTTTTTGCTCTCTGAACATCTTTATTGATGTTTTTAAACTCCACTATTCTCACTCAAACTATCATGTTGAGCAACCTATGTCAAAATATCTACAAAAAACTGTGGATAACAAAAAGCCACTACAAGAGTGGCTTTTTGGTTAGCTACTAGTTTAGTTTATGACAACTCTACGGTTGCGCCAGCTTCTTCTAGTGCTTTTTTAGCGTTCTCTGCATCTTCTTTCTTTGCAGCTTCTAGAACTGGTTTTGGTGCACCGTCTACGATGGCTTTAGCTTCACCTAGACCTAGTCCAGTCAAGTCCTTAACGGCCTTGATAACTGCTACTTTTTGAGCACCAGCGTCCTTTAAGATGACATCGTACTCGGCTTTTTCGTCAGCAGCTGGAGCAGCTTCGCCACCTGCAGCAGGACCAGCAACAGCAACTGCCGCAGCAGCTGGTTCGATACCGTATTCTTCTTTTAATATAGTTTTTAGTTCATTGACTTCAACAACAGATAGGCCAACGAGTTGTTCTGCAAATTTCTTAAGATCTGCCATAATTATTCTCCTTTAGTTAGATGCCTTAGCTTCGACAGCGTCGAGTAGGGCATGTAGGTTTCCTGATAACGCACTCATAACATCGTTAACTGGCGATGAAAGTGTTGCTAGAACATCAGCAATAAGCTGTTGCTTACTTGGTAATGTTGCTAGTACCTTAACTTCATCAGCACTGATAAATTTACCATCAGGTTGAATTGCACCGACAAATTCAACATTTGGATTTGTCTTTGCAAAGCTTGCTAGTACCTGAGCTGGTGCTACTTCATCATCGGCGCTAAAAGCGTATAGTAGCTGACCATTAAGATCAGTTACATCAACGGTCTTAAGTTGTTCGTTTTGCTGAATAGCCTTAATTACAAGGCGATTTTTAACAACCTTTACGACCGTATTGCCTTCCTTAGCCTGTTTTCTAAGTGTCTGCATAGCCTTAACGGGCGTACCTTGATATTTGGCTACAACAGTAAGCTTAGAAGATGTAAGTAGTTCACTTACCTCAACAACGATGTCTTTCTTTTCTTGTTTTGTTAATGCCATAAAGGACCTCATTTATTAGTAATTGATGCACTTGATCGACCGAACAGAGCGCATGCGCCATATAAAAACACCTCTGTAAACCAAAGGTGCTGTACTACAAAATTATAATGAATTAAGAGTACCTCGGTGACATTCTTAATCAACTAATTTGCTGACGTCACTGTCTTTGGCAACTATGACATATTACCGAATCAATCAACAGATGTCAACAGCGGTGATTCTATAACTAGCGGACTTGGATTACTGACTCCTTTTTGGTGACTCACTATTCGACGTGTTTGGTTTATTTGTTGTTTCATTTTTATGGCACTTACACTATTCTGCGAATCTAGAGCCCTAATCGCCGCTCTGGCATATATATCGACATGTTCGATGCCAAAACGAGCCATTACAGTGGCACTTTTACTGTATAAGTGCTGTATTCTTTCACCTGCCTCTAAAATTATAGGTAGATCACATGCTTCTAAAAACTCAGCGACTTTCAAGGTTTGTCGCTCTCTTTGGTTTACATCTAGGTTACTAAGCGCTTCAACCTCTGGCACGCCAAGATATTTTTCGCGATATGTATACTCTCTTGTTACTTCATCTGCCATCATTTTCTCCTAATCACTATATAGCTGCTCGTCCGGTAAGTTTTGTAGTACCAACCGCGCTAAACTGCGCTCTTGATGTCGTTGTGGCGGAAAAACCAACTCAACTCTTGTGTGCTCGGTTTCTTGTAGTTCATTTGATTTTTTATTTTCGAACAGCATCTCCTCAAATGCGTCCGGTGGTGCTATTAGGCTCATACTACCTCCATTAAAAACAGCCCCTTGCGGGGCTGATATTTTTCTTGACAAATAAACTCTAGTCCCGCGTGAGTGGGTTATCAATAATCTTAACAATCATTGAACGAGTCATAATAATCAGCATCCTCTTTATTTATTAATTTGTCAAGTCTGAGTCATCCTCACAAATGCCCGACCCTTTTTTCCTTGGTACCTACCCTCTTCGTGTAGAGCCGCGTCATTATGACCCCAGAAACGAGGGTCAAAAGGTGTATATATTTCGTGTCCGCCCTTTATTACTCCGTCACTATGTATACCCGAACGATGTACATTAACATCACTGCCTACTACCGGATTTTGACGATTAACTAGCATCCCGCCGAATTCCATAACAGCACGTGCGACGCTGACGGATTTTATTGGGTTAAACTCCCATACAATAGGCGTTGGCATGTCTTCGGCAAATTTAAATACTCCGGCAATAATAGAGAAAACATCTGCATTACCAGCTCGCTCACCTATTCCACATATTGTCGATTCTATTTGCACTTTTTTATCACTTTTGGTGACTCTGCTATGTTCTGATGCTGCCTGCACCAGGCTAAAGCTATTAGCGACTGCATTGCCTAGGTCGTTGTGGTTATGTGACGAAACAATAACCTCAGGGTTTTCTGCATACACCCAGTCAATGACCTGCCTGTAAAAGTTTTTCATCCAGAACGGGCTACGCTGACCAACAGTGTCAGGGACATTAATAATATCTGCCCCTTCGATTACTGCATCACGAATAACTTTTTCCAGATAACTCGGATCAGTTGTGGATGCTGCCTCGGCCGAAAATTCAACTGTTGCTCCCTTGTGATCTTTTGATATTTCCTTGGCAAATGCAACCGCCTGACGTCCCATAGCACGCACTTCATCCTGACTCATATTTGGAAACTTGGCTTCCATGTGTGCTGGATCTGTAGAAATGAAGGTATGTATACGAGGTTTTTTGGCAGTATGAATAGCACGCCATGTAGTCTCAATATCGGATGGAACTGTTCTTGACAGGCCTGCAATAGTGACTGGCCGAGATACTTCAACCATTTCATTTCTATCCCAACGACATACTGCATAATCAATCTGGCCAACTATTTCTGCAACTGCTGCTACCTCTTGGGCATCACCAGGCGTAGCTGGGAAGCCCGCTTCAATCGTGGATACGCCCAAGCTGGCAATTTTATCAGCAATTTCGGGTTTGGCGCCCACAGGAAACTGATTAGCTTCGGGGAGTGACTGTGCGCCATCCCGTAAGGTTGTGTCAAAAATTTCTATCTCTACTTGTGCTTCTTTCATTATTATCTCCAATATTAAAAATAGACTTCTTGATTGAAGCCTATTTGGGGCTGTACTAGAGATCTAAGATCTAGGCTTCAATCACACTGAAGCACAGCCCACGAAGGCTGAGGAGAAGTTGTGAGAAGCTTTGAATCTTATGCATTTCATTTATATGATACGACTTAGGATTAATCTGTCAACCTTTGTGAATATCTTTGCAATCTATACCTATAAGAGTATTATTGGACACGGTTATGAGTATCAATGAAAACAAAATGGAGTTAGTCCCTCCTATTGGGGGTGATGTCGTAATACCAGAATCTATTGAAGAGGCGGCAATGCGTATGGCACGAGCTATAGAAGAAAATCTGGTTAGCTATGCTGAAGGTAGGCGAAATGAATTCTCTGCATTGTTTATTAGCGATGGAAAAGGCTGGTCTCCAACGCACGAACAACCTGCTTCACAATCTTTGCACACACTGGCATTTGAGCGCGTATTCGGCTTTGGAGAATCAAGAATTTTCGAAGATAACGGAGTAAAAATAATCTCAATGAGAATTCCAACAAGTCTGGGAGTGGTTGAAAAGGCGCTCTATCTTATAGAGTCCGAAAATTCAGAAGGTATGATAGGACAAATCAAAATTACTTCTCAGTTGAATCCATCTGCTGAAGCTTAAACTGCGTGGCACGTTCAGCGGCCAGTCGAGTTAGTTCCGGGTCTTCATCTTGATTAACAAATTTCATAGCGCTTGCCATTAACGGATGGACTTCGCCTAATTTTTGGTGCATTTCCAATACCAACTTCCTATAACCCGGATGTCCTTGTGGTGTTGTTCTGAGTTCATGAAGATGGAATGCTTCTCTGGCGTTATATGTAACTGTCCATCTCATCTTATGACCGAGTAAGGTCGCATATTGAGCTTCGTATTCATATCCTTTTGACTGCAATGTACTATAAAGTTCAGCTGCTATATCAAAACAGGCCTCAAATTTGTCGCTCAAACTCGCTTCATCAACTAGGCTAGGAACATCAAAACCATAACGTGGGGTAAGAGGCTGCCATTCAAGATCGTCAACCATTCGGTGACGCTGTAGGTCTCTGAAAATACCATAGTCACATATCAATTCCCAAGTATATCGGGCTTGTTCTATGGCTCTCCCGGGCTTGTGTCTTCTGTTGAGGCGCTCTCCCATATATGCTTCAAAAGCGTCCTGACGCTCTTTATATGTCCATGACTGCAGTTCTTCGTTTATTTCACCCAAAGATAACCCACTATGTTCAAAAAGCATATGAGGTAGCAAGTCCAACTCATTCCTGGGCCAAACAGATTTTAGATGAACTGAGTCCATGTCAGCACTGTATCTTTCTGGAAGCTTGCTTGCGTGTTTCTCAACGGCATCATAAGTATTAGAGTAATATGCAGTTGTTGCACCACCGCGCTCAGGTTTATCGGCTCTTTCCAAAAACGTTGGTATAACTTTTCTGGTCTCTTCTAGGATTTGGTCACCTGTCTGTCTAGCTTCTAGGCTTTTACTAGCCCTAAGTCGCATAATCATCATCTCAAGACCTTGCCCAGATGCAAAAATACCAACTGTTGATTTAGTAGCTACGGGTAATACGGGTCGTATTGCGTCACAAGCTTGTGCTCTAATGGCTGCGCGCCAGGCGCCGTCCTGTTGATCTTTAGGAACAGAGCTTGTTGTCTTTAAATAATCGGTGAGTTTATGAACCATGTCTGAATAAAGGTCGAAAATTTGATCAATTTTTTTGTTATAAATGGATTTTACATCTGAGGACAGGTGTGGTGGTGTGTAATATTTGTAGTTACCTTGAGCGTCTTTTTCGTCAAAATATATATAGCGAGTAGATTGCTCCAAGTAGGATGACAATCTCCCCCACTCAAGTTGCTTGGTAAGTAAGTTACTAGCTCCTTCAACAACTATGTGCTGCCCGACTAACTGTTGAACTGAATCGTCTCCATAAGCAGTGATCACGCGTTGAATTAGAGATTCATCTTTGCCCATATGAGTAGCAAATTCATCAAGCACAGTAATGCGCATATCATCACCCCTACGACTTAATCTAGCCATGGCGGCTGCTATGGTCAATGAACTGAGCGTATCTGTGAAGGCGTATACGTTACCTTCACTATTAGTCACTGCCTTGTCCAGGAACATTCTGCCCTCGTCAGTTACTTCCCAACCTTTGCTGGTTTTAGTAACGTATGGGTTGACTGGAGCGGTCATCGTCTTGGTTGCTCCAGTTTTCGCAGTGCTTATTTTGGATTTGGGCGGCAAGAGGGGCTCGAGTGTATTCCATAGATGTTCGTGAACTGCCTCTATGGACATTAACTGGCCGCTTCGGACACAGTCAATGCGAAGAAAATCTTTAGGAAAAAGCTGACAGAGATCATCATAAACCTCGACAGATCTCTTTAAGTGGTTAATATCAGCTTCGTGAATATCACGCTTTTTGTCGGTATAGGAACGCTCACCCTTTTGGTCAACAAGCTTTTGAGCTATGTCAGCCGGAACTCGCAATACTATACTTTTATCTGGGCGAGGTATTTTGAGCATTTGAAACTCAAGATTATCAAGCCAAATAAAATAACCACGTCGTTCTTCGGCAGATGCAAACTTAGTTCCCTGATGTGCCATATTTGAGCCAGTAAAGCGATTGGCAATAACAACCTTGTTTTGAGCCAAAGCCTTTCTGATCGCCAAAGCAGCCTGATATCTATCTAATGAGAAAAATAGCGAACCCGTATATGGACCAACTTCCTCGGCAGTTCCATACTTGCCGTTAAGATACTGTCGAACAAAAAAACTAGACTCGTCTTCGTATTGAGGGAAGTCAAACATCGCCACATCGTAGCCAGACCCCTTCAACCTCTCAACCAATAAATTTACCTGCGTACCCTTACCTGAGCCGTCGGTTCCCTCTATTACAAAAAAACTACCTTGCCGTTTTTCCGACTGATCAAGCTTCATACTTTTAAACCTTCTATTTCCGGTGGTAGTCTACGCTTATCATTGTACGCCCGAGGTAACATTTGCTCTGGTCGCCATTCAGCGATAATTGAGTTTAGACTATTACTAGCGTCTGGTTGGTATTTGCCACTAAGCATTTTGTATTCCAGATCAACTGGTCCTGTTTCATAAAACACAAGTTGTGCAATTCTTTCACCAACAGGCAGAACTACACTTTCATGCTGATTCATATTATAAATTTCCATGGTCCATCTGTTGATGTAGCCTGGATCACCCCAACCCGCATCGAGACAAACAGCGACACCATTGCGACCCCAGGTGCTACGCGCCTGCATAGTTGAAGTACCGGGGGCTTTTATACCAATAAACTCGTGTGTATGAGCCAGTATGCGTTCGCCTGGACGCAAAACTATAATCGGATGCTGTGCCGGAATATTTTCAAATAATGTACGCCCATGCTTTTTTGCCCACTCCTCATGTATTTCGGCCTTGTAAGGTCCGTCAAAATACAACCCGACTGCAGACTCATCAAAAGGATTATAAAAACCACCTTGACTAGGTCGTTCGGTTCTGTAAAACCACTTACCTAGTGTCACATCAACACTACTACCAGCAATGTGTTCCTCTACGTACGGATGGAAAACTATGTGACCATCAGTTATTGCTTTTTTTATCTGAGTATTACTGTATACCCCCACAACACCTCCAAATTCATATATATTGTACGGTGTGTCAAATAGATGACGCAAGCATAAGCGACAATATTACAACTAACTTTTTGTATGATAGAGTTTTTCTAATCTATTTGCGCGAATATCATCGAGAAAACGCTGGGCAAAAATTTTCACATCTTCAACAGTACCATTACTCATAATCGTGCAGTCAACTTTAATGTTTTCTCTCTCTCGCTCCGTAGGATCAAGCATGTCATTTTGAAGATGTCCTGGTCTGTAAACCTTAAGTATGATCGCTCCAGCATCTCGTAATAACGCAGCGTCGGTCGGAAATCGCAAACCCCCAACAATACACAAGTCTGTACCTGCAGCTTCGGCCTTCCTAAGGCGCCTTACGATCTCCTTATACCAAATACCAGAGTCTACTTTTTGAACTAAGTAGCCACCAAGCCATTGAAGGAAAGGCCTGTAGTTTTCCTTATTTTCGCGAGTAATCTTCTGATGAGCCATTTCATGATTGCGCTCTAAATTTTCAACATGCAATATGAGCTTCTGATATTCGATTGGATGTTGCTCTATGTTCTTCTGGTGGAGTCTTATCTTCTCGAACGTACAGTTTGTTTGGAGTCGTTGGTTAATTATGCTCGGTAAAACAGTTAACCATGCATTTAGCGAATCAACATCATAAGGATCGGGTATAACCCTTAAAGCTGCATGCATATCATTTGCAACCTCAGCTATTATGAGACTAGATTCAAAATGTACAGTCGAAGGAACGAGATCTGACAATGCGTCGGCAAAAGTAGTTTTACCGTGTCCGATCGGACCGGTCATCCCTAAGATAATCATGCTGATATTGTATCAGCTTATGGCTAATTTAATTCAGTATTTTCGACTAAAATAGAAGGGCCCATGCTGGTTGTTATATAGATCGACTTAACATAAGAGCCCTTTATGCTTGAAGGTTTAGCACTCTTAATGCTTGTTAAAATAGCTTGCGCATTTTGTATCAGTTTATCGGCCCCAAAACTAACTTTTCCAAAACCAACATGAACAATCCCAGTACTATCTACACGATACTCAACACGGCCTGCCTTAGCTTCTGATATCGCTTTTTCAACGTCTGCAGTAACTGTGCCGCTCTTTGGGTTTGGCATTAGCCCTTTTGGGCCAAGTGTCTTAGCATATTTGCCAAGTTTCGGCATCATAGCAGGTGTTGCAATCAGTGTATCGAAATCAATAATACCTTTATCGAGTTGTGCGAATATTTCCTCACTTCCAACTTTGTCGGCACCAGCTTTTTTAGCTTTGGCTGCATCGTCTACGTCTGCTAATACTGCAATACTGACTGTTTTTCCTGTTCCTGCAGGAAGAACGACAATATCACGAATATTTTGATCAGCATGACGTGGATCAACTCCTAGACGTATGTGTAACTCAGCAGTGGCGTCAAACTTTGCAGGATTAGTTTCTATAGCTAAATTTACTGACTCAGCCAAAGAGTAAGCTTTATCTTTTTCAACCTTCTCAGCTAATTTGCGATAATTTTTACCTTTTCTTTCTAGCTTAGAACGTGGTGGTTTGGCATTTGTCTTGGGTTTTTGCTGCTCTTCAGAGCTGGCTGCTTGAGCTTTTCGCTCTTCTTTGGCTTGCTTCTCTTCTGTTTCGGCAATTGCTTTAGCGCTACGCTTACCAGATTTAGCTACTTTTCGCTCTTCTTTGACTGCTTCGTCTGTGATTTCATTAGCTTCATCATCAACAATTGCTGCCGCTGTTTTCTTTAATTCTTCAACTATCTCTTTTTCCTCTTTGACAGTTTTTTTCTTGGTTGTAACTTTCTTGGCTTCTGCCATACTCACTCCTTTGTGGTCCAAGCGGTTTATCAACCTCCCACGGTTATTACATTAATTCGTCGCTACTGAAGAACAATCTTCCTGCATTAAATGCACCATACTTTTGATCGTAGCCTGATATAAGACCTGCCGCATCACGAGGCGCTTGCTCGTAGTAAGCATGCTCTGATTCTTGGTCAAATGCTTCCTCGCCACAGGCTTCGATAAGCATATTTAGCAAAACGTTTGCTTGGTGACTTTTTCCATAAACTTTCTGGTCAAATAATCTAAATAGTACAGATGTATTGAGTTCACCAGTCTCGCGTCCGTGCATTATTGCTCGATAGGCTTCGCGCCGGTCATTTTCAGTGAACATTAGGCTTGGATATCGCGTTTCTGGTGTCAAACCAGGCATTGGTTCAATTATGTTTCCTCTTTGCCCTACATATACAGTCACTTATTAACTCTCAATCTCCACACCCATACTGCGAGCTGTGCCTGCTACCATTTTCTTTACTGCTTCAATATCCTCAGCGTTCATATCCTTAGCCTTTTCTTCAGCGATAGCAATTAAATCAGATTGACTGAGCTTTTTGGCTATTTTTTCGCTATTAGGCTTTCCAGAACCCTTTTGAATACCTAGTTTCTGTCGAATTAGATCGTCCGTTGGCTGACTAACAACTCTGAATTCCATAGAACGATCATCATATATTGTTATATGAGCAGTGACTGTACCTTTCATTTCTTTTGTAGCGTCGTTGAATGGTTGAATGAAATCCATCATATTAACGCCGTATTGACCTAAAGTACTCCCCACGGGTGGAGCAGCACTAGCTTTGCCAGCCGGAATCTTCATCTTTAGATTCGCTTTAACTTGTTTTCCTGCCATAGATTTGTTCGAATCCGTGCTTTAAAAACGGATTCTCCTTCCCTTTCTTTAATTAGATAGAAGTGCGTAACCTACGAATTATACTACAAATTACCTCTGTTGTCTACTGATTAATTACTACCTCTTGATCCAGGAGTTGGTCAAAAAAAACATATACTTCTGAATACTCTTTAGGATTCGATGTTGCGGGATTTGATGCTTTGTCAAAGCAAACTTGTTGCATGACTTCAAACACCGATAGGTTACCATCAATAAGTGCCTCATGACCTATCATTCTTAACAGATGTGGTTTCGTTTCACAACTTAACAGCAGTGACTGCAGTTGTTCGGGTTCAATGTCTGAGATTTTCTGCAAGGTCATCATTGGAGAATATTATACACTAGTATTGCGTATTTTGTCAAGTTTCTACACTCGTTTTACTTGAAGGCTATCTAGCTCGACAGGAGTTTCACGACCAAACATATTGACTAATACTTTAAGTTTGCCCTTAGCTAGGTCAATCTCATTGATAGCGCCATCAAAGCCTTTAAACGGCCCGTCAGTGATATTTACAACTTCACCTATCTTGTAATCGATCTTGTGCTTAGGTTCTTCTCGACCCATACGCTTCATAATCTTTTCCATCTCATCCGAAGCTATGGGTGTTGGTTCAGAACCACTACCCACGAATCCAGTAACTGAAGGCGTGTTTCGAACAATGTACCAGGCATCTTCACTCATCTTCATCTGCACCATAACATAACCTTGGAAGATACGTTTTTCTACCACTTTACGCTTACCATTTTTGACTTCAATCATTTTTTCCTTCGGTACTATTACCTGGAAAATTTTGTCTTTCATGTCTAAACTATCGGCACGCTGACGTATACTTTCAGCAACTTTTTCTTCATAGCCACTATAAGTATGAATGGCATACCATTGTTTTTGAGAATCGTATCGCTTGCTCATTTTAATAATAAACTCCTAAATATTTTATCTAATCCATAATCAACTAACGCAATAACAACACCAAACACAACGGCAAAAATTATGACAGCCAACGTAAGCTTTGTGGTTTCTTTACGATTAGGCCAGGTTACTAGCTTTAACTCACGCCATGCTTGAATAAAATATCCAGGCGTAACGCGTCGTTTTTTGTTCAGAAACTTACCGGCTTTATTATTAGGCATTGGCAAGTAGTATTCTTTCTTACCAACCTTTGCTGCGACTTTGAATGGCTTTGCTACATGTTTAACGCCTGTTCGCAGCTTGCGTTGCCTTGGTTTAGCATCTGCAGCTTGCTTCTTTTTAGCTTGCTCTCTAACCGTCGCCGACTTTTTTAAAACGCGCTTTTCGGGTTTTTTGCTTGTCTCTTCCTTCTTTGCCATTTTCTCTCCAAATTAAAAACTACCATAATGGTAGTCATGCACGAGTCAAATATACCACAGGTTTAAATCTGAAACAAGCAAATGTACTTCATGCATGGCATTAGAGTATGATTATAGTAATTATGCTTATCAAATTGTTGTTAGTTAGTGTGTTTCTCGAGTTATTGGTATATGTGCCTCTATTTTGGCAAATAAAAAAACTTATTGCCATAGTTAATATATTGTTGTTAGTGGTTGTGCTATTTCTGACCATATCACATGCATCAGAAAGATATAGTTACTTATTAATTGGTGCCGCGTTGGTATTTAGAATTATTAATATGTTACGTTTGGTTGTCGCTAGAATGCATGATAAATATTTAAAGCAAGTTACTCTTAAAACCTCCCTATGGATGCTAGCGTTTCAGATTCTAATTTTATCGATTTCTGTCAAGTACTTGGCAAACTACTCTATTAACACATTAAGAACCATAGTTATTGTGCAATTATTGCTACTTATCACTTTGGTAATTGTAACTACACTTAATATTATTCGTTCACGACTAAAGACTTATGATAATTATTTCAGTGACGGCGAACTTCCAACGGTGACCGTAGCTATTCCAGCACGCAATGAAACACCTGAATTAGAACGTTGCTTAACTTCATTATTAACGAGTGATTACCCAAAACTTGAAATAATTGTTCTTGATGATTGTTCTCAGGACTCAACACCAGATATACTCAAAAGTTTTGCACATGACGGGGTACGCTTTGTTAAAGGTAGTCAGCCGGACGATAGCTGGCTTCCAAAAAACTACGCATATCAGAAATTGTCTGAGGAAGCCAGTGGTGATTACTTGCTCTTTTGTGGAGTTGATACAAAGTTTGAAACCTCTACCATTAGGCAATTAGTGACTTATATTTCGAACCATAGACTAGCTATGTTAAGCGTTTTACCACTGCGTTTTAGTGGTGCCTCCATGGATTCGTTTATTCAGCCTATGCGTTACTGGTGGGAGTTGTCACTGCCGAGGTGGGCGTTAAGCCGTCCACCGGTGCTAAGTACTTGCTGGTTAATTAAGAAATCTGCTTTGACGTCTCTTGGTACACTTGAGTCTGTTAAAAGAAGTATTTTACCCGAGAGATACTTTGCACGAGAACTTAACAGGCAGTCACGTTATCAATTTATTAGATCCAACCCACAATTAGGCCTGCAAACTATCAAACCATATAGTGATCAATTACAAACAGCCATAAGAGTTAGATACCCACAGGTACACCGACGACCAGAACTTGTATTCTTGATACTAATCACCGAGATCGTCGGTTTACTTGGTCCCTACTTTGTACTTGTATTTTCTATATTTACTCACTTGGAAACGAAAATAGTTGCTACATCTATTTTATGCATATTATTATTGACGATCAATCATCTAATTATAGTTGGTGTATCGAATCCTTCTAATGTACCTTTAGCAATGTTTAATTTGCCATTTGTTATTTGCACAGAACTATATTTAGGTTTGTTATCGATGATTAAGTATGAGTTTGGCCGAGTTGAGTGGAAAGAGCGTAATATATGCATCCCGGTTATGCATGTTTATCCTCATCTGCCACCCCCTGGTTCAGCTCAAGATTAGGTATGTAAATAAAGAATGTTGAGCCATGGTTGAGTTTACTCTCCAGGTCTAGTTCAGCGTGAATTAATCTTGATAACTTTAAGGTAACGTACAAACCTAGTCCAGTCCCGTTATTTTGCCTAGTTCTGTAGTCCTCTGATCTGAAGAATTTATCAAATACTTTTTCCTGATCTCCTTTACTGATACCAATGCCAGTATCCTGGACGAAAAACTGTATACCTTTGTCTTTTGACTTTGCGCCGACAAGTACTGAGCCTTTCTCTGTATATTTGATGGCATTTGTAATAAAGTTCTGGAGAATCTCCCGCACATAAAGGCGTGAAGAATACAACGCCTCAAGACTTGGATCAAGGTCGGCTTCAAGACTGAGACCTTTAACTTCTGCATCGCGTTTATAAGTCTGAACAAGTTCACTTAGAAGTTCGTGAACATTTATAGCTTCTACATCAACAGCCAACTTTCCACGTTCTGCTCTAGAAAGCGTAGCAAGATCGTTCATCATCCCTGCTAGGAATATAACTTGATCATGAGCCTGCTTTAACGCTTCCTTTATTCCAGGGTTATTAATTTCAGATTTTTCAAATATAAACTCTGCATTACCAATGTTGCCTTCGGCTATAGCAATCGGCGTTCTTAACTCATGACTCACTACACTTATAAACTCATCACGTTCTTCTTCTAGAGATTTTTCACGCGTTATGTCACGCAAAAGAACCACGTAACCCTTCATACCCTTCTGAGCGTATCCAAGACGAACTGGCGCAATACTTATGTATAGACTTACCGTGCTACCATCTGGGTACTGCAGCTTCCAGTCTCTAGAACTTATAGATGTTTTTGCTTCAAGGATTTTAGACGTTATATCAATCGGTTGCCCATTTTTATCAACAAGCGACATGACATTTTTTAAATATTTGTCAGTCATCGAGCTGTTTAGGTCAAGAATATTTAGTGATGCGCCGTTGTATAGAATTACTTTGGCTTTCTCATCGATAGCAATCACGCCATCTGCCATACTGTTGATCAAACTATTGAGACGCTCTCTCTCTAATTTTGCGCTTTTAGGATTTACTTTGAATTGCATAGTTCCATTATGCCATAAGCGTTATATTTAACCTCCAAAAACTATCGGCTTCTGCTTAGCTAGATGGGATTTTATTTCTTTGTAGTTCGGCGTAGTTCGTAACACCTCTGACCAAAAATCGGTATTGTGAGCCATGTGTTTTGTGTGCGCAAGTTCATGCATTATAACGTAGTCAATTTCTGCCCACGTAAGTTGCATAAGTAAACAGTTAAGGGTAATGTCTTTGACGTTATTACAGCTACCCCAACGGCTTTTAAGATGTTTTATTGTTAGCGATTTATAGTTGTAATCGTAACGTGTCGATAAAGTCTCCAAACGCTGCGGTAGTAATGATTCAGCCTCCTGTTTTAATGCTCTTATACAAGCCCGTCGTATAGCTGTCTGGGTGCTCAAGCTGTTAGTTTCTAAACTTGTTGGTAAAAAAACTATAACTTCAGAATCGCTCACCTTAGTTATTATTCGCATACCGGTACCACGAGTAACAGAGAGCCTGTGAAACTTACCGATCTTGTCACCATTATCTAGTATCGGTACATGATGTTTCTTGCTTAATATCCAGTCGGTCTTTTGAATAGCAAACTTAACACCTTGTTGATAAGGTAGCCAGTATGGGACTGAAACTTTAATCTTATTGTGTGCATCAACGCTTATACGTATATGTTTCGACTTTCGGCGTTTATAGACACTAATTTCACCTAGTTCAGGTACTGTGAATTGGCGAACAGCCATTAGCGTATAGATATATTCCTACGTGCATTGTCGACACGACCATACCCAGGTACTAAATTAACCAGACCCGGTTTCACTAGACCTGTCTGAGCATCTTCAACAGATAGAAGACCAGCATCATACAATCGTTTTGTAACGGCGTTCTGCTGAGTTTGATAGTGGTGTTTCCCACTAATTACAACATATTCTTCGGATTGTGTTGGGTTTTGCATCTTATTTATTAGCTCTTCAAAACTTGTTCTATCCATTGGTTTTGCATATTTATCGTCTGTCTTGCGCTTATCACGTTTTACTACACGACTAAATGCACTCTCAATATCTATTTGTAGCCATACAAGCATTGGTAGAGCTTTTGTGCTATAGGCAACTTCTCTTATGTCTCGTCGATCTTTAGCGCGCGAACAGTCAGCATCGTAGACAACACTTAGCCCAGCACGCAAAAATTCTTCAGCCATATACAGCATAAGATGTGAAACAATTTCAGTTTCTTGTTTATCGTAACGAGGGTCTTCAAATAATTCATTACGAACTTTATCACTCTGCAGATGAACACCTTTAAGACTATCTGCCAGTTGTCTAGCAAAGTAAGTTTTTCCAGATCCTGGAAACCCATAAAGCATAATTAGGGCTGGACGATTAACTACGTACTTATTCATCACATCATGTATAACAGATTTAGATCAAATTATAAAGAGCCAACAGGTGACAAAACTGATCGACTACTCTATTATGAAGCCTGTATTCACAATTGAATACGATTAAGGGGAGTAGCTCAGTTGGTAGAGCACCGGTCTCCAAAACCGGGTGTCGCAGGTTCAAGTCCTGTCTCCCCTGCCAAGCTTTGGTGATAAAATGTGAATATGAGTACATCTGAGTTTCCGTATTTTGATGAGAATAATCCTGAACGATCACAGTCTCCCGATATAGATAATCCAATACAAACACTCGAAACAGCATATAGTTCGTTGGTTTCGTATAGCATAACCGGAATAATTACTAACCGAGAACAGCTTACAAGGGCTTATTGGTATATTGCACCTCCGCAAATTGAGGAAATGAGCGAAGATCATGCACAAGCCTATTTTACTTCTCTAATACCCTTTATTACACAAGAGGGTCCAGCAGAGTCGATGGCTCTACAGATACGACAATCTGCGCTTTTTGTACAAGACACTATAAACAAAATTATCCATCAGGATGAGGTTGACTCAACGGAAGTTGAGTTTGCTCAAATATTTATAGAGGTTTTTACGGATAGTGTCAGGAGTAATAAAATACCGATCGTTTCCGTTATTTAGATAGTGCCTTTTATTACTAAAATATATCAAACTATTCTAAGTACAATCAATATAAGATTCTATATACGTCGCGTCCCGTATTTTTTAATTGCATTTAAAAGTATGATTAGAGTTACATAAATTTGACAATACAGATCTACATATTGTGGTATAATCTTTTTGATATGTTGAATGATCGAAAAATCATCGTATATAAAAATCCAGTTTCTTCTCGTGCTCAAAAAGCTTTGAGAAGCGTTGAATCCATGTTGCGCGATTATCGAACTAATATCATTGAAAGTCACTACCCGAACATAAAGGATAATGCTGAGGACCTAGCTAGTCAGATCGAGGAAGGTTCTACTATTATTGTTGGCGGAGGTGACGGTCAACTAAGGACTGCAGTAGAGGCTGTTAGATTGGCTGTTATTAAAAATATTGATATTGTTCCAGTAAAGGGCGGAAACTCATGCGATGGTGCACGGACATATCAAGGCAAGCAAAATATGCTTCGAGGCGGCAGGCTTCTAGGTCTACTAATTCATGGAGATCGGGTACCCGTTAATACTTTAGATATAACCGTCAACGGTCGCACTTATGGCACTGCGGTTAATTATGCCGGTATTGGCTTAACGGCGTATAGTGGCGAAGCGGTAAATGGACGATTCGTGCGTACAGCAAGAGCAACTATTCCTGGTAGTGAACACCTGAATGGTCTTATGCGCGTTCTGGAGGGTGGCGTTATTGGCGCTACTGTAGCTCGCCATTTACGGGAAGATATTCAGTATACGCGCGGCAACTCCAACCATATCTCAAAGGAGCTCCTCTATTCAGCCGGGCATAGCTTAGCAGGTACATTTACGCTTAATGGTGATTCACTAGAACAACACGATCCACAAGTCGTATGCTATGAAATTGAATCTGAAGCTTTTGTACGCAATCTGCCTGGTATTTTACGTGGGCTAATGACTGGTTCGCTTGCATCAGAGCGAAAGCCAAACGATACTGTAGTATTTTCATCAGAAACAGCCCCAATACCCATACAACTCGATGGTGAACACGATTATCTTGAACCAGGCTCAATTCTTACTGTTAACATGCATCAGAACACCTTTCAAACATTGCGTCCTGCAGTATAAAAACTACTAACAATGTATAACTAAATGACTTCGCTTTTTGATTGCTATTATTTTTTGTTTTGACGCTTGCGCTTATTTGGGTCTAGCTCTTTTTTGCGAAGTCGTAGGTTCTCTGGAGTCACTTCAAGTAATTCATCATTTTCAAGAAAATCAAGACATTGTTCTAGGCTGAATACTACAGGTGGCGTAAGCTGAACTACTCCATCACTACTACTGCTACGCATATTAGTAAGGTGCTTCTCTTTGACGACATTTATTTCCATGTCATCACCGCGTGTGTTGAGTCCAACTATCTGGCCGGCATAAACCTTTACTCCGGCATCGACAAAGCAGGTACCACGTTCTTCGGCGGTTTGTAGAGAATATGCTGTAGTAGTGCCAGTTTCCCATGCAACAAGCACGCCATTTCTTTGTTGCGCGATTGAAGGCCCTATAGGTTGATAACCAATGGTCAAGCTATTCATTATTATAGTTCCCTTTGTATTTGTAACTAAGATATTTCTTGCCCCTAGCAGAGTTCTAGTTGGAATCTCATACAATAGCTTTACTACTCCCTTGGAGCTAGTAAACTGATCCTTAAGTTCAGCTCTTCGTTTCCCTAGTTCTGATTGAACACTTCCGACATGTTCGGGCGGAACTTCAATGGTTACTTCTTCTATCGGCTCAACCACTTGTCCTTTTTCTTCACGAGTAACAACCTGTGGACGACCAACCTCAAACTCATAGCCTTCTCGACGCATAGTCTCGATAAGAACCCCTAAGTGTAGTTCGCCACGGCCTGCAACTAAAAAGCCAATTCCATTAGGTTCAACTTCGAGTCCAATATTGGTTTCAAGTTCTTTCTCGAGCCTTTCTCCAATTTGACGACTGGTTGAGAACTCACCTTCAAGCCCTTTGAAAGGCGATGTGTTGGGTCCCAGGTATATCTTAAGGGTTGGGGCCTCAACTTCTAGAACTGGCAAAGCTTCGGGCTGATCAACATCGGCAATTGTTTCGCCAATTTGCGCATCTCCAATACCAGTCAGGCTTACTATATCACCAGCATAAGCTATTGGTATTTCAAGCTTTATCAAACCTTGATGATTGTATATCTTTTCTACTTTGGCTTTTGTGGCCGAGCCATCCTTTTTACATAACGCTACTTGCTGACCTGACTTAACCTCGCCTCGCGATATTCTACCTATAACATACTTGCCTTGAAATGAATCCCAACTTAGTGCAGTTACCATCATCTGGAATGGTTTTTCTGATTCAACCTTAGGCGCAGGTACATGCTCGATAATTCCATCAAAAAGTACTGTAAGATCAGCAGGAGATTCAATGTCGTCAGGTATAGCAGCCCAAGCTTTACCACTGCGTCCAATTGCATAATATACTGGGTAGTGAAGTTGGTCCTCGTGTATAGCGAGCTCAAGGAATAGATCTGCTAGCTCATCCTCAACTTCGGATATACGACTACCTGGCTTATCTATTTTGTTGATCACGACAATTGGCTTAAGTCCGTTCATCAAAGCCTTGGTCAGAACGAATTTTGTTTGTGGCATCGGCCCCTCTTGGGCATCAACAATCAACAAACAACCATCGGCCATATTCAGGGTTCGTTCAACTTCACCGCCAAAATCAGCATGACCAGGTGTATCTATAATATTAATTCTGAAATCATCGTGTTGCACCGCAGTGATTTTGGCGGTAATTGTGATGCCGCGTTCTTTTTCTTGGTCACCACTATCCATGATCAAGTCTTGAGCCATTTCAGCCTGATTGTCTCTAAAAACATTGGATTGCTTAAGAAGCCCATCGACGAGCGTGGTCTTTCCATGGTCAACGTGGGCAATAACAGCAATGTTGCGAATACTCTTTGAATTTATCAAAATTTAACCTAATTATATCTTGGATTTAATTGATAATAACATAAGAACTAAAAAATGTCCATTTTATCTGTTAAAAATTGTTGCGTTTATGCTTTTCACTACTTATAATGAGTAAGTACATTTACGGGGACATAAAAATAAATGAAAATACTGATGTTAGGGTGGGAACTTCCGCCACATAATAGTGGTGGTCTTGGTGTTGCCTGCTATCAGCTATGTAAAGCACTAGCTAATAATGGGGTTGATATTGATTTTATACTTCCTTACGAGGCAAATCATGACGCACCATTCATGTCCATTATCGCCGCTAAACCCCAAAATGTTAGTGACGTTATTAAGTCTGGAATTGCTTACGATAGCTACAAATATGTTTACGATGACGGTTCGGAAGAATGGCTAAATATTTTTGAACAACAACATTTATATGAAGACTCTATTGAAACAATTATAGAAGGCCGAGAGTTTGACATAATTCACGCTCACGATTGGCTTACCTTTAGAGCGGGTGTAAGAGCGAAGCAAAAAACTGGCAAACCATTAATTTTACATGTTCATTCCATTGAACACGACCGTGCAGGTAACTCGCTCGGAAATCCCCTAGTACACGAAATTGAACACATGTCTTTTTTGATGGCTGATCAGATAATCGCAGTCAGCGAACATACTAAACGCTCAATTGTAAAGGAGTACGGTATACCGGCTGGCAAAATTCAAGTAGTACATAACAGTCTCGACCTGGATATGTTCGAACCGATCACTCAAGATAATGATTTTGTGTACTTGAGTTACCTGAAGCTACAAGGTTACAAAGTAGTTACTAATGTCGGGCGTCTCACAATTCAAAAAGGCCTTACGAATCTACTTCATGCTGCTAAGTTAGTTATTGAACGTAACCCCAAAGTTATTTTCTTAATAGTAGGTGCTGGGGAACAATATTCTGAATTAATAGACTTGTCTGCGAGTCTTGGAATATCAAAAAATGTTATCTTTACTGGTTTTTTACGTGGGAAACAGTGGCGTGACGCCTTTGCCATCGGTGATTTATTCGTGATGCCATCTGTATCCGAACCGTTTGGGCTAACCCCACTAGAAGCCGCAGGCTATGGGACTCCATCATTAATAACCCACCAGTCTGGCGTATCAGAGATATTTGCCAACTGCTTAAAAGTTGACTACTGGGATACCATTAAGATGGCTGACGACATTCTAGCGGTTGTTAACAATACAAGCTTACAAGAGGTTCTTAGTGAAAGTGCAGTAAAAGAGCACGCTAGCCTGTCTTGGCATAGCGCAGCTGATCAGCTCAAGTTTTTATACCAATCACATACAGAGCGAGTAGCAGCATGAATCAAAAAGCCATAGTTCTTTACCTTCACGTACACCAGCCTTATCGAGTAAAGCCATATCAAATCTTTGACGTATCTCAAGATCATACTTACTTTTCTAGCCAACCAGGCAACAAAACAAACAATGCCGACATACTTCGTAAAGTAGCTCAGAAATCCTATATTCCAACAAACCGTAAGCTTTTGGAACTTTTGCACACATATCCAGAATTTAAAATTAGCCTTTCTATAACCGGAACTGTATTAGAACAACTAGAAGCTTGGGCTCCAGAAGCATTATGGTCATTTCAAGAACTGATCAAAACTGGTCGCGTTGAGATCGTAGCCGAAACCTATCATCATTCTCTGGCATTTTTTTATAATAGACAAGAATTTGAGACACAAGTTCGGATGCATCAAGACAAGATTAAGTTACTATTCGGGCAAACGCCTACGGCTTTTCGTAACACCGAGCTTGCCTACAACAATGATTTAGCATCTTGGGCAGATGAAGCCGGTTATAAAGTTATATTGGCTGAAGGTTGGGATACAATTTTGGGTTGGCGTAATTCAAATCATGTATATAGGCCACAAGGGACAGAAAATATAAAATTACTACTCAAAAACTATAAGCTTAGTGATGATATTGCCTTTAGATTCGGCGACAAAAACTGGTCAGAGTGGCCACTAACCGCAGATAAGTTTACCCACTGGCTCAATAATACTGAGGGCGACATATTCAACTTATTTATGGATTACGAAACATTTGGCGAGCACCAGTGGGGAGAGTCTGGAATATTTAACTTCCTGAACCATCTTCCAGAGAAATGGTTACATAACGACAAGAATACATTTATGACTGTGTCGCAAGCAGCCGAATCATTCGAACCAACAGACCAAATTGATATTCCTCATACAGTCACATGGGCAGATGCTGAGCGAGATCTTAGCGCATGGCTGGGTAATGCAATGCAACAACAAGCAATTCATAATTTGTACGATCTAGGTGATAGTATTTTGGCTACGAACAACTGGGAACTTATTGAAGACTGGCGTAAGTTACAAACCTCGGATCATTTTTATTATATGTGCACTAAGTGGTTTAGTGATGGTGATATTCATGCTTATTTCAGTCCCTATGACGATCCTTACGAAGCATTTATAAGTTATAACAATGTTTACCATGATCTAGTTTACCGTCTAAATGAGCACAGGGGTGGTTATGGCTCGTCCAGTAATTCTTAGTAACGGTAGTTTGGCGGTCGGGCTAAATGAACATGGTCTTGTGCACGATTTCTATTATCCTTACGTGGGACTAGATAATCTAACAACAGCTCGAAGCGTTCACCACATGATCGGAGTATATGTTGACGAAAAGTTTTCGTGGCTTGACGACGGAACATGGGATATAAGTGTTAATTTTGAATCAGACGCATTAGTCAGTGTCATAAGAGCTCAAAACGATACCCTACGAGTCGAATTACTATTTCATGACTTCGTTGATAGTGGGAGTAATAGCTTTTGTCGCAGTATAAGTGTCACAAATCAAAGCGATTCACAGCGTAGCGTTAAGATATTCATGCATCAGGTGTTTCAAATTTCCAGCGCAGGTCGCGCAGATACGGCTTTATACGTCCCAGACGAGCACTACATATTAGATTACAAAGGTCGTTGCTGTTTACTGATATATGGCACAGACAAAGATAACAACGCATACGATCAGTTTGCAATTGGCAGTTATGGTATAGAAGGTAAAGAAGGGACTTTTCGGGACGCTGAAGATGGCGAGCTGTCAGGCAGTGCAGTTGAACATGGAGGTGTTGACTCGGTCATACGATTTAATATTAGCTTAAAGCCCAGAGAAGAAACACAGCTAAATTATTGGATTGTTGCAGCTGATTCACAATATCGTGCTGAACAAATACATAATCAGATTAAGAAAGAAGGTTTAGAAAGCCGTCTTTCTAGCACAAGACAGTATTGGCATAATTGGCTATCTATTGGCTCAAACAGACTACATGAAGTTAGCAAAGAGTATTTAGAGGCAACAAAGAAGTCGCTAATGATCATTAAGGCTCACATCGACAAGCGAGGCGGCATAATTGCCTCGTGCGACTCTTCAATATACAACTACGGTAGAGATTATTATAGTTACGTCTGGCCCCGCGACGGTGCATACGCAATATGGCCATTAATTAGACTCGGTTTTACGGATGAAGCAAAAAAGTTTTTTGAGTTTTGTAGAGATATTATAACCAATGACGGCTATCTTATGCACAAGTATCAGCCAGACCGTGCCATAGGTAGTACTTGGCATCCAATGCTTCATAAAAATCATAAAGAACTTGCTATTCAAGAAGACGAAACTGCAATTATTATCTATATGATTGGTGAATACTACGAACAAACAAGCGATGCTGATTTTGTTAAAAGCCTGTATAACACTTTCATACAACCAGCTGCACATTTTTTGAGTACATTTATCGATCAACAGACACAACTTCCGCATGCAAGCTATGATCTATGGGAAGAGAAGTTTTTAACAACCACATACACTACAGCCGTCGTATACCAAGCATTGTTAGTCGCAACTGAATTTGCCGAACTGTTTGAATATCCTGATGATGCTTTGGCTTGGAAAACAGCCGCTGAAGCTATATTCAACGGTTCTGATGTGTTTTTTGATAGTGACACTGGATCTTTCCGAAAGGGTTACCTGCTCAATCAACAAGGTTCTCTTGAATTTGACAACACTTTAGATATTTCGAGTTTTTATGGCGCAATGATGTTTGGTCTTCATAAAAATAGCGAGACAATTCACGACAGCGTAAAGAGGATAGAAGAGACAATGCTCGACACCTCTCCTTCGGGCGGTGCACCTAGATATGAGCATGACAGATACTTTGTATCATCACCGTCATATTTAGGAAATCCTTGGTTTGTAACAACGCTTTGGTTAGCACAATACTACGTGAGAGCCGATAAACCTGATTTAGCCCGACGTCTTGTAGAATGGACATTACAGCATCGTCTACCTAGTGGAGTGCTAGCTGAACAGGTTAACCCTTCTGATGGTTCACCAATATCGGTGACTCCGTTGGTATGGAGTCACGCCGAGCTCATCAATACTATTCTTGACCTGTCCAAATAAAATAACCACCAATTAGGTGGTTATCTGCAGCTTGTAAATACTATTTTTTACGAGGTTTTACTTCGTTTCGACCTAAGTTCTTCTTGGTTTCAACATACAAAACATGCTTACGGAGTACTGGATCGTACTTACGTAACTCTAACTTATCAGGAGTATTCATGGTGTTCTTTACAGTATAGTAGTGGCGATGACCACTTTCTTCTGATACCAATCCAACTGTCTTTCGCTTGTCGCCTTTTTTTGCCATAACTTGAATATACTAACAGATTACTAAACTATTTTCAACTAAAATGGAGCCGTTGTGGGGATTTGAACCCCAGACCCCTTCCTTACCATGGAAGTGCTCTACCCCTGAGCTACAACGGCAAATAAACAGAGGTAATAATAGCAGTCAATTCGTCTGCGCGCAATATATTTATGCTGAATATTCCATGCTAATTGGAGTTTTTATTTCTTTTTTTCGTTTTCCAATATCAATAGGATACACACCATTGAACGGCGAAAGGTTAAACAATCTCTGGTCAAGACCGGTTGCTGCTACCATACCTTCTAAGGACAAAAATCCCAAATACTTAGCCTTCATCTTGTGTCGCATTTGCTCAACAGTCATATTGGCGGCTGCCAGTTCAATTTGAGATGGAGTGTCGATACCGTAAAAATCCGGAAATCTTACAGGTGGAGACCCAATTAATACAGAGACTGACTTTGCGCCTGCTGATTTTGCTAGCTTAATTAGTCTTGGCAAAGTATTGAGTCTTACTATCGAGTCGTCGATTATATACAAATCCCTTCCTTCGACGGCTTCCGGAATAACCGTATGCTTAAATCTAACCTGTTGTTTTCGTGCTTTTTGGTTCGGTTGTATGAATGTTCTTCCTATATACCGATTCTTAACTATAGCCTGTCGATGAGTTAGGCCTAGTGCTTCCGCAAAACCCTCTGCTGTTGGTATAGAAGTGTCGGGCACAGGCACTACTAGAGCATTTTTGTTTTCTGCTAACCCTGGATGCTCCAACGCCAATGTTCTACCAAATGCACGACGCACCTCATTTACTCTTAAGCCATAAAGCACACTGTCGGGGCGTGAAAAGTATACAAACTCAAAAATATCAAGTTTGGGATCTGGTTCAGCTAGCTGCTCTGATATTACGCCATCCTTTGTTAATACGACCATTTCACCTGGTTCGACAGAACGCTCGTGTTTTGCATTGATTATATCTAGGCCGCAGGTCTCCGAAGCCAAAACATAACCACCGTCTTCGAGTATACCGAGCTCCAGAGGTCGAAGCCCCATAGGATCTCGAAAACCTACTACTGTTTCATCGTGCATCGCCACACATGAAAATGCCCCAGTAAAGAGCTCGTAACTTTGAGAAACAGCACTTGGTAAATCAGATTTTTCACGGATTTCCTGAGCTAGAGTTAACCCAACCATTTCGGCATCATTACGACCCTTTGTTTTTATGTGGTGCCTATCTAGATGTTCTTCGATTTGCGTAGTATCTGGTATATTGCCATTCTCTGCAAAAGCAAAGCCTATTGCACGATCTGTAAACAGCTGAGATTGACAATCTTTTGATCCGGAAGTCGAGTAACGATTACCGCCCACTGCCATATTTCCAACTAGTTTATTTATATGTTTTTGTTTAAAGACATCCTTAACAAACCCTTGGTCGCTGCGTGCATGTAAAACCCCATCACCCTCAAGTGTAGCAATCCCGGTTGCCTCTTCGCCCCTATGTTGTAGAATATTTAGAATTTTATAGGTATCAACTGCAGCTGGTTCCCCCGAACCAACTTTTAATTCTGCAGTAACTGCACAAAACTCTTTTGCTTCACCAGCCATTTATTATAACTGTACCAGTAAATTGATGTTATGAATATTATATTTCAAACAACAGTTAGCAAATGCAAAACATTGTTAACTATTTGTGCGTTGTTTGCGAGTTTGAGCTATTTTATGACTTAGTTGAAGGTTTTGCGACTAATGGAATTTCAGATGTTATCCAGATATCTTCATCTCTGCACTCATAAGTAAATTTGTGAGGCACCAACTTGGTTCTGATGTCCTCAATGTTCTAATCTGTGGTGCAGTGTTACTAACGAAGCTATAATGAATTACTTGCAAGCTGCATGATTATGAGCAACTAGCAACTGCGTGGTTTTGTTCGACTTCTCGAACTTTTACTTCTTCGCCTTCAACATTATAGACAATTCCTGCTTTTTTAAGACATTGCTTAAATGATTCTGCGTCAGTATTCTGGGAAATTGCTACAAAAGAACTTTGTTTCTTTAGAGTATTCAGCCGTGATCTGTAATAGATTACTGTAAATAGGTTAACTACTATTAATAGAATGATGACTACAAACGTAATAAATTGTCCATGTGTTGGTTTTGGTCTAGCAGGCATGCGAATATTATAACAAACAAAAAATACTTACATCGAAGTACTTTAAGCGTAAGCGAATTGGTGCAGGGAGAGGGATTCGAACCCCCGAAGGCGAATGCCAGCAGATTTACAGTCTGCCGTGTTTGACCGCTTCACTATCCCTGCTTGGAGCCACCTGTCGGATATCGCATGACTCCCGTCATGCTCCTTCCTGCGATGCGCGACGAGAATACATAAACACATTCTCGATCTGCGCTTCTCGTCCGCCGAACCTTCGGTTCTCATCAAACAAGATTCACAATATTTTAGCAAACTGTTAGCTTGCACAAATATTGTGGAGCCACCTGTCGGATTCGAACCGACGACCTACGGTTTACAAAACCGTCGCTCTAACCAACTGAGCTAAGGTGGCGTAACACCAGGAAAGTGTATCAGAACCTCTGTTAAATGACAACTCGTTTTGGTCGAGCAACACGTTTAGGTTTGCCTGCAGGGGTAATCATCTTTTTTAACTTATCTGCAATCAAATCCGCTTCTGCCTGTCGTCCTTCCGCTTCATATGCTTTCATCAGCAAACTATAGCTCTCATTATTGGGCTCTAACTCAACAGCACGCTCTAATTCCTGGAACATTAACTTGCTGTTACCTAATTTTTCTTGAACTTTTGCATAAGCTATGTGACGTGCAGCCAACTCTTCTTCTATCTTAAGAGCTTGTTCGAAAGCAGTAGCTGCCTTAGGGTAATTTTCTGTTTCGTAATATATTAATCCTAGATTATGCAAACTCGATGCGGTTGGCTCGATACTAGAGGCGATTTCGAAACAATCGATCGCATCCTTGTACTCCTTTTGCTTAGCATAAAGAATACCAAGACGATTGTATGCTGCGGCGTTTTTATGATCGATCTTGAGAATCGTTAATAAGGCTTTCTCTGCACGCAAAAACCTATTTTCTCGCATACCTTGATGTGCAATATCCCACAAGCTACCCATACGATCACTTATTTTTCGGGGTATATCACCGAGCTCTTCATCGCTAGCAGCAATACTGCGATACATAAGAACTGCAAAAAATGTGATTACGAGGAGTCCAATCATGATTTGGTACATATTATACTACAAACCAAGTGCCAAATGAGTAGTTAGGAGCTTAATGTTAGGTGATGTGCTCGCAATCGCCTGTTCACAATCTTGAACTAACCGATACGCCTTTATCAACCTACCCTGCTGCGAAGAGTCTGCACTAGATCGCAAAGAAAGATGAATTATTCTATGCAGAGCTGACAATAAGTCTGAAACTTCACTAGCGGTCGATAAAGACTGCATAATGATCAACCTCTGGTACTTTTGTGATCGTAAGACGTCTTTTGCAACCGCAAAGCTTTCTGTAGTTGCCGATATGTCCCCAGTTAGTGTCGAATAGAACACACCCGGCATACCGCCACTAATTAAATAAGCTTTATTAATTTCTTCCATTTTGAAACCGCGTGCTCCTGCATCTGTCTCGAGCACTGATTTCGCAGGAACTGAAATTCTCATTGAATAACACCTTGACACGACCGTAGGCTGTAGTTTATTGGGGCTCGTAGTCGACATAAGAATCATAGTTCCTTCTGGTGGTTCTTCTAGAATCTTGAGAAGAGCGTTCTGAGCTTCAATTGTCATCTTATCGGCATCGTCAATCAAAATCAGTCTGTTGGTCATATTCGAAGTTGGCTTAAGCTTAACGAATGATCTTATTGAACGAATATTTTCAATCGAGATGCTTTTATCTGACGATAAATACAATACGTTGGGGCGCGATGTAATCCTGTCGTCTTGGATGCCTAGCAATTTAGCAGCTATATGAAGTAGCAAAGTTGTCGTACCAGAGCCAATAGAACCTATAAGTAGTAAAGCATGTGGTTTCTGTGATAGATAATTATCTATCTGTTTTGCAGTCAAACTACTTAGAACTACACTCATTCTGATATTTTAGCAGTAAACTCAGATGGCATATCCACTAAAAAAACTTTGAGCTCTCGATTCGGCAATGTTATCTCTAGTTGTGCGGCATGTAAGTATAGTCGATCTGCAGCTTCACCATCATACAAAACATCGCCAACTATTGGATGATGCTGGTTGAGTAAGTGAACTCTGAGCTGATGAGTTCTGCCCGTTTCTGGTTTTAGCTCAACCAATGAGTATTTATTTCCGGTTTCGATAACACAGTAATAAGTTACGGCTTGTTTGCCATTCGATCCAACTCTGAAGGTTTGGGGTTTTTGCGGATTTCTTTCAATAGGCATGTCAATAATTGCTTCGCTAGGATCTAGTATTCCTTTAACTATCGCAAGATACTTCTTTTTTACCTTTCGTTGCGAGAACTGTTTCTGTAGCCACACAAGGGCTTCGGGAGTTTTAGCACATATCATCACACCAGATGTTGCTCTGTCCAGACGATGGACTATACCACTACGATCTCCGTCAACTTTCTTGCTATGTTGCTGTATGAACGTCGCAACTGTAGGTTCGGGATTAAATGCGCCCTTGCTGTGCGTCAGAACACCTGCAGGCTTATTGATAACCAAGCAATCATCATCTTCGTAGATAATTGGTAGCTCGATATCGTCTATCTTTTTCTCTTCAGTAATTTCTTGATCGATTCTGACTTTATCAGAATTTTTTAATGTGTAGCCTGTTTTTTGTGTTTCACCATTGACCGTTATTAGTCCTTTTTTGATAAATTTTTGTATTGAAGCACGACTCAAATCTTGTAGCTTTTGAGCAACAAACACATCAAGCCGCACATCTATCTCATCATCAACTATGTATGATTTTGGCATTCTACTACTGACGCAATCCTACAGCTTTTTGAACCTTAAATAGCCTTGCGTTAGCTTGTTCGTTCATAGCTTTTTCTGAGGTCTCGAGTTTACTAATGAGCGCATCCCCATCAACAGTATCCAACTTCGATTGAAACTCTGTGAGAAATTCTTCAACTTGCAATGCTACTTCTTTCTTGAGGTCACCGTAACTCGTCTGCCCTTTGTGCTTCTCAGATACACTATCAAGTGTCTCGTTTGATAGGAGTGCTGATATCTGGAGTAGATTACTAATCCCCGGCTGTCGTTCAAAATCAAGGTTAACGCTACCTATACTGTCAGTTGTCGCACTCATTATCTTTTTTGAAGCCTCGCTAGGAGTATCACTCAAGAAAATAACACCTCTGCCTGTTTCATCGGACTTACTCATCTTTTTTGTTGGGTCAACTAGATCTTTGATGCGCAACCCTTGGTCTTTGCCAAAAAACTCATGTTGCTGCTTGACTGGTTTAGGCAATGTAAATACTTCGCCGAACTTACTATTAATTCTCTCGCCAATATCACGAGTAATCTCAATGTGCTGACTTTGGTCGTCTCCAACCGGTACGTATGTTGCTCCGTAAAGCAAAATATCAGCTGCCATGAGTACTGGATAATCAAATAAACCTACACTTACCCGATCGTCGCTTAACTTTGACGACTTATCCTTGAACTGAGTCATTCTAGACATTTCACCAAATCCAGTAAAGCAATTTAGAATAATTGTTAACTCAGAGTGGGCTGGCACAAAACTTTGACGATACAAGTACACATTTGCGTTATCTAGTGGCAGGCCAGCCGCTACAAATAACTTCAGATTATTGATTGTTTGATCGTAAAGCTGGCTATGGTCGATCGGTGTAGTAAAACTATGTAAATCTGGTACAAAGAGATTAATTTGATAATCCCCCGAATGTCTTTTAGCCATATCAATAATCGGTAACAATGCACCAAAGTAGTTGCCAATATGCAAATCATTGTTGGCCCTAAGGCCAGTTAAAATTACAGGTTTACTCATTTCCTCTAGTATACCTCTCCACTACTCTTTTGATCAATCTGTAGACCTTCCTCGCCTACATCATTAATAATGGAAGGACTGCCTGTTTGAAGTATAGTTCTGGCAACTTGAAGGGCTGATCGAGTATCAAAACCTAGTTCAATATTACGATCCTTTAGCATTTTCTTTGCTACAATTTCTGTTAATTGTTCCATGCCATTCCTTTCGAATTAAAAAACCGCCTAGTGTGGCGGTTATTTATTAGTCTGATTTTAGCTTACTTTAGATATAAATAAGACAAACGCCACTTAAGTGGATGTATAAACCAACTAAAATAGTAAGCGATCCGCCTTTTTCTAATCATGAGGACTAGAATATATCAAACGTATATTTGTGTCAAACAGAAAACCCGGCACTTGGCCGGGTTAAGTTTAACGCTTTGTGAACTGACGCTGTTTGCGTGCGCCCTTGAGACCGAACTTTTTGCGTTCTTTCTCTCGTGGATCGCGACCAAGTAAATCGGCTCGCTTAAGAGTACTTTTTAGATCCTCATTCATAACAGCTAAAGCCTTAGCAATACCTAGTCGAATTGCATCAACCTGACCAGCATGACCACCACCTGATACTACAACTGATACATCAAACTTATTACCAGCTTCAACAACAGAAAATGGACGATTAAGCTCGTTAAGTAGGTGCTTACTATCCGCAAAGTATTCACTTGCTGGCATACCATTAATAGTGATTAAGCCCTTACCATTCATTAAGCGAACGCGTGCCGTTGCACTCTTGCGACGACCCAATGCATAAAAATAACTTTTAGCAGTCATTACTTAACCTCTTTCAGTGTCAATTTTTCAGGTTTCTGCGCATCATGATTATGATCAACTCCAGCGTATACCTTTAGTCGCTTTAGACGTTCAGCTCGCAGCTTATTAACAGGTAACATACCGCGAATAGAGTGACTAATAACTTCTGTTGAATCTTTAGCCATCTTGTCTTTTAGGGTTGCTTCTTTTAAGCCCCCAGGAAAGTGACTGTGCCGGTAATACATCTTATCCTCAAGCTTATTTCCGGTTACCACAAGATTGTCGGCATTGATTACTACAACATAATCTCCGCAATCAATATGCTTAGTAAACATTGGCTTGCCCTTACCTGTAAGCAAATCAGCCGCAACAGTTGATAGTCGACCCAATGGCACCTCACTAGCATCTAGTACGTACCACTTGCGCGTTATTTCAGTAGGTTTTGCACTGTAAGTTTTCATTAAGCTTTCTCCTCTGTTTTCTTGGCTGCTGGCGCTTTCTTCGCAACTGGCTTTTTGGGCTCAGCTTGCTTAGGAGCCGCTACAGAAACTGGGGAAGCCTTCAGATCGTCTACAAAACTAACTTCTGCCATCTGAGCATTATCACCTCGTCGTAATTTAGTACGTTCAACTCGCAAATGACCACTATTGCGACCACCTAGTTTTGGAGCAATTTCATCCACAAGTTTATGGGTAGTGCTGACCATGTGAAGTTTCGACATTATCTGACGACGGTTATGTAAATCACCCTTCTTAGCTTTTGTAATTAGTTTCTCGACGTAAGGAACTACTTCTTTTGCCTTTGGTAGGGTTGTCTCAATCTTTTCGTAGATAATCAAAGACTCAGCCAAACCCTTTACGAGGGCCTCTCTTTGAT
>CAZSZC010000006.1:0-46551 GCA_964610775.1 uncultured Candidatus Saccharibacteria bacterium | reverse complement strand
ATCAATCGGGTGGTGAAATTTCTGTCGATGTTCCGCAGATAAAAGCTGCAGCCGAGCAATCATTTAGTCCTGAATTTATTCAAAAATCAAGCGAAACAATCGTAGATGGTGTGTTTGGCTGGCTAGATGGTAAGACAAATGAACCTAATTTCACCGTGGACGTTTCTTCGGCAAAAACATCCTTTATTGAAAATGTTGCAAATGCTGCCGTAACTCATGTTGAGTCATTGCCAGTATGTACTTCGGGTGACCAAATAAACAGTACTGACAAACCTTTCGACGCAACATGTAGGCCACCAAATTTCGATGCTAATGCCACAAAACAGCAAATAGTAGACAAGTTCAGTTCAGAAGACAGCCCGTTAGCGGAAGACTCAATAACATTTGCAGATCTGCAAGGCAAAAACGAAAAGCCCTTAACTGAAAAATTAGCATCAGCACCAAAGGCATATCAATTATCAAAAAAACTTCCTTATATACTTGGATTGATAGCTTTTCTGCTCTCCGGCGCAATATTCTTACTACATAGCACCAAAGTAAAGGCCCTCAGAACATTGGGTAAAGTATTTATATCCACCGGGGTGGCTGTACTAGTGTTTGCTACCATCAGTTGGTTTATAGCTAAGCAGGCTAATTTCTCTGGAGGCAAAATCGACCAGACCCTCCAGCAAGACTTAATACGTGGCTTCAAAACAGTCAGCGAATCGTTTAGTCGCACAATATTCATCGGGGGAGCGGTCTATACAATCATCGGAATATTATCGCTAATCCTCGCCAAGAAACTGACGCCACCTCTTTCTGAAGAGCAAAAACAAAATAATGTTAATACTGTACTGAATACTAAGGAGCTGTCTGATAAAGACGCCGTTGAAATATACAATAAGCCTAAGGATGATGATAATAAATCAGTAGCTGACGAAATCAATGAGAAAAAGTCCGAGAACCGATAACTATAATCAACATTAGCAGACTTTTTTTGGCGGAGAGGGAGGGATTCGCTTTTCTTGATGAATCTCCAAAAGTGCCTGGCTAGTCCACCGGACTAGCCGTTCGAATCCTCATATTAACAACGAAAAGATTAGCTAAAAAATGTACTCATCTCTTCGTGGCGGAGAGGGAGGGATTCGAACCCTCGATACCGTTGCCGATATACTGCATTTCGAGTGCAGCGCACTAGACCAACTATGCGACCTCTCCGTATATACTTTATTGTACCCAGTTCAACCCATAAACTGCCAGTGGCAATTTATGTTTTCCTTGCTTGCCCGAACGAGAAATTATTTCGAGAGAGTAGGTATGAGGATTGCACCTCTCCATGGAGGGTATCCAATCTCAACGGCGAATTACTTGCGAAAAATAATTGGCGCCTTAGCGATGTAATCCTTAGAAAGTGCCAGTTCCACCATTGCCATCGCCACCGCTTCACGATTAATTGTTGTCCAGGGCAAGGGATGCTCACTCTTTAACAAAAATCTCTTAGAACCTCTGTCATTCATCACCGGAGATCTTAAGACTGTCCAGTCTAGTCCGGATTCCGACAGTAACTCAAGATGTTTCTCGCCATCGCGCAATATCTTACCTGCCAACAAGCTAAAAACAAATCGAAACGTTTTGGATAATAATGATAGCTTTTCTTGAGGAAGCAAAGCGTCAGCACCGGTTAAGGATACAACCCTTGTGATACCAAATTCCTTCATAACCGGAATTATATTTGTCATACCCTGCGTTAATATGTCCTTGGTTTTTGTACCCCAGCTCCCAAGAGAACTAATAACAACCTCATTGTTCAATAAGGCTTTCCTAATGTCCGATCTATTGTTTATATCACCTTTAACTATTTTTAATCGCGGCTGTTTAGAAAATGGAGAATATCCGTGAACAAATGCTGTCACTTCGTGATCATAATCTAAAAGCATCCTAACTATCAGCCGACCAACTTTCCCGGACGCCCCAAAAACAACAACTTTCATGGCTTAAGCATAGCAGCATGGCCGGGTATTTAATAAGGATAGAACTTGGATACGCGGTGGCGAATAAAGGTGGGGTTTTTTGAATTTGTACTATAGTTATCTCTGTTGACTCTGTCCATTTTAAGCCCAACCCTATCCCAGGCCTCGTGCGTAGTTGGCAAAAATTCCTTGGCCTGTGATTGTGTTACATACTCAGGAATAGGGGCTGAACTCTCAAACCTATCGCCAAGCGCCTGCATCTCTTTTTGATACTCATTATTCTTTTCGGAAAGTTTTTGATGAATGTAGTCAGTAACATGCCCTAATTGTTTCTTCTTAAAACTAACAAACCATACGTCTTTGTTCATTGTTACAAGGTGAATCGTTCCATCAAACAACTGATGCGTGAAATCTACCTCAGCTAACATGTCGTATCGCAAATCTTCAACTGATAAGAAAAATGGCTTTTTGTCTATTATTAGAAGTCTGTGGTCGGTAGCGCACAATAAAGCCAAACCACCCTCATAACGTCCATTCAGTGCGTGCCGTATTGTCTCGTTCGGAGCAATGATCCTAGACAATTGCTTAATTTCCGGACTAAGCCAAAAGGGTAGTCTAACATCAATGTTTTCTAGTTGTTTCGCAATAATTGTTCTTTCAACCATAACACCCTCTCTTTTCTTACACTTAAAACTATAGTCACTGAGCGCTAAACTGTCTGTTAATATGATCACTAAGCCGCGGTGATTTATATCACAAATAGCTGGCTCGTATCTGTTTTGTTATGTATACTTAACCTATGTTGGCAAGGAAGAAAGATGTCCAACCTCTAATCGAAGCATTCAAAAGAGGAACACCGCTTACCTACCAGAAAGGCGAGTTTATTATTCGGCCTGGCGAAGAACCGAACGCCGTTTACTATATAGAGAGCGGAATAGTAAAAGCTTACAACATAACAAAATATGGTGAAGAAAGCCTCCTAAGCATCCGAAAGGAAAGGGAGGTTTTTCCTTTAATATGGGCAATCTCTGGCAAACAGCGCAGTGTCATATATCAAACTATGGTTCCAACTACCGTCTATAGGTTAAGTCGCCGTGACTATCTAAAATTCCTGGAATCAAATCCTGACGGCATGTCAACTATTATGGACCTGACAGTTGAGATGTATAGAATACACTCCGAAAGAATAATGACCCTCGGTTACAGAACTGTGCGCGAAAGACTTGTTTCGTTCTTATATACGATGGCGAAACGATTTGGGAAGGTCACGAAAGAAGGCACAGTTATTAACGTACCCCTTAGGCAACAGGATATTGCTGGCTCAATTAACGCTACACGCGAAACAACCGGTAGGGAACTATCCTACCTGACACGTAATGGCGTAATTAAACAAAAAGACCACATGATAATAGTTCCAGATACCCAAAAACTACGATCTTTCTTCTAGTCTTATAGAAAATCCTGGGAGCAAACAAATAAATGATTAATACTCATATTCAGGCAATTTGCCTAGTAGGCAATGAATTGGCGCCAGTTTTCCCTATGTTTTTGTTCTTGAGTTTGTCGTATAAAACGACGGAATATCCTAAACACCTTCGTTTCCTCCCTTCCAATTTCATACTGTCAGTAAGGTTTTAACAAAAGTATATTTTTCGTCACCAAAACAGCGTGATTTATATCACAAAGTTATTTGGTTGAAACCATTTCTTCAAGCTCAGTTTCGTGCTTGATAATCTTTGATGTTATATAGGTTATTAGTGCATGTAGTGACATTGCGATAACGAAGTAAATAATGATAGCAAACAGAGCTGAAGCGCTAAAGTAACCCGTTTCCGAAACCTGATGAGTAGGGAATATGCCTCGGAAAGGTGCCATAAACTCAATAGCAACGTTATATATAAACTTAGAAAACGGTGCATTTGGATTCGCTCCGAATAGCAACATAACAAATCCGAGCGACAAGAACGTAACAGCTACTAGTGTGTAGGCATATATCAAATAAGTAAGTATACGTGCAGCTTTAGTAAATATAATCTGAGTATCAGTTGGTTTTTGACTCTTGGCCATGAGTTTCTCCTTATTTATTATGTGCAGTATACCAAATTAGATTTATATAACCTCATATGAAGTTAAAAGGGCGTGGTATTGAAAGAGCCGGCCAAAGACCGGCTCTTTCTTGGTACACTCGGCAGGATTAGCGCACATTCATCTTCGATGAACACTTTTCCACTCCGGCGTGCTCAGAGTAAACTCTTGCGCGCGTCCTCGCTCCACGACCCTACTTCGTAGCTTCAACTTGCTTCGTAAGTACACCAAATAAAATACCCTAGACACTCTAGGGCACTTTATTTGGTACACCTGGGTGTTACGAATTGGAACGTACTCAAGTCTGAACTGATGCGTTGGCATCATACTTTTCAAATTGCACCTCTGAAAGTTTAACACGAATACTACGGTGCTGGATTAGAACGTACATTAATTATACAAGTGTGTCTGGACTGTCCAGTAGCCAATTTACTATATTAGGCAACTTTTTTATTTAAGAAGTTTAACAGAGGGTGTATTATAAAGATAATTTGTTATTAAAAAGACAATTAAATTATTATGACTACACTATTATCCCTACTTGTAATCTTGTTAACAATCATAGTAATTCTAGTTGTTGTTTACGGTATTAAACTCTCTCAGCTATCATTTCGTATTACAAATAAGAATATAACTGACTCCGTGAAGAGTCAGTTTATTAATTTGACCCCAAGTAGTCAGAGTTTAGTTGAATTAGCTGTTGAAGTTTGGCGACTAGAAAAACGAATACAAAAATCAACTGAAAGTTTATCCGAAGACCAGAACAAGGCTTTCCAGAACTCTTTAGCCAAGATGCATCGTTATTTGGAAAAAAACGATATATCCGTCGTTGATTATACCGATAATAAGTATAACGAAGGCTTAAACCTGGACATACTCAGCATTGAAAAAGACCCAAAAATTCCACATAGCATCGTGAAAGAAACTCACGAACCTGCCGTGATGCACAAGGGTCAATTAATTAAGAAAGCAAAGGTGGTTGTCCTTGAAAAATGATAAAAAACCAGGTAAAGATAACAGTGTCATTAAAATTGGCATAGACTTAGGTACTACCAATTCAGAAATTGCAATCAATAACGGTGGTAAAGCAGAAATTATAAAGAATGCCCTGCAAGACGAGTACACACCTTCCGTATTCGGCATAGATAAAGCGACCAACAAGGTAGTAGGACGTAAGGCTTACGACAAGCTATATAAAAGCTCATCTGAGGAAGAATTTAATAACAATAAAGCTGAAATAAAAAGACTAATGGGCACTGGTGAGACTGTGCATTTTGACAGACTTGATGCAGACCTGACCCCAGAAGAAATTTCAGCAGAGATTTTAAAGAGTCTAAAGGAAGATGTTACCCGTAAATATCCCGATTTTCCCGCAGTAGCTGCTGTTATAACTGTTCCTGCTTATTTTTCATCTCTACAAGCAGAAGCTACAAAACGTGCAGGTCAACTAGCAGGATATAAATATGTAGTGCTCTTACAAGAACCGATTGCGGCAGCTATGGCTTACGGCTTTGATAATACCGAGAATCAGAACTGGCTTGTCTATGACTTAGGCGGCGGTACTTTTGACGTAGCTCTTATATCTTCAAAAGATGGAATATTGAATGTACTTGGACACAGTGGCGATAACTTTTTAGGCGGCAAAGACTTTGACTGGAAAGTTGTTGATGAAGTTATTAAGCCTGCAATACTTGAAAAGTTTAAATTTAAGGGATTTGATAGAAGTAGCGAAAAGTACAGAAGTATTTTTGCTAGACTAAAAGCAATCGCCGAAGCAGCAAAAATTGAATTGTCGCAATACGACAAAACTACAATAGAAATTGAAGATATTGGCAAGGACGATGATGGTAATGATGTTTACGTATCAGTTAATCTTACACGTGCCCAATTTGAAGAATTAATTAAACCTCAGGTTGATAAGACGGTTGACCTAGCAAAGAAAACGCTAAAAGAATCAGGCGTGCCTTCTTCTTCAATATCAAGAATAGTCTTAGTGGGCGGGCCTACCCAGATACCTTTTGTCAGACAAACCCTAGAACAAGAATTCAAGCTGAAGATTGATAGTTCAATAGACCCACTTACAGTTGTTGCAAGAGGTGCTTGTATCTTCGGCTTAAGCCAAAGGATTCCACAGGAAGTACTACTTGAGAGTCACGAGTCTGATGCCTCCGAGAAGAAAGTAAGTCTTTTTTATGAATCTATGACTTCCGAAGATGAACAAACCGTGACTGGCAAGATAGACGAATTAGCAGATTCTGAATCAGATTACTTCATACAGATTCAGTCTGATAGCGGAATGTACACCAGCTCAAAAATTAAGCTTAGGAATGGCAAATTCTTTGATACAGTTTCAATTGAAAAGGGTGCAACAAACGTTTACTGGTTGTACCTGTTTGATGATAGTGGAAACACGATTCCACTATTCCCAGAATCGTTTTCTGTTACACACGGATTATCGGTATCGGGTTCACCTATCCCTCACGAAATAGGAGTTGTTTACGCAAAGAAAGGAATTGATAACGGTTTTCAGTTAACGGAAGTCTGCGACCCCTACTTTGAAAAAAACAGCACCCCTCCCTTAAAGGAGAATAAGAACTACCGTACTGTCAAGAAACTACTTAAAGGCAAAGAAAATAATTTACCAATCAAAGTTTATGAGGGAGACTCATCAAATCCTCAAAACAACCAAATAATAACGACACTTCAAATAGATGGTAAAAAACTACCATACGATTTACCAGAAAATACAGATATAGACATATCAATTAGTGTTGATGAATCCCGCACGGTACTGGTAGAGGTCTATATTCCTAGTATTGAACTTTCTTTAAACGCTAGGGCTGATAGCTACGCACAAGCTATCAATACTGCTGAACTTGAAAAAGAACTAGCAACCCAAAGAGAAAGATTGAAAAAGATTGAATCTTCCGTTTCGCCAAAGGAGTACGAAAAACTTGAAAACTCCGTAGATGAATTAGCAAACAACGTAAAAAACGCAAACAACGATACTGATGACAAGAGCAAAGCCGAACGAGACCTTCGTGACTTAAAATCAACCTTAGATAAGGTTGAATCTGAGAAGGAGTTGCCACAACTAAAGATTGAGCTTGAAGAAGTTCTCGGTGATGCAGAGCAGTTTTCTAATGCATTAGATGACGAGAGTGAAAAAGAACAGTCATTGGAACAAATTAGCACACTCCGAAGCGAGGGTGAAAAAGCTATACGAAGTGAAGATAAAACTATGTTGGTTAGAGTGATTGAGCAGGTACGACAGGTTGCGATGCGGGCTCTAATTCAAAATCCTGCAATATGGGTGTGGCAATTAAACGAAATTAAACAAAGACAGAACGAATTATCTAACCAGACTGATGGCGAATACTATATCAACAAAGCTGACCGGGCTATTGAAAGCGGTGATGTTGAGGAGCTACAAAGATGCGTCCGCAGTCTGCTTGACCTCTTACCAGAAGACACGCAGGAGGAAATAACCTCCAATATGGCAGGTATTACAAAGTAATGGCAAACTTATTCCAGGACAACGCATATCACGTACTGGGATTAGATACCTCTGCAACGCAAAAGGACATCAATAAGCGAGCCAAAGACATTATCAACTTTCTCCGTATTGATGAAGTATCAAGTTATGAGACTGACCTAAATTTGGTAGCAGTAAATCGTAAAGAAAGCACCGTAAAGGATGCAGTCCAAAGACTTAGCTCCCCAACAAAAAGAATTAAAGAGTACTTTTTCTGGTTTGATGTAGAGAACGATTCCGACGAAAAAGCCATAAAGCTAATCAAAGATGGAAAAATTGATGATGCTATAGCAATCTGGGATGGTGATGCCTCTAAGGAAACTGCTAGCGGGTTTGTAGCCAAAAAAAACTTGGCAATTCTATCATCACTTTTGCTGCTTAGTACAGGTCAGAAGAAATATCTTACTCAGTCTGTAGGATGCTGGAAAGACCTCATACTTGTTGATAAATTTTGGGCTCACTTCGCAAAAATCTATGCACTCAATGATGAAATTGGCACTAGCAAGAACGCTCTTGATGAGTTTAGCAAAAAAGCCAGTGATGACCTTTCAGATTTCTATACAGATGTTAGTGAAGTACATAAAGACGGCAGCTATTACTCCCTGTTTTCGCAAATATTCGCAGTCAAAGGTCAGCGAATACAAAAGGATGTGCTTTCGCCCATTTACGAAGGGATACACGATGCATCTGAAAGACTAAAGACACTCAATATCAGTGAAGATAACATAATAAGTGACGATGAGATTAAGACTGTTAAATTACTTCTCAGAAAACTGCAGGAAAACTTTGGAAAACTAAAAGAGCTAGGGTTATACGAAGACAGCCAGTCAAAAACAATGCGAGACAAAGCTGCCGAAGCAATTAGAACAGTAGCCCTTGATATCTATAACAATCTCTATGAATCTGCAAAACCAGCAGCACTATTACAGGCGGCTGAAAAAATTGCTGGGACTACTGGGACAAAGCAAAAACTCGCAAGAGATGTTGTTCAGATACGTAAAAATATCGCAAATGAAAAGATAATCATTCCAATTAACGACTTAATAGAGGACGAAAAGTTCACAGAAGCTTTGGACAAAATAGAAAGCTTAATGCCAAAACATAAGGACGACAAAGAGCTTGTTGAGTACTTCCATTCTCGTATTAAATGGTGTGTTACGGGTATAGCTGCAAAAGATTTTAAAGAGTGTATGGACCAATTCAACGCAAAGAAATTCGGTGAAGTACAGTCAAACTTTGTTGGGCTAAGAGACTTTGTCCTTAGTTATATAGGCTATTTTGATTTTGACAAAGCTGCCCTACAGGGTGTGTTGGACCAAATTGAAGCTCTAACAAGCGATGCTAGTTCATTAAACATTGATAACGTCCAAAATTATAGAAATCAGATTATAGAAGGTGCTCCCGAATCATTTAAAGAACAATTTGAGGAAATGATACTTGTAGTACTGATAGACAGTAGTATCTATGCCAACCTAGCTACTCACTTACCAACTATTCGTCGCAAGAACACAATTAAAAAATGGGCTTGGTATATAGTCATAGGTATCATCGTATTAATTATTGCTGGGGCAAGCGGTAGCGATGATTCAAGCACTAGTACCGGTACATCTACTGGCAGTAGCACGAGCTCAGGAGCTTCGGGTAGTTCATCAAACTCAGCTTGGCAAACTTGTTCTAATCAATATGATAGCCTAAAGAGTCAATTAGATAGCGTAGAAGCATCTATGAGACGGTATGAAGCGGTTGATGATGCCGATAACTATAATGCTCTTGTACCGAAGCAGAACAGCCTAGTGAATCAGGTTAATGCAAAAGCTGCAGAATGTAATAATCTAAGGTAAATATGAGTACACCTTCCAAACCACTACTTTATAACGGGTACGAAATCAGCAAGGGTTTAGCTGTCAAGAATCGTGTTGAGAAAGTGTTCTTTACCGAGATTTACCTGCTATCAAACGATAAATATCTTTATCTTTTTACAAACCTAAAGATTAATGAAGTAAAAGGACGCAAACAAAATCTCATAAAGGTGGAATTTGCGGGTAGTGAATATCTAGGGTTAATTACAGATACTCACTCTCACGAAAATGTAACCAGTATCATTGAAGGCCTTACGCAATTAAAAGGTTTTGATGCAGTAGCAGGTATGAAAGACCTTAAACAATTACTTATTGAAGATGTCATAAACCCATTGCTAGAGCCTGAAAAGTACGAGAAATTTAAACTTTCAGTTCCAAATGGCGTGTTACTTTATGGTCCTCCTGGATGTGGTAAAACATTCATTATCAGAAAGCTGGCTGAGGAGCTTGGATATAACTTTGTTGAGGTAAAACACTCTGATATTGCTTCATCTTATATACACGGAGTTGTCGGCAAAGTCGGCAGGTTGTTTGAAATGGCAAAGATAAAAGCACCTTCAATAATTTTCATTGATGAAATAGAGGGTCTAATACCTAAACGTGAAAACCTAGACTCAAATTTCCAGCACAAACAAGAAGAGATTAATGAATTCCTTATGCAATTAAACGATGCTGGGAAGAACAAAATATTAGTAGTAGCAGCGACAAACCGACCACACCTTATTGATACAGCATTGCTTCGTGCGGGTCGTATGGATAAGAGAATAATGGTGCCGCCGCCCGATGATACGGCACGAGAAGAGTTATTCAGAATGTTCTTGTCTGACCGACCTACTAAAGATATAGATTACAAAAAGCTATCAAAAATGACAGCTCTGTACGTAAGTTCAGACATAGAACTCATAGCAACAGAAGCCGCAAGGACTGCTCTAAGTAGAAATATGGATTATATTGATGAAGATACAGTTGAAGAAACTATCAAAAATACCATTTCTTCCATAAGCGAAGAAGAGATTGAATACTACAAACAATTTTCTCATATGGAAAGATGGTAACTGTGGAACATAAACAAATATCGGCAATCGTAAAAGTAGTAGCGGCTATTATGTTGCTGTTAGCCCTTGGGAGCTGGGAATACTCTTATTATCAAATACTCAGAGTTGTTGTTTGTGCATCTTCAATATATCTAGCGTGGCATATGTTTGAACTTAAAAAGTCAGGTTGGGGTTGGGGATTTGTAGCATCAGCCGTGTTATTCAACCCTGTGTTTCCAGTCTATTTAGATAGAAGTGTTTGGCAAATGATAGACGTAGCAGTTGCTATATTCTTTTTTGCCAGTTTCAGTGCAGAAAGAATAGAAAGTAAGTAATTATTATGGGTAAATCAATGATTGCGGATATGAAAAAATATAAGCCTTACTTTCCATTTTTTAGAATGTCACAACCCCAAAAACACAAAGATTTGGAGAGTACAGTTAAAGGGCGAGGCTTTTTACCAGAACTATTATTTATTGGGGTTTTGATATTTTCATATAGCTATCTGCAGCAGGGTTTTGAGTCGGTCGGTAATATTCTTATATTTGCCGTATGGGTGGTAGTTCTATCTCTACTATTTACGCTTGCACTAAATAATAAAGAGACCTATATGTTACCCGATGCATTAGTTAAGCCGATAGGTATAGCTGCTATTATTTTTCAAATACTTACCGCCGTAGAGACTAACAATATTAATGTGTTATTTAGTGCATTGTTTGGTGCACTGATTGTAGGTGGGATACCATACATATTGTTTCAAGTATCGGGTGGAAAGTGGATAGGTGGTGGCGATACGAAACTAGGTTTTGTAGCTGGTATCTTACTTGGATGGAAACTTGGGCTGCTCTGTGTTGGCGTAATGGTATCACTTGTAATATTGTCTTTCCTCATAGAATTTATCGTCGGAAAACTTTCTAAAACGCACGTTCCTTCAATGATACCAACGGGAGTATTGTGGGTGACGTCAATTATAATTTCAATGCTTGTTGGATTTATCTAGTCAATTGATTCTATAGTTATCCCCCTAAATAACCACTGTCTGTGTAAAGAACATTCACTCAAAATTTGCAGCCATTGACAGTATTTAGATTTGATGTAAAAACCATTGAAATAACAGAGGTCATTTGTTATAATATAACCACAATTCTTTAACAATTTGGGGGCAAAAAATATGGCAAAAGATGCTAAATCTGGCAATACAAAATCATCGTATCGTGGGGGGTACGAGCTTCGGCTGATTGGAGACTACAGCTTTGATGAAGTAACGTCCGCAATGCAGAAGATGATACGCCGTAATAAGGAATATGAAGCCTGTTGGTGGGCTTACATACTCCACGATAGCGGTTACTACAAATACGTCTGGCGAAGGTTGATGATAATCGCTTCAGAAGATATTGGTAACGGTAATCATATGGCAGTCGTTGTTGTAAACGCCCTCAGGCAGAATTATGAAGCTACCATAGATAGTAAGACCAGATTAGGTGGAAACGGTATGCTGTTTATTTTCCAAGCCGTAATGTACCTTTGCTCCTCCGAAAAGTTACGAGAAGTTGATACTTTAGCCAACTTGGTCATAAAGGAGTTCAAGGACGGTAAACGCTTAGAAATACCCGAAGTTGCCATTGACCCCCACACTGTCACAGGCAAAGCTGTACACGGTAAATGGGAGCAAGGCACAGACGAGGAAAAAGCCGAGCGGTACAAAAAATGGTATGAGGTGTGGTCATATGTAACCCCTGCCTCAAAACAACCAGATAAGTACCTGGATAAGTGGAAAGAATTGGAGGGTCGTATATGAACAATCTACTACAAACAATCATTCCCAAAGATTACACAGCAGTCTTTGATAATTTAGATGTAGCTGAGAGCACAAGAGCAGATTATTGTTACCGACTGCCTTTGTTTGTGTCCTTCGTGAACGTTCACGGCTTTACTCCAAATACCTATCTGGACTATAAAAAGCATCTGCGAACAATGCCGTGGTCTGTTTCAACCAAAAACAAGCATCTAATAGTAGCAAGAGTATTTCTAAAAGAACTGCACCGTCAGGGCTTACTACCAACAGACATTACGCATAACGTTAAAGCCTTCAAGCAGAGTAAGAAGCACAAAAAACGTGGACTAAATGATATAGAGGCAAAGAGGCTCGCAACGTGGCTGTCAGAACTGCCATATGCACCTGAAAATGACAGATATAAAGCAATCTTTAGTCTACTGCTATTGCAAGGCTTGCGTCTTGTAGAATTATGCAGACTGGACGTTGAGGATTTAGACTTGGAAAATGAGGTGCTATTTGTGTGGGGTAAAGGCAGAGATGATAAAGACCCAGTTCTGCTTCTGCCCCAAACCGTTAATTACCTGAGGCAGTATCTCAGGAGCAACGAGATAAAAGACGGTGCGTTATTCAGAAGCAACAGCCACAGTCAAATGGGCAAAAGATTATCAACCAGAGGGCTTCGTGAGATTGTGTCTGTCATATTCAAGATATTGCAGATACACAAGACCGCCCACGGCACACGCCACTACTACACTAGTCAGCTCTTAAAAATTATGCCTGGACATTTACTAGATGTAGCTCAATACACACGCCACAGTAGCTTAGAGATGTTACGTGTTTACGACAATCGTAATAAGCAAGACTATTCTATAGATAAAGTCATTAGAGCATTTGCTGGTGTCAATTTTTAAGCTAAATGCCCTAACAAGTTCCTAAATATTGCCTAACTTAGTCCTGTAATAATGCTGTTTTCAACAAATAGTCCCTAATAATCCCTGCACACAAGTTGGGCAATTTTAGGTATTAGTTTAGTTTTTGAGCTAAATGTTAGGGAAAGTGCAGGAATAATGTAGGGTTCGGCCTATCTTTTACTGCCAATAACTATAATTACAAGCACTAACCTTATAATAGAAATATGAAAGATGAAGATGAAAATAAAATGCTCGCAAATGAGCTTATTGAAGCGGAGTTTATTAACACGAGTATTGACAGACTTCTGGGGGGCAAACACGACAAGTCTGCCAGAAAAAATGAGAACTATGTAGTTAACAATCCAGTATTTCTGAAAGCCATTGATGATGTACGAGTTAAGTTTGGTATAAATGACGAGATAATAGATGATGGCGAAGCAATAATTCTAATTATGGTTTTTGTACGAGACAAATATCCGAATCTCAAGACTTATCAAGAGACTATGGCGTTTATTAACCAGGAGATAACAAAAATACTTGAAGTTGCAAACCTTTCAGAACAGTGGAGACCGTATGTTGAGGAGTTTGTTGTTAATCGCAGACCAACCACTTCGTTTGTAATGGGGCAAGTAGACAAAATTAGAGCCAAAAAAGTAGAGAAAGATAAAATAACGTTAGAAATAAAGCCAGGCTTACGCAGAGAGGATTACGTCAATGCTTGGAAAGCTTTTGCCCCATATCTCGGGCCTGCAAATCAGTTAGAAAAACCATTCTCCGACCCCGAACTTGATGCCAAAATGTTCCAAGACAGGAATGAAGGTTTAGCTTATAAGGAATTGGCTGAGAAATACTATCCGAAAGAATATTCCAATAATGAGATAGATACTATTGAGTTGGTAAAAAAGCGAGTTCAAAGATACAAACAGAGATATTTACGGGACAAAACTAACGAAGCAGGTTAAGTCCACGATATAAATCATCAATCCTGGAACAATAGAATCATAAATCTATTAAGTAAGGATGATGATATGAAAGAAACTAACTATGAAACCACCACTGACTTAGGACTTGCGGCCACACTGGTTGCAAGTGGTTTTAACATAGTTAGTGTTGATAGAACCGACCCTCGTAGGGTCGTATTTGCTTTTCAGGACACGTCCGAACTACAAGAGCACATCACACGTTTTTGGTCTGATGATTTACTAATCCCCGCAGGACTGCTATTAGATACCGTTCGTAAGCTAAAAGCGAGGATATACTCGCAATGAAAGACTTGATTACTCAGCCACCCATAATGTCTATTTCTGAAATGCGTAAAATCGCTAACGAGGCAGTAAAAGGTTGCCTTGACGGTAAAAGCGATACCGATATAAAGCAATTCATTACCGAGTTAGATTTTCTAGCTCAGCTGTTTCTAGAAAGCGTGGTCGCTAGTAAGGAGGCAGCTTATAAGCAAAAAAAATGAAATAAAAATCGGCTTTAGGCAATTTGGTCAGCCCTTAAGTAATTGGTTCTTGCTCTAGGCTGACTACTGCCTAAAGTGCAACTCAAGTATTGGTTCCAAATCCGCTTGGGTCTATTAAAAGCGTACATAAATTAAGTAACTATAAGGAGTTAAATATGAAAGACAATAGTAGCAAGGTAGCAACCGAAGCCTGGGTTTTACTCGGTTATTCGCTGGGCATTAACATTGATGAGGGACTATACGCCTTAGGGGTATTTGAGACTCACGAGAAAGCTCAGATTGCTTTAGCACGACACTACGAGAATATGGTCAGAGAGAACGACCCCGAGGATATTTCAGATTTGTATTACATCAAATCAACACATTTATGTGATGTCGTTCCAAAATCCACTTAAGTCTATTGCGTCAAGTGAGCTTAATGTAACAATTAAAGGAGATTAATTATGAAAAACGAAGCAGTTATTTACAAGCGAGTATCTACAACCGAACAGGTTGATAATATGAGCTTGGACGAACAAGAGAAAGTATGTAGCACATTTTGTGCAAACAAAGATTTAAAAGTAGTAAAAGTATTTGCAGACGAGGGAGAAAGTGCCAAAACTGCCGACAGAACACAGCTAAAAGAGCTAATGGAGTACTGTAGGGCGAACCGTAAATCGGTTGGGCACGTAGTCGTTTACAAAATTGACAGGTTTGCTCGTTCGGTACAGGACCATACGGCATTACAGGTACTATTAAAAAAGATGGGCATAATACTCTGGTCGGCTACTGAGCCAATCGGTGATACCACTACAGGTAAGTTGATGGAGCACGTACTGGCTAGTTTTGCTCAGTTTGACAATGACCTACGTTCCGAGCGATGTAGTGCAGGGATGATTGCACGGACGCTAGAAGGTGGTTGGGTTGTTAATGCCCCGTTGGGTTACTTAAACGTCAAGGATGACCTGAAACGCCCCACACTTGCGTTTGGCGACGGAGCTACAGTTAGAGCTATTCGTAAGTTCTTTGATATGTTTTCAACTGGAAGGTATTTACAGAACGATGCCGCTAAGGTGGCTGTTGAGTGCAAACTTACCACAGCAACGGGCAATCCGCTTTCACGAAATGGTGCAATCGGATTACTGAACAACGTTGTATACGCTGGAAAAATAAACAACAAGATGACTGGCAACAAAGAGATTGACGGTCTACACCCAGCTATCGTTGAATACAGTCAATGGAAAGCCGTACAGGATATATTGGCTGGTAGGAGGCGTTCTTACGCTAAACCAGCACGGTTTAGGCCATTCTTTCCGCTAAAGCGTTATCTTAGATGCGGAAATTGTGGGCATAAACTGACTGGGAGTGCTCCTAGGGGTGGCAGTGGCATAAACCACCCCGCCTACCACTGTACAAAATGCACGATAAAACGTGATGGCGTCAGGGTTTCAATCCCAAAAGCTAAAGCCCACGAGGACTTTGCAACACAGCTTGATAAGCTGGTGCCGTCTGAGTGGGCTATGGAAGTATTTAAAGCCATTGTTCTAAAGCGTTGGGACAAGGACTTTCGTGATGTTCAAGAAGAACGAAAGCAAATTGACGAGGAACTAGCAAAGCTAGAGAACCGTCGTAACAAGCTTTTTGATATGATGGGCGACGGCAAAATACAAAATGAGAAATCGTTTAATGAACAAATTAGCCGATTAGAAATTAAGCAAGAGGAGTTAGAGTTTGAACGTGATGAGAAGAAAACCGTTGAGGTTGATAAACGGAAAATCATCAACGAAGCGGTCTACTTTCTAGCTAATGCAGGTCAAATTTGGCGTACTGCAACGGGTGAAAATAAGGTGCTGTTCCAAAAACTGGTTTATGAGGGCGGAATAGCCCTGTATCCAGACCAAACTTTTGGAACGAGCGAACCGAGCGAAATATACAAACAATTAACAGATATAGAAAAGTCTCGTAAAACTACAACGGCGGAGCTTCCTAGTGAAAACTCCGCCGTGGTACACCCGGCAGGATTTGAACCTACGACCTTTGGCTCCGCAAGCCAACGCTCTATCCAGCTGAGCTACGGGTGCATAAAAACAACAGGGGAGAGTATAGCATTAAACAGGGGTAATTACTAGTGTTAGAAGCGGATTTTATGCATTAGCTTATCGACTGGTGTTTGTTGTTTAGCTTCAAATGGAAGATAAGTTCCTAGTACGTTTGTTATTTTTTGTTCATCATTAGGATCAAAGTAAACCGATATATTTGGCATAAATCTCTCGAGAGGATCAAGCGAAATAGAATGAAGAACACCCTCATTGATAACCGAAAAAGCTTTGAACTTCTCATAAGAATAAAACTTACGACCGATCGTTATACCTTTACTGTCTAGCATGTAGCTGAGAACACGCGGAGGTCTAGCCGCAGCCGCAATAAATATCCCCACCGCCACAATAACCATTGCCGTAGAAAACAGATCACGAGTAAAAAGAAATATTATTCCGGATAGTAAGACACCACCACCTACAGCCATCACATACCAAGAATTATCCTTCTGGTGTGAGACGTACTCGGATGCGGTCCATTCGACCGGATCGATTACCTGTGGCGAAAACCCCGCACTCTGCGCAGCTTCAGACGGGACACTATTGCCCTCACTGTGGAAACTCCAATTTACGTCTTTGTCTTCCGGGTTACTCTTTGGTTGTTTATCAACCTTTTCCATAAGCGTATTGTACAGCAATCTAAAAAAGCCGCCTAGTGGCGACTCTTTTTTGGCAGAGAGGGAGGGATTTTCGACCCACTAGTCGAAAAGCTTTGCTTTTCGCTATCGGGCCCGGCTCGCTGTCTCACTAAATGGTTCGACATCGCTGCGCCTGTTCGAATCCCACGCAACTGAAGCAGTTCAGTTGCTTCCCAACAAATAAATACACCCACCGTTGGTGGGCATATTTATTTGGCGGAGAGGGAGGGATTCGAACCCTCGGTACCGTTGCCGGCACGACGGTTTTCAAGACCGTTACCTTCAACCACTCGGTCACCTCTCCATGGATTGATTATTTTGATTTCTTTGGTGCGAAATCAACACCAACAACTGCAATTGTTGCTGCCTCACCGATTTCACCGGCAAGAACATTCCGATCTGTTGAGTCTGCAGGTAATTCAACTTCTCTAGAAATTGGTGTTTTCGGTACCCGACTTACGGTTGCTGCTTCTTTGTTTTTTAACTCTCCTGCTTGAGCCTCTGGGCTTTTTTTAGGCGCAAACCCTATGCCCACAACCGCAATTGTTCTTTGTGTCATACAACACTCCTTTAATTTGTGGCGGAGGAGGAGGGATTCGAACCCTCGCGGGAGATTGCTCCCCCCTAACGATTTAGCAAACCGTCCCCTTCAGCCACTTGGGTACTCCTCCGCAACTAGGTGATTATATCAGGTATCACCGAAGTTATGAAGGGTTATTTTTGTGCAAACACGACGGCATCTACTTGTTTAGCCCCAGCTTGCCTGAGAGCCTTGGCGGCTGCTTCTAGTGTTCCGCCCGTTGTGACTATATCGTCAACCAACAGTATATGTTTGTCATTAATGTTCGAATTTATTACGTAGAATGCACCTTGGAGTTGTTTTAGTCTAACCTCTCTGGTTGCGCCAACCTGGCGCGCATTACCATGCCTCCCCAAGATTTTTTGAAAATTAAGGTTAGAGTTATGGGCAAGTTTTCGGGCAATATACTCAGCATGATCATAGCCCCTTTGTCGTTTTCGTTCAGCCGCGCTGGGTATGTGAACGACGGTGGTGCCTGCAGGAAATACCGGAAGCTCTTCGGTCATAAGCACAGCAATAACACCAGACCCTTCTCGTGCACTTTTGAATTTTGTGCTGTAGATCAGTTTTTTGGCAACCTCGTTGTACTCACTTCGTACCCAAACGCGCTTAAGGCTACTGTTGCGACGACATTTTTCACAGACCGCAAAATCTTGCGTGAGTTTTTTACAACAATAACAACGCGACGGTAGAGTATCACAGGTATCGAGTTGACAGTTTCGACATAACAAACTCCCTTCATGACCACAATTCACGCAGTTATAGGGGGCAATAACATCTAAAAATCGATCTAATAGCTTCATGTTGTTATAAGTACTGTTGTAAATAAAGCGGGTACTGTTGCACCTCTTTTACACTCTAAGCTATACTAATCAGTAACAAAAATTGCAAATTATTTCAAAAGTAAGATACGTGGAGGGTAACGATTTATGGCTAGACGCAGCCGTGATGAAGATTTGCTAATGGAAGATGAGCTGACTGCAGCCTTCCTTGGTGAAGAAGAAATTATTACAGAAGAGCCAGTTCAAGCTACCGCCGATCCAGCGGCCTCAGCCCAGCAACAAGATGAATGGGATGAAGAAGAAGCCGTACCTGGCCAGCTAGCAGTTGACGTTTACGAAACCAAAGAAAAGTTGGTCGTAAAAGCTCGTACGGCTGGTGTTAACAAGCACGATCTTGATGTTAGTATTGCCGACAATACTCTAAGTATCCGCGGCACACTATCGGCAGGTAACGAAGATGACGTTGAGAATTACTTTGTTCAAGAATGCTACTGGGGTGAGTTTTCTCGTAGCATAGCCCTGCCAGTTGGTGTAAAGGAAGATGAGATTGAAGCCGTCCTTAAAGATGGTGTTCTAACAATCTCCTTCACCAAGGTGAAGCAGGATAGTGTTAAGAAGATTCAAGTTCTATAAGAATCAGATCATCATAAATAATCCGCTCCTAGTGAGCGGATTTTTATTTCATTAGTGGTCTTTAATAAAAAACCTCCCGGTGAAGGGAGGTTTAGTTATCAAGGATTAGCTATTATGAGCTTGTTGCTTGGTTAACTTTCGCGAGTACGAAGCGAACAATAATCTGCGCAAGAGCCACAACGACAAGACCGATGATAGCGTAAAGAATCGTGTTCTTAGCACCACTAACGTTAGCCGATTCACCACCAGAAGTAATATATTTGAAACCACCGATGATAATCATGATGACCGATACAACACCAACTACTAGAGAGAAGATGTTTATAACTGATGTTAGTAAGCTACTTACTGTCGACTGTGCCTCGTCACGAGCAGCCGTATCACAAGGCTGGTCAGCGCTAAGACTAGCACCAGCACACAAACTATCTTGAATTTGTGCTTCTTCGGTTTGAGCATGAACCACCATTGGAATTGCCATTGGCGATGCCATTGCCCCAACAAGCGTCAGACTTAACATAATATTTTTGATTCTTGTTAACATGTTATACCTCTTTTATTTGACCTTAGTTAAGTTTATACCACAACCAGTTACGAATATTCAATATATTATGGGTTTTGCTGTTGGCTCTGACCAGGTGCAGACGGCTGTTGACCGGTAGCTTTACCAACCCTACCCAAAACAAACACAACAATAAGCTGAGCAACCGCAACTATAACAAGGCCAATTATGGCGTAAAGTATAGTGTTTTTGGCACTTTGAATGCTATTTGAGTCACCGTTAGATGTAATGTACTTGAAGCCACCAATCATAATCATAATGACCGATACAACACCAATCACAACACTAAGCGTGTTGATAACTTGTTTTATAAGGTTTCCGACCGAACTATTTGCAGCGGCCGCATCACAGGTACCACCAGTAAGCTCTACACCTTTACAGACCGCATCCTTACCAGAATTACCGGTAGCCCCGTTGGTTTGGGTAGTAGTGCTACTAGGAGGAGTACCACCGGTGGGAGCAGGTGCACCTGGGTCGCCATTCTGCTGTGCGGCAGCCACTCCAGCAAAAACAAATGGCGTGATAATGGCAAATGTAGCCAGTAGGGTAGTTATGAATTTTGTGATTCGTTTCATATTTATTCCTTGTTTAAAGTTTACTTAGTACAAAACCAACTATGAACTGGGCGGAAGCAGCAACAACTAAGCCTATAACTGCGTATAGAATAGTATTGCGTGCCGAAGCGATTCTTTGTGGATCACCGTTGGACATCACATAAGAATAACCTCCTAGAATTATCATTATCACGGATATTACTCCCACAGCCATGGTCACTAGGGTTATTGCTTTCTTAAGAACACCACCGCTTCCAGTTATGGGGTCATCGGATTTAGATTCACAGGCCGCACCAGTGGCACCGGCTGCCTGACAAACTTTTCCTGTCGGATTAGCAGGATCAACATCCTGCGCGTGTATCTTAGCCGGAACAATAAATACAACTGCCAAAATTAGTGCAAGTAATAGTTGTCTAATTACATTCATTTTCATTAGAATTGCCCCAACACAAAGTTAACAATAGCGGCTCCCAGTATCGCAACAAAAAGTCCTATAAATGCATACAGTATGGTGTCTTTAGCTTTCTTAATAGCTCCCGGATCGCCCATAGACATAGTGTATTTAAACCCGGCAATTGCAATCATTAGCACAGATATTACACCCATTAGCCCCAAGAATAGATTCATTATTGGCTTAATCTTCTGGTCTGGGTTTTCTACTTTAGGAATATTAACCTGGCTCTTATCTACCACCTGACCGATTAAAATAGCAATCTGGTTTAGTTTATCCATTATTTAAGACTCTTTCCGATAAAGTTAACTAACACTGTGGCAATCATGGCTATGATTAATCCTATTATGGCGTTGAGTACGGTGTTTTTAGCGGATTGTATTCTATCTGGCTCACCCTGACTTATTAGATATTGGAAACCTCCATACATAACAAACACCACCGATACAATTCCAACCAATCTGAGTAATATTTCGATAACGGCCAGTCCTATGGCGGGTATAACCTTTAATCCTTCTTCGCTAAAACTCTGACCACCTAATGGCGTACAGGCAGCGACGCCAGGAGCCTTGTACGCGGGTAAATACTTGTACCATGTTGGTATTCCGTAACGCTCTTGGTAGTTAGCTGGTGGAGGTTTACACTCTGTCCAATCCGGTAGCTTTGCAAGTTCTAGCTTGCTTTGTGCTGGCGCAGTTGCAGCTGGCTTATTAGCGTCTGCCGGTTTTTTTTCTTGCGCCGATGCAATCTTTGGCAAAACAAGCATGGTTGTTAGCAAAAACACTGCTGCCGCAACACTCAAAATATTATTTAGCTTATTGAGTCGACTTGCTGTCATTATTTAAAAACTCCCCCAGGTATTAGCCATTGCAAGAAGGCGAAGAAGAAGATATACATTACAAATGCCAGTATAGCATTGGTAATTCTATGTTTTGCTGACGCAACTTTATTCGGATTACCCCCAGCGCTAGCATATTCAATGCCACCCAAAATTATCACCGCAACCACTATGATGCCAACCAACACACTGGTAAAGTTTATTAATTGCGTAACCATTTTAACTAATGGGTTGTTGGTAACACAGGCATCGCCCTGACATTCGCGCACAGCCTTTCTCTCGGCATCTAGGCCCGCATCCGTATTGGCACTTCCGGCTGATGCACTCGCTTGTTTTGTTTTTTCTGCTATCTTTTCGTCGCTACACTTTTTACCATCTTTAGCGTTATAGCCACAGTTATCTTTACAAGCTTCTATCTTTGCGGCGTCATCAGCGCTAGAAGGCAGCGTTTTTGTTGTGCCATCAAGGCACGTAATGACTTGGTCTTGTAGTTCCGTACCATTGGCCTTACAAACTTCTTCGGGGCTACCTGTGCCTTGATAAGACTTACCGTCTTTACAAACTACTACCGTGAAATCCTTGGCGAAAGGTGGTTTATCGCAAGGTTTTTCTGTTACCTGAGTTGTTGTGCTTAGTATTACTTCGTAACATTTATTTTCATCAAAGGTTCCTGAATAACCTGGAATTGGAGCTACTTTGGAGCATTCTGTCATGCCTCCACCAATTGGAGACTGGACACTACACTTTGCAGCCTCTGCAAACACAGGATTTGTCTGGGTTAATATCGTGACAGCCACAGATGAACTTACGAGTATTAGAGCAGGCAGGACGATACCAGTTAGTGTATTTATAAATTTACGCATTGCTAATGCTGTCTATTTTTCCGTTAATTATTGAATATTTCAAAATGCTGCCTTTGCTGGAGTCATTCTTGAAAGGACACCATACCGTAGCAGAGCTGTCGTCACTTGCCGTCACCTTACAGCCTTTCAAGCTATATCCTGAAGGCATAAATGTGCTCCATATATATGTATAAACTTCGGGTTTTACTTTATTAGGGTCACTAAATAGTTGTTTGGACTCATCCAGTTTGCCTTCGGAAACTAATGCTAAATGACTAGTAGCAACGCTTTGGGTTTGGCTTACGGATTCTTTAACGCTATTACTGCTCTTCGATGCTACGGCGAGAATTATCGTCAAAACAACCAGCAGAACCAGTCCGGCAAATATGATTATCACCTTTGTGTTTGCTTTTTTAGGCTGCAGCTCAGGTCCACCCTGACCGGTTATGAAACTATAGTCGGGTGCTGGATTTGATTGATAATTGTTGGGGTTCATATTTTTATATGTTTTAGAAATTTGCTTCTATTATAATATTCTACTTTAGTATAAGATAAAAGCATAAGTTTCATAATATGATGTCGAAAATACACATTGATCGCAAGAAGTTGTCTACTCAATTTGGATCTATTGGTCTGCTGTCGGTATTTTTATTTTCACTTCTTATATCATTATTGCCTGTGCGGGTTAGCGCAGTAGACCCACCACTTAATTCACCAACACAGGAAGCAGCAATCTACCAAACAATGCACTTCTTAATGGCTTGCGGTGAAAGGAATGGCTGGCACTCCGGTGGAGGCGATAGCATATCGTCAGATAAGTTGAATGAGGGAAGATTGTTTGACGAAGGGCAGGGTGCAGGAGCTACGTTTAGCGGGCAAGAGGTTGCGATCGGTTTTTTGGCAGAAAGAAATAAAGAAAACGGTTTTGGCGCTTGTACTTTTTTCCAAAACGGCATATTTGTGCAAGCAGCACCCGATGTTACGGCGGCATGCGACACTATTGGCGTAAAGTGTACCGATCTGGTAGTTGATGCTGGAATATACTTTAACGATACTGAGGACGGTGGTGGCTATGATGTATATAACGAATCTAACGAAGCACGGTCGGTAAAATTACTAAACTATTTTAAGAAACGCTATCCTGGCATGAAGCTTGATGGAGATATGAATGATGCATCAAAGTATTTCAATCTTAAAGCAACTTTTCTAAAAAAATGTGCGGATGGCGAACCAAAAAAGGGTGGTACCGCGAAAGTCCAAGTAGTCGATGATAGTGGCAAGAATGAGTCATTAGAATATAACCTTAAATCTGGTTCTGGAGAGCTTCAGCCAGTAGGCTTTGGAATAGGAAACGATAACCACGAGCAGAAATATACTTGTGATGAAATAATTAAAGGTATGAATGCGACCGCAGGAGCGGCAGAAAAAGCCCAAAAAGATTTTAAGAGTAAGGGCGGTCAGGAAACTCCTGGTGTAGGCAATGAAGAAAATGGCACTAAGCCAAACTGTGAACAGAATGCAAAGGTAAGTATGGGTTGGGTTTTGTGTGGCGTACTTGACGCAATAGACTCCATACTAATAGGTGATCATGGTCTGTTGGCAATCACAGAAAACCTTCTTAATGTTAATTCCAAGCAGTATGACAATTCGCAACTTAAGCAATCGTGGTCATATTTTAAAAACATTGCTACCTTTTTGCTTATACTAATAGGGTTGGTAATGATTATTGGACAAGCGGTAAGTAAGGAATAGTATGTTTGATGCTTATACAGTAAAGAAAGTTATGCCACGACTCCTGATCGCAGTGGTTCTTATACAGTTATCCTGGTTCATTTTTACAGGTATGATCAACCTAACCACAGCGGTTGCCTACGGAGTAGAGGGTTTGATATATGCGCCTTTCAAACAAAGTGGCACCGAACTATCTCTAGGAAACGTATTTACTGTCATAACTGGTGCTAGCACAACCGTCGGGGGCACTACGGGTGGTCAGGCCGGATTCGCCGCCCTAGCGGCAGGAGGTGCCGTGGCAGGAGGTGCAGCAGCCTTTGCAACAGGTAGTGTAGGTGTGTTATTTGCTATGGCCGGCACTGTTTTGCTAAGTCTATTGATTGGTTTCTTTGTATTGGTATTGAGGCAGGTTGTTATATTAGCGTTACTGGTAGTATCGCCAATTGCGCTGGTGTTGTGGATACTACCCAACACCGAAAAGTATTGGAAATTATGGTGGGAGAGCTTCAGTAAATTACTACTGATGTTCCCTATGATTCTGGCTATGATTGCAGCTGGTCGAGCCTTTGGCTATGTAGCCGCTGTATCAACTTCAGGTACCGGTGGCGCAGAGAATGTGATTAAGATGCTGATTGTATTTTTGGGATTCTTTGGACCATTTTTCCTTATACCAAAAACCTTTCAGCTTGCGGGTAGTATGTTCGCCAACCTAACTGGCATGGTTAACGACAAGGGTAGGGGCGGTTTTGATCGTCTTAAGAATTACCGTGGACGCAAATACAAAGAAAATTGGGCAGCCACCAAAAGTGGAAACAAGTTCAAGGGTGGTAATGAGAGCAACTTTAGAGGCAGACTTAACACAGCCGCGCGATCCGGTGCACTCGTGGCCAGTGGTGCTGCTGGTGTCAAGTTCTGGGAAAAGGGACGAATTGGTTCTGCGGCTGGGGTTAACGCGCAGAATGAAATGGCAGAGCTAATGGAAAAGAATGCAGATATCAAAGCTGTTATGCCAGATGACCATTTAGCCGAAGCAGTACAATACGGTCGTGGCAAAGAAGACATTAGACAACGGCTATTAGCGGCTAAAGATAAGAATGGCAACAGTCGATGGTCAGAGGATCAACCTGAAGATTTGGCCAGAGCTGTGGCGCTGGTAGAAAGAGCACAGCGAGCTGGGTCTACTACTGCTGTTAATTCTGCAATGACACTTGCACGCGCTCAAAGTGGCACAGGATACGCAAATGCGTCCGACATGCACGAGGCTATTATTGATGCCGCTGGTGGCGACAGACAGCTTGAAGGAGCACTACTGGCTGGAGCAAGAAGTGCATCTGAGCGCGCTAGGAGGCCAGATCTCGCCGGTGCTGGTCATGTAGATCAAACAGCTGCAATGGAAAGCTTAAAGGCAGCTGGGCCAAAAGGAAGTGCCGGGCGTGCCGCTGCTAAAACACGAGTTGATTCTCAGATGCGTGCCGAATCAATGAGACAGCTTGGTGCGCACGGCGTACTAAATGGTCGCCCTGGATATGTTAAGGGGCATACTGAGCAGTTGGCGGCCGACTTTAATGATGCAAAAGCTAAGGGTGATGTCAAAAAAGCGGCAGAACTTGCAGCGCAAATTAAGTCTCTACGCGACGCTTCGGGTAGCGCACCACCAGCAGCCAGAGAACATGTAGCCAAGATGCTCCAAGAGGTTGGTGTCGATACTAGTGCTGTTAATCCGCAAACAGGACAAGCAAGATCTACTGATGAGCAACTCGGTGAACAAATTGGTCTTCTTCAAGCAGCAAAAACATTACCGGATGGCGCCTATGGGCCAATAGACCCTAGAGTAACCCAGAGGTTACAGCAAGAAGCTACACAAGAAATACGTACCTTGGCTGGTGCATACGATGCAGGGGGTAGCAACCTTACTCCAGAACAAATTGAAATGCAGAGATTTAGGAGCGGTGGGGATATGTCTCAGGGTGCACCGGGCTCATAGTGTTCATTTTAATTAAAGTTAAAAATACATAAGAGCTCTATTGACTTTCGGCCTTTTTTATGCTAGTATATGGTCATGGAAATTAACCCTGTTGGCACACCACCAGAAGCTGCACCCGTAGAAGAAACTCATCAGCGATTTGAAAATGTTCGCAGATTTATAACCCTGGCTCGGCTAGCCTGGGCAGAAGAAACACTTGAAAAACGCGAAGCCCACGATCACGTTATTCGTAGAGCTCCAGGTCGAATAGATGATCAAATGGGGGAATTAAAGTTTGACAGTGACGGTAATGAGGTTAAGACAACCGACGACGGCTACATTATAAGAAACGATGAAGAAGGTAACGAAATAGTCATATATGAAAAGGCGGTGACAGACCCTCATGGCGCCAGACTGGTTCGTGGTTTCAAAACACCTTCTCAGAAAAGGGAAGACATACCTTTGAGTTTTTCAGAAAAACATAATGCTAGTCGCCGAGAAAAGCAAGTAAGAAAAATTCGAGGCAATGATATTAAAATATCAGGAATTTCACAGTATTACGGTGATGCAGAGGAAGTGAAAGAGGGTGATGACTGGGCTCCAGACTTGCGTTTTGTTGTGCCGGCTAGAGCCTCTAGAGCACAACGTAGACAAATTCAAAAAGATAGACGTCGCGCGATGCGTGCTGAAAACCAGACTAGAAGAATTAATGCTAGCCTCGATAAAAGTGGTGAAGGAAGAACCATCCCTGCCAGAATTCGACAACGCAAGATCAACAGCTCTCGAAAACGCGTGAATAAGCTACGAGCCAAACTCGAAGATTAATACATATGCTATTTCTATAGTTAAGAGCTTCTAGGGCAAGTAACTTGCTTATGCCTTTACTACTTACCCATTACTGGGTACTATTTACCTATAGATGGGTACGTATAAGGTAATTCAGGATATTGAGTCCGAAGATAAACTACTAGGCCCTTTTAGTATGCGCCAGTTTATTTATATGATCATCGTGATCGTTTGTTCGCTTTTGGCATTCAAATTAGGGACTGTTAAGTGGTTTTTGGCCATACCGTTCCTGCCGTTCATTGGCTTTTTTGGATTATTAGCAGCGCCGTTTGGTCATGACCAATCCAGTGAAGTTTGGCTGTTAGCCAAGATCAGGTTTATGTTCAAACCCCGAAAACGTATATGGAACCAGACCGGGATCAAAGATCTGGTAACAATAACCGTGCCAAAAAAGATTGAACACCAGCTCACAAAAAATCTTACTCAATCAGAGGTCAGAAATCGCCTATCGGCTCTAGCCAGTACCGTGGACACACGTGGTTGGGCGGTTAAGAATGTTGATACGAACTTGTTCCAACAAAAATCAGATCGTCTGGTTGAAGGGACCATAAATACTGATAATAATCACGACGATGAGATTCAGACCGAATTCGATATTCTCGATTATTATGACAACCCGACCGTTCAGCATGTTGACCAGCTAATAAATTCAACCGAGCAACTTAGGCATCAGCAATTAATTGCAATGATGCAACAAAATAGATCACAAGTTCAGGCGCCTCAACAAGTTGAAAATAGTAACCCTCAATGGTTCGCCGACCAGACACAAACGACCACAGCCCAGCCTGTACCAAGTCAAATTACCCAACAGCCTACCCAGACACAGCCAATGGCTCAAGTCATTAATCCACCAATGGACTACCAACAGGCAGCCACAACACCCCAAATGACCAATAATGGAGTAGCCTATGATCAATCACAGCCAACAAACGCAGTACCTAAGGCTAATCAAATAGTAGCTATACCAGATCAACCAGTAGCCATGCCCGCGCTAGAGCAAAGTGCACCAGCAAACATTACACCCATTCAACAGACACCAACTCCGCCGGTTGCAAATCCCATTACAACTACACAAAACCCTAGTGCTTCTGTCATGACAACCACTGATGACCCTGCTATAATTAATCTCGCACATAACGATGATTTGAACATCGCTACAATTGCCCGACAAGCCGATAAAGTTGTCGAGCAAAATAACGGTGATGAGGTAGTTGTTTCATTACATTAGAAGTTCACTTCATCGTGACTAGGGTGGGTAATTGATCAAATATGGATCCGAATACAATAAATCAACAAAATCCAAATTTAGCAGCTGGACAACAAGCCCAGCCGGCTATGCCCCCACAAGCTTATCCTGCACCCAATCAACCCCAGCAAGCACAAGGCCAGGTTCAGTCTGGCGGTGTTAATCCGGCGGCCGGTGGTCAACAGCCAATAACCCCAGTCGTTAAACAAAACCCAAATAGCACACAAAATACCTTACAGATCGCCGAGATCCGCGATGGAATCGCCATTATGAATGATGGGTCATTTCGGGCTGTTATTATGGCAAAATCAATTAACTTTGATCTGATGAGCCCAGCTGAACGCGATGGTGTAGAGTTTTCTTATCAGGGTTTTCTTAACTCGCTTTACTTTCCTATCCAGATATACGTACATTCACAAAAAGTTGATATGCGTCCATACATAGAAAAGCTGGATAAAATACGGTCCGAGCACGACAATATGCTCTTGGCGTTATTGATGGAGGATTATATTGGCTACATTGACTCTCTAGTTGCTCAAACCAATATTATGGACAAGAAATTTTATGTCGTTATCCCGTTCTTCCCGGTTGCAGATATTCAAAAAGCCTTGACTCAAAGCAAGAGCTTCTTTACGGGAATTGTCGACATGTTTAATTCTAAAGAGCAGCATGTTGTGATTAACGAACAAGACCTGGAGAAGGCAAAAGATGAGCTGAGAAACCGCATTCAAGCCGTTCTTGGAGGACTACAACAATGTGGAATTAACGCGCTACCATTGGACACTCAGGAATTAATCGAACTTTATTATGATGTATACAACCCAGACACCGCTACCAGACAAGAGCTCAAGAACTTCGACGAACTTGATGTGCCAGTAGTAACTAAAGGCGATGGTGTTGCAGTACAGCCAAACCTAGATAGGGATTTATTGTAATGGCCTTCGGCAAAAAACAGCAGGTCATTGATCCTGTGGCAATAGCACAACAGCAGCGAATGCGCGAGGAACAAGAAGTTCATGCTGCTTTCCAAAAAGGTATCACCGCCCTTCGCGACTTCATCGCACCAAGTTCACTTGAATATTCGGCCACCTATTTCCAATTAGGAACACGATTAGCGAGAACCTATTACGTCTATGGTTATCCGCGAAAAGTTAATACAGGTTGGTTATCGAGTCTGGTAAATATGGATGAGGTCTTGGATATATCCATGTTCATTTATCCTGTGGAGAGTCAGGTAGTTCTTGAGAACCTACGAAAGAAAGTTAGTCAGCTTGAAGCGGGCTTGCAGATTGATGCCGAAAAGGGCAAAGTGCGTGACCCAGGTAAGCAGGCCGCTATACAGGATGCTGAAGAGATGCGTGACAAACTTCAGGTTGGTGAGGAGCGCTTCTTCCGATTTGGTTTATATATAACGCTGTATGCAAACAGTACTGATGAGCTAGAGTATGTTACACACCGCGTGGAGTCATTACTTGGCCAACAACTGGTCTATTCGAAACCAGCTACATCTCAACAAGAACAAGGCTTTAATAGTACTCTGCCGCAATTTACAGATCAGCTGCAGATTAAACGCAACTTTAGCACTGGCGCTTTGAGCACTAGTTTTCCGTTCACTTCTGCAGATCTTAGCCAGGAAAACGGTATTCTGTACGGTATAAACATGCATAATTCTGGTTTGGTAATCTTTGATCGGTTTACCCTAGAAAACGGTAACGCAGTTGTCTTCGCAAAGTCAGGCGCCGGTAAATCATTTACCGTCAAGCTCGAAGCCCTGAGAAGTATGATGTTTGGGACAGAAGTGTTTATCATCGACCCAGAAAACGAGTATCAACGAATGGCCGAAGCCGTTGGTGGGGCATACGTACGCCTAAGTCTAAATTCAGTTACTAGAATCAATCCCTTCGATCTACCTACGGTTATTGAAACCGACGAATCAGATGACGCACTTAAAAGTAACCTGATCACGTTGCATGGACTTATGCGCCTTATGATGGGTGGAGCGCAGGCTCAGATGGCCGGCGGTGGTGGAGTTGTTGCGCCAGCACTTTCCCCTGTGGAAGAATCGGACCTTGATGCTGCATTGATAGAAACTTATGCCAAAGCTGGCATAACAAACGATCCCCTAACACACCAATCACAACCACCAACCATATATGATCTTTACGATACACTTCTACACATGGGTGGTACTGGTCCTCAGCTTGCTCAAAGGTTGAGGAAATATACTACCGGTACATTTGCTGGTATTTTCTCACAGCAAAGCAATATAGATATTAACAATCAGCTGGTTGTCTTCAATGTTCGCGATCTCGAGGACGAGTTACGGCCAGTAGCTATGTATATAGTCCTGAACTTTATTTGGAACAAGACTAAGTCTGACCGAAAGCGTCGGCTACTAATAGTTGACGAGGCATGGCAACTAATGAAGTACGAAGATTCGGCCAACTTCCTGTTTAGTCTTGCCAAGCGCGCTAGAAAGTACGACCTTGGCATCACAACAATCACACAAGACGTTGAAGACTTTATGGGTTCACGCATGGGTCGCGCAATCGTAGCTAACGCCTCAATGCAAATTCTTTTGAAGCAATCAACTTCAGCTGTGGATGTGCTATCTGAAGTATTCAAACTAACAAGCGAAGAGAAGAAACGACTAAGCCAGTTCCCAGTTGGGCAAGGACTATTCTTCGCTGGAAATAGTCACGTACATATTCAGATTGCAGCAAGCCCGACCGAAACGGGACTCATCACAACTAATCCCGAACAGATACGACAAATGGAACAAGGACAAAGTATTGATCAGCCACAGGGAACTATAGATCTAGGCAATCGCCTAACCCCAGGTATATAATGGTTACGTATATTTAATAAAATAGACAAGTGAGCAAAATTGGGAACTGACTTACTAGGAAAACCGGATTCGGATAAGGACGACCAAGATAAGCCGTTGTTTAATAACGACTCGAGTATCAACACCCATAAATACGATGACCACCTCGGAAAAATTGCCCACAAAAATGAAGAAAGTAAATCTGATAGATCAAAAAAACTGACTGCCGATACCTTAGCCGGCGCAGAGACGGCCGGTGGAACTGGTGACACAGATTTGGCAAGCGCTAAAGAGAAAGCTAATTTGGGTGCTAGTCAGGACGACGATAGCGACTGGAAAACTGACGTTGGTGGTCCTGGTAAAAAACGTCGTATTAAGATAAACGGGCGTGTAGCCGCCATAGGTGGAGCGGCTGGTTTTGGCATAGGCGCAATTTTTGGGATGTCGGTTTTGACATCAGGACCTTTGCAATTTATTCACCTTGCCCAAATGATGCAAAATTTTCACTTCTTTAGTCATGAAGAATCCAGCGATGACCGCTTATCGAAAATACATAAATATCTAAAGAATCGTAAGGCGCCACAAAATTCCCGCCTAGGAAGACTTGAGGTTAGGGTTGCTAACAAAATAGATGTTCGACTAAAAGAGCAAGGGATCACTTCAAATTTCGAAAGAGGCCACTTGAGAACTATGGACATTGATGGCGAGACTTATGCCAAGGCTAAGGGTATAGATAATACCCCGGAGGCAATTCAAGAACATGTTAGAAATAATCTTGGTGTTGAAGCAGTTCCGCACGAAGGTGGTGGTAAATTTAGCATAAATACTGAGGAACTTGGATTTTTCGGAAACCGAAAACTATCAAAGGGCCTGCTTACCAACCTTGGAGAGAGTCGAGTCACGGGCGCTATGAAGGCCAGGATTATGACTAAACGTAGCGGTGCCACGCTACACCCTTTGAAGTACTTAGACAAAAAACTACAAGATGCAGCAAACGAAAAGTTTAAAAAATGGAAAGCTGAACGGGAGCAGAGGAATAAAAAAGGTTCAAAACAGGAAGCCAAATCAGGATCAACAAAGCCAGAAGACCCAGATGGCGAAGGAGGTAAGCCCCCTCAAGAAGACCCCGACGCTTCAGCTGCTAAAAAAGATCTTGATGCAACACTAAGTGAAGCTGATGCCGCAAAGGCTGAGAGCATAAAGGGAGAGCGTGCACCGGAAGGCGCCCATGCAAAATTTAAAGGTAAAATAGGTGGCGCACTAAAAGTTGCGGGAGGTGTTACTGCAGCTATTGGTGTTGTGTGTCTGGCAAAAGGAGTATCTGATAATGTCGACGCTTTGAAGTATGCCAATGTGGTATTGCCACTCATGCGCGTCGGCATGGAGGCTATAGCAGTTGGTAATCAGGTTATGAGCGGTAAAGATGTAAGCTGGGAAACTATTGGCTACTACAACCAAATACTAAATGACCCGGAAACCAAATCTTCATGGGCCGAGGCTATGAGCATACAAGCAGAGCTAGGCAAACCATTGACCGGCAAGGATATCCTACCTGGTGCCGCAATTCAAAATGAAAAGAACGTGGTCAGTGAATTCGTAAATCAAATTCCTGGCGTTAGTGAAATATGCCACGCCGCCAACAACACAGCTTTTCAAGTTGCTTCATTTGCAATTGATCTTGCTGGTGGACCTTTTAGCGCCTTAGGAGGTTTAGTTTTTAGTACATTTGCTGCTGGCCCAATGCTTGAAGCATTAACCAATTGGCTAGTGGGCGATCCTTTGGATATTAATGTTGCTGGTGTAGATCTCGGAAACTACATAAACTTTGGTGCACGCTTAGCTGCCGGATCTACCGGAGCTTTGTCGGGCGGTAAGAATCTTGGTAATAAAAGTGCCATGGAGTGGAAAGAGTATAGGCTGGCGGTAGAAAAAGAAGATATGCAAAACATGAGTATAGCAAACCGGTTATTTAATCCGTATGACTACCGCACATTAGCAGGTAGGTTTATCGACGGAACCAATAGTGATGCTACACAAAACATTGCCAAAGCAGTAACTAGTCCAATGGGAGCGTTTTCTTCTCTTACCAGATCATTTGGTACCATATTTGCACCTAAAGCATTTGCGCAAGAATCGAACACTTACGATTATGGCTTTCCGACTTATGGTTTTGGCATTGACGAACTGAAGAATCCTAAGATAGACGATCCGTTTGAAAACGCTACGAAAGCCACAGATCTACTAAAAGGCCCTAGCGGGGAAGAGTTTAAGATAAGGACCAAGGTTTGTTTTGGTACGACTTTCGATAGTGACAATAATCCTAACGCTGCCGAAGGTGAAGGTGTACCAAAGCTATATCAAATAAATAGTACAGGACCCGTAGAATACGAAGAGGGCAAAAGTATAGTTCCAAATTGTGGTGATACTAGTGAAAACTGGCTAAGAATTCGCGCTTATATCTTGGATACCCAAACTGGCGACTCTATGGCTTGTTACGAAGGTGACGAAAGTTCATGTGGCCAGACTGGAGCCGGTGCATCAACTAGCACCAAAGAGACACAAGCAAGCGACAGTGGCAGTGTAGCTATTGATGGTGACACTAGCAATGTTCCTTGTGGAGCAGGCACAGACAAGGGGCCGGCAGATGGCTATAAGGATAAGAAACTTACTAAGATAAAAATATGTGAGGTGCAAGGAATTACCGTTAACTCGCAGATATCGAAAAAGCTAGATGATATGATAAATGCAGCGAAAGCAGATGGCGTGACACTAACTGGAAGTGGCTTTAGGTCAATGGAAGAACAGATTTCTCTTCGAAAACAACACGGATGTCCAGACGATTCAACACCATCAGGCAATTGTAGTCCACCTACGGCCATACCAGGCACCTCAAATCACCAGCTTGGTGTAGCCATAGACTTTAAAAACTGTTCTGGTGGTAGTCCTTCATTTAATTGGTTAAAAGCTAATGCGGATAAATTTGGATTTAAGAATCTGCCAAGCGAATCATGGCACTGGTCAATAGATGGGAGCTAATATGAAGAAGATACTTATTGGGGGATTTAAGTTATTTGTAGTCAGTGTCTTAATTGTGGTTTTTCAAGGATATAGCGTCTTAGCGCTATCCGCCGAACAAAAGAAACTCTATCAAGGGGGGATTAAGTACTTTAACTGGGAAGAAGAGTGTTCCTCGGGATCATCATCAAATACCCAAACCCAAACTGCTTCTGGGGGCGCTCTGAAAAGTGGTGATAATGTATACATACTCGGTGACTCCATAACACATGGTGCTAGCGCAAAATATAAAGAACTATTTGGTGCCAAACAAATAACACCAACTATAAGTGGCGTTACTAGTAGATCATGGAATGGTGCGGGCTCTCCAAGTGCTGGATCAACAGGTACCCTAGGTACTGGTAAAGAAGCCTTGGCGGCAGATGCGGCTACGCTGAAAAGTAAGAATACTACCGTCAACGGGGTTATTATAGCCTTGGGTACTAATGGATTTGCACAGTCCAATCCAATCGAAGATGTAATCACTACTGTTAAAACAGCATTCCCTGGTGCTCCAATTTATTGGGTGAATGTAGTTACAACCAAGTTTGGCAATTCGCCTAAGGAATTTAACGATAAATTGAACAGCCTTTCTTCAGCTCAGGGTTATAAAGTACTTGATTGGGCGAAGATAGTTGACCCAAGTGGGGCTGCTAATACGGATCCCAATGGTATGTTGGCAGATGGAACCCACCCTAACGCCGGTGGCTATGCAAAGCTCGGGGAACTAGTCGTCAACTCAACTACTAGTGGAGGCGCAGCACCAGCAGCAGCGACACAGGGCGTGTCAGATATTAAGGCAGTTCTAGGTGAGACCACCACTAACCCTGGTTCACCAGCACCGGAAGCAGCATTAAAAAACGAAGCAGGACAGAGTTCGGCCGTAGCGGGAGCAGGGCCAATTACCAGCCTAAGGGACAAGATAGCACAGATGATGTTTGTACGCACAGACAGTCAAAAGGAGGCAAATGACGCAGTTAGTACCCATCATGTTGGGGGAATTTTTGTCAGCACCAATTGGCTTAATGGATCACAAATAAAAGAGGTGAAAACAAAATTTAATCCAGCACCCTTTGTAGGGATAGACCAAGAGGGGGGTCAAGTCGACCGCATTCATGGACAACCCTCAGCCAAAGAACTCGGCTCAAGGTCTGTAGATGATGTTAAAAAAGCGGCCGCAGAAACCGCAAAAAAACTTACTGATATCGGTGTAACTATAGACATGGCTCCAGTGGTTGATATTGAAAATCCAAATAGTGAAGCTATAGGAAAAATTGGGCGAGCTTTCTCCTCTGATCCAAACGTTGTCATAGAAAAGGCAAGGGCTTTTAAAGAAGGTTTGGAGTCTGGAGGCATAACATCAGCCTATAAGCATTTTCCTGGCATTGGTAATACTTTAAAAAATTCTGATCTTGCAGCAGAGAGCACACCGCCACTTTCGGAGTTAAGAAAAAGTGATCTCCTGCCTTACGAGAAGCTTCTTGCGGGTGGTGCTGGTGGTGCTTGGGTCATGATAAGTAATTACAATGTTCCGGAGTTAACCAATGGCAAGCCAGCCACCTTAAGTAAAGAAGCTTATGATCTACTCAAAAATGATTACAAATTTAGCGGCATAATAATAACCGACGATCTTAAGGCTGGCGGACTACCACCATCTCTTCCAGATAATGTAGTTAACTCGATTAAAGCCGGTGCTGATATAGCGCTTTTTACGGGTGAGTCTCAGCTCAAAGAGGTGATAGACAAAGTTGAACAAACCGCCAATTCTGACCCAGATCTAAAGACAAAAATCGAAGCCTCTTCTAAAAAGATATTGGACGCCAAGGGTGGTTCTGTAAAACCAGCAGCAAATGCAGGCGGTGGCTGCTGCAGCGCCGGCGCGCCTTCTTTAGCCGCAGGAGCAACGACAAGCGATAATATAGAGCTTGAGTATGAAGACCCAGCTAGAGCGGGTCGTAAGGTAGGGGTAACAATGTGGATGCCGTCAGGCGATACACCAAAACCACTTGTAATTTTCGCACCAGGAAGAAATCAAAATTCTAAGAAAGATGGTTTCTATAAACGCTATATACAAGCTATAGCATCTAAGGGTTTTGTTGTAGCAGGTATGAACTTCCCGGACAACAATTCCTATGAGGCTGCTAGCAGGGAAGCGGATGATGTTAAGTTTGTTATAGATAAGTTGGCTCAGGAAGAAAAAGTAAAGAGCAAAGTAGACCCTGCAGCTGGAGTTGGAGTCGTCGGTCATTCGGACGGTGGTTTCGTGTCGCTGATGAGTGGCTATGCACAAGGAAAGAAGCATGATCGCGTAGCTGCAGTTATAGCAGCAGATGGAGCGATATATGGAGGCGTCACAAATGTAGCCGGCCCTCCGCTACTACTTATTCATGGCGATAGCGACACCGTCCAAAACATTTCCTCCAGCGTGGGAGCATATAATTCACTTCAAACCCCCTACACGGCGTTTGCAAAGATGAAGGGCGGCGACCACGACAAATACGTAACCCAAGACAGCTCTCAGCTAAAAGACGCTCTGGACGAAATAACGGGTGCTTTCTTGACTAGATTCCTAACAAAAAATTCTGGTGATGCAACGGATTTGAAAAAAATAGCTGACTCTAAAAAAGATAAGATAGATTTCCAAGAAAAGGGAAGTAACGCCGTCACGGGTGACAATTCTGCAGCTTCAACTGCTCTCGCGGCCGCCAACCCTAGTGCTTCTTGTTCTTGTACTGTAGCTTCGACTCTTTCGGGATCAAACAACGAAGAAAAGGCTTGGAATTTTCTTGTTTCAAAGGGTTTTAGTGCTGTTCAAGCCGCTGGTGCTATGGGCAACCTAAAATCTGAGGGTAACTTCATTCCTGAACAACTTGAAATCGCCTATAGTGACCCTCCACACAAATGGGATAAGCCGCTTGAATTACCGGCAGTAAGAGGTCCGGCGGGTCAGCCGGGACTAGGGATTGCCCAATGGACAACTCAAGGTAGGAAAGAAAAACTTCTGGAAGCGGCAAAGCAATCTCCCGAAAATGAACAAACTCCCGAAATCGAAAAGTCTGTTACAAACTTTAATGTCCAATTGAACTACCTTTGGACAGAGCTATCGGGACCATACAAGACAAGAGCTTTAGATCCAATTATGAAGTCTAATGATTTAGCTGAGGTAGTCCGTATTTGGCAAGAAAACTATGAGGTGGGGGCACACTTTGAACCAAGATTTAATGCAGCAAAGGAATACATGACCAAGTTTGGGTCAAATGCTGCTGGCTCAAGCTCACCAAGTAGCGATAGTTCAAGCGCTAGTAGCTCAACAGGCAGCACCCAAGCAAGCGGTGGTGGTTGTGGATCAACAAGTGGTGGAGCACAAGGACCTACTGGAGGTACGCTTTCGTGGCCAATCGATCCTAAAGCGTCTTTTGTAACCCAGTGTTATGGTGGACCCAGTGGTCATCCGGGTATGGATATATCGACAGGCAATGTTGATGGCCATCCAATATTTGCAGCGGCGGACGGGGTAGTTACGGACGCTTATGATAGTGGTGCTGATGCCTATGGTCCAAATTATGTGGTTATTGATCATGGTAATGGTCTTGGTACTAGCTATGGTCATATGCGTAGTATGTCCGTGAAAAAGGGCGACCAAGTCAAGCAAGGTCAGCAAATTGGCGAAGAGGGCAACCTGGGATATTCTAAAGGAACTCACCTACATTTCAACGCCTTCCCAACGCCTTGGCCTAAGAATGACAGTAAGAACTTTAATCCTCTTGAACATGGTCTAGCGGTTCCTTCAACTGTAAAAAACCCTCATGGATGTAAATAAATGAACGACTTCATTGATAGATTGCTGGTGTTCTTGAAAAACAATAAAAAAACAATATTGTTAATAGCTGGGTTGTTAGTTGTGATTGTGTGGCTATCTGGCCGCTCATATATATCAATCGAAACTTCCGGTGGTCAGGGTGAGTATGAATACACCCTTCAAAGAGGCTCGAAGTCCAAAACAACTAAATCAAACTCCCCCTCAAAGCGATTTTTTGTTCCAAAAGGTAACTACGAAATTGTGGCTAGATCACAAGGGAAAAACTTTGTGGCCATCAAACAAACCAGCGGCTTTATGATCAAAACCACAATAAAGGGTGATCTACAAGACGAAAAACAAATAAAATATGTTGGTGATGAACCAAAGAGCTGCATGTTTTATAGCTCGTCAATTTTGAAATCCTACGAGTGCATGGGGAACTACGGAGAAAGCATCTCTCATATACCTTCAAACGCAAGCGCACCAACATACACACTGAAACAACCCTACAAGGACGTTGATGGTAAGGTGGAGGGAACAATTAACACAAAAGATGGGCCACTAATGTTGTTAAAATCCTTCTATAGTCGAGAGCTCGAGGTACGAAATGGCCACTATCTAGAAAAAGTTAATGATACCCTGGGAATTGTTAGCGAGAATGAACTCACAGCGCTTGATAACGATAAAGAGTATTTTATTACAAACTACAAAGACGGCTTTCTTGTGTATAGCCATGGTTATGACGAGTTCTACTATTTTCCGTCCTATAACTCTCAACCACAAAAAATATCAATCGAAGGAGCTAAAAAGGAGGGCTTATTCCCAATTAAGTTAAGTGTTAGTGATGATTCAATATCTCTGGTGTATGTTAACTCTTTAGGTGACGCCAAGGGAAAGGATAGTGTATCTTCTCCAAAAACAGAAGTGGTTGTCTATAAAGGAGGGCAACAAAAACAGGAACACTACTTTATGCCCATAGATTATAGAGATGGTCAGTTATGTCAAAAAGACTCCCTCTGCATGGTTACGGATGATGGCACTTTGGATGTATATACAATTGGTAAGGACAAAAGTAAGCGGATATATCAGCAATATGGTGTGGTCGATGTTAGGAGTCTTGCTGATGGTAATGTGTTAGTAATCAAGGAGGATGCCGCTTACGTTATGGACCCTAAAAAATCTATAGGAAGTATTGATTTTGATTTTGGGCACCTAGAGTATGGTTCGGCGCAATCGTACGCAAATACCTATTTGTTAGCAATGAAATCACCAGACTCCAAAAGGGTTGCAATAATAGTTGATAGGTCTAAACCATCCGACGATATAAATGAAAAGTTTTACGACCTACAAAGAAAACCGTTTGTTAACACAGCTACACTAAGTGGTGACTACATATACATAGTGCCTAGTCTGGGTCAGGCGGAATGGAATCCAGCTACAGGCATCTTTGAATACAGCGCGACCAAGAAAAAGGAAACCAATGAAGAGATCAATAACTTCATCAGAGAACGAGGGTTTGACACTAGTAAATACAAGATCATTAATATATACGCCCCTTAATTAACTACTCCTAGTGCAATTAGGTTGGTCTTTTTCGTAAAGTTCTTAGCTACAATATCGGCATCTGTGGTTGTAATAAAAGATTGGTAGTTTTTAATAAACTCGGTCAAGTGGTGTCTGCGCTTACCATCCAACTCACTAAAGACATCATCAAGAAGTAATATAGGAGGCTCTTTGGTTATATTCTCTAGAGTCTGTAGTTCGATAACCTTGAGAGCTAGCAATATGGTTCTAAATTCTCCTCTCGAAGCCGACTGATTCGCAATTATATCGTTAAGAATTATCTCTATGTCGTCTCTATGTGGACCAACACTCGTAAAACCCCTCTCTATATCTAATCGCCTGTTGCTCTCGAGTTTATGTAGCATCGATGTACCGTATTGTTTTACATCGCAATTTGATTTTAGGCGTAATTCTAATACCTGTTCTTTGCCGGCGATTTTTGAATAAACATCAGGTATGCTCTGATTGATAATTTCGAGCATAACCAGTCTTGCTGAGGTTATTTTTTCGGCAAGCTGACTGAGGCGCAAATCCCAAACAAAAAGTGACTCATCGGTTATATGACGTTGTTTTAATAGCCTATTTCTCTGTGCTATTGAGCGAGCATACAACTTAAGCGTATTTAGGTGAGTTAGATCACGATAATCGATTATATTGTCTAGGTAGGCTCGTCTTGAGTCGGGTGAGCCATATAGCATTATTAGGTCGTTTGGCTCAAACAGAACTACTGGGTATACAAAATCCTTAGTAAGCCGTTTATATGTTTTGTTGTTGACCCCAAACTCTTTACTTGTGACCCGATCAGAGTACAGTTTTACTGTTTTGGGTTTATTATTAACAAAAGCATCCAGCCGAGCCCAGGTGTGGTTATGCGCGATCAGGTCAGCGTCTTTAGCCCTAAATGACTTACCTCTCGTCACTACAGATATAGCTTCTAGTAAATTCGTTTTACCGCTTGCGTTTGGGCCAACGATAATGTTGGTTTTTTCGTCAAACTCAAAAGAGGAGTCTTTATATGACCGGAATTGCTGCAATCTAATATTTGCAATCATGTTATCTAATTGTAGCGCACAAAAGAATTAGCTCTTAAGGGGCATGATTATATGTATGTAGTCGTTCTTTTTACTGTCTTTCATTAAGCATGGCTCGAGCTTACCGTTAAACGAAAACTCCACACTTTCGCCACCACAAGCGGCTAGAGCATCAATAACATAGCGCGAGTTTAAAGTAATACTGCCACTACCCGAAACCTTTGCGTCGGCAATAGCTGTATTTTCACCAATCTGTGAAGCTATTGAATGAATACTTACCGTCTGATTGTTTTCGTCTAGCTCAAGCGTTATACTGCCTGCACTCTCTCTGGCAAACAGACTAGACACTTTGGTTATGTTTGAGAATTCACTTCGTTTAACTATGGCCTTGGTTGTGAACTTGCTCGGAATTAGTTTTTTATAGTCTGGGTATTTTCCATCAATTAGGCGAGCAACCAACTCAACATCGCCAACCTTAAACAACACCTGTTGGTCGTCATGGGTTATTGTTATTTCACTGTCATCATCACCCAATAAGCGAAGAAGTTCTTGCATGGCATTAGCGGGGACCAACATACTAATATCTTCTTTTGTGGTAGATATTAGCTTCTCAGAAAGTCTATAACTATCGGTGGTCACAACATAGAGGTTGCCGCCAGTTGAGTAAAAATAAACACCCGTAAGAACTGGTCGCGATTCATCATTTGAGGCAGAACCAATCACTTGCTGAAGGCCACTTTTTAACTTACCTGTAGCTATCTTCCAAGTTTTACCCTCGTTTATTACAGGCATAACTGGATACTCGTCAGCAGCAATGCCATTAATGGTTGATTCGTACTTACCAGTTTTGATTGATAGCTTATTGTCAGTTAGTTTAAGGTCTATTACTTCTTGGGGTAGATTACTAATGAACTCGTGGGTTAGTTTGGCCGGAATAGTAATCGAACCCTCTTTGCTAACTTTTGCGCCGATGAAGTGAGTGATTGCAATGTCGAGATTGGTGGCAGCTATACTTAGTCGATTACCCACAGTCTTAACCAAGACGTTAGACAATATTGGCAAGGTTCCTCTGCTACTCGCTACACGAGCAACACTACCAAAAGCCTTGTTAATATTTTCCTGGGTAACCTGTAGTTCCATTATATTAATCCTTTATATAAGTTAGTAGTTTTCATTATAGGTAGTGTGGAAAGTGTGGATGAGTGGTGAATAACAGATAAGAAATTACAAATAGCCATGTGAATAGGAAGAGTGGTAATCGACTGCTTCGTGTGCAATAAAGTCCTAGTTTCTACACAAGACAGAATATTCGGCTTGCTGGGCTGTGTGTATGTGTCGATCTTATCCACACTAACCCCCATACAAAACACAGGGTTTGAACAGCTACTAAGCATACAATCGCTCCTTTATTTCCGTGATAGCAGCTTTAATATCTGGGTCAAAGCTTGATTCTTTTTGAATCTTTTCAACGGAATGAATAGCTGTGGTGTGATCTTTGCGACCTAGCTCCCTGGCAATTTTTGGAAAACTAAGATGTAATTCACTCCTTAGCATATACATAGCTATTTGACGTGGCACAACAATATCCTTATCGCGTTTTGGTCCCATAATGTCTTCCATAGGTATATGAAAGTGCCGGGCGGTGCGTTCGATAATTTGCTTAGCGCTGAGATGTTTGGGTCGGTTCTTGCTTGAACCTATTAAGCTGGTAGCTATAGCAAGATCTGGCGCCAGGCCTCGCATCTCACAGAAGGCCAGAAGCTGATTAAGGGCACCCTCGAGCTCCCTAATGTTCGTCTGAACCAGATTAGCCAAATACTCAACAACATCGGATGGCAGTTCAATAGAATGCCCCTGGGCTTTGGTTTGGACTATAGCGCAACGGGTTTCAAAATCTGGATTCTGCATATCAATAGACATGCCCCAAGCGAAGCGTGACCTTAGTCGCTCTTCTAGTGTCGGTATTTCGCGCGGCGGCTTATCGCTACTTATTATTATTTGTTTATTTGCTTGGTGCAGGGCATTAAAGGTGTGGAAGAACTCCTCTTGGGTTTTTTCTTTTCCAGCAATAAATTGCATATCATCAACTATTAGGACATCGGCACTTCTGTAGTAGCCCGCGAAGTCTGTGTTCTTTTTATAACGAATAGCGTCTAGAAATTCCTGAACAAACTGCTCGGTTGAAACATAAACTATGTGTGCGTCTGGATTTTTAGCGAGAACCGCATTGCCTACTGCTTGTATCAGGTGAGTTTTGCCTATACCAACACCACCATAGATGAACAGTGGGTTATATTTTGTACCGGGGTTTTGGGCTATCGCCTGACAGGCCGCATAGGCTAACTCGTTACCAGACCCTACAATAAAACCATCAAAAGTATATTTTTCATTCAAACCTTGGCGATAAGAGTGAACTAAGCTAGAGGTTGGTCTAGATGAATTGGTTTTTGGGGCGTTCAAAATGACAGTATCGTCATTTGATTTTTTGGGTAGGGTAATAGAGGAGTGTATCTTGTACTCTATGCGTTCGGGTGCAACGCCGTTTTTGCTTAGAATATCCAGAATCAGATCATTATATTTTCGTTCCAGCTGTTGCTTAATAAACACATTCGGGACACCAATAACCAGTACATTATCTCGGTAGCGCAAGAGGCGTGTATTCATAAACCAAGTAGCAAAATTGGCCCGCGAAACAGTTAACTCTATCTCACCAAGTACGGCCTGCCACACACTTTCCTGCATAAACCCCTCATTAAGTAATTTAGTTTTGCTTGAACCTAACTATAACAAAAAATATGTAGTTTTCCACAAGTTTTTAGGTGTTGTTGAAAAAAATTAAGTAATTTTGGCCAAACTGATATAACTTATACACAAAAAAATATCTAATCTGTAGTTTTGTGGAAAACAATTGAAAATCGGTGGAAAAACTGATAGGATTAGTGGGTAATTATTGTTAATTTCACGTATCACCCATACTTTAAGTCTTGATGCGATTGAAGTGCTACTACGCACAGAGGATAAATAATGCCTAAACGAACATACCAACCCAAATCTCGTAAACGTGCCCGAGTGCATGGATTTATGAAAAGAATGAGCACCAAGGCCGGTCAGTCAATTCTTAAGCGTCGCCGCCTTAAAGGTCGAAGCACTCTTTCTAGCTAGATATTTTAATGATAGCTGTTAAGCACCGATTCCATGGTCATGGTAGCTTGCGATATGTTTACCAAAACGGTCAGACGGTTCGTGGTCAACTAATAGCTCTTCGCTACATTGTAAATAATCGGCGCAAGGCACATAGGCTGGCCGTAGTTGTTAGTAAAAAAATAAGTAAATCTGCTGTTGTTCGCAATAGGATTCGACGCAGAATCTACGAAATAGTCAGAAGCAACCAGGACAAAATCAACGGACCCTATGATCTGGTTATAACGGTATTTAATGTCCAGTGCTCTGACATGGAGTACAAAGAGCTAGAGCAGCAAATATTAGCACAATTCAAGCAGGCCGGCGTGATATCATAGGAGTAATTAATTATGTTTCAAACGTTTATAGTCCAACCACTTTTTAATCTATTAGCGCTTATCTATGCTCTTATCCCTGGTCATAATTTTGGGCTGGCTCTCATAATATTTACGATAGTAATACGAATGCTGATGTGGCCCCTGCTCAAAAAACAGCTGCATCATGCGAAAGCCATGCGAGAACTTCAACCAGAAATAAAAAAGATAAAACAAGCCACAAAAGGCGATCGTCAAAAAGAATCGACGATGATAATGGAGCTTTACAAAGAGCGACAAATTAGCCCATTTGGTTCTTTGGGAATAATCTTAGTACAGTTCGTGGTGCTTATAGGACTGTATTCTGGACTGCGCAAGGTGGTTGATAACCCACAAGCAATTCTAGATTTTACGTATAGTTGGGTTGCTAACTTGCCGTGGATGAAAACACTAGCTCAGAACATATCACAGTTTGACGCAACATTATTTGGTGTTATTGATCTCAGTAAACCCGCAATTAGCAAAAGTGGTGCTGTCTATGTTCCGGCATTATTATTGGTTATTGGTAGTGCCATAACCCAATATTTCCAAAGCAGCCAGCTGATGCCGACCGACAAAGACGCTCGCAAGCTACGTCACATACTAAAGGATGCTAGCACTGGAAAACAGGCTGAACAGTCGGAGGTCAATGCGGCCATTGGTCGAAGCACTAAATTTCTAATACCGATCGCCATATTGTTCTTTACTATTAATATCGCCTCAGCGCTGACCCTATACTGGTTTGTTGGTGGACTAATAGCTCTCATACAACAATCAATTATCCTTAAAGAAGACGAGGAAGAATTAGAAGCAGTTTCAGAAAAGGCTGCTACAGATAAAGTAATTGAAGGTGAAATAGTCGAAAAAAAACTAACAACAAAAACCAAGACCTCCTCTAAAAAACAAACTAAAAAGAGGAGGAAACGCTAGTGGAAGAATCAATACAATATGCCAAAAAATACCTAGAAGATATATTGTCGTTTTTTGGGCTGAATACCGATATATATGCCACAACTGAAGATAACGAGGTTATCGAATTACACGTTCCTAGCACACACCTCAATGGATTTTTAATTGGTCAGCATGGCGACACGATGCGTGCCCTACAATTTATGGTTAGTAACGCTCTGAGAAGCAACGGCTACGAGTATACGCGCGTAAATGTTGACATAGCCGAATACAAGAAGGCTCGCGCCGAGAGATTATCAGAGAAGGCTACAAAATGGCTAGATGATGTAAAGAGCTCAGGCAAGTCCATGGAACTTAAACCTATGAATGCAGCAGACCGTCGTACTATTCACAAATTAGCCGGAGAATATGGTATCGAAACGGAGTCTATTGGCGAGGGTAGGGATCGTCGGATTGTGCTAAAAGGCTCCAGTGAAGAGCCCAAGAAAGACGAAGCTTCTCAAGAAGAAGAAACAGACTCATAAACCTCAAGAGTCTCACGAGCCATCTTTTCCCAAGAATACAATTTGAGACGTTCGTAGCCACGTTCCGTTAATTTATTACGCAACCCCTGGTCTGTAATTACACTACTAATAGCCTTCGACATAGCATTTATATCGAGAGGGTTAAAGTAAGTGGCGGCATCGCCATAAACCTCTGGCAAACAAGTGGCATTACTGCTTACTAAAGGACATCCGTGTGCCATAGCTTCAAGACCAGGAAGCCCGAAACCTTCACTTTCAGAGGGTAGTACATACGCGCTAGCGTGCTGGTACAGCCACTTGAGTTCACTATCACTTACAAAGCCGGGAATGACCACTGAATTACGAACAGGATTATTGATTAGTGATTTTTCAAGCTCCTCAAAATAAAATTCCTTTTTACCAGCCAGTACTAGTTGCAGAGAGGGGTGTTTTTGTTTCAGAATCTCAAAAGAATCGATAAGCCTATCGATGTTTTTATGAGGAAAGGGGCTACCAACGTGCAGTATGAAGAGTTTGCCAACTCCATTGAGGGGTTCTGGTTTGATTTTAATTGGCGGTTCGCTCGACTCGTAGGTAACAACTATTTTTGACTTAGTAAATCCGTGAAGCTCAGACAGGTCTTGTTTAACATATTTAGTTGGGACTATGATGCGGCTTGCTTTTCTATGGGCAATCCAAAACAATACCCTGTATGTAGTCATACGAATTTGATGAAGGATCTTTGATCGACGACCTGGTCTTGCAAAACGCAACATAGTTAAGTCGTGTGTAGTTGTGACTCTTTTGCCAAAGAAAAACAAAGGTTCTTGTGGAGTCATAGCGAAGTGAATCAAATCGGGCCTGAGTTTATGGAGAAACCAAGCAAAAGTAATATGCTCCAAAGGATTTGACGCAAATTTTTTATATACGATACTCTTTGCCTGGAAGTTATCGGCTTTTGGTCTCCACTCATCCTCAG
>CAZSZC010000005.1:0-48109 GCA_964610775.1 uncultured Candidatus Saccharibacteria bacterium | reverse complement strand
AGTAAACGAAAATGCTCACTCAACTGAACAACTTTTGTCGTTTAAAGAAAAGATCACCGAAACCGTTCAGAAAAAATTTGGCGTTACGTTACAACAAGAACCAGAATTAATATAACCTGCAATTTAATCTAACTTGCGCTGCTTGTTATAATTAATGTTAGAATTTTGTCACTTTCAAATGGCGAACTTCAGACAAACATCAACCAATACAAAGGAGAGACACATATGTACATGACTGATTTTTGCAATAAACTATCGGATACACCTGATGATGTTGTTGAAATTCGAGAACGCTTCGCTGCGATTGTTGCGCATGAAGCAGAAGCAATACCACAAATAGCTCCACAGTACGCAAATGCCGTTGGTGAACTGTGTTTACAGACAGTTATCGAAGTTCTTGAGGATAAAGATTTTGATCGACTCGCAAGAGATAGTGAAAACCTTTATAAAATAGGTGCGGAAGCGGTTCTAAATACAGTAAGCATGGAAGAAGCTGAATGCAGGAAACTTATAAAAGATAAGTCTGCTGAGACAAACTGGCAAAAATTCGGCAGAATGATCAACCGACATAGAAAGCCACGTATAGATGATCGTCCAGAAACTACCGAAGGAATATTCTCAGCTTGGGAGTCGGTATTTAAGGCTGATGTGGCCGCTCGCTCCCCAGAAGAACTAGCAAAGCAAGCTAAAAAAGCCGTTGTACAAATTCTTCCCGAGAAGTTTCCACATAAAGATTGATTATTTGTCGCTTGGCAACAGAAACTGCTGCGCAAAGGATTCTACTTCTTTTTTTAGCCTAACAAGCTTTTTATCATCATCCTTCGAAACGATCGCCTGTTTTATCCAGCCAGCAACTCGTACCATGTCTTCTTCCTTGAGCCCACGAGTTGTCATCGCTGGCGTTCCTATGCGCAATCCACTAGGTCTAAACGGAGGTAATGTGTCGTTTGGTATTGCATTGCAATTAGCAGTAAGGCCAATTCTATCTAAAATATCCTGGGCCTCGCGACCATCAACTCCAAAACTTGTCATCATATCTATCTGAATAAGATGGTTGTCTGTCCCATTGGTTACTAACTTGAAACCTCGCCGCTTAAGTTCATCAGCTAAACGAGATGCGTTTGCCAAAACCTGCCGTGCATATATCTCAAATTCAGGCTGTAACGCCTCGCCAAATGCCACTGCTTTAGCAGCTATTGTATGCATATGAGGCCCGCCCTGAAATCCAGGAAAAACTTCTCGATCGATCAATGTTGGTAGATTTTCTATAGTCTTTTCTGGGGCTTTGAGTGGATTGCTCACTTTACCTTTAGTAAGAACCATTCCTCCTCGAGGACCACGTAATGTCTTGTGAGTAGTAGTAGTAGTAATATGAAAACCGTAATCAAATGGGTTAGGCAGGGCTTTGCCGGCAATAAGCCCAGCAATGTGAGCCATATCAGCCATAAGAACCGCATTCACTTCTTTACCAATCTCAGCGAATTTTGCATAGTCTAAATTACGCGGATATCCGGAGAAGCCAGCTAGAATAATTTTTGGTTTTTCCTTCTTGGCAACCCTATACATTTCTTCATAGTCAATTTCGCCCGTCTCGACATCTTTTATGCCATAGCGAACAAAATTATATAGCTTCGCACTACTAGTTACCGGATGACCGTGAGTAAGATGTCCACCGTGGTCAAGTTTCATAGCCATTACAGTGTCACCCGGCTCCAGCCAAGCCTGGTAAACAGCTATATTTGCCGGTGCACCAGAATGAGGCTGTACGTTCGCATGATCAGCCATAAACAACTCTTTGGCACGATCAATTGCCATTTGTTCAATCTGATCTGTATTTTCTTGACCCCCATAATATCTTTTACCTGGATAACCTTCTGAGTATTTGTTTGTCAAAACACTACCAAGGGCATCTAGTACATCGCGACTAACATAGTTTTCGCTTGGTATAAGTTCTAGCCCGCGACGTTGTCGCTTTTCTTCAGCACTAATTATTTTGCTTATCAGTCTATCTTTCATAAAAACCCAACTTTCTTGGTTATTTTTCAACAATTCCAGTCAAAATGCCTCATATCATACATTAAGTGTAGCAGGTTAAAAACCATCAAAAAAATCCTTGTAGATAATATCTTATTCGATATAATTATCGTCACAATGTCCACTACTAACGAAAAAATAGGTCAATTAATTTATCAAATTCGACAAGAACGAGGCTTGACACAAGCTGAATTTGCTAGACGTTTAAATACTAGCCAGTCGGCCGTTAACCGTATGGAGCACGGTAGACAAAACCTAAGCCTAGAGACTCTTGGACGAATTAGTGACGTCCTTAACAAGCAACTCATAACAATTGGTGAGGGTGGAGTAAATCTTCGTATAGAAGGTGGGCACGAACTACACGGATCTGTAACCTTAAAGCGAAGTAAGAATGCTGCTGTCGCTCTTTTGTGCGCCAGTTTACTTAATCACGGCATTACTAGGTTCAAATCGTTTCCAAGGATTGAAGAAGTTTACCGAATAATAGAAGTACTTGAAAGCATTGGCGTGCGAGTAAAATGGTCGGGTAATGACTTAGAGATAAGACGTCCAGAAAAACTCGATATCTCGAAGATTAACGCCAAATCAGCAAAAATGACCCGCAGTGTATTGATGCTACTTGGGCCACTTATGCACGAATTTGATGGGTTTAAAATTCCCTATGCTGGTGGCTGCAAGCTCGGAGCACGAACAGTTACTCCCCATATATATGCATTGGAGCACTTTGGAGTTGATGCTATCGCCAAAACTGGCCACTATGAAGTAATCATAGATAAGAAATTGCCGAGTGAACGAATAGTTTTATATGAATCTGGAAATACTGTAACTAATAATATATTGATGGCAGCCGCATTAAGTAACGGAGTAACCATAATACAAGGCGCAAGCGCAGACTACATGGTTCAGGATTTATGCGCTTTCTTGCAGAAACTTGGAATTAAGATCAAGGGGATAGGAACCTCAATTCTCGAGATTAGGGGTGTATCGGAGATAAAAAAGAACGTAAGTTTTACCCCTACAGAAGACCCCATCGAGGCGATGTTTTTCATTTCGGCAGCAGTGACCACAAATTCTCACCTAACAATCAAACGAGTCCCGATAGACTGGATAGGACTAGAGCTTACGAAGTTAAAAAAGATGGGGCTGCAATTTTCTACTTCCGAGCGCTATGCTTGCGACAATGGCGTGACAGAATTAGTAGATCTAGAGATACAAAAACATAATGGCGGCCTGGTCGCACCAAAAGACAAGATACATCCAAACTTATGGCCTGGTATTAACCCAGATTGCATACCCTACTTTGTACCAATTTGCGGCGTAGCCAAAGGTAGAACCCTTATACATGACTGGATGTTCGAGAATAGAGCAATATATTACACGGAAATGGCCAAAATTGGTATGAATGTTGAGCTGGCGGATCCACATCGTATTTATGTTCACGGACCGACATCATTTTCTAAAGCCGATGTTGTTTGCCCACCCGCCCTACGTCCGGCTAGCTTGTTACTAATTGGCATGTTAGCTGCTAATGGTGTAAGCATGTTACGCAACGTCTACACTATCAACAGAGGCTACGAAGATATCGCCGAAAGACTAAATAAACTCGGTGCCAACATCACAGTTATTCACGAGCTCTAGTATCTAAAACTACAAATCACCTTGCTCAACTAATAAATCTCGTAATTTTTTCATAGCACGATGAGTGCGTACCTTTGATGCAGATTCAGAAATTCCTAGTTTTGTAGCAATTTCTGCGTGACTCATTCCAACAATTTCTCTAAGTATTACCACTTCTGCATACTTTTTTGACAGCTTACCCAGCGCTTCTGTTATAACCTTCGAGTTTTCGTTTTCAATTACATGATTTTCTGGTTGAGGTACTGAATAATCATGTTTTTCTGACAAATATCTGTCAGAAAGATATATTACCTGAGCATTTTTTTCATCACCATCTTCTTCACGAAAACTCGTTAAATACTCCCGAGAATTCACCCTATTTATTCGTTCTACATGAGATATTGAGGTGTTCGTGGCAATTCTAAATAGCCATGTATTAACTGTCGACCGAAACTCAAACTTACCAGCATGCTTCCATACTCTAGAGTAAGTTTCGTTCATCACATCATCGACTCGGTGCTTGTCGGATACTTTTCTTGCGATTACATGTCGAATACGCTCTTCGGTAGCATGAAATAAATTCATGAATGCCGTCTCTTTAGTGACCGGATCCTCAGTGGTCTGCATCTCGCGCACAAACAACTCTAAAACTTCTGCATCATGACTAAAAGCCTGGTCATCAAGTTCTGGCGGCAAAGTAACTTCTAGTTCTGGCTGTGGCTCTATTGCTTCCAATCTCTAATCCTCAAATTTTGTAGTAATAGAATATCATGGCGAGAATGCATTGGTAGCTATATTTTCTAGATATTTGTAGCCTCATGGGTATTGACACGTGGGACTATAATTGTATACAGGTTAAATAAGTAAGCGCGAAACAAATGTTTTCTTTAGAAAATACATCGAAAACTTCCTCTCCTATTGCTAGTGATTTTTCTCATATAAATGAGAGATTTGAACAGCTGTTTATGTCGGCAAAAAAATCGGCTGATGATATTGGCGTAGACACTAGGTTACAAAACACCACGTTTAAGCTTCTTTCCGATCTGCAATCATTTGATGCAAAAACGGCTGAAGAAAGCTTGCAATCATTGTCTATCGCTCTATCTATTGGGCGCGTAATTATAGATTTTTACGACGCACCAAGAGTTGAACCAGCATTCATATGGTCAAGCATAATTCTTCACGATATTGGTAAACCAGTTGTTGGTAAGTGCTTAATCGACAAGAGTAACCATGGTGCCGAATGGACCAAGCAAGATTGCGAATATATGAAGAGTCACACGACTGCCGGTGCAAATATGGCCATGTCTGCAGGGGCACCTACGGCTGTATGCAGATCGATTGCCGAACATCACCATAAACAATTCGGAGCACCATGGTATGGATTAGACCCAAACCTAAATGATCTCGAACGAACAACAAGAGATTGTGTCGCGGTTGCTGATTTTACCGATGCTATGTCTACTAGAACAAATACTCGTAACGCCCATCTTACTCCACATGAACGTCTCAATGAAATTCGCGCAAATACAGAGCTTGTATTTGATGACTACAATCGCGGTACGGATCTTGCGGCCCAGATATTCACAGTCATAGCACCTATAGCAGAAGCGGGAATTCAGAAGACTAATCAAGTATCTACGGCTGCATAATTTATTAGTATCAAAAAAACGACCTTTGTGGTCGTTCAAAATTTGGGGCGAATGATGGGAATTGAACCCACGACCTCCTGGACCACAATCAGGCGCTCTAACCAACTGAGCTACATCCGCCACAAAACAGGGGTGATTATAGCCTAATAAGAACATAAACACAATATTACTATTTCTTTTTACTTATTTTATGGTATAGTAGTATTCCTATGTTTAATCCTGAGTTACGTCCAAGTATAGAATCAGAAGCACGTAGTGAGCTAATTGAATCAGTGACCAGCTACTGGCTTGAGGCATATTCGTCAGGCAAGTTTGATATAGTTAGCGATAGATTGAGCGACACCATGAGATACCAATTTTCTCGCGGCGACGAAGAGGCCTTAACCAGATATACTTTTGATCTGTATTATCAAAGTGACAACGAGTCAGTTACACCAAATGTATTTACACTTCGTAAAAAGCAATTCGTAGATCATATGTGCCTGGTGGAAGAAGCACATATTGAAACTGCCTGTACGGTTTTTCTTTATAGAAGCGGCGTGGTTACTTACGATGAACTGAACGAAACGGGTTTACCAATAGACACGATAATTAATGACAAACTAGCCTGGGATAAGCGAGTATTAAATCCAATCGAACGATTAACTGAAGAGTTGAAGGAAACGTTAATAATCCAAAGCTAGTCTTTGAACAATATGTCCAGACCCAGCAAAGCTATTGCACCCAAAGCCATCCACTTTAGAATATTCTTCTCTTTCTTCTCAGGACTTTGTGGTGCTTTTTCTGCCATATCTGATAATTATATTCCCATAAACAAGTAGTTAATATACTTATCCGATTTTTTTGTTATAATAACCCCTGTTATTCGAGCGGGTGTCGTATAACGGTTAATATACAAGTTTTCCAAACTTGCGATGGCGGTTCGATTCCGCCCACCCGCACCATAATTATGAAAGACTAGGTACGCCCCGGTAGCTCAGCTGGATAGAGCAAGTGGGTTCTAACCATTAGGTCGGGGGTTCGAATCCCTCCCGGGGTACCAATGAAAGAGTCGGTCATATGGCCGGCTTTTTCATTGACCATTCTAAGAGGGAAATTCGAACGAGTAGTCCACTGGACTACCCAGGCACTTTTGGAGATTCATTGACAAAAGCGAATCCCTCCCGGGGTACCAATTATACTAGTGCTCATCGAGCACTTTTTGTAATTCTGGTGAATCTAGTTCTATGCTCTGCCCTGGTGTTACAGAGCCTTCTAATACTTTTTGCGCTACTACATTCTCTACAGCTCGCTGCATTACACGACGTAATGGTCGAGCACCCAGCCTGGGATCATAACCTGTCTGAGCCATTAGCTCTTTTGCGCTCTGCGTCAAACTAACAGTTACCTTTTGCGGCGCTAAGCGTTTATTGAGCTGATTCATAAGCAGATCAACGACTTGCAGTAGCTCCTCTGGAGTAAGAGGTCTGAATAATATAATCTCATCAAAGCGGTTTAAAAACTCTGGACGAAATATTTGTGAATCTATTAGCTCATTGACAAAAGTTTCTTCGAATTGTTCTAGCTGTTCGCCATTTTGAATGTGCTCTCGAATTTTGTCAGCTCCAGCGTTACTTGTGGCAATCACAACAGCATCACGAAAACTAATCGGCTTATTCTCTGAGTCGCGCAAAGTTCCTTCATCTAGAAGTTGTAGCAACAAGTTCAATACATTTGGATGGGCTTTCTCAATTTCATCCAACAATACAACACTAAACGGCTGCTTAGATATTTGAGCACATAGGCTATATTGATCTGATGCTCCGGTAGCCAGAAGTCGCTGAGTATCCTCGGCGTGCGAAAACTCATTAAGATCTAATCTAACCATGCGTTCTTCGCCGCCAAAATAAACACTAGCCAGGGCTTTGGATAGTTCAGTCTTGCCGACGCCAGTAGGACCCAAGAAAAGAAAAGTCCCAATAGGTTTATTTTCATTACGCACACCTGTGCGTGCACGTCGTAGAGCATCACTGACCAACTTAACTGCGCGTGATTGATTAATCATTCTGTGGTGAATTCGTTCTTCTAAATTTAATAGAGTATCCCTTTCCTCAACCGAATCAGCCGTTTGAACTTTAATATCAAATGCCTTCTCCGTCGCCTGCTGCACCGACTTAGCTGTAATAAAGTGTTGTTCCTCTGGAAAACCAGCTGCTGCTTCTAGTAACTTGATTGCTTTGCCAGGAAACGCCTGCTCGTGGATAAAACGACCCGACAGCTTATATGATTCTTGAAGAGCTTGTCGCATATAGACAATCTTATTCTGTGCTTCAAGTAAAAGTACTTGATCTTCCATAACTTGCAATGTGTCTGCTTCATCGAGAGGTTTTACAACAACTCTATTGAGTAGCTGCGCCAATCCCGGATTACTCTGTCCAAGAGATAGCCACTCTTGGTCGTTGAGAGAGATTATAATCTTTAATGCTCCCCCTTGAAGTACAGGAAGTAAAATACTCGATAAATCTACTGATCCGGTTCCATCTTTCAAAAACAGCTGAGCATCATCTAAAAATATTATGATATTTTTAGCCGCAACAGCTTCGTTAAGAACGTGTATGAGTAGTTCTTCTAGCTGTCCACGACCAGGGGCTTGTGATATCAAATGAGCCGCGTCTAGTGAAATCAACTGATGATAACGAAGTTCTTTACGAACGGTATCTTTCTGCTCAATTAGTTTTTGGGCTAACGAGTAAACTATGGTTGTCTTACCAACACCAGACTCTCCAACCATTGCAGCATTCCTTTTACCTGGCTGAGATAACAGATGCATTATTTGCTCAATAACTTCTTCCCTGGAAGCAACCGTTCTATGAACTAGAGTACCACTTTCAATACTAGTGGTAACGTTATAGCCAATACGATTGAGTACTGGAGCCCACCCAAAACTAAGATCCCTACCAATTCCACCGTAGTTTTTACGTTCCCGATGTATAGCTATAGTTTCTTGGATATGCTCGAACCATTTTACGCCAGTTAAAATATCCTCACTGTCTAGCTGAATAGGAGCGAGTAGTTGGTTTGGATTGGGGCTACTCAATATTACCGCTGCCACCAATACGGCACTATCAATTTCTTTATGTTTGACAATCTGCATAATGTCCATAGCTTTTTTCCATATGCCATCAAGATTATCTACATTTCCTGCTATAGCCTGAAGAATTTGAGGAGCAATATCAAATCGACTCGCGAAGAAGAAACCGCCGGGTTGTTTAGACAGAACTGCACATAACTCTTGGGCTGTTGTGCCTGGCTTTATTTTTGACAATACATGTCGATCAACGAGATTTGCTACGTCAGATATGTCCGCACTATTTTGAACAGTAGTTAGGTCGCGCAACTCGCCATAATACCAAAGCATTGCAACGCTACTCAAACTAGCAGGAATTAATAATAAGTACCCTACGGCACTTCTAGTAATAAGAAGCATGTAAATAAAGCCAAGAATTGAGACACAAGTGATCATCCACAATAATAACCTTAATATTTGACTATCGAAAATATGCGCAATTCTAGCCTTAGCAACGCGCGGATTGTGAAAATTTAGCATTGAACTGTTCATAAACCGACTCCAAGAATGCCACAGATAATTGCAATTACTGAAGTAACGGGTAGGAAAGGCCATATCAACATAGTTAGTGCTGCGAGTAATATTGTTAACAGCGCTCCGAGTGTAGCTACCAGAACTAAAGCAAGTCTAATAAAAGCACCAATAACTCTGGAGATTGATCTGTCCGCAAATGCACGAAGTTGATCGCCGATTGCGCCCCGAGAACCGCCAGCGTATGTCTGTTTATAGGGAGCAAATAAGGTCCTCAGCATGTCAGAAGTAGAAAAAACCTCGTTAATCCAAATAAGTCTTTCAACCAGCAACTTATTCCAAATCCACATCCAGCCCTGACCATACCACCAGCGCAAACATAAAAAGACGACCATAAGCAGTATTGTATCAGATATGATACTTCTGTAGCACTGACATAAATTGTTGAGCACTTTTTAACATACAATTGCTATAATTACTTACAGAGTTTTATATCTATTAAGGAGTTTGGAGACGAATGAAAAAACGATTGTTATCCTTTGCTAAAAATTACACTCAATTACTTCTTGTAATTATTGTTATCATTATCAGTTTGGTTCTTAGTGTCATCGGCAAGAAAACCGCCACAAATATACTTTTGGGAACAACTGCAATAATTGCATCAATACCCCTAGCCTGGGGAATGATCCAAACTCTACGCTCTGGCGGTTTCGGAGTTGACGTGCTGGCACTTACCGCCATTATTACTTCTGTAGTTTTAGGTGAATACTGGGCAGGAATGGTTATCGTGTTGATGTTAACCGGTGGTGAAGCGCTCGAAGATTACGCCGAAGGTAGAGCAAAGGTCGAACTGACGAACCTCCTAAAACGCAAACCAACAAAAGCCCATATTCAAAAAGGCGGCAAAGTAGTCGATATTAAAGCCAGCGCCGTATCTGTAGGTGATAAAGTGATTATTCTACCGGGCGAAGTAGTGCCAGTTGACGGCCAAATAATTGAGGGAGAATCAAGCTTTGATGAAGCTAGCCTAACTGGCGAGAGTCTGCCTGTAGAAAAATCAGTAGGCGATACCCTTTTGAGTGGGTCAATCAATACCGATGGAAAAGTATTGATTAAAGCAACGAGTAGTGCAGAGGATAGTCAATATCAACAAATAGTTAAGTTGGTCAAATCAGCTGCGGCAAGCCAGGCGCCATTCGTTAGACTAGCCGATCGTTATAGTATTCCATTTACTATCATCGCCTATTTGATCGCTGGAACGGCGTGGGTCATGTCTGGAGATCCTGTTAGATTTCTGGAAGTTATAGTCGTAGCTACTCCTTGCCCTCTTTTATTGGGTGCACCAATAGCCCTAGTGTCTGGCATGAGTCGAGCAGCTCGACACGGTATAATAGTCAAAACCGGCTCAGCTATGGAAAGACTGGCTGAGATAAAAACCATCGCTTTTGATAAAACGGGCACCCTTACTCAAGGCATACCTGAAGTAGAAAATGTTAAGTCATTAGGTAACCACACTGCCGACGATGTACTATCATCAGCAGCGGCTCTGGCTAGTAATTCAACCCACATCTTATCGCAAGCCATAACCAACCAAGCTACTAGCCAAAAAATAAAAGTTAATCGTGCAAAACAAATTCAAGAAAAAGCTGGAATGGGTATCTATGGAAGGCTGCAAGGCAAAACCATAGTAATGGGAAGGTTGAGTCTATTAAAAGAACACGGCATCGAAATACCCAAATCTCTATCAAAGGGCGCCGGACAAACAGCGACTTTTATTGCCGTCAACAAAGAACTTATTGGCTTCATAACTTTCGCAGATAAAATACGCCCAGAAAGCAAAGCCATGATAAGCGCCCTAACCAGACTTAAGATTAAGCACACCCTGATGGTGACTGGTGATAACGAAGCAACAGCAAAGAAAATTGCCAAACAAGTAGGTATTGAAAAAGTAGTAGCGGAGTGTTTACCTGCCGATAAAATTCATGCCGTAGAACAGGTTGACTATAAACCGGTGGCATTTGTTGGCGATGGAGTAAATGATGCGCCAGTTTTGACAGCAGCAGATGTAGGTATAGCACTAGGGGCTCGTGGATCAACCGCAGCTAGCGAATCTGCCGATATAGTAATTATGCTTGACGATGTATCTCGAGTTGCATCGAGCGTAGCCATTGCCAAAAGAACTTTCTCTATAGCCCGCCAAGCAATTCTTATTGGCATAACTATTAGTATCGGGTTGATGTTTATTTTTGCCACGGGTAAGTTTAAGGCCATACAAGGAGCAGCAATACAAGAAGTTGTCGACATTATTGTGATTGTTTACGCATTACGCGCTCATACTTCACCGAAGAAAAAAACTGCTTAATTGTATGTAATCAAGGCAAATTCTAGGCAAGCCATAACCAGCAATGGCACGGCAATATTGTCTATCCCGTATACAGCCAAATTTTCTGTAAGTGTCGCTAGGATTGGCAACCAGACTAACAGTGGCCAAGCTGAAGAGCTAATTCCGGTAGTTGGAGCAAGAATTACAAAAGCGACTATAAAACTCGAAATAACGAAAAAGGTCATACTGCCAATTATCGTTTTGTGTTGACCAAAAATACTATAACCATTAGATTTACCAAATTTTGTACCAATAATTGCTGCGAAACCATCAGCTAGACTCATATGTAATATGGCGACAGCGTAGATCCATGGCTGAGTCGCAAAAGTAGCAACCATACCAACACTAAATGCAAATAGCGGTTCACCCAATGTTCGTCGGCTAATGCCATGTACCGAATTAAAGACTTTTAATCTTTGGGACATAACTACACCCACAAGTAATAAAGCGCTGAGTATTTGAATTTGCTGTTTCGTAAGATAATAAGCCCAGGTAGCAATGAAGGTTCCGACAACAATATGTATAAATTTTCTACTTAACTCACCGCCAAAGATTTTATTTCTAACAAGTAATTCGGTGAAACCAAGTGCAGCCGCAATTACTAAAAGCGTTATAAACATTTCAATCATGCTAGACATCATTGTACATAACCCAATTGAATATAGTTCATCGATTTTTACTAATCGGTTGCTGCGAAATTCATGCTAAAACTTCGTCTTGCTAAACGACCTGATCTTCGGAGAATATAAATATACAGCATACCCAGCACAAGTGCTGCACCCATAAATTTATAATCATAGATATTATTAACGTTGTAAAGTGTCATCTTAACCAGCATGCCCATGATCGGGACGACGAAGAAACCAGCCACAAACATTGCTATTATAAAAATAAAACTACATATCAATAGAACTCTTATTGATGTCTTTGTATGCCAATAGCTTCCTTTTGATTTTTTTGTTTGTAATTTAGCCAGATCATCTCTGTGTGAGTTTCTTGAGCTGCGCAAATAGCTTATTGACCAACTAACTATATATACAAGACTGACTATAGTCAGAACTACGGAGACCCATACTAATAATATTGACGGGAGCTGTTTCTCGAATATGGCTAACTGAGAAGTTAGGATTTGAGAAGGAGTTGATGAACCATGAGGGAATTCAGCCAGTGTACCTATAACGGTCTTAATGTTAGCAACCAATATAACACCTAACGATGCAAATAATGAAAAAGTTATCTCCCCTACACTTGGTTTTAGAAAATCCCTCGCCGGCTTTTTCTTATGAACACCATAATAACCCCGACCATCCATATTTATATTGTAGACCATTTATACTAATTGATAGTAGAAAACCTAATTGATAGTAGAAAACTATTAGTTATTGGCGTATATAGCCACTACTAAATACGCTGTATATATATGCTGAGACTCACCATACTCCAGTTCTGTATATGAATAACCAGCGCTGTTTACGGAGTTATTAAGTAAACAATCTTGGTGCTTTTGGCTCGACATCCACTGACCGACAAAAAGTTCACTATTATTAATGAATTCTAATTCAAGGTTTTCGCAACTATATCCATCTTTAAATTTTTGGTCTAGTAAATCAAAGTAGTATTTTCCGCCTGGACTTCTATGCCCGTAATAATGTGAGGTCGCCATATCATTGGCACGCTCCTTTGCAACCCTTTGAAGCTGCTCATCAATTCTTAGTGCTGGCAAATTACTGTCTAATCTATTTTTATTTACCAGTTCAGCAACTTCTCTTTCTGTTTTATTGGGTAATATTTCTGTATTACTAATGCTTGAAGAAGCAGCCAAAACCTGAGGCCTAACACTATCTTTAAAGTAGAGCATATGTCCCGAATAAATCATCACAAACAATATGTAGACTAGGTTAATCAATAACCCTAAGCTCCTTACTCTATTCAACATGTGGGATATTGTACTACTTTATTGTAGTATGGTCGATTATGTATTAATCTATACCGGTTTTGCTTCTACTACGACCCGGCCGTTTTTTTCGCCCAATAATGAGCAGCTATACAAGGTAAGTTTTGCCTCATTCGATGGTGCCTCTATTTCGGTCGCTGATCTTGCTACGTCATATATACGATCAACTTTATAGTGATAATCTTTGTTGTCGTAAGTTACATAGATATCGTCACCAATTTCTAACTTGTCGATTTTATAAAAGGGAGACTTCGCTTTAGTTCTTTGAGGTGTTAAACCTAGATTAAATCGGTGTGCGCTCAATATAAAGTTTCCACCTATGGACGGATTACCCCTATCCGGAAAACGATGCCACGCACCTTTTTCAAGCACTGACTGATTTCCGGAATAGTAAGGAGTACTAACTCCAAGTTTGGGAATCTTTAAGGCATTAACACTAACTGGTATTTTAGCCTCAACTTTAGAATTAACGATATCTGTGCCGACATTCATGACAGGAGACTGAGTTAATAACAATATATATGCCCCGGTAATCAGAAATAATGTCGAGACAACATTAAATACTGTCCTTCTGTGTATATAATATCTACCCGACCTTTTACCTATACTATATTTGATCATTATTTTTGTATTTATATAACTTGTGACGTTTGTTTATTTTAATAAATAAAGCTAGTGATACTAGCCCAATACCAGAAAAAATTAACGGCAATATGTTTTCGCCTGTATTTGCCAACAACGATGGAGTTGTGTTCTTTAATTCTTTTGATTGAGAAAACTCAGATGTCGAACCGTAGCTGTAGGTTGAGGGGTCTGGCGTGATCTCAGCGGCTTTAGCTATTGGTGTAATGATAATAAGCAGAGCCACAACGGTAATTAAGTTAGTCGTGATTAGTGTTCTTATAAATTTATATGTCATGGCTAATCTAATTAGGACATCCGTTAGTGCTTTCGTAGTATGGTGGCCCATTTCCTACGCGATCATGGCAATTAGTATTTTGATCATCTGGAATTTTTTTCCATAACACAGTTGCTGTTGCGGTGATATATTTACCATATCCTGGGTTCAACACGCTCGTGAATGTGTGTTCAGAATTTATTGCGGATCCATCCACAATAAATGACCCGATATGCTCCTGGCCCTGGGCATATCCACTATAGGAGCCATCAGTCTGTTTGTCGTTAAGATAAAAATCTAGTCGGTAACCAATCAAATCTGTTGGATGGAGTTTAATATCGCCACTGTCCTGAACGGTATTAGCCGAAAAGCTATAGTTAATTGTTAGCTTATCGTCAGAAAAACTCGAAGAATTTATGACTGGCCTATTTAAGTAATAATTACCGTATGTTGTAGGATAAGTTATTGGTAAATTGTTTATGGGATTTGGTCCGAGGTCTAAGTCGGCAATTCCACTATTGTTGTCATAATCAGCGGCCAAATCTATACCCAAGCCACCATTACCAAAAATGCTATTACTTATTATTACGATACTGAAAACATCGTGATTTTGATCTTGATGAACTAATATCCCCTGCTTAACATTTCCTGCGATCACATTTGGTTGACCTTTATTGTCTCCACCAATTTGATGTTTATAAACTGATCCGCATGAACTTTGAAATTCATTTACCTCAATTCCAGCCATATTATTACCGTAGCCTGTACTCAAACTAGCATCAGGCCTCGAACCAATATAGTTACCGAATATACTGCCACCACTCGAAACGCCACTACCGCTACAATTACTATATACATGCACACCATTATTTGAGTTAGCGGATACTACATTACCCTCACCTTTGGTTGTGCCTCCAATAACAAAGTCATTACTTGAAAAAACTTCAATACCGTCTTTACCGTTGCCGAGGGGCAAGCCTTTTAGATTTAAACCTATCATATTGCCCTTCACGACGACCGAGTTTGCACCATTAAGGTATACGCCACTATATTCGTTGCCGGCAATTATATTGTGATTAATGACAGTGCCGTAACCACTATTATCGATGACACCATTGGAGTGATTTGCTAATGCAGAAAGTCCTGTGGCATTTGTACCTATAAGGTTATCTCGTACTGTCTCGCTAGAATTTACATTTACCCCAACATTGTTGCCGCTGATTAGATTGTTTTGTATTATTCCGTTATTAGAATTACTAGTGATCCCAGTTGGTAATGTAACCTGCCCGCTGCTACTGCCATTTACGTCTGTACCGATATAATTACATTCAATCTTCAGACTATTTCCACCACCATCAATTTGAGTGTTACTGGCGCCCCTAATAACAAATCCGCGAATTATTGTAGTATTTGCGTAAGTCACAAAGCCTTTACTAACGCTGTTTGCATCTATTTCAATTTTCAAGATATGTGGACTGTTAATACTGGCAGGTAAGTTAGTCGGTACCAAAGTCCCACAATTTGAACCCGGCTGTGTCGAACCGTCTATGGTCACGTCGTCAGTTATGTCTGGTAGTTGAGTGACTGGAGTTATTGTATGCACACCCGAACCAGAGATATTGAAGTTTATCGTATCCGCTCCAACATTAGCATTTGCCTCATCTATGGCGGCCCTTAACGTACAATTACCAGCACCGTCATCACAAAATCCATCACCTGGATTAATGTCCACAGAATCGCCAACAGAATTAACTTCCAGAGTAGCAGCAGAAGCAATACCAAAGCGAATCACCGGCAGCATTACTGACGTTAAAAAACTTAGCGAGATGAGCAAACAAGCTCTGTTTATTTTCATACCTTATACCAAAACGTATAAGCTTATTATACACCTGTGGTATACCTTATCAACAAACTGGCTTTTGTGGGACTAACTTCTAAATATTTCGATTGGGCATAATATACGCCACTAGTAGTGCTAGAGGGAAGAAAAATATGCTAAATACAAAAAATAGGAAGAAGCTATGTCCTTTTCTACCTGCAACCCTAGCTGGCCAAAACGCAATTCCAATCCATATAAATAAAACTATGACTGACCAAATTGTATTAATCGTATAGCCTAAAAGTGTTGTTGCAAACATATCATTCCCCCGCTAATTTATTACCCTCATATTCTCATTTAACTTAAAAACCGTCAAAGTGAATAATTAACCAACACTGTTTTAGCTAAATTATCCGTACAAGTTTTGCAAGCAAAGTCGTAACCAAACCATTATGTTTAAATAACGATCTAAAAGTAGTATTCTGTAAGTAAGTATAAAATGTGGGAGAAATAAAAATGGAACATCTTCACGCATCAAGAGTTTTTATGGGTGACTCTCTTGCGTTTCATATCATATTCGTAATGTTCGGATTGACTCTGCCCGTTCTTGTGTTATGGTTCGAATGGTGGGGTGCACACAAGAAGGATAAAAAGTCTGTTGAGACCGCCTATTTGTGGTCTAAAATAATGTCCCTACTCGTTGTAACTGGAGTCATATCTGGTACTGTAATTGCTCTTCAGATGTCACTAGTTTGGCCCGGAATCCTGAAATTTGGAGGCAAAGTTATTGGGCTTCCTTTTATGTTCGAAACTTACGCATTTCTTATTGAGGCCGTTTTCTTATCTTTGTATATGTTTACTTGGAACTCTAAGAGAGTGCCTAGGTGGCTACATTTAATTTTTGGGGTATTTGTGATAATTGGCAGTACTCTGAGTGCCTTTGCTATTACGAGCGTTAATGCTTGGATGAATGCTCCTAGTGGATTCCATTATGTAAATGGCCAGATTCAGAATCCAAATGTATGGCAAGCGATGTTTTCACAAACTTCACTTATTGAGTTTTTCCATTCAATGCCCGGCTATTATCTAGCATCTGCATTATTTATTGCTTCCTTATATGGAGTAAAGTTACTGAGAATGAAAACTACAGAAAGACGAAAACCAAAACAAACATTTGACTGGGAAATAATCAAACGACTGGTCTTCTTCTCGATAATTTGCATGGTTGCGCTCGTTATAACCGCTGACATTACTGGAAAATATTTAGCGCGACATGAGCCTGTTAAGTTTGCGGCAATCGAACTAGTTCATGATACAGATAATCACTTACCCTTTATATTTGGAGGAGTGCCTAGTCGGAATGGTGAAATAAAGGGACCGTACTTCGTTGTGCCAGACGGCCTGACTTTTCTAGTTGGCAACGAAAAAGCTGATATCAGAGGCATCAGTGAGTACCCTGAATCACTTAGGCCGCCTTCATATATTCGTGCATTGTTTAATATCAAGCTTACATTGATAGGTATTCTAATTGGCGGACTGGTCACATTCCTGGTCTTGGCGAAATGGCGACCCAAATGGATGTCCGAAAATCTATTTTTAGTGCCGTTTGTAGTAGTAGGATTTCTTGGCTTGGTAATAATGGAGTTGGGATGGATGCTAACCGAGATCGGGAGACAACCTTGGGCAGTTACTGGTTATATTACAACCCAAGAAGCATTGACTAAAACACATGACATAACAGCATTCGGCTACGTATTCCCTGCAGCTTTTATATTAATGCTATTACTGACCATACTTGGAGTTAGAAAAATCGTACGCGACAACACGGGTAAGGAGGTGAAATTATGACAACTGCACTTTTGCTCTTTCTAATACCAACTATACTGTTTGTGTTAGCTTTTCTTTATGAAACCTATCTAAGTTTTGCAAGACTACGAAATCCAAAAGCCGGAAAATCTGGTTACGTTTCTGCCACTTGGGAGATTACTCATACTTTGCTCGTGACCGCAGTGGTAATGCTACTAATGATGTTCACCACAGTTATTGATAGTCTCGCATCGGCAATCTTCTTAGCAACATTTTTAGCTGCGATTGCTCTTGGCGTACGATCAGCTCTTTATCTTCATATTTTTTATGTAAGGACTTCAAAAAAGACTTCATGGGTAGATTGGCTGTTTGCATTCAGCCATGTTGTTGCAGCTGCTTTATTGGTGCTGGTAGTTGTTCAGGCCTTGATGTTTCTGCTTTCAAACAATCCGGTACCAAACTCTGAATTCGTCCCATACTTCATTCCTGGGATTACTGTAGTTATTATTCTTTGTTTGGCGCCCATAGCTATCCTATATAAGATAAAAGACTAGCCACTACTATTGTTTTATAGATAAATAGCGACATATCCTGGCAAAGCTTTATAAATGCATAGAAAGATGTTGGCGATTAGTAACTACTCGCCAAACAAGACCTACAATTTCATTTCGGCAAATGCGACTTTAAGTATTTCAAGCATCGTACTATAACGTTCAACCTGAGAGCCTGTATAGAGATAAAGTATATTTCCAACTACCTCGATACTAATATCAAAATCAAGAGCGAATAGTTTTTCCATAAACACAGGATGTAAAAGCTCAAATGCCGTTACCTGCTCTACGGTTGTAGCAAACACTTGATATTTACTATTAAAGTCTGGCCACTCTAATGTTATTGTCTGCATTCCATTTGGAGGTTTTCTATGAAATAATTTATTTCGACGGTGCTCTACAATAATATTTCCGTAAATCTTCGGAAGTGTCGCCTGAGCAATCAAAAAGTCATCTTCAGCTACTGGATCGTCCGGACTCGACGTATAGGTATATAGTTCAATAAGAATATTTTTATAAAGACCAATAATGTGATTATTTATATCTGCAACCCCGAATTCAGAATCTACGAATAATTCACCCTCTTCGGGCAAGAGTAAATGTCCCCAATCTGCTGCGTAGTACATGCCATTTTTTTGAGCAAATAGTTTGAGTTCATCTTGGAGTTTTTCCTCTTGTTCTGTTTCTTGTTTTATATCATCTAATTTCCATTGCCCATTTTCCTTAATGAATTTCCAGAATTCTGTAAAATCCACATCCTCCTCGGGGGCAATTTCGTGTTTATCTTTGGTACTTACTAAACTATCTAACACAGAACCCTCAACCTTTGCAATAAAGTAAGGTTTTGAAGGATCATCCATATTTATTTCTTGTAAGTCTATACTCGCTCGGGCATTTCTTACGATATTTTGTCGAGCCAAATTTCTCAATGAAGTAAGAACCAACTGCATATGCCTAAAATAGTTTTGAGACAAGTAGCCCTGCATGCTTTGCAGATTGAAATTAGTCCAGTCGGATTGGTATTTAAGAAATACGTCATTTATGTATTTTATTAGCAACTCAGGTTGCAGCGTACTATCATTTTGGGCTGCAATCGTAAATTTACTATTTGTTTTCTCCCGAGCAATATCCTCAGTATTATCAAGTCCCAAAGCTAGCCCACAGGGTACGCTAGTGGCAATTGACAACATAAAACAAATGCCCATCCACAATGGAAGATAGATTAGTGGGGCATAAATATATTTTGATATTGGAATTAGCGCGACACCAGCAACTAAGAGAATAATTAAAGTTCCCCATACGATGAATCGTTTGCTCTTAGGAGATTTGTTTCGCAAAGATTTTAGAAGTTTTTCTGTTAGTTTCCAAGTTAAAAAAACAAGTGCTCCCCATATCAAAATAAACAATGCAAGAAATAGACCAATTGTGCTTGTGCCGCCATCAAAACTACTCCCCGAAGACGAACTTCCACCACCACCCGAAAATGAGCCTCCACCACCAGCCCTGGCAAATATATACAGAATTGTTAGTGCAAACATACGGAGTCCTTATACTTTATTGTCTATTTACTAAAGCATACCCTTAAAAAGTGATGTTTCCAACGTATTATTTATTTGCATACCAATAAAATACCCAGATAGAAATACCTAATGAAACAAGCCATCCAAAGCCATTAAGAGATCCCCATGGTCCATCACTAGAACTCGTGCTTACAAACAGACCACCAAAAAAGAAAAGTACAAAACCGACCACAAAAAACGTTACTATTCCCAGAAATCCCGCCTCTATTGCACTGTGACCGGAATCTGATTTGCTATTTCTTCTATCAAATATCCCTTTACTTTGGTTTGAGTTATCTTTTCCTTCATCTTGATTGCCCTGGAACACTTCATGCTTATTATTCCTTGCGTAGTCCTGTTGTGCTAAGCGAGTGTATTCATCAACTTCCTCCGAGTCGCTATTGTCATCTTGAACCATAGATTAAGGATAGCATTGTTCTGTGAGTGTCAAAAAATCGATTTTTTGTTGTCGGTACATTGTAGCGTCCCTGTCTAGTATGCCTCATGGTATATAGCGTGATACTATTAGTTTATGGTTTTATCAGAAAGAGAGATAATCGGATTAATACTTTGGTGGGCAGAGGGCACTAAGTCCAGGAGAGATACGAGATGGAAAAACGCAATGACATATCCGATCGAACTAACAAATACTAATCCTAGAATGATTAAACTATTCCTCGAATTCTTAAGATACGACATTAGAATTTTGAACGAAAAACTCCGATTTCAAATTCAGATTCACGAAAATGATTCTAAAGAAGAGCTGGAAAAATACTGGTTACGAATAACAGAAATACCTAGGTCACAGATGAACAAAACTATAGTTAGACCAATAGGTAACAAAATTGGTAAAACAAAAGGTACATGTAAGATCCGCTTTGTCGATAAAGCCACTTATAAAAAGCTAGAAGAAATGTTAGAATACCTCTTGTCTAATTATCCGGGGTGTGGCGCAGTTGGCTAGCGCGGACGGTTTGGGACCGTCAGGTCGAAGGTTCGAGTCCTTTCACCCCGACCAAAGCATAAGCACTATAAAATAACAGAGGTCAAAAGGCCTCTGTTATTGTTTTAGACCACTACGGATTCGGACTTTCTTGCTATGATAATCCCATGTAATAGCCAATTACACTAAATCATGCTTTAATATAGATATGAATCCTGAGGTAGATGGCGAAAGAGAATTGCCACCAATTGTTGAAGTCGAAGCTCCCTATGCATACATAGGCGGAATGGCATTAGATAATTTAGGCGCTACGAGCGACCTACCATTTAGCAATAATACAATTGACCTGATTGAACGGATTAGATTAACTTGCCCAGAGGTAGAACCAAGAGTTGAGCAAATGGAGTGTCTCGATGCCCTTGCAGAAACTCGACTTAACGGAGGTGCTACTGCTCTGGTACAAATGGCAACAGGGCTTGGGAAGACAAACGTTATGGCCGCAGACGCAAAAAGGTTTCTTGAAGAGCATCCTGGTAGTCGTGTCCTTTTCCTTTGCCATCAGAATCGTATACTTGACCAAGCACGGGAACGATTTGAACGCATTATTGGGCCCGATGCAACATACGGAACATTTACTGGAGAAGAGCAAGATTATCATAAAGTGTCATGCCTTTTCGCTTCCTTTCAGGTGATGCGTGAGTGGCGCGAAGCGTTTTTCCCTGACGAATTTGATTATATTGTTATTGACGAGAGTCACCACGCGAAAGCATCTACTTACGAGCCAACTTTGAGATATTTTGAACCACAATTTATGGCTGGTTTTACTGGAACACCAGACCGTCGTGACCTAAAGGATATTCGAGAAATTTTTGGGCCTGAAATATACCAGAAACCATTGGACGAAGCCATTGCTGAGGGACTTCTGACGCCAGTGGAATACAGGGTTGTTATAGACGAAATCGCAGCTCTACAAGTGCTCCATGACATTAGAGGAGCTAAACATAACATCAAGCAATTGAATCGTACTATTTTCGCGCCAATGAGAGACGATGAAGTTGCTCGTATTTGTATCGAGGATGCCAAAGATTTAAATGGTCCTGTTCGTCGTCTTGTATTTTGTCCTTCAATTGAGCATACAGAAGAGTTTGCCCAGTATTTTCCGAACGCTGCACCGATTCACACCAAACTGCCTGCCTGGGAGATAAAAAGATATCTTGAACAGTTCAAAGCGGGCGAACTTGAGACTTTACTAGTCGTAGATATGTTCAACGAGGGTATCGATGTGCCAGAAGTTAATCAGGTAGTATTCATGCGTCAAACCGACTCAAAGACTGTATTCTTACAACAGTTAGGCCGTGGGCTTCGTAAGCTTCCTGGCAAAGAGCTAGTCCAAGTCAGAGATTTTGTTGCAAACTGCGAACGGTTAACTATGCTCGATGAATTTTGGGGTGACGTCTTTGCAAGCAGTGGTGACCCCGAACATAAACAAATTACACGTATAGATGTGGGTAGTGTGAACTTCACTGAACTACAACGTGAAATATTGGACATCTTAAGTGATATTGAAACTACTGGACGTGGTATAAACCAAAGAGAAGCAGTAACTTACTACAAGAATCTATGTGAAGAGGCAGGTCGAATAGCAGGCATTTCAGATATCAAAGAGGCGTACTATGACGGCAAAGGACCAGCAACTAAACGATTATTACGACCATTTAATGGTAGCTTGATGAAACTACGAGAAGCAGCTTGCATTAAGATTGAAGCAAAACTACCAATTGCTGGCACCTGGGATGACTGGGCTGCTGCAGATAGTATAGAAATATATAAGACTCTCTCGGGTGACGAACCATTGAGTGTCACTCGGCTCGCGGCTGTTCTTGCACAGAGAAAAGATGTACCAAGCCTGACACGTTTCCTGCAAGATTTTGAAGGCAAGATTACAAATTTAAAAGAAGCTGCGGGTTACAAATCTAAAAATGAATGGCAAGGCTGGAATGCTGAAAAATGTTTAGCGGTTTATCGACGACTAAGCGAGGGGAACCTACTTACTGCCGAAGAATTGAAAGCAAAACTCGCCGAAGACCCAGATTTGCCGCCTTTTTACGTGTTGCTCATACCTTTCGATAGAAAGCTTGGGAATTTGCACGAGGCAGCTGGGCATAAAAATCGGTTAATGCATCGCTCTGACTGGACTGAAACTGATAGTATAAGAGTTTATAACGAACTTGCTGATGGAGAAATACTTAGTAGTAGCGAATTTACAAGACGCTTACAAGCAAGGAAAGATTTACCTGGACCACACACTGTTCTTGAGCCGTTTGGTGGCAAAATTCGGGCTTTACAGCAGAAGGTAAATGAAACCGTTAAGCATCCTGACTGGAGTAACTGGACAGAAGAAGATAGCGTACGTATATACAAAGAGTTATCTGGTGATACTCCACTCAGTGGTCCCGAGCTTGCTGAAAAGCTGGCTGAGAGAAAAGATACCCCATCAATCTCAACTTTTCTCACACCTTTCGAAGGTCGTATAACGGACCTGAGATTAAAGGCTGGGTTTAATGTTGTAAAGAAGGAGGGCTCAAGATATGTATGGATTGCAGCAGATAGCATACGTGTATATCAAGAGCTATCTGGCGAAGTGCCCATTGGCAGCATTGAGCTTAGAGAAATTCTAAGCAAGCGAGACGACCTTCCTGGGAGAAATGTTTTTCTAAGAGATTTTAGCGGTAGTATCGTAGAGCTTAGAAAAGCTGCGGGATACGACGCGGGCTAGATGCCAAATTAGCTGGAGTCTTCTGATGAGAATCTCGTGTTAAGTTTATTTTTTGAATAGCACATCTGCTGGTTTTGGTTTTAAAATGATGAACTCTTAAAGTTCTAACTTCGTTCACCACTGCCGACCAGATAAGATACCTATAATTTTGATGGGTATATTATTTTATCCCTTTCCGTTCGAATACAAAACTAATCTGTTAAAAGCTAGACTTTAATGGATTATGGGTTATTTTTATGATATAATAAGCGTATGCGTTATATCTCGATATTCTTTACTATTCTCTTGATATGGGTAGCTGTTATCTTAATCGCCGTTACCAGAAATAGTAGTCGAGAGATTTTCCAGTTATATCTCGCCGTTATGGCCTCGACAGTTCTGCTATTCCTGATAGGCTTCGGAAAGAAGTAATGTCCAATCAAACGATCAAAGCAATTAAGCGTTACCGAACCGCTCAGCTCGCAAAATTAATAACTAAATCATACTATCTGCGTCGTAGAGGGAAAGACGAGCAGATGTATAGCATGATCTGTGATGAATTTGTTAACCTCGGTGGAGTATATGTCAAGTTCCTGCAGGGCGTCTTACTCAGGAGCCCAGTTATTCGTAAGTGGCATAACCCCGAAAAGCTAAAGATTTTTGAAAACTTAGATAGCGAACCATTGGATGTAGTCGGTATACTGCGCCACGAACTTCCACCAGAAAAACTGCAAGAAATTACTAGCATTCAACCACAACCTTTTGCAGCCGGCAGTTTCGGTCAAGTTTATTACGGTCAGCACATAAGTGGCAAGCCAATTATTGTTAAAGTGCTGAGACCAATGGTACGAGAACTGCTTAAATACGACTTGCGACTGCTAGGAATTTTTAGTCGACGCTTCGTATCCAAGATGTATCCAAATATGGATGTAAGCCTAGATGATGCAGTTAAAGATTTTATTAAAGCAACCTTGAGCGAAACCGATTATCGAGCAGAAGCCAGGTTTGCTAACGAACTTTATCAATATTACAAAGATCACGAACACTTTATCGTACCTATGACATTTAATGATCTGTGTACTGTAAATATTATTGTCCAGGAGTATGTTGACGGCATTTCCGGAGCGCAACTCATAAAACTTAAAGAGCAAGGCGTAGAACTAAAAACATATGTTCGCGAGCAACTTGGATCAGATATAGACACGCAATTAGAAACTCTTGGATTTGAATCCATAAATGGAGTCTTTAACTTAACTCACATACAAGGCGACCCGCACCCTGGCAATATTCGATTTATGAGAGATGACAAAGTTGGCTTAATCGACTTTGGGATATCCGCACCGACACCACTCAATAAGGCAGCATTCTTTGGCTTAATAACTGAGTGGAACGAGATGTATAAAGACGGGCAAAATATTAGTCGTTTGTTTGAACAATTTATGCGCTTTTTTGTCAGTGATCTATATAGGGCTCTAAAAAAACTAAGTACGATGTCTCGAGATCCAAACGCTGATGCAAACTTTACGCGTGATGTCGGAACGGTCGCGCAAGAATCATTTAACAGCACCATAGGTGGACAGGATGTGCGACCAATGCTCAGAGACGGTCGTATCTTGCAGCTTATAAATCAAATGATCAATAAAAATAATCGTTTTGGCTTAGTTATGAAGCTAGAGGCCTCGGAAATGTTACGAGCAGCCCAAACTTATATAACACTTGTCGAAACACTGGGCCGTCGCGAACCGGTGTTGCCTAATGTATTTGATCGCGTTGTAAAGCAAGTTGAGCACGATTACCCAGAGTTACGCCACAAAACCGAAGATAGTATGAGTACCAACCAAGCGCTTGTTATTGTTAGTAGCTGGCTTGAGCGTGTTGCAGAACGCGATCCTACCCTCTTCAAACAATTGATAACACGTATTAAACTAAATAAGATACCAATTAACGTACAGGAGACAGTTGCAGATGCTTAAAGAATTCCTACTTTTCATAAAGTACCCTTATACCGCTGGAGTGATCGTTACTATATGGTTGGGCTCCGCTGCTCTGCTGGCTATCAACCAAGAATTACCCCTGGTAACAATAGTAATCGTTGATATGTTCGCCAGTGTATTTATTGCCTTTATCGGCTTTGGCACAAACAAAGAACACTAGTTGAATTATTAAGCCACACTTTCGACGACCCACTTCGCTTGTCTGTTCGACCCACTTTTGGCTATAAGGTCCAAAAGTGGGCAAAAACCCCACAGCCAGCTTCCAGCTCATTACTAGCTGTTAGTTTCAAGTAAGCTTACCTGCAGAACTCCTCACATACTTGCTACCAGCAAGTATTGCTCGTCAAACAGCTTCGGTACTAGACACTTATTTGTAACAACATCTAATCAGTAGCTGCCAGAGCCTGTAATTACCCCTTTGTAAAACAGAAGTAACGAATGAGATAGCTACATCGTGATACGAGGATGTTTGAGGCTTTAGACGAGTTCCGCAGTATCCGAGTAGCTATGAATGAGTTACGCTATAGTTTTACAGTCGGGGCGGCTTCTTTTTGCATACTTTTTCTAGCTGTAGAGAAAAAGTATGTGCAACAGACCGCCTAACGGCGGTCGTGCAGATGCGGTTAAGGAAAAACTTATCTGATGATTTGGATGTGTTCAATAGAATCGGCCAAACCACTATCATTAGTCTTGATCAAGACCGCATTGAATTGAAATGGCCGGTCTGTTGCTAGCTCATTCTTATTGACTATTCCGTCTCTCCATCTCGGCACGACCGAACTAAGCTTAACGCCAAGACTAGAATGCAGACTTCCACACATTCCTACGTCAGTTATATGTGCCGTCCCTTTAGGTAGAACCATAGCATCCGACGTAGGTACATGCCAATGATCGCCCACAACAGCCGTAACACGCCCATCAAGATAATAGCCTATTATTCGTTTCTCACTACTGTAATCACCATGGAAATCAACAATCGTAGCAACAACTCCATCGTCCCTTTGCTCAAGAATTTCGTCAACAATTTTTAGAGGATTATCTGTCGGCTTATCGGCATCTTTACCAACTATATTACCGAGCAGACTTACAATTAAAACCCTACCCTTTTTTATATCAATATATTTCCAACCTCTTCCAGGAGTACTATCGGGATAATTAGCCGGACGAATTACAGGCTGCTGAGGATCACCAAGATAATCATTAAGCTCTTCAAGTTTTAGGCTCCAGTTACCGCCAGTGCAAAAATCTATACCAATTGATTGAAGCTTTTTAAAGTCAGTCTTTGACAGACCTTTTCCATCGGTTACGTTTTCGGCTTGTGCAATAACTAGATCAATGTTGTGTTGTTTTTTTAGCTCAGGGAGCACCTCAGACACAACCGCAATTCCTGGCTCAGCCATAATGTCACCAATATACAAAATGTTCATGATATCTATTATATCGCTTTACCTAACAAATAATTTCCTCACAACTTACTTCATTCAGATTACTGAGCATTTTTGTTAAGTCTTCGACATGCTTATGTCGCAATATTACTTCTGTTAGTTGCGTGGTCTGACCGGGAATAGGTTCATTATTAAATTCGGGAATCGCAACTTCATAGTCTTTACCTTCCATAATGACTGGCTTTGCTCCTCTCAGACCCAGGATTGGTCCGTGATAATCAGTCAAATCACGCCATCGATGTTGATGATGCTGCTTATGAAGCCAAGAGTAGTTGTAAGAAATAATATTCGCACCATCGGCTACAATGTAGTCATGTATGTCAAGATAACGATCATCGTTATCGCCAGATAATTCTTGGTTTTCAATTATTCTGTAGCTTTTACCGATTTTTTGTAAATATATCGACCCAAATAATATCTTGATGGTACCATCACTGAGCGGAAGTGTATGGAAAGACCTATTAAACTTATTATTTGCACCAAAAATGCTTACTCGCGCAATTTCAGCACGCAATATTTTAAAGTCCTCTCTGCGTCGCTTTCTTTCAATTTTTATCGCAGCGGCAACATCGTCGGGCACTTCAATAACGAGGTCTGAGTCACTACCAATTTCTGGTAAATCCGGGTCTAACATTAACTACATTGTATGGAGTTACAAATTGGATGCAAGCACTAGCTTTATAAATTAATCTCTAATGTCTGTCCATCTAGTGGACGTAAGAATTTTGATTTCGTATCTGCAAAAATATCTTCAAACCTTTTATATACATTTTCTCGCCATTCGTCATTCCACATCCAATCGTGAATAGGAACTATATACTTTGGGCTCAGCTCGTTAGCTAGTTCGATAGCGCGAATTGTAGTCCCCCACGGTGCTTGAATTGGCAATAACAATACGTCTTTTGTCTCGCTAATGTCATGTGTATCACCTGGATCCGTTACTAGCCCCTTCCAGTGAGAAATTAAATCACGAACCTGCACTCCGAACGGCTCTACTGGCGCGTGATCAACTTCAGTAACTTCTAAATCACCAAACGACTGGTTAGTTACATTTTTCACCCCCCACGACACTAAGTCCTGATGGGCATCGGAGGGGGCGACCCACTGAACTTCTGGAAACTTATGTACTAAAGCTTTTATAAATGGCTCAAAACAATGGTCTTGATGTTTATGACTTACAACGATGACATTTAAACTTGGTAATGAGTTAACGTCCACGACACCACTGTTCCAGCTGAAAATGCCCGGATCAAACAAAACTGCCTCATCATCATGTTCGACCAATATACACGAATGCACAAATTTAGTAAGTTTCATTTTTTCCTTTCCAATAAGTTATGTGGCGGTTCTGAGAAAATGATATTCGGCCAACTATCTATTTCGTCTTCTGTAACGTCATACTCAGCCTGGTACGCAACCTCGACACTACCGTGCAAAGCATCTTGCCAATCAAGCTCCAACAGTTTAGCAATTCGTCTTAATTCTGCTTCACTGTCGGCTTCAATTTCAAGCATAGGCTTTATCCACGGCCATACATCCAGCTCAATCTGAACGTTATCTAAAATCCAGCTCTCGCGCTTGGTTTCTTGGAATGATTTAGCTTCAAGACCAATTGACTCTAAAAAAAGACACGTCTGATCAAAGTTATTGACTACTAAATTGACTTCTTTAGTGCCATCAACACCGCGATGATCAAGCTGTTTATAAGAGAGTGTGACTAAATCACCTTCGTTTCTTACCCTTACCCAACCGTTCTTTATCTGCAATCGTCTATCAGAAAAATCGAAGTTCTTGCGGCTCATTTCGCGCATAGAATATATTTGCTTTGCATGCACATCCAATAATTTTTTGCGTAACAGATCGTGATTTACATTTAAAAATCTGGCCTCGATTTCGGGTTGCATGATTATATTGTAAGCACTCAGAAGCTAGATGAATAGACTAAATTCTATTTGGCGAATTCTACAGCGCGAGTTTCACGTATGACGTTAACCTTTATAGTACCGGGGTACTGCATAGTAGATTCAATTTTAGTCGCAATATCGCGGGCGAGTTTAATGGCCCCAAGATCATCGATATCTGTCGGCCGCACAAACACCCTAACTTCACGTCCGGCGCTTATAGCGTAGGCTTTTTCGATACCACCAAACCCAATTGCTACGTTTTCAAGTTCGCGCATTCTTTCGCCAAAGTTTTCTGCGCTAATATTACGCGCACCGGGTCGTGCAGCACTAATAGCATCTACAACGCGAACGATAAGGGCTTCCGTGGTAGTTGCTTCCATATCATCATGATGTGCTTCTGCAGCATGCGCAACAGCTTCAGGTGCACCGTATTTACGAAGCATTTCACCACTAATGTGGTGGTGTTTTCCTTCCATTTTATGCGTTAGAGCCTTGCCTAGATCATGCACAAGTGCGGCATATTTTGTTGTCTTAACATCAGCACCAACTTCTTCTGCTATGATACCGGCAATGTGTGCCATCTCGGTGCTATGCTTTAGAACATTTTGACCATAACTGGTTCGGTATTTAAGTTCACCGAGTAACTGCAGAATTTCTTTAGGAATACCAATAATACCGACTTCTCGCGCAGCATCTTCACCAGCCCTCAAAACATCCTTTTGAACTTGTTTTTGAGCTTTCTCGACAACTTCTTCAATTCGCCCTGGGTGCACGCGTCCATCCTTCAGAAGCATCTCCATGGCCTGGCGTGCTACCTCTCGGCGCACCGGATCAAAACTAGAAAGTATAATCATACCTGGTGTGTCATCGACCATGATGTCAACACCGGTTGCACGCTGTAGGGCTTGAATGTTACGACCTTCCTTTCCAATAATCCTGCCCTTCATTTCTTCGTCTTCAAGTTTCAGTGAAGTAATTGTCCGCTCTGCCGTAACTTCACTAGCCATGCGTTCCATGGCGCTAGTTATTATCATCCCTGCTTGTTCTTCAGCTGTGTCTCTGGCCTCGTCCTGTAGTTTTGCGATCAATCCTGTTAGGTCATTTTTTATGTCGCGTTCTGTCATCTTCATAAGCTTGTCAGCCGCATCGGCTTTAGTAAGCTTGGCAATTTTTTCCAACTTCTCTTGCTGTTTACCGCGAATTTCACGGATTTCGTTCTTTAGAGCCTCAACCTCGTCTTCACCTTTACGCAGAGATTCGGATCGCTTATCGAGATCATCTAATTTTTTATCTAGAGCTTCCTCTCTCGAGAGTAAACGTTGTTCAATATCTTTAAATTCTTTACGTCGAGCAGACTCATCCTTTCGAGCCTGATCAGCTAGTTCAATTGCCTCTTTCTTGGCATCCTCTACTAACTTGGCTGCTTCTTTCTTGGCCTTCGCCAAATCCTTTTGAGCCTTCTCTTCTGCTGAGCCTAGTTTCTTTTTAGTAACAGCTGTACTTGCTCCAAAACCAACAGCAACACCAGCAATAGCTAACACTATGGTAATCGGATCCATAGTTATTCCTTTCTATCGTTGCAGATAGCCGATAACAATCACTATCACTTCATTAGTTCATCGGTTAATCTGAATATCGAAAATATTATAAGTTAATCAATCTTTGGATTCTGCTCCCAAATCTGCATGTAATCCTACCATTACTATACAGCGGTAAATAATATCCGGTCAATTCTAATCTTTAACCGCAAAGACAACCAGACGCTGTTCAAATCGCTGCACCCGAACATCGTATTTATCGGTAAAGGTCACTATATTTAGACCCTCACGACTGGGTATAATTGAATTGGTAATTTCTTTCATTATCATATTATCAATATCGTAGTTCTTGGTTTTATATACTTTGTAATTATAAGTTTGCCCGTCCTTAGTGCGAACCTGTATATTATCACCAACTCCAAGCATGTTTATTCTCTGCAATGCGCCTGGCATGCCACCACCAGAAACACGACCAGTTAATACGATCGCACCACCACTACCTGGTTTATTACTTCCCTCAAACCAACCTATATCACCTAGTTCTGATGGAGTTTCTAGAGTCCTATCATTACCACCTACGGGTGTAATTTGAGTTGTAAGACTCATTCTATCTATGAACAACATCATTGGTTGGTCGGCTATCCATGATTGGTTATGCTGGGTGCCCACTACCGCAGTTTCTTGTTGTGGCTGTTGCGCTTGAGAGTCTGCAGTGTTAAGTTTGGCAATTTGTCGGTGTCTAACAACAAATCTATAAATGCTCAGACTTGAAATAACCATTACAAAAAACAAACCCGAAGCCCCTATAGTTATAAGTATGGGTTTCTTCTTTATTTTATTTTTTTTCTTATAGGCTGGTAACTTTTTAAGACCTTTGCGCTGCAAAACTTTTGACTTCTGAGTCAGTAGCTTATTGTTTGGGTTTGGCTTATTAAGTGTTCTGGAGGGTAAGGTGTGTGGCTTAAACGTAACTTGCTCTGACGCCACGGTGTCTGTGGTTTTTGCTGGCTCAACGGTAGATTTGCCGGTATTGTTGCGACTTGAAGCAAAAGAGTACCTCGCAGATGGACGACCAAAACTGCTTACGCGATCACGCCTAGACATGGAATATCCTTAAGTTTTCATAGTTGAATAGCATAAACTAAAGTCCTTTGCTCGTAGGTTTTTGTAGTCTTATTATAAGCTCCGCCACATGTAATCAGATTAAGGCCTTGCTTACTATTTGTGTAAGGACGCATCATTTTGGCCATATCTACTTGCTGATATGGAACAGATTCTGTAGCGACGACCTTATACTTAAGCTTTGATCCGTCACCACGCTCAACCTCGATTTCATCACCCACATTTAAGATTTTTAGGTTATAGAATGCGCCTGGTTTTGTGGGGCCGTGAACATGCGCGTCCATTAGGGCCGCGCCAGGTTGACCAGGTTTTGAACTATTCTCATACCAACCCACATCATGTATGTTGTTTGGTGCTCTTAACTCGTTGTCTGACTTTACGCCAACTCTTACTACTCGGTTATTTACTCCAGCTTTTGCTATACGTATATAACGAGGCATATCTGGTGCAACTTTGTGGTTACGAAATGCGTTACTATCGGGCTCGGACTCGTCAGCAACCTCTTCGCTATTGGCACTTTGTGGCTGGTTGTTATGTTCGGTCGCCGCATGAACTTCGCGATTTGCACGAAAACCCTGAAAAGCGACTCCACAACCAATCAAAAATAGCAACAAGGCAAGTGATGGCAGCAGATAGCGAGGATGCAAAAACCTAAACTTACTTTTTTGTCTGATTAGTGGTTCTTCGTAGTCGATTTTAGTTAAATGGTTTTTTAGAAATTCATCTTCGTGATAAGAATATCCGGTTTCTGGATCGGGCTCTTCAACAACTAACATGGCTTCGTAATCTTCTAGTGGGATGTCCTCGGGTTCGGTGATCTCTGCCCGTTGAACCTCTTGCTCAATCTGTACGGGCTCTACTGCTTCTGGTTCTTCAACAGTTATGGGCTGTGAATACAGTTCCGGCGAAGTAGGCAAAGGCGTAACATGTACAACATCCATACCCGGCTGTGTGGTTGAGGGCATGGTATTTAGCACTCGAACACCTGCTGCCGGTTTTGGTGGGCTCACACAGGTATTCTGATCTTCTGAAACTTCAGCTTCTTTAACATCATCAATAATCTCTAATACCGATGGACGCTGCGGGCGAACCAAATCACGCCTCCGATAGGTTCGCAAGTTTTCTCGAATTGATTCGCTGTTTATCCTTAGGCTAGGTCTTTCCATTTTTGTTTCTCGTTTGTTTTCGAACAAGGTACTACAACAAATAGCCGTTTTGCATACACAAAACCCAACAGCTAATGTTTACTGTTGGCCAAAGATTTTATAAAATCTTTTTTATTTCCTCTTTTTGTTGTTTAAAGTGCTACTGTTTTTAACAGTATTACTTCTGTTAACCTCTGTCAATCTTTTTATGCTTATCGTTGACTTAACTACAACTATTTTTTAGGCAAAGTTGTATGCGCTGGAGCACCATATTCTGGGGCTACTTGTTTGTTATTTTCGCCTTTTTCAAGCAATTTTAGACCATCTTCAATCCACTCATCACCGTCTGAACCCACTATCGGGACATTAAGTCCATAGGCCAGCGCGTTAGCAACGCTCACACCAATTCTAATACCAGTAAAACTACCAGGGCCTCGAAAGATAACAATACCCTGGATATCTTTTAGGGAGAGTTTTTGCGAGCTAAGAAGTTCGTCAACCTTAGTGTGGATTGTTTCTGCAAGTTGGCGGTGAGCTTGCCACTTTTCATAAAATATCTGTCTTTCGTTATCGTACAAACCGATCTCCGACTCTGGTTTATCTGTTCTGATCGTCAAGATTATCATGCAAATAAGTATGAGAGATTATCGGGGTAATGAAAAGTAATTTGTCGACTTTCTTCACTTGTTCGAACTAGATCTATGGTCAACCGTTCTTTTGGTAGTACATCCTTGATTATATTAGCCCACTCTACAACTATTATTGATTTATGATCATCTAGAGCTTCAGCTAATTCATGCTCTATGAGCTTAGCCTCACCCAGCCTATAAAAATCATAGTGATAGACGTTGACACCGTGATCAGCTTTATAGACATTGCAAATTTTAAACGTGGGGCTTGTTACATGGTCCCTACTTCCGAGCCCATGCACTAAGCCGCGCGTAAAGGTCGTCTTGCCACCGCCAAGATCACTCGTTAGCTCGATGACCTCGCCACCCCTAAGATGCCGTGCGAGGTTTTCGGCTATTTGCTCTGTTTGTTCTGAGCTGTCGGAGCTTGCTTGCGATGTCATCTTTGTACTCATATAGTGCATATCCTAACGCGAGAAGCCCCAAGCCCGCAATCACCCACCTGTGAATCGAACTAGAACCTCCTCCATCTCCATTACCATTCGCTGACGCACCATTAACTGCAGCTTTATCCTTTTTTGCCTTCTGGGCCTTTGCCGTCTTTGGCTTTGCAGTTTGTTTTTTCTTTGCTGTGACTACCTTCTTTGCTGCTTTTGGCTTACTAGTCTTGTTAGTGGTTGCCGTTTTAGTAACTGTTAAGGGAACAGTTAGGATATTATCGTTTCCGGCTGTCGGTGAAGTAGTCCACGTCCACACACCATTAACTAATGACCAAGCTTGACCTGGTTTTGCATTTACATACGAATCCGTCTCAGCTATCACACTACCATTTGGACTGATTAATCTAGCTCTGCTGCCGCTATTTGAAAGTACTAATCCCGTTTGTTCTGAATACAGAACCATGTAACCATTTGGTAAAAGTACTTGGCCGCTAATAGTGTAGCTGTACGTATAAGAATTCCCTGTTTGTAGCTTGAAATTATTGAGTTCAATTGGTTGGTCACTCAAGTTGTGTAGCTCTACATATTCGTCGTTGGCATCGGTCGCTGGCGAAACGGGATCTGGCAACAGTTCTGTTATCTCGATACCACTAGTCACTTCCGGAGTAACAATTTCCTCTGTAGTTGGTGGTGACTGTACTGGTTCTATGGGTTGTTGAGGCTCTGGATCAGGCTGCGGAAGTTCCTGGGCTGGTGTTACCTCATCTACAGGCGGAGTTTCGGTGTTTTCGGGTAGTGGATTTTGCTCAACTGGTGTTGGCTGTGGTTCTATATTATCTGATTCAGGAGTTGGTATGGCTGATATATCAAAATCGTTTTTATTGTTATCAGTGTCTATGTAGGTACCATCGTCAGAAATCTTTCTTACAAGACTATTACCTGCCGGGGCATAGGTCGCCGATTGGCTTTCGGGATACAAAGCCGTTCCCCAGCCAACAAGGTCTTCGGTAATCAGTTGCTCTGAATTCTGAGAATCAACATGAGCTACGCGCACATGACCGGCCTCGAGCTTGAATCCTGGATTGTACGTAACGTCAGCTGCCTGGTCTAAATATCCTGTGGCCGCAATGAGGAGGCGACCCTTTGGATAGATATAGCCATTTAGGGTGGCCTTAGTCTGCCAAGTTGTACCACCGGCTGATAAATATTGAAGTTTCCAAGATGATATGTCTATTGTGTTGTCGCTGGTGTTGTATAACTCTACGAATTCTTCTGAAGTAGCATTGTTTACACCAGTGGTCTGTAATTCGACGATCATGACTCCTGACAGATTAGTTGCAAGAGCAAATGTATGTGCCGGTAAGACTAGCGGCAGGAGTAAGAGTAAGCGCAGCAACCCTCTCAAACGCTTCATAGTAATTAGGATTGTATACCCAGATTTTGCCAGAGAAAGTGCTCAACCTTATAATAATCTTGTAATATTTGCAACATTCGCAAATAACTCTTTATGTATCTACACCATGTGAAGGGCTAACCTCTAACAAATCATGAGATTTGATCTTTGGGGCTTTACTCTCGTAGTTTGAGTAAAGTCCTTACGTTATAATAAGTAATTATGTTGCAGTTATCGGGATCACTTGTTGGTGTTAATGTCATGTCCTTACGTACAGGAGGACCAGTTGGGGTTACTATTCAACCAATAATTAACCCTAACAACTTAAAAATTGAGGGATTTTACTGCAATGATCGATTCAGTAAAGATAGGTTAATACTTTTGTCACAGGAAATAAGAGATGTCATCGAGGACGGCTTGGTGGTAAATGATCACGAGGCGATGTCCGACCCAGAAGATTTGGTTAGATTCAAAGACATAACGGCTCTTCAGTTTGAATTGCTTGGCAAGAAAGTAGTTACAAGTAGTAGACGACAATTAGGCAAGATTAGCGACTACGCAGTGGAGACTTCGTCGATGTATATTCAAAAAATGTACGTCTCTCAACCACTTACAAAAACACTAAAAGGTGGTCAATTGAGTATCGATAGGTCTCAAATAATAGAAATTACCGATCGCAAGATTGTAGTTCAAGAGCCAACCGTTCAAGTAAACGATGCTCGACCAGTAGCGAACCCCATAACCGCCTAATTATCACTAGACATTTCTGCTTTTATATCATCGTATTTGAAGCCTTGGCGTGATAGGTACTGCATAAGCTTAGTGTCGTCTTGATATCTTGTCTGTTGGCGTTTTTTGGCTACAAGATCGCGAATAACTTGTCGCTCGTCCGTTGCGTCATCCTCTAGGACTATTTTAATAATATCGTCGGCTACGTGTTTTTGTTTAAGTTCTGTCCATAGCTTCCGCTTGCTTACACTCTTTAGTAACCTTCGATTATCCACCCATGCACGGGCAAACTTTTGGTCATCAATATATCCCTTTTCTGTCAATTTATTAATTATCTGATCGATGGCTGAGTTGTCATAATCTTTATGCTTTAGATAATCTCGGATCTCCCATTCGCTACGAGCCCGTCGAGCAAGTAAATCTAGAACACGCATATACGCTTTATCAAGCACAGCAGTTTGCTTTAGTTTGTCGAAATCTTCTTTGCTGTATTCTTTGCCAATTTTTATCCCACTGGACATTAATTCGCTTTCACTTAGCGAGAATGAATACTTGTTATCAACGAATATCGAATATCGCGCTTGTCGCTTGACTTGCTGTTTTATGTCAGTGACTTTCATCTATCAATATCCCGCTATTCCGCAAAAACGTCAGTCGCGTAAAGGGATTTGGGCGTCCTTCTTGCGACACATAATTGCGAACATAGTCGATTACCTGCATGGGCTTATCTGCTCGTGCTAGCGCATTAACTGCGTCAAAAGCTAGAACCAACACTTCATCACTTCGATAGTCCCAGCCTTCCCTCAAAAAAAGAACACATCCTAGCCATGAGTTCCTAACAATTTCTGACACCTCTTTATTCCGAGCTGGCGGAATTTGGTTTATTTCAAACAAACCTAGGGGTAGGCCTACAAATTCATTAATGAAATCTTCGTCAGCTTCTATTTCAATTTCATGATGATTCTCACGGCACGGTTCCACAGACTCGCCCACGACTATTCCTTGTTGGAAGCTTCTAGGACTTTCTTGGAAATTTCTTCGAGAACTTTAGGATTTTCTTCTAGATATTTTTTGGCGGCTTCGCGGCCTTGAGCAATCTTTTCATCCTTATAGGCATACCAGGCACCTGCCTTGTCAACAATACCCTTTTCGGCTGCAAGATCGAGCACATCACCGGATTTACTAATACCCTGGTTATACATAATATCGAATTCAGCTTGACGGAAGGGTGGCGCAATCTTATTCTTAACAACCTTGACACGCGTTCGATTACCGATCACTTCTTCGCCTTGTTTGATTTGAGAAATACGACGGATATCCATACGAACTGAGGCATAGAACTTAAGTGCATTACCACCGGTCGTAGTTTCTGGGTTTCCAAACATGACGCCAATCTTCATACGAATTTGGTTAATAAATATAACTGTGGCCTTTGATTTATTAATTACACCGGTGAGTTTTCTTAGAGCTTGACTCATCAATCTAGCCTGTAAGCCCATATGACTATCACCCATGTCGCCTTCAATTTCTGCCCTTGGCACTAGCGCAGCTACCGAGTCAACAACGATCAGGTCAACAGCATTAGAACGAACTAGTGTTTCGGCAATTTCTAGAGCCTGTTCGCCATTATCCGGCTGAGACAATAATAAATTCTCAACATCAACGCCAATGCGCTTAGCATATGAAGGATCAAGTGCATGCTCAGCGTCAATAAATGCTGCTGTGCCACCTTGTTTCTGAATTTCTGCAATCGCGTGAAGAGTTAGGGTGGTTTTACCAGAACTTTCTGGACCATAAATCTCAATGATCCTACCTTTTGGTATGCCGCCACCCAGAGCGAGATCGAGCGAAATACTCCCAGTAGGAATAGTTTCAACCTTGACCTTATAAGATTCGCCAAGCTTCATAATAGAGCCCTTGCCAAATTGCTTTTCAATGCTCTCCATTGCGAGGCCGAGCGCTTTGTTTTTGCCCTCTTTTTGGTCTTCTGATTTAGTTGATTTGCTATCCGCCACTTTATTGCTCCCTCTCCACCCTAATAAACTGGTGTGTAGCGCCAAGTATAACAAAATAATCGGCGTTTAAAAGAGTTAATGCTTTCATAACGTTTATGTTTATAACTTTAGTTGATACAATTTCAGTAATATGAAAAAACCACAACAAGCTGGCTTTACGTTGATAGAACTAGTAATGGTAATAAGTGTCATAGCTGTTATTGCTGTACTGACCTACTCAATCACTGTGCCCGGCTGGAGACAAAGAACCTACTATAGTCGAAGCATCTCTGAATTAAATACCATGCAAAATGCATTTAAACTTTATGTCGCAAAATACAACGACTACCCGCCCGATGTTAATCGTGACATCCCTGCCGGAGTTAAAGAATTCATTCAAAGCCAGCAAGGCAATGCGGCTTGGCCTGATGCTCCTTACCCCGGTGCCGTATATGACTACGATAACTGGCCACCAGATTCAAATGGACCACAACAAACATATCAGATAAGTATTCGCATGTGCGACGCAGGTGCAGATGCCGTTTGTAAAGCAAACGCAAAAAAATATCTTGCTAAGTATGTTGATGCAACAACTTTAAGCAACTGGGACAGCTACAGTGCTATGTATTACTGCCTGAAAGGCTCTTGTCGCTCGCACCAAACCAAGCCTATGAATTACCCGGGTTACTGCATAAACTGTGGCAAAAAGAGCCAGATTTACTAAATACCATACACTTATTACGCTTATTCTTTTATAATCTGAGATGATCTATGCGTATTTCTGATTCGCTAGTTGAGAAACTTCTTACAAAGGTGGGCAAAATTGATGCGGACCAGCTTAAAGCCCTCAAGACCCAAGAAGCTGCTGAGAAAAAACCACTACAAGACATAGTTATAAGTGGCAATGTAATAAGTGAAAAAGACCTGACAAAGCTATACGCCGAGGAGATTGATGTACCGTTCTCCGATATAAACGGCAAAGAAATTAAGCGTGAAGTACTAAGACAAATACCGGAACGTATAGCAAAACAATACCGGGTGGTTTTATTTAGCATAGAGGAAGATGGTACCAAACTACTGGCGATGGAAGACCCTGACGATATTCAAGCCATCAACTTTCTACAAAAACAGCTCGGCGACAATATCAAAGTCCATGTAGCCACCACTTCAAACATCCAGGCAGCTCTGGAACAATATCGAGGTAATATAGGCACTGAGTTAACCAAAGTCATGTCTCCAGACGGCCAAGAAGAGGAAGAAGAGGAAGACATTGACGAAGAAGATTTGGCCGAGGACTCACCGATCGCCCAAACCGTAAATCTAATCATTGAATACGGTGTTAAATCTGGTGCGAGTGATATTCACATTGAGCCACGCGAAAACTATGTACTTGTTCGCTATCGAGTTGACGGCATTTTACGCGAGGCCAATAAACTACCTAAAAAAGTCATGGGCTCACTTGTATCGCGTATAAAAATTTTGTCGAACTTAAAGATTGATGAGAGACGAGCCCCACAGGATGGAAGATTTAAGGTTCAGATTGGTGGCGAATTATTCGCCCTGCGTGTATCTACCCTACCAATTGTAGATGGAGAAAAGGTTGTTATGCGTATTTTGAACGAGGGTAGTAAAGCCTTGACTCTGGAAGAACTTGGTTATTGGGGTCTGGCTCTGGAAACAATTAATAAAGCTATTCAACAACCACACGGCATGATTCTAGTGACAGGCCCGACAGGTTCTGGTAAATCTACGAGCTTGTTTAGTGTTTTAAGCCTATTAAATCAGCCTTCCGTAAACATATCCACTATCGAAGATCCGGTCGAATATCGAATAGTTGGCACAAACCAAACTCAAGTTAATCCCAAAGCTGGTATGACATTTGTCAATGGTTTACGCGCCCTATTAAGACAAGATCCTAATATTATTATGGTTGGAGAAATTAGGGATAGTGAAACCGCCGGTTTGGCTGTGCAAGCAGCCTTAACTGGGCATTTGGTATTCTCAACTTTGCACACTAATAACGCGGCGACTTGTTTACCGCGATTATTAGACATGAATATTGAGCCCTTTTTGATAGCGAGTACCGTTAGAGCTGTTGTGGGACAACGACTAGTCCGGCGATTATGTGTTGATTGCCGCGAAGCGGTTACTCCTGATGCTGCAACATTGAAACAAATTGCAGAAATATTTAAGACCGATAACTCAGCTGTAATGAAGCATATACATCAACTCGAACAGTCAGCACTTCAAGGCGGGATCGGTAAGGCAAATACAGGTAAAGGCCAATCATCAACTGAAGCGCTATCAACCAGTGAAACAAAAATCACTCGTATTTGGAAAGCCAAGGACAGTGGTTGTGAGACTTGTGGCCATACCGGCTACAAAGGTCGTATGGGAATATACGAAGTTCTAGAGAATTCAATCAACGTACAAAAACTAATAGTTAGCAATGCTACCAGTGATGTAATACAAGAAGAAGCCATGAAAGATGGCATGATCACGATGCAGCTAGATGGATTCATTAAAGCCCTAAGAGGGCAAACTACTATTGAGGAAATTCTGCGCGTGACGTCTGAGAAATAAACAATGAAATTTACCTATACAGCTACAACTAAAGAAGGAAAGACAGTCCACGGTACGATGGAAGCTACTAGTCGTGATGCTGTAATGGCGGCTTTGAATCGACAAGGCGCTAAACCAATTTTGATAAAACTAGATGGCGCCATGAGCGGACGGAGAAAGCGTGCAAAGAAAGTAAAACTAAAAGAATTGGTCGTTTTCACCAGACAATTATCTACAATGGTATCCGCCGGCGTACCACTACCCCGATCGCTTGCAACACTTCAAGATCAAACTGAGAGCAAATACTTTAAGTCAGTTATTTCTACAATTATTAAAGATGTGGAGGGCGGTATTGCACTGGGTGACGCTTTTGCCAAATATCCTAGTGTATTCTCGGATGTTTACGTTAATATGGTTCGTGCTGGAGAATCCGGAGGAATACTAGACGAGATTCTTAAGAGGCTGGCTACACAGGTTGAACAAGACGCAAGCATGAGAAAAAAAGTTAAAAGCGCTATGACTTACCCGATGGTAATTCTGGCAATCACCGTATTTGCGTTTTTTGGAATTATGATATTTGTAATACCGAAGATTGGTAAAATTCTCAAGGATCTCGGTGGTGACGATGCCCAACTACCGGTATACACGCAGGCCATGTTGTCTATTAGTGACTTTATGCGCGCTAACGCCGTACCGATTGGGATTGTAATATTTATTGCAGTCATTTTGATCAGACGATATTTAAGAACGCCAAAGGGTAAATATAAATTTCATGCACTACTACTTAGAACGCCAATCATTAATATGATTATAATTAAGGTTGCTATTGCTCGATTTGCTCGTACATTTGCATCCCTCATGTCAGCCGGCGTGAGTGTGCTTGATGCACTAGAAGTAACCGGTGGCGCAATTGGAAACAAGGTCATCGAAGCAGAACTCAAAGAAGCCGCTAAAGAAGTCAAAAATGGAAAGCAACTCAGCGAACCACTATCAAAAAGTAAGCACTTCCCCGCTATAGTAAGTCAAATGTTAGCTGTGGGCGAAGAAACCGGACAAATAGACACTATTCTCGTTAAAGTAGCCGACTTCTATGAAGAGGAGGTAGAGACAACCATTGATGGGCTTAGCTCCATAATTGAACCACTAATGATCGTTGTACTTGGTGGTATGGTAGGGTTAATTGCTGCAAGTGTTATGGGGCCAATAGCTAGCCTTAGTAAGAATGTCGGCAACTAATTATTAAGTGTTGATATAATTAACATAAGCATGAAAAAATTGGGCTCTAATTCGAATGGATTCTCAATCGTTGAGCTGCTTATTACTTTGATAATAATTGGTGTGGCTTTCGGCGCCTTCATGGTTTCTTTTACGACAATACAAAACATTAACAAAAAGGCCTTGGATATTGCCAAGGCAAATAGTTTGGCTTTCGGTAAAATGGAAGAATACGAAAATAAACTTTTTACCGCTTTGCCCTCAACCACACCAACGGGCACATTAGTGCAAGTCGAAGATTTTAGTAATAGCCTACCCTCGTCATTTGAATCACCTAGATCTGGTAAAGTTTATGTCAATACTGTCAGCAATACGCTTAAACAAGTAGTGATAACTGTGGAGTTTGGTAGCGGCTCTAGTAAGCGCACCATTCAGTATGCAAATTTCATTCAAAAGAATGGACTGGGACGATGAAGTTAAATCAAAAAGGATTTACCCTAGTAGAAATATTGGTAATTACACCAGTAGTAATGCTAACTGTTATTCTAATGACTAGTTATTTGTTTAACCAGTATGGTCAGCTTACCCAGCAAGGAGCGCAACTAAACTTACAGGTCGAGGCCCAAAATATTGTCTTCAGCATGCAAGATGATGTCTACTTCGCAGACTCATTCAATACCGGCATTAATTCTGGACTTGTCGATACTTACCAACCCAGTGGTGGTTGGAAATACAATACAACTCCACAGACGTTGATACTGTCCAGCCCGGCTCTCACCGCAAATCGTCGCTCAGATACACGAAAACCAGTTTATATAAATACTCTTGGTTGCGATCCTAGTGTGCTTACCGATAACTCCGTTCTATACAACAATGTAATTTATTTCGTCAGTGGTACAAATCTATACAAAAGGACACTGACCGCTCCGTCTTCAATGTCAACCTGTGGCACCAGTTACTATAAACAGAGATGTCCTGCGGCAAACGCAAGTAGTAGTTGTCCGGCCGACATACTAGTTACCGACAAACTCAACACCTTTACAATCACATACTATGACACTGGTAACAATGTCGTGACCGATCCAACTCTTGCTGAAAAAATTAAGGTCGACTTGCAACTAAAAGACAAAGCATTCGCTGAAGATATATATTCTGACAGTAGTATAACCTTGAGGAAACTAAATCAATGATGCGTCTAAAGCCGCTCAAAAATTCCGATAAGGGATTTATATTACCTACGATTATTGGACTGATGGTTATTATGACCTTCGTTGCCTATGCGGCACTAATGCAGGCAAATAACAGTCTCAACTTGGCCTATAAGCAAGCCTACATCCAGATGGCAAGAGTTGCTTCAAAAGCAGCTGTCGATTACTCAAAGGAGCAATTCGATCAATCTACTTGTGGCAACTACTCCGGCACAACAGAACAAGATCTAGTAACAAACAACCGTTATAGAGTAACGTTTAAGGCCGAGGTTCTGAGCACATCAGCCGATGGTTATGAAAAAACTATTAAAGGCACTGGTAGCGTCTATCTACCAAAAGCTTCTGCAACAGCTAAATATGTTTTTGATATCCGATCAGAAATTGTTAGAACATACGCTGTCTGCAAAACACCTGATAACTTCGGGCCAACTGTATGGCTAGATGCAAGCGATCTAAATACTCTTAAGACAACGTCAGTTTCAACGACAACAGTGACTAGCCCTACAACCTTTGGCAATTCTGGCGATACCACTAGGGATTCGGTCGAAGAAAGGGCTGACACTGGAGGTCAAACAGTAAATTCTTGGCAAAGTAATGATCTCGAGATGCACTTTTGCGATACAACAGAATTTACCAGCAGTGTTTGCAACAATTCTGCTCAGCGTAAACTGAACATTGGACTTGTTTTTAGGAATGTAAATGTTCCAAAAAACGCCACCATAACTTCAGCATCAATACAGATGGTGGGCGGGACGCCTTCCGGAACGAGCGGGTCGGTAACACATAGAGCTTATGGTATATACAACACGTCGGGTGATCCACATTTGCCACTATTCTCATCAACTGGCAGTAACCAAGTAAGTACCAGGCTTTCGACCGCCAACCTGCACACTACTGCATTTAGTGATCTTACCACTAACAATTTCCCACCAGGTAACACTCAAACTTTTGACGTCACAAGCATAGCCCAAGAAATGATTAACAACACAAACTGGAACCCATCAAACGGTAATATGGGGTTTGTAATTAAATACCAGTCAGGAAACGGTAACGCTACTCGCAGAGCCACTAAAAATGGCTTACAGTTATCAATTAACTACACTGTTGGATCTGTCGCTCCAGCCACCAATAATGGCACAGTAACCCAATGGCAAGATAAATCAGGCAACGGCAATCATGCATTACTAGCCTACGGGAATTCACCTACCCGCATCGATAATCAGATAAATGGGAAAACCATTGTTCGATTTAATAACGGTACATTGCTCAGCAATCTAACAACTGCACTAACCAATAAAAGAGAGATGACAGTACTGGCAGTAGTTAAGTCAAACTTCACAACCTCTGGCACAGATGGGCGATTTATAAGCGGAATGAATACGTCAGCAAACAATGACACTTCAGGTAACACTGCTATCGTGCCGCTGCTACGCTACAATACTGGCAATGGTTTTTCTAGCATGTATTCTGGCAGTAGCGCAAGTAACAGAACAGATTATTCTTGCGGTGGGACATGTGCTGGCAATCCTTATATTTATGCCACGGCATTTACAATTAGCCCTACTACTCCTAGCGACATTACAGCCGACTTAAGGGGTAACGGTGTTAATGTTGCCCAAAAGACTGGTATAAATCCCGGCAGTAACTACAGCTATACGATCAATCAACTGTACTTTGGTGGGCGAAGAAATGGATCTTCTTCAGGAGGCGCCGGAGCAGATTACCTAAACGGAGATTATGCAGAGATAGTAGTTTACGATAAAGCCTTAGAATGTCAGCAAATAGAGGCATTAGAGGAGTATTTGAGGAGTAAGTGGAACATATCGGCTAGTGCCTACACCAGCACCTGTCCAGACTCGCCGATACCAACTCTATAAAACGGTGGTTATTTTAGAACGCATACCTGTTATACTATCAAATAGCACTTACGCTTATGGGTGGCATGAACAACACATACTTCTACCAAGATAAACCGGTTTTTGGACTCGATATTGGGTTCAGTAGTCTTAAAGTTATGCAAATTGACTGGCTTAGCAAAGAGCAGATAGTTAGCGGATATGGTGTAGCAAGTTTTGACCCACGAGCTATAAAAGATGGCGTAATTGTCGAACCAGAACTCATCGCAAAAATGATGAAAGAGCTATTCGAACATAACATTATTGGCGAAATAACTACTCGGCGCGTCACTGCCTCAATTCCTGCCAGTCGAACTTTCAACCGAACAATGACCCTGCCAAAACTAAACAAAAAAGACCTTATGGAAGCTCTAAAGCTCGAAGCAGAACAATATATCCCCGTACCCATAGACGAGCTCTACATGGATTACAACGTTATCGAAGAAACCGACAAAGAAATAGAGCTTTTGGCCGTGGCAGCACCTAAGAAAATTGTGGATTCTTACGTAACACTGACACGAATTGCTGGTTTGGAAGCAATTGCGCTGGAAACTTCAATCAGCGCCTCTGGTCGCCTGTTTGTTCAAGCCGAGCAAAGTGATGTACCAACAATATTAATTGACTTTGGCTCAGTTTCGTCTGACATAACAATATATGACAATGGTCTAATCGTAACTGGCACCGTTGCTGGTGGTGGTGATAGTTTCACTGATCTGATTGCCGCCAAGCTCAAAGTTACTAAACAAGAGGCTCACGTTATTAAGACTAAGTACGGATTAGGCGTTAGTAAAAAGCAAAAAGAGATCACTGAATCGTTGGCCCCAATTCTTGAACAGCTCGTAAAAGAAATTCGCCGTATGATCAGATATTATGAGGAGCGCTCAACCACCAAACGTAAAATAAGTCAGGTTGTTACGATGGGTGGCGGTGCCAATATGCCTGGGCTTAGCGAACATATGACAGATATTCTGCGGTTACCTTCGCGTATGTGCGATCCATGGCAACATCTTGATTTTAGTGGGCTCCAGCCTCCTAACACTGTTGAAAAATCAATGTACGTAACCGTTGCTGGCTTGGCCTTACTTAACCCCAAAGAGGTATTCGTATGATAAATTTGCTACCACCTGAAATGCGAGAAAATACTATTTACGCTAGGCGCAACACCAAACTTTTGAGATGGGTGATTGTACTGGGTGGTGCAATCGCAGCAATCTTTATAATTGTCATCTTTGGTCAACTATATATTCAACAGTCCTCAAAATCATATGCCGCACAAATAGAGCAAACACGTCAACAACTTAAAGTCCAAAAGCTAGAAGAAACTCAGAAAAAAGTTGAGGGTATAAGTGGAAGTATCAAGTTAGCTGTTCAGGTATTATCTAAGCAAGTATTATTTTCGGCTCTACTAAAACAAATTGGATCAGCAATACCTGAGGGCGCTGTTCTTACTGGTCTAAGCATTAACAAACTACAGGGAGGACTAGATCTGACCGCGGCGGCGACGGACTACAATACCGCTACTCAGGTACAAGTTAATTTACAAGACCCCAACAATAAAATATTCGAAAAGGCCGATATAATAAGCGTCCAATGCTCGACCACAGCCGGTAGTGCTACAAATGTTAATACTGGCCAGTCGACAGCGAGCGATCTTGATGCTAAGTATCCATGCAAAATTACCGTACGTGCTCTATTCTCGCAAAATAATCCGTTCCTGTTCATAAATAACCAGAATCAAGGTAACCAATAATGAATAGTAAACGAGTTTATTTTGGAATGCTTGGGCTAATAGGTCTGATGGTCATAGCCGGCGTGGCGGCAATAGTAGTTGGCGATAATCTACTTCACAAGAAGGCCAACGAATTGGTTAGCCTAAAGCTGGATAACCGGGTACTGGATGAACAGCAAGTTGCACTAATAAGCGCCAACAAAGACATAGATAAATATGCTGAACTTGAAAACATAACTAAATCTATTGTTCCGCAAGACAAAGATCAAGCTAAAACAATTCGCGAGATAGTTAAAATTGCTGAGGAAAGCGGAATTTCTATTGCGAGCTTGAGTTTTCCTAGCTCTAATTTAGGAACGGCAGCCCCCAAACCAGCAAACGTCAATAGCACTGATAGCGGGAATAAGGACACAGGAAATAAGCAAGCAGCTCCCGCCGCACCGCCTGTTTCTCAGGTAAAAGCTGTCGACGGCATACCAAATGTCTACCAATTAGAAATTACTTTGCAATCCGATACAACAAATCCAGTTTCGTTCGTTAACCTCACTAACTTTTTAACCAAACTAGAGCAAAACAGAAGAACGGCTCAAGTTGCTCAGATTAATATTCAACCTAAAGCTAATGACATTCATCAATTAACGTTTACACTAACCATAAATGTATTTATAAAGCCATGAATATAGAAGTTAAACAAATACTACCTAAGTTTCTAGCTCTAACAGAAAAACTCAAGAAGTACACTGTTGTTATTTTCATTGTCGTGGTTGCTCTCGTTTTTGGATTCTTGGTTCTAAGAATTAAGAACTATTCCAGTACCGAGCCTACAGAGGAAGCAGTTACCGAAAAACTTACGACTGTACAACGCCCGAAAATTGATAAAAATGCGATCTCAAAAATTCAACAGCTGGAAGACCAAAATGTCGAGGTGCAAAGTTTGTTCGAGCAAGCCCGCGATAATCCGTTTAGCGAATAAACTAGTTACCGTATTTTGTAAGATTAACTTCGTGGGAACCGACAATAAGCTTTGATTTTTTATAAGGATCGGGGACGTACGTAAAATCATAGTTATCTTGCTCACCAGCAGTTTCTATAATAATAGTCCCGTAGTTGAATAAGCGCGCAGTCAGACCAACTTGATTAACTGTAACGTCTTGTACATCCCCTATGCTTAATTGCGAGATTTTGCGATTGAATATCGACTTATACAATACTTGTGCTAACTTCTCAGATGTAACGAGTATTACATTACTTATATACAAATACGCCCCAATACCAGTACCTATTAGGCAGCCTATAACCAAAATTAGTCCTAGTAACGTCATGTAGGGCTGAATGGCGCGCGCTTCACTAGTGAAACCACTGTTATTGGCTGATAGTAGAATTGGCACTAGAAAAAATACTAATGAGACAGCCATAGTTATAGCAAAACCAGTTATGTACACTATGAATAAACCGAAGGGGTGCTTTCTTATCTCGGCTATTAATTGCTCATTCTCATCGAACTCAATCATTTCGAATAGTTTTCGACCGTTGGTTGAAAGCTGCTCGGGTTTCATGCAATTTTCCGGTTTCATATCGTCAATTATAGCAGTGATGGCTGATCATCGGTTGTATCTTTT
>CAZSZC010000004.1:0-63712 GCA_964610775.1 uncultured Candidatus Saccharibacteria bacterium | reverse complement strand
ACTCTTTAGAAAAAAGGGCGCTAATTTACCAAGTGACCAAACAAACACCCAAGTTCCCAACTCTTCCAACAGTTTAAATACTGTATCTGAATCTTCGCCAGCCAGATCAACGCAAAGCCCCTTTATTAATAAAAAGACCATTACATTTTTCATCATTATTGCCATTGTTTTGGTAATCGGTGTTTTGTTTGGGTACAAAAAGCTCAATAAGCAAGCAGTTAGTAAGGTTAAGCTTTCTACTGTCTGCACTGGAGATTATTCGGGTGGAATTCAAAAGCAAGCTTTAGATAATCTTCAAACCACCAAGTTACAGCAGCTAGGCGAAACGGTTAAAAAGATTGAACTGCTCAAAAAGTATGATCAAGACCCGAATTGCTTAATGATTACTACTAACTACTACGTAATGACTCAAGATGCGAAAAATGCTCGCCTAAACTTCGATAAGCTAAACAAGATATTTATAGCTGAAAAAATTGATAAAGCAGTCGCGTCTAACCCCAATATAAAGGGCTTGCCAAATTTACAAGTAGCTATAGAATTCCGAGAGCAACAGAATAAAAGATTGAGCGAAGATAAGTCAATAGGGGCGGGTCACAATGGTCCATAATCGTTCGCTAAAACTCCTACTTGTATTAGTTATTGCGTTTGGATTTGTTGTTTTTTTTGGAACCAAAAAAGCTGCAGCATTTGGACTCAACCCGAATCCACCGCTTGTAAATAATACTGGACCTCCCCCATATGGCATACCAGCATACGAAAAAGATCAGCTAGAGAACTGTAATTACTTGAATTATGGTATCTCGCCAGCATTCAGATATTGGGTTGGTGTATTTGGGGCGAATGGGTCTGACGAAACAACAGTTACATATGGCGCTCAGACAGTCGATTTGAACTTTAACTGGGCTAGTGCAGTCTGTCAGAACTTAAACGAAGTGCCAGAATCACGACTAAAGATTATGAGTGTTGATGTTGTTTATGTAAATCCAGATGGAACAGATGGGAGTAGTGCCGGTTATATAGATAATATTGGCGCTGGTAGCGTCGTTACGCTTAATAATGGTGGTCCTACACAGGGTGATTACAGGGCGTCAGTTGATGATTTCCAATATCATCCAAACCCGGGACAAGGGATTGATTCTATACGAAAAATACGCATACGATTTCGAGTCAGGGCTATTAATAATATAACTAACCCAGGGAATGCCCCTACAGGGTATAGATGTATACAACAATCGTTTGTAAGTACAAATGGCTGGGATTTTAATCCATGCGAAGAAGGAACGATATCGCGTGACATTCAAATCTATGTCGATCCCTGGGGTAGCATTCAAGGTGCCAGTTGTAACTTAGGGCCGTTTGATACAACTACGGGCAGGAATCAAGATGTTGCAATTAAAGGCTATGCTCAAGATCTAGATTATTATCCTACGGAAGTACAGGTATATATGGACAAAAGAGCGAAGGGGACACCTGGTCCACCCGCACTAACGGATCTGGCATTTATTGGGACTTATGGCGCTAACAACTCGGCACCTGGCGTTCCGGTTGGGCCAGGACCTCCGGCTGCATTTCATGATTGGTGGATGGTGCCTACGGCTGATATAGCCAGATATAATGATGCCTATAGACATGACTTTATTATTAATGTAGTTGACAAAAGATCCAATGGCTCTGTCGAGGGACAGGTGCGTCTTGGTGTGGTAACGATTGGTCCATGTGCGATGCCTCAATGTGGTTCCATCGCAACAACACCTAGTGGGGATATAGAGGTAAATACTCCATTCGATGCAAGAGCCAACTTTAATTACTCACCAGGGTCGTCAGGTATTGCCGTGCATAACGACATAGGACTTGATGTGCCAGACGGAACTCGGGTTGCTACGGTTAGCAATAGATACTTTGCAAACGGCAATACTCCAATAAATTTAAATGCTCAGCCTATACCGGGAGGCTCAACTATAAGTAATGAAGTTGCGGCATTCAATTTAACTTTTACGAGTCCGGGTACTTATAATATTGTTTGGCGAATACAATGGGTTGCACCTGCAGACTCCGACTTACTTAATGGGCTACGCAATAATCATAATGCAGGTGGACCGTATGATTATTATCAATCTGGTTCAAATTTTTATGCAACGCTTCGTTGTTCTAATAGCAAAAAAGCTGGACGTATGCCTTACTATAAAGTCTACGGGAATGATGCTGCAGTGGGGTACGGATTTGATGATGGGACATCACAATGCTCGTCACCAAGCGGCAATGCTACTTTTAGAGGCTTTAATAAGGGCGGAGCAAGCTATGACTATATGCGTGGTACTGGGGCGCAGTTTGGCTTATTTGCTCTTGGCGTGATTCAGGAGGTGCCTAGTTCTGGTATGAAGGCTGGTGATGCGTTGAATGATCAGACATTTGCCAATACCAATATCGTCGGAAGTGTTAAAACTCTTAAGTCAGATTACGGCGGACAAGGTGGGCTTGGTAGCTGTATACCTGACTATTTCAGCAGGAACACTATTCCTGGTTCTGGTGCGCAGGTATCAAGCGTTACTCCTGGCGGCATTACTGCCGGTGACCAGAATGGCAATGGTGCCACAATCAGCTATGTAAGTCCGTCGGCTGGCAATAGCTATGTAACGATCAATACCGCAACTTTAGCCAATAACAAAAAACACACGGTATATGTGAACGGTGACGCAGTTATTGCTGGCAATATAATTTACGCTAATTTTGGCAGTATAGACAACGCGCCAAACTTCACACTTATTGTTAAAGGGAACATATACATAGATAATCAGACAGCTCAACTAGATGGCTTATATATAGCTCAGCCACTATCAGACGGTAGCAAAGGCAAGATAATTACCTGTGCAAATGGCAATTCACAAATAGCCGGAAATCTAATGGCTATTAGTGGTGCAAATGGGTGTGCTAATAAATTGACGGTTAATGGATCATTCATAGCCAAGGAAGTAAAGCTGCTTCGAACAAACGGTTCATTGAGTAATGGCCTAGCAAATCCCGATACAAACTTTAATTTCACGTTCGGTTCGATTGTGCCTGCACCTTCACCAATATCAGCTGATTGTATACGTATCGAAGAGGGTAGTGACTGGGCGTCAAGAGGTACATGGCATGATAACGGGCTATGTACGGATCCTGGCGCAGTTAGTCGCTATGGTTTGGAGTGGGTTCCGTTTATGACAGCGTTCACGAGTATTAATAATCTCAAAATTACTGGCACTACTCCGAATACTTTGAACGAGAACTACAAAGAAGAAATAAGTGATCCAAGGGGCAATGGTAAGACCTGCGTAATGTTTAAAGAACCAACAGAGTGGCTTGTAGATAATACGCCTCCTTATACCAATGCCACTAGCTGGGAAGATAATTATTTGTGCTACAACAATGCAGCCGGACATAACTTAAAGTTTTATTATGGTGGTCCAAAACCTTTCCCGGGTGCGGCTTCACTTAATTCTTCCGCTCCTGGATGGGCAAATTCGGTTATGGTGTCACCAAATAATACTTGGCAAGGGACTAACCAAATAACAGGAGATCCAAGCAATGGCAAACAGGTAAGGTGTGTACGCATCAGCGAACCATCAGATTCGGCCGCAATTGGTGGTCCTGATAATCATGACGGAACATGGGGCGATAATTGGTTATGCGAGGATGTTATTTCCGCTCCCGCTTCGGGTGCCGAACCATCAAGTGATAGTAACATTTCCGAAGTCTTTAATTTCAGCCCAGAGATATATGTGCAGCAAACGGTTTGGAGTGCTAGCTCATCTAATACGACGGGAACCTACGACTCAGTTAATAACTTGCCACCAGTTTTCTAAAAACACTTGCGTAAGATCATAATGCTTATGTTATAATCACAACCATAAAGAGTCACGTAAAGCTCAGGGTGGGCTAGCGGTCTCGGAAACAACATACGTATGATTGAAAATAAAACGACCAACAGGGCTTTAACTGAATGAGTGTGATAACTGGTGTATCCGACTTCTTTGGTTTAGATATAGGGACTACCGCTATACGTGTAGTGCAGCTATCGGGTGGTGGACCGGTTAAATCTCTGGTTCGTTATGCCTTTGCCCCACTAGATTCTCGCATTGTATTGAGTGACTCTAAAGCTGATCAGCAAAAAGTTGCTGAAGTCATCAGAAATGTAGTGGCTCAATCCGGCGTAAGTACTAAGAACGTAGCCGTTGGATTGCCGTCACAGAGAGTATTTACGACTATAGTTGATATTGATAGATTATCGCCGGCCGAACTAGCCCAGACAATTAAGTTCCAAGCTGATTCACTTATTCCAACTCCAGTTGATGAGTCAAAAATTGACTGGGCTTTATTAGGTGATTCTCCTAAGGATCAAACTAAAGTAGAGGTGTTGCTATCAAGTGTACCGAATGAATTCGTTGAAGCCAGGTTAGATATGCTTGAATCGATTGGTTTGAATGTCATTGCTTTCGAGCCTGATAACTTAGCACTTAGCAGGGCAATGATTGCGCCCGATGCGACAGCCCCTCAGATGGTAGTGGATATAGGAAGTAAGAGTACGGATTTGGTAATTCTCATGAACGGGTCACCAAGACTTACTCGTGCAATTCCTACCGGTTCAGAAGCCATAATCAAAGCAGCCATGCAAAATCTAAGTATTGATGAAAAGCAAGCTGAACAATTTGTATTTAAGTTTGGTCTTACAAAGGATAAGCTCGAAGGTCAAATCTACCAAGGTATAATCGGTACCATAGATCTGTTAATGACAGACATAGAGAAGTCCATCAAATTCTTTGATACGCGCTATCCCACGAACAAAATAGCCAGCATTATTGTAACCGGTGGCGCATCAACACTGCCTGAGTTCCCACTCTATGTTGCTAATCAACTTGGTATTAACGTAGAAATTGGTAACGCCTGGCGTAACGTCAGCTACGGTCAGGACAAACAAAACGATCTACTATCCGTTTCTAGTCAATTTGGTGTGGCCGTTGGTTTGGCGGAGAGGACGGAGTAGAGCATATGGTACAGCTAAACCTTCTTCCAGACGTCAAACTTCAGTACATTAAGGCCAAGCGCAATAAGAGATTTGTCATGTTATTGTCGGCTCTAGTTGTTGCTGTTTCGGTTGGACTTTTTGTTATTATGTTTGGCTTCGTATTTGGCGTCCAAAAACATCGCTCCGATAGCCTAGAAAAAGATATAAAAAACGGAATAAGCACTATCCAGAAGACGCCCGAGATCGATAAGATATTAACTGTACAAAATCAACTACAGGTAATAAATGCCAAACATGAAGAAAAACCAGCAGCAGCTAGAATACTTCCTTATATTGCCCAAACACTTCCTGCTGGTGCTAAGCTAACATCTTTGAATGCTGATTTTACCACAGGAATAATTAACTTATCCGGTACAACTAGTGATATAAATAGCACTAATAAATTAGTCGATACACTAAAATTTGCCGAATATCGCACCAAGAAAGACAATCCCAATGACGAACAAACCGGCAGGGCGTTTTCTGAAGTTGTATTGTCTAGCTATAGTACAGAAGCCGGAAAATCAAACTTTACTATCAGTATGAAATTCGACCCAATATTATTCAAAAACACTGAAACGGTAGAGCTTAATATTCCAGGTATAGTTAGTACTCGCTCAAGTACGGAAAAACCAAACATAGAATTTATTGATAAAAATCAAAATTCGGGAGGGCAGTAACCATGGCCGGAGAAAGAGCGCGAGTATCGCTTCGTCACATCCAGATCGATAAGGCAAATGCCTTAATGGTTATTGCCATCGCTGGAGCTGCAGCATGTTTTGTGTTTTCACTTGTGGCAGTTCAGGCCTTGTGGCAGCAAGCCAAGTACAATAGCAAAGTAATTAAAGAACAAGAGAAATCTGCCAAGATGGTCAAGTCAAATATTCAATCATTGAGTCAACTCAAGACTTCGTACGAAGCGTTTGTGCGCGAACCTACCAACATAATTGGCGGTAGTTCTGTGGGTACTGGAGATAAAGACGGTGACAATGCCAAGATTACACTGGATGCCATGCCGAGTGTATATGATTTCCCAGGAACAGTATCGGGCTTCAATAAGATTTTAAGCGGACAAAGTTTCACTGAACCATCATTTAGCGGGTCTGATCAGGAGGTTGCGCAAAGCGCCAATGCATCGCCGACAGCAGTTGAATTGCCATATACCGTGTCTGCTAAAGCAAATTTCACTAGCGCACAGGACTTTTTGAATGTTCTTGATAGGTCAATTCGCCCTGCGAGTATAAAAACGGTTACATTTAGTGGTGACTCCAGTGGTAGTTTAGATGTCAGTGCACAACTGAGCGTTTATTATCAACCTAAGAAAAAATTTGAAGTTAAGACTGAGGTTGTAAAATGAAACAAAAGGATTGGATAGTAATTATTGTGGCAGTATTTGTAGCTGCCGTAGGCTCCTACTTTTTGTCTAAGGCTCTATTTGCGAATAAGAAAAACCGATCTAAAGAAGTAAAAATAGTAGAACAAATAAAAACCGACTTCAACGCACCAAGTAAGCAGTATTTCAATGAGCAATCGTTGAATCCAACACAAACCATCACTATTGGCGGCAATCAACCTACCCAGCCTGCGAGGTAATTTGTGAGCGTCTTATCTGCCGAAACACAGTCAAATGTGGAGCAGGAACTTATTAAAGGTGGCTACATAACCGAGAACGAGTTAGCTGAGGCACATAAAAAGGCGGATACTGAAGGTACGCCGTTTCTAACCTTACTTGTTAGTGATGGTCACATAACAAGTGAGTTGTTGACCAAAATTCTAGCTGAGATCAACCATGTACCTTATGTAAATCTTAGCAACGCTTTCGTTGATGAAAATATTCTGGCTTTGCTGCCTCAAGACATTGCAGAGCACTATATGGCAGTGCCGTTAGGCGAAATGCAGAACCGTCTAGTTGTTGGTATGCTTGATGCCGACAATGTTCAGGCTGTAGATTTTTTATCAAATAAGATTGGTCGACCCCTAAAAGTTTATGCGGCTAGTGAAGACGGTATAAGGAATGTGCTTAAACAATATCAAACTCAGATTGGTGAAGAAGTTACTGATGCACTTGCTCCTGATGTCGTTGAAGAGCTACAGGGTCCTAAGGGCAAAGAAAAGAACATCAAAACGATCGTTCAGGATTCGCCAATAAGTAAAGCTCTGTCAGCAATATTGGAGTATGCTGCTAATAATCGAGCTAGTGATATACATATCGAGCCTCTAGAGAAAGTACTTAAAATACGCTGTAGGATTGATGGTGTGTTGCGCGAGATTATGAAGCTACCTAAGAGTACAGAGGCGCCACTGGTATCGCGTATTAAGATATTGGCAACTCTAAAGATAGATGAGCATCGCGTTCCCCAGGACGGACAGTTTACTATTAAGGTTTTAGATAAGGATATTGATCTTCGTATAGCAATTTCTCCAGTTGTATGGGGAGAGCAGGTGGTTATTCGTCTACTGGATAAGTCGGGTACCAGCCTTAAGTTAGAGGACATGGGCTATCATGGCCGCGCCCTTAGGACGATTCGTAAAGGCTTAGAGCGTCCAAATGGCATGATCCTAACGTCGGGTCCAACTGGATCAGGTAAATCAACTTCTCTTTATGCTCTTATTCAGGAAATTATGAATGACGAAATCAATATTGTTACCCTAGAAGACCCTGTCGAATATAAAATGGCTGGCATAAACCAGATTCAGGTTAATAATGAGGTTGGACTGACTTTTGCCAATGGCCTACGTTCGATTTTGCGTCAGGACCCTGACGTTGTAATGGTCGGGGAAATTCGTGATCGCGAGACAGCTACATTGGCTGTCCAGGCGGCCTTGACTGGGCATTTGGTGTTTTCTACACTTCACACTAATTCGGCAGCGGGTATCTTGCCTCGTCTACTTGATATGGGTATTGAGCCATTTTTAATAGCTAGTACCGTACATACTGTAATTGGTCAGCGCCTTGTTCGGCGAATAGGCACCGACAAGGAACAATACCAATCGGATGCAAACGAAGTAGAAGCAATTCATTCAAATCTAGCTGGTTTATTACCCACTACACAAGAAGAGGTTGTGGATGTCTCAAAAGACTTAGGCTATGAGGACTTGCCTCTTATGGGTCAAAACGCTTATACTTTGTACAAGGGCAAAGACACGCCTGATGCACCTGGCGGTTACAAAGGAAGAATGGGTCTGTATGAGGTTTTTGAGGTATCAGAAGCCATTCAGGATCTTATCATCAAACGTGCAACCAGTACTGAAATTCAAAAGGTTGCGCAAGCTGAGCAGGGTATGGTTAGTATGCGTCAGGACGGGTATTTAAAAGCTTTAGCAGGGCAGACAACACTACAAGAAGTTAATCGTGTCGCGGCAGCAGAAGCATAGAAAGGTAAGCGAGGGAATAAGGGTGGCATCACAATCACAACCAAGAATAGAAATCCTTTTAGAAGAGGTCATCAAGCGCAAGGCCTCTGATCTTCACCTACAGGTTGGCTTGCCACCTATGTTACGCGTCGATGGATCCTTGACGCCAGTTGCGGGTAACGAAGCACTCACCGAAGAAACGGTAGAAACGTTAATATTCGCCATTTTGGATGATGATCAAAAGCAAATACTACTAAAAGACAAAGAGTTTGACTTTAGTTTTGCCTTTGGTGACCTCGGTAGGTTCCGTGTTAATGCGTTTCATGAACGTGGCAATTTGGCAGCAGCTTTGCGTTTGATACCTAGCGAGATACTTACTATTGAACAACTAGGATTACCGACAATAGTTAGCAAGTTTGCTGATTATCCTCGTGGTCTTGTGCTGGTTACGGGACCGACGGGTTCAGGTAAATCAACATCTTTAGCAGCTTTAGTTCACAAGATTAACGTTGAACGAGCAACACATATTGTAACTATTGAAGATCCTATTGAGTTTACGCATAAATCTATTAAGTCGGTTATTGTGCAGAGAGAAGTCCATTATGATACCTATTCGTTTTCCGCTGCACTTCGTAGTAGTTTGCGACAAGACCCAGACGTAGTGCTAATTGGAGAAATGCGCGACCTAGAAACAATAGCCGCAGCTATTACGATTGCTGAAACTGGTCACTTAGTTTTTGCCACTTTGCATACTAACTCAGCCGCCCAGAGTATTGACCGTATGATTGACGTATTCCCACCTCATCAACAGCCACAAATTAGGGCTCAGTTAGCTAATATCCTTATGGCTATTTGTTCGCAGCGTTTAGTACCAATGATCGGTGGCGGGCGTGTCGCGGCTGCAGAGATTATGATTGCAACTCCGGCTGTACGAAATATTATTCGCGAAGGCAAGAGCCATCAGCTCGAAGCAGTTATTCAGACGGGTGCCGAGTTCGGTATGGCTTCAATGGATAAAACACTAGTTGGATTAATTCATAACGGTACTATTAGCTACGAAGAGGCTCGGAATTACGCTGTTGATCTTGATGAACTCGAAAGGTTAATGCGAGGCTAAAATGCTTACTTATCAATATACGGCTCGTGATCCTAAAACAGGTGAGAAGGTAAAGTCTCAGGTCCAGGCTGCCGATGAGCGAGCAGCTGCTAAGTTGGTCAAACAAAATGGCTTGGCCCTACTTGACATCAAAGCACAAGGCGAGAAAGGTGTGCCTGGCGGCAAATTTTTTAAGCGTGTCAAAACCAAAGACAAGGTATTGTTTTCGCGCCAGCTATCTACACTGATTAATGCTGGTCTGCCGCTTGTTCAAAGTTTACGCAACGTTTCCAATCAAACTACTAACAAGAATTTTCAAATAGTAATAAACGAAGTAATTACAGACGTGGAGGCAGGTAAAGCTTTTTCGGAAGGCTTGGCCAAGCATCCATTAGTATTTGACCCGGTTTTCATTAACCTTGTAGCTGCCGGTGAGACTTCTGGTACGCTCGATAAATCTTTGGCAAGGATAGCTGATCAGCAAGAAAAGGACGCCGAGATTATTAGTAAAGTTCGTGGCGCTATGGTCTATCCAGCCGTTGTTTTGTTAGTTATGGTTTTCGTAATTGGCTTTATGGTTTTGAAAGTTTTGCCACAAGTAGAAGAAGTCTATAAGGGTATAAAGGGCGCCAAGTTGCCGTTTATAACTAAGGCGCTCCTAGCCTTCTCGGCGTTTACCCGTAAATATTGGTGGATAGAACTAATTGTAGTAGTTGTTCTAGGTTTCTTCTTGACGCGTTGGGCCCGAACTCTGGGAGGCAAGCGCTACATAGATAAATTCAAGATGAAAGCTTGGCCTGTTGGACCATTGTTCATGAAAATGTATATGGCTCGTTTTGCTAGGACTTCAGAAACGTTAGTTGCGGCAGGCGTTCCACTAATTCAGACACTTGAGATTGTCGGTAAATCGGTCAATAATCTTCATATCGAAGAGTCTGTTAAGAAAGCTACCGAGAAGGTAAAGGGTGGGAAGGCGTTATCTGATTCTATATCAGGTGACCCAAACTTCCTGGATCTGGTGCCAAATATGCTTAAAATCGGTGAAGAATCAGGTTCTATAGAACAAATGTTGGGCAAGACGGCTGACTATTACGAAAAGGAAGTGGATAATCAAATTAAAACTATCTCGACAATAATTGAGCCAGTTATGATGGTAGTACTAGGAGTAGTAGCGTTTGGTCTTGTAGCGGCGATCATGATGCCGATTTATGGGCTAGTTGGACAGAGTGGCTTCGGTAAATAAACTATTGCAAATTGTCATAGTAGTGTATATCATCTAAACATAAGCGTTAAACAATAAATGCAAAGGGGGCATTTGCAAATGCTACGTAAACTAACTGATATTAAAAAAAGAAATGAAGGCTTCACTATTATTGAAGTCTTGATTGTGCTTGCTATTGCAGCATTGATCTTGGTGATTGTGCTTATTGCAATCCCTCAGCTACAGAGGAACCAGAGGAATACAGCCCGTAAGGATGTAGGTTCTAGAATTGCAACGGAAATAAGTAGCTATGCTGGTAACAACAATGGCCAATTACCCGTTGCTAGCGTTGCGGCTGGAAACAATAATCTTGGAACACCAGCAACAACAGGTTTCTTCAACAGATATCTTGGTTGTACGGGCGCCACAACTTGTTCCACTAATATTAATAACCCAAGCACCGGTAAACCTTATACCCCTGTTGCGGCAAACGTAGCTACCGCTCCAACCGCCGCCGCCTATCCACCTAACACACCAACTACAACAGATGACATGGGCTACTATGTTGGCTATGTGTGTGACCCAGCAGCACCAGAAAACGTAACTACAACTGGAGCTAGTGGCAGGAACTACGCTCTAGTAATTCCACTAGAGGGTGGTGCAAGATACTGTCTAGACAATCATTAGAATAAGCTTTATCTAATGCTAATAAATAGAGCGAGTTTATCTCGCTTTATTTATTATATGACGTGCTATAATCAATCCATATATTGATTATAAAATAGCTATGCTGGGTGGGCATTTGCAAATGCTACGTAAACTAACTGATATTAAAAAAAGAAATGAAGGCTTCACTATTATTGAAGTCTTGATTGTGCTTGCTATTGCAGCATTGATCTTGGTGATTGTGCTTATTGCAATCCCTCAGCTACAGAGGAACCAGAGGAATACAGCTAGGAAGAGTGTGGTTAATAGAATGTCTACAGAAATAGGTAGTTATAAAGGTAATAATGGTGGAAAGATTCCCACGAACCTTGCCGGCATGGTTGGCTTTATGGATCGCTATTTGGGCTGTGTGGGGTCAACTAACTGGTGGAATATTGTTTACAACGCCGACCTATTCGATGCCTGTGAAGTTAACATAACCGATCCACTGTCCGGTGAAAATTCTAGAATTGTTTACTCACTTCAGCCTGATGCAGCTTCAATCAACGCCGAGGTAGCTGCAGTAGGTCCACCAAATCAAACCAAGTTAATTTACTACAAAAATGGATATAGTTGCAGCGGTGAGAGCGCTGTAGCCGGAAGCACTAATGATTATATTCTTATGGCAAAACTCGAGGGTGGCGCTATTTACTGTGTTTCTGGTAACTAGCAGCACTTTAATCTTGGGGTATTGCTGGCAATTACGGTAAGATACAAAAATGGATTTATTAATTGTCATTTTTTTTGTGCTGGGTGTGTGTTTCGGTAGTTTTGTGAATGCGCTTGTGTGGCGCATACATGAACAGTCGAAACCAAAGAAAAAGAGAGCTGCTAGCGATAAAGAGATATCGGTCGTAAGTGGACGTTCCATGTGTCCTAATTGCAAACACACTCTCTCTACAAAAGATCTTCTTCCAGTTATAAGTTGGCTGACACTGGGTGGCAAATGCAGGTATTGCAGTAAACCCATCTCTTGGCAGTATCCGTCGGTAGAAATGTTAACTGCTTTGCTTTTCGTGGTTGTATATTTATCGTGGCCTAGTAATTTAGACAGTTGGTCATTCGGTATTATTCAGATCGGAATGTTCTTATCTGCCACGGTTGTTGGGGTAGCATTGTCTGTATATGACTTTAAGTGGATGCTTTTGCCCGATAGGCTTGTAAAAATATTCTCAATCATCGCGATATTTTATGCCGGACTATATATAGTAAAATCCGACAATCCATTGAGCACCGTCTTTCAACTTGTGCTTGCTATTCTCGTTTCGGGTGGCCTGTTTTATGTCTTATATCAGATTTCGGATGGTAAATGGATAGGTGGTGGTGATGTTAAGCTAGGCTTTCCTCTCGGTCTTTTATTGCTAACACCAATCAACTCGATGTTGATGCTATTTATGGCTTCGCTGCTTGGGTGTGCCTATGCATTGTTATTACTGATTGTTGGCAAATATAAGAAGAATATACATATACCGTTCGGACCTTTTTTGCTACTTGCTACCTATATAGTAGTACTTAACGGATCGAGTATGATTAACCTGTATAAGAACCTCATCTATCCCTGATAGAATCAATGTGCTTATGTTATACTTATCCTTATGAAGCGCCCTAGCGCAGGCTATACAATTTTGGAGTCATTGATTTTTTTGGCAGTCAGTGGTGTTTTGTTTGCACTTATAGTACCAACTTTTATTGGTAGGCAAGATAATGTACGATTTTCTGAATCAGTTCGTGACCTGGATAATAAAATTCAGGATGTTATTAATGATGTATCAACGGGTTATTTTCCAAGCAGTGATATAAAATGTTACGTTGATAACACTAACAGCATAAAAATTGAGGCAAATGGTGGCACTCAACAGGGCACTCGGAAGGATTGTGTGTTCTTGGGTAAAGTAATTGCAGCCAATGGAAGTTCAGCTAACCGTGATTTAATTGACACACTAACTGTAGTTGGTAAGCGACAGGTTAATGGACATAATTCTCAAACAATAGCAGAAGCAACACCTACTGCTGTAGCGCCCGACACCAATGATGCCGCTATTCCAAATTTAACAGAGACTTACCAAACCAAATGGGGGCTTAAGGTTAATAAGATAACGGTCGTTAACTCATCAACCCCAATAAATATGAGTGCTTTTGCGGTTATGTCAAAGTTGTCAGGGAACACTAGCGGAGGCCAGGTTGATATTGTACCCATGGGAGGGACGACCTTTACGGAATCGCGGCAACAACTTGCTACAGATATTAAGTCTTATGGTTTAGTTAATGGATGGGATGCGTCAAATGTTAACAGGCCTGGCGGAATTCTGATGTGTTTAACGGACGCCTCCGATAAAAGACAGGCTGCTATACTGATAGGCGGTAGAGCAGGTATAGCCAAAACAGAGGTCATTTTTGATACACCCAATATAGATGGTTTAGGGAGCGGTATATGTTCATAAGAAATTATGATCAAAGAGGCGACACTATAATAGAGGTTTTGGTTTGTTTGGTTATTCTTGGTTCAGTAATGGGGGTTACTTATAAAATAGCCGTGAGAGCCCAACAGAGTATTCGTAATGCCCAAGAAAGAGTTGAGGCTCTAAAATTGGCTGAGGGTCAATTAGAGCAACTAAAGGCTTTAAAAACTAGCAATAATAGTAATTTTGCAGATTATGCAGCAAGGACTATCACTACACCACAGTTTTGTTTTGATAAAAATTCACCAAATTCACCACTTCCAGTAGACAAAAATAACCCATTCGCAACACCGTCAAATGACTGGAATGTCGACGTTAGTCTGGATAAATTCAGTTCTTATCCTCCCGGGTGTAGGGATGTTGACCCATCTGGTGGTACTAGTGGTTTGTATAACGTATCAATCACACCTCCGGGTAATGCAACTGGTGGTGTTTTTATTGTACGCATTCGTTGGGACCGATTGGGTGGAGGTGAGAGACAAGAAGTAAAAGTAGAGTATAAATTATATGCGAATTAAGATTAATCAAAATGGCTACACCATAATCGAACTTCTTATTTCTATGGCCGCGTTTTCGGCGATGGTACTCGTAGCCGGGCTGACAATTTTGCAAATTGGAAAGATGTACTACAAGGGTATAAATACAATCAATACTCAAGAAACTGCGCGAAACGCATTGGCATCAGTTAGTCAATCTGCACAGCTAGATGCAGGTACGCCCAAAAGTGGTAGTGCTTCATTTGGTAATCCGGCTACTCCTAACACATTTGTTGTTGTTCAGAGTAGGTGCATAGGTAATACTAGATTTAGTTTTGTAAAAAATCTTCGTGTTACCGATGGAGTTTCAATTGATAAGGGCCAGAGGCAAATTCGTCATGCGTTATGGCAAGATTCTACTAATGACTCCAGCTGTCCGGCTGCTGATTTAACTAATGACGATCCTTCCTTGTCTGGTGGTGTGTCAGGTTCTGGCAGGGAATTGCTAGGGGCCAATATGAGGCTTAGAGATTTTGATGTAGCTCTATCGTCCAATGGAGCTATTGGAATAAAAATTGGTGTTATATACGGTGACAATGATTTAGTAGAGGAAACATCTCCAGATGAAGCAGTAGGCTGCTTGGGCGGGGTAGTGGGATCGCAGTGGTGTGCTAGCTCATATCTAACAACCCAAGTAATGAAGAGAACATCAAAGGTCCAGTGATACAATGAAAAACATGCTAAAGCTTAAAAAACTTAATAACGAAAGTGGATTAATATCGATCGTTGCTACGTTAGTAATAATGTCTCTTCTTACACTAATTGCGTTGGGTTTTGCAAATCTAGCCAATAGAGAACAAAGACAGGCCCTAGACCAGCAACTTAATACTCAGGCCTTCTATGCTGCCGAATCGGGAATTAATGATGTTATACACGGCGGTTCGGGTGGCTGCACTAATCCTGTGCCTTTAGGGAGCGACCCTAGCGTTAGTGCAAGCTGTGTGCTGGTAAATGATCAGTTAGAGAGACTAGATTATTCAAGTGTTAATGACGGTAAATCTATAGTTGTGCCAATTCAGCCAGCCGGTCCTAACCCATTAACGGAACTAATTATAAGTTGGGAAGGCGTTACAGGAGGGGTACCTATAAATAATGCAAGTTGCGGGCATAATATATTGACTGCATCGGACTGGGGCAATAACCATCCACTTCTAAGAGTTATGTTAATGCCAAGCTCGGGCGGTCGAGCTACTATTATTGATAAGATGCAAACCTTGCTGCTATATCCTAGCTCTGATACTTCTTGTAGTGACACATATTCTGTACCATTACCGGATAATTACACAACAAAGGGCAATTTTGTTGATGGTCATTGTGATGCCGCTGGCGGTGGTACATACAAATGCACATCCAAGATATCAAATTTAAACATAGCTCCAACCGATAAATTTTACCTAAGACTTAGGCCGGTATATAAAGCTGCCAAAATCAATATCATGGGCAAGGATGCAAGTAATAATTTGGTTAAATTTGTTGGTGCCCAGCGCGAAATAGATAGTACAGGGCGCACAAGCGATGTGCTAAGAAGATTAGTGGTACATGTACCACTTACCGATAATATTTCTGATATAAATTATGCTACCGAAACAACCAATTCCCTATGTAAGAGGTTGTTTGTATCAGACACAGGCGTGGAATCGGATGTACAAATAAACAATCCAGCGGGTGCTGACTCTAACGAGGTTGCTACCTGCGATCCTGCTAATTGGTAGAGGTTGTTTTTAAGTTTTGCGGTGAAATTTTTCGTGAACCGATTTGAGGTGTGGATCTGTTACGTGAGTATATATTTGGGTAGTTGATATATTGCTGTGGCCAAGCATAGCTTGGACTGAGCGTAGATCTGCGCCGTTCATAAGTAAATCAGTTGCAAATGAATGTCGGAGTGTGTGAGGGCTGACGTGTTTAGTGATGCCGGCTAGTAGTGCATAGCGTGCAACCATTCTTTGTACGCTACGCGCGGTTAGGCGGTGAAAATTACCACTCAAATCAACTGTTTTGCGTCCACTGTAGCGAATAAATAGTGGTTTGGTGGTATCGGTGCGCTTATCTAGGTATTTTGTTACCCAATCAGCCGCTTCTTGGCTTATGAATATCGGGCGATCCTTTTGACCCTTACCCCGAACCATAAATTCACGCCGTTTGACATTGATGTGATCTCTATCAAGCCCGACTAGTTCTGAAACACGCAACCCACTACTAAAAAGCAGTTCCAATATCGCTCGATCTCTTAGGCCACTGAGGGTGGATATGTCTGGTTGATCAAACATTCTCTGTAACTCATCGGGATTTAGGAAGGTAACTTGCTTTCTGGTGGTTCTAGCCAGTTCTATCTTGTCGGCAGACAGGGCCGGTATGCTGCGCTTGGCACAAAATTTCAGAAAACTTCTGAGTGCGATTAGATGATAATTTTGAGTTGTTTTTTGCAGTTCATCACTAGTGTTAGTACCTAGTCTATTCAGCCATAGTCGCCATTTACGAATAAGCTCTGGATCTATATCCGAAACTTTAATATCACCCGCAAAATCACTAAGTCTCGTAAGATAATGGTCATAATTAGCTATGGTTTTTTGCGATCGGTTCTGTTCAATTTCTAAGTATTCTAGAAAATCGACCTTGGCTTTTTGAAATTGCATACGTTTATTGTATCGTGAATATTGTGCGACGCGTTAGTGTTTCTTTTATATCAACTCCATCTCTGTTAAAATAGGTGTATAACATAAGGATACAAATGGAACGAACACTTATTGTACTAAAACCCGATGCATTGAAGCGCGGTATCGTAGGCGAAATATTATCTCGTTTTGAAAAAGCGGGTTTAAAAATTGTCGGAACAAAGATGATGCAGCCAGATTATGATCACTATTATCATCATTACGAAAAAATTGGTGAGATGATCTCTCGACGAGGCCAGGAGGCATTCGATGTGACACTGGAATTCATGCAGGATGGACCAGTAATTGCAGTGGTATTAGAGGGAATCGAAGCTGTTTCACTGGTGCGCAAGATGGTTGGCACAACTGAACCCAAGTCAGCATTACCCGGAACAATAAGGGGTGATTATGCGCATATAAGCTTTGAGTATGCCAACGGCATTGGGGTTAGTATTCCGAATCTTATTCATGCATCTGGTGATCCAAAAGAAGCCAAAAAAGAAATAGCTCACTGGTTTAGTGAGGCTGAATTATTTGAGTATAAAACCGTTCACGAAGTCTATACACAAGCCGAAAAACGCAAAAAGAAGTAATCTGGTATCCCCAAACGGACTCGAACCGCTATCTACTCCTTAGGACGGAGGTATTCTATCCATTGAACTATGGGGACGTATGTAAAATTGTATACCTTTATTTTATATTAAACCATTGGTAGATTATCTAGGAGTTACTATCAAAAAGAACATTAATACTATTGTTACTATTACTGCTCCAATTGCTGCTGAAATTGGGAACGAAAATCCGGTACGTTTATTTATAACCCATGCAATTACCCAACCTATAAAGACAAGAAGAAATAGAACGACTGCAAACAATAAATAGTGCCTCAGGGTTAATTCGAGTCTAAATCCGTCCATGCAAAAACCTTTTTAAAATATAAAGCATATTCCACGCAACATTATATCAAGCTGATACTGTAAAATAGAGCTTATGCCAGTAAAGTACTTTGCAGACCAGTTTGACGACGAAGAGGTGCTTTATGTTTTTCGTAAGCATCCTGTGGTAATGCGTAAAGGTTTAGTATTGGGTGCACTTGGTCCCCTAATAGGGGTGCTACCAGCCGCGATTAAGCCCGATCTAGGCTTTAGTTGGTTCTTTGGTGGTTTGGCCGCAGGATGTATACTCGGGCTTTTACTATTCTTTCCGTCTTGGCTTGCTTGGTATTACAGTATATATATAGTCACCGACCAGCGTTTCATCCAGATTACACAAAAGGGTCTATTTCATCGTAGTGTGGTCGACATAGGCCTCAATCAAGTTCAGATGGTTAACTACGAAATATCCGGTCTGCAGGAAACATTACTAGGATTTGGTACAATAATGATGCAGACTTATCTGGGTGATTTAGTAATTCATGACGTACATCATCCAGCTAAAATTCAGAAGAAAATGATACATATTCTGCGTGATCAGGGAATTATTGCCAACAATTTCCCAGCTAAGGATAAAGATGGCGATAAGGATAATTTAAGTGAGGAAGATGAAGAAGCCGAAGCTACTGCATAAAATGCGTCGAAAAAAACAAGCACCGACTTTAACTGGTGCCGAGAAAGTGCCTCGAATAACCAACGAGACCGTTGCTGAGCATCGTGAAGACGTTCTCGGAAGTGCGCGTAAGTTTATCTATCCATTACAACACTCTAAACACCGAATCGTAATCATATCCATAAGCCTACTGATAGCTACGCTTATAGCATTCTTTACTTACTGTACTATTTCTTTGTATCGCCTCAAGGAGTCGTCGACATTCCTCTATAAGGTTACTCAAGTTGTGCCATTTCCGGTTGGTCGTATAGGTAACGATTTTATTGCCTACGAAAATTATCTGTTTGAGTTGCAGCGTTATATCCATTACTACCAGACTCAAGGGAAGCTAGACTTTAAAGACCCCAAGAATCAAGAGCAGCTTATTCAGTTCAAGAAACAAGCCTTGGACAAGGTTGTTAATGATGCATATGTGAAGAAATTGGCTAAACAGAACAATATATCCATGAGTGATAGTGAGGTTCAAGATCAGATTCAGGTAGTTCGCAATCAAAACAGATTAGGTAACAGTGACAAAGTGTTTGAAGATGTACTAAAAGATTTCTGGGGCTGGACAATTGATGATTTCAAACGCAGCTTGAAGCAGGAGATGTTAACTCAAAAAGTTGTAGCAACACTAGACACTAAGACGCAAGAGAGGGCAAAAAACGCTTTAGCAGAGCTAAATGCGGGTGCCGATTTTGGTGAATTGGCCAAAAAATACTCAGACGAGGAGAATACCAAACTAAATGGTGGTGAATTCGGCTTCGCAATCGATCGATCGAGCAAAGATGTTAATGCCAAGGCGGCCGAAGCATTATTCAAACTAAAGCCAACTCAGCATTCAGATGTTATAAACACTGGTTATGAACTGGTCATTGTGAAAAATATCGAAACAAACGGCGATAAAATTCGTGGTGCTCAGATTGTGTTTAGATTTAAAGATATCCAAGATTACGTAAATGATCTAAAAGACAAGCAAAACGCCCGAGTGTATATAAAAAACTAGGCAGCGGCTCGGCCGACGTAACCTTCCGGGCGGTTGGCTTCTTTTCTTGCAAACATGTCTTGATCGGCTAGTGAGAGACCAGTGCTAAGATCAGAAAACTCATTGCTTGGAGCAAACCCAATACTTGAACCAGCCGTCCAGGTAGTTCGTTTAGCTTCCGGAAGTGGGTTGTCTTCTGGCCCAAAAGTTATAGCGGACGTTTCAGCCTCTATGTCGGTAATGGCTTGCTGTATGTCTTCTAATTTCCTACCACCATAAAAGGCAATTGCGAATTCGTCGCCACCTGTACGGAAAATCTCACCTAGTTCACTTCCTGGCATGTTTTCGTCACCGCTCAATCGCTTTTGAGCTAAGGCTGCGAATCTTTGAAGTACTTGATCACCGGCACGGTGTCCGAAGTTGTCATTTGCACCTTTAAAATCGTTCAAATCTACTAGCGCTAGGCCACTTATTCCCTCGATACCAACTTTGCTAATTACTAACTCTAATGCCTCGCGGTTTTTAAGTCCTGTAAGCTTATCTGTCATAGATTCTTCAATAGTTGCCTCCATCTCGGCATCTGCTTGTTTACTTCTTTCTTCAGCTTCATCTAGTTGTTGCTTTGCATTTGCACCAGTGTGGTTATCCCAAGCTTCATTTTGTTGGGATTCTATTGTTTCCCTTGAGGCGGCTTCCGTTTGCTTACCTACATCAACAGCGTCCATAAACATATTAGTTGTTGCTACATTTGTAGTGTCTAGGCTAGTGTTGCTGGGTTTGGCATCACCTATGTTGGGTGTTTCCGGATAGGGTAGTTCTAATTGTATTGTCCCGCCAAGGAGTTGCTCGCCTAGCTTTGCTCCAACTTGTTCTACCCAAGCTTTATCGGCCTCCGTCATACGAGCCATTGGGTCATCTATTTGTTCTATAGTTGGATGTGGTGCTGTTTCTGGCATTTTTGTTTTTTTAACTGACATATTAATAGTAGCAGAAAGTAGACAAAAAGTCAATTAGCGTACATTGGTCAAAGCTAGTATTTGATAGGCTTGAGAGTGGATCAGTTATAATAATGCTTGTGAATAAAACAAAAACAGCTACATCATTGCTTGCACTTGGTGCGCTGGGTATTGTTTTTGGAGATATTGGTACTAGTCCGCTCTATGCCTTGCCGGCTATATTTGGCCCATTAGGGCAGCATCTGACCATAAATACTACCAATGTTTACGGCATTATATCTCTAATATTTTGGTCTATAACACTCGTCGTATCGATTAAGTATATATATTTCATTATGCGTGCCGACAACGAAGGCGAGGGTGGCATAATCGCGCTTATTGGGCTGATCAAGAATAGTAAATTGCCAAAGAAAGTGATCAGCTTTTTTATAATTCTAGGGCTGATTGGCGTTGCCTTATTCTATGGCGATAGCCTAATAACCCCAGCTATTTCGGTATTATCGGCTGTCGAAGGGGTTCACGTAATTGCCCCGGAACTATCTAGGTTTGTCATACCTGTGACTCTAATAATCCTTGCGTTTTTGTTCTTTGTTCAAAAGTATGGGACGGGGACTATCGGGAACTTCTTCGGCCCGATCATGCTAGTTTGGTTTTTAACAATTGGAGCTGGCGGAGCCTGGCAAGTTTGGCAGCACCCGAACATTATTAATGCTCTATCTCCCATGTCCACATACCGCTTCGTTGCTGGCCAGCCTCTTCTAGCCTTTGTTGCTATGGGGGCCGTGATACTAGCGATAACTGGCGCCGAAGCTCTATATGCTGATATGGGGCATTTCGGTCGTAAATCAATTGCAAAAGCCTGGTTTGTGGTTGTATTTCCGGCATTAACTCTGTGCTATATGGGTCAAGGCGCGCTATTGTTGAACAACTCATCGACAATTAGCAACCCACTACTCTTGCTTTTCCCGAGTTCACTGCAGGTTACTGTGGTGATGTTGGCAACGGCAGCTACCCTAATCGCTTCTCAAGCAGTGATTTCTGGTGCGTTTTCGTTGACGCGCCAAGCAGTACACCTAGATTTTTTACCCAAGATGCTTATAAAGCATACTTCTGATTCTCGGGCAGGGCAGGTCTATTTGCCGTTCATTAATCTGATGATGTTTATGGGCGTGGTTCTGCTTGTGTTGATTTTTGGAGGATCAGAAAAATTGGCGGCAGCATTTGGGCTGGCGGTTAGTATTACTATAGCTATGACAACAGTATTGTTCGCAGTTACTGCTCGTAGTATTCAGCGTAAATCGCCATGGTATTTGTATGTACTTATGCCAATATTCCTGATGATTGATTTGGTTTTTGTTGTGTCTAGTTCTCTAAAACTAACTCACGGTGGCTGGTTCCCGTTAACAGTAGCGATTGGGGTTATGATAATAATTACAACTTGGCTTAGGGGACGCAAAGTTATTAACAAAGAACGAAGCGCCAAGGAGGGCTCGTTAAAGGCTTACGTTGAGGAGCTAGATAGTAGGTCGCCGCCAATTAGTCGAGTTCCGGGTCATGCAGTTTATATTGGGCATCACAGTGACTTAACCCCATTGGCTCTGCATGCAGCCGTTGAGCAACTACATGAGCTTCACGAAAAGGCGACAATTGTTTCGGTGCAAGTAAGGAACATTGCCCACGTGTCTCGAGACGAAAGGGCGGTATTTGATGATCTTGGCAATGCCACGGATGGACTTAGCCATCTAACTCTCCATTATGGATATCACGACTCCATTAATATTCCCAAGACGCTTGAATCGCTGCGCAAGCTTAGTTCAGAGATAGACTTTGATCCATACGCTGCGTCATATTTTGTATCGCTGGCGAAGGTTGTGCCAACCAAAAGTCATACTATGGCACGCTGGCGTAAATCGCTCTTTTGTATAATGTCCAATAGTGCCACCAACCCAAGTGATTACTTTAAGTTGCCAGTTGAAAACACAGTCGAAATGCGCACCCTCATAAAACTTTAGCCTACAACTTATCTTGCTTGGTAATGAATACAGCCATTCGTCGAGAATCCATTTTGGTGAACAATACAGAATATGTTATTTTGACATGTTTAATCGAGTTGTGCATCCTCTTCAAGTAAGCTTTTGTCGTTGTCCGGTGCATACCAAAGGTAAATCAATTGTGCCTCTATATTACCCATGTTACGCATGGCGTGTGACGTACCGGAGGGTATGTTAATCGCAGTGATGCTACTTATTAATCTTGTCTCATCTCCAACTTTCCACTTAACTTTGCCACTTATCTGAATATATATCTCTGGTGCTGGGTGGCTGTGACTAGGGTAATTTGCACCGTGCTTCAGTGTCACAATCCCGACTCTAATTTGGTCGGATTGCATTTTTCCGGCTCGGCCAATGAACTCTTTGACCTCATACATATTAGTAAGCCAGCTCGGGTAAAGTGCTGACTGGCCACCGGGTTTCAGCTCATCTAAAGATATGAATGACTTCATGTGCTCATCATAGCAAAAAATACGTCGGTAATTCTATAATATCTATAGTTGTTCCCGTAACTATTTGTTCTTGCTCTGGTGTGCTCATTAGAAGACTAATAAATGAGCGATAATCGGTATTGATATGCGAGGATCACAGATTGTATTATGAATATGTTGAGTATCGACAAAAAAATAGCCCCGACCGCAACGAGGCTATTTATCATTAATACAATTCGCTAGTTCTTATCTTCTTGTTTTAATTCGTCTGCTAACTTTACCGTACGATCAACTATAGCCTCACGAACTCGCCGCGCAGCCCGATTGGCGATAATAACAGCAGCTTTTTCGCCATTTTCTCCTTTCAGGGTAGCTTGATAAACACTGCCTTTGCCGTCAGCTCTTTTCACTACTGTATCACCATACAGTTTGCCATCTCTTTGAAGAGATGTATCATATGTGCCAGTTGTTTCATATGTTTTCGCATAACGAGGACCTATAGGATCAGTTCGTTTCCAGTCTTTATGATTTTGGCTTATCAGATCATCTTCTACTGCTATTGCAGCATCGTCCGTTACAAGCCCTCTATTAATATAATGACTACCCTCATTAGTAACACTCGCATACGCGACGCCATCTTGGCCTGGGGCTTCTTCTCCAACTCCGGTTTTTATAGCTAACTGTTCTATGTCATCAATAGAGCGGTATGCTTCTGCGATTTGATCATGTACTTTTTCTGGCATTTTTGTTTTCCTTTGCTTACTTTTTAACTTATATATTAATACTAGCATAAGATAGTCGGTTTGTCAATTTAGTTGTTGTAACACAAATGGACAAACGCATCTTGTGGGAGTGCTTATGCTTTGACGGGCCTGACTTAAGCGGGATATGAGTTGAAGCGCTACCTGGCGGGTCCGACCGACTGCGCACATCTGTATTCGTGCTCGAAGTGAACTTCTGCGCGCGAGCTTGATGACCGAACTCGGCGATCTCGCTCATTTTATTCGCTGATCACCAACTCAAAACCAGACGGACATCAAACTAAAAAAACCACCACTTTGGGTGATTTTCTTAGTTTGGCGGGCCGTAACTTTAGAGGTCTGGAACTATTTTGTATTCTCTAGAAACGAAAAAGCCCTCGAAAGGGCAATTTCTACTTCATGGAGTTGACCCGTCGCTGAGACGGTCCAATCAGTTGCTGATTAACGTGAGTGGACTACATTTAAGCAGCTATTTGTTTTTCTCCGTCATCAAATTGATCGTTGATCCTGTTTGCTGCAACTTTGCCGACCTTTGCGGCAAAGGCAGGGTCTTTAGATGTATGACGATACACTTCGTTGCCAGATTCATCTGTCCTTACAACAGTAGTTTCAACTCCTCCATCAATATAATCTGGAACACCTGGACCTGAATCAGGGTAAACAAAGCCTTCTGCAGCTTTATAATGTGCAGTTGCTTGCTCGCCCTGTCTTTCTAGATCTGCCTGATTACCATCGTAATGACTTCCTGTGCGCCCGTTACTTTTGAACTCAGTAGTTATTTTTGACTTAATTCCATCTGGACTTTCAGCTGAAGCATGTGCAATGACTTTAGATGAAGCTCCCTCAGCATAGCCAGAATTGCGCAAATCCACATTTCCAAGCTGATCACTAGCTTTCTTATCTTGTGCGTTTGCTACAACTTCTCGTGCAGATTCAGTTAGGCTTTGGCTCATAGTTTAAATTCCTTATTTTTATTTTTGTTAACTATAAATTTTTGTTAACTATAAAAAGATACTATCATAAAGATGGCATATTGTCAACATGACTGACTGTGAGTTCCGGGGTGGGGAACTATTTTGTCGCCGTCGATAGTTGCTTGTTGGCAACCGAAATACGGATTGGCAGATCCGACCGGATAGCGGACTTCGTCCTTTTCCGTTGTGGCATGCTCCAAGCAAGCTTCTGCGCGTGTCCTCGCTCCACCGCACCGGCGATCTTGCTCATTTCATTCGCTATCGCCGAGTCAAAACCGAAACGACCATCAAACTAAAAAAACCACCACTTTGGGTGATTTTCTTAGTTTGGCGGGCCCGACCGGATTCGAACCGGCGATCTCCTCCGTGACAGGGAGGCATGTTAGGCCATCTACACCACGAGCCCGCATTGTTTGTTCATCACCTAATCTGCGATAAGAACAGAGAGGATCATACCAAGAACAGAGAAAAAACGCAACGTCTAATTTACAAAACTACGCATAGGTTGTATAATATTTTAATTATGACTTCTGAATCAGAAAATGGTACACCACAGTTTGTTGACGAAGTATCGGATTCAAATATATTCCCTGAAAGTTTCACTAGTAGTCTGGGTGATACTATTCGAGAAGTTCTACAGAAACATGGTCGCTTGCCATCGGATACACAGGGCGCGGTGCTTGAAGTTGTGGATGCTGTCCCTACGAATAAGGTTGAGCACAGCCAGACAGTAGAACATGATGATACTGATATTACTCAACGCTTAAGGCGTGTCGCTACTCGCACTGGCCAAGTTCCACTAACTGATATAAAAAAAGATATTGAAAAAACTGAATCAAACGAAAAGCCCAAAAATGCTAGTAGATTCCGTTTGAGAAAACGCAACCTAAATAGCAAATAGTCGGTTTTTATTCACAAAAGTAGAGTAAGCTAGAATTATGACTTACGAAGATAAGCCGGCGGAAGCAAGGCAGAGGATGCGTGAAGAAATTCATGCATCACTCATGGATCTGGATCCAGATTCAAAGAGGCGACAAACAAGGATCAAACAATTTGTTGAAAACAATCTTATGGATAGCAGCGTTGGAGAGGCGCTTATTGAAGTTGAAGGTGTTAGACGTGATGACGTTAAGCTCTTAGATAAGATACGTAGCGAACTAGATAGCTACTAAAATACCAACTTTAGCTTTGCTATAATAAATCAGTTCGAAAGAGTAAATGCCGATGTAGCTCAGTTGGTAGAGCAACGCACTCGTAACGCGTAGGTCAGCGGTTCGACCCCGCTCATCGGCTCCACATAGATCATGAGACGTAATATTATCTTGACCGGCATGCCCGGAAGTGGCAAATCTACGATTGGGCGTGGATTGGCTCGCGAATTGAATATTGGGTTTGTTGACACTGATGATGTAATAGAGCAACAACAAGGGATGTCTTTAACCGAAATCATTAGTAACCATGGGGTTGAATACTTTAATGACGCTGAAATACGCGCCGCTAAGAGTATAAAAGCCGCTGGTTTGATTGTAGCAACCGGTGGAAGCATGGTGTTACAAGCCGAGTCCATGACTTACCTAAGGTCTACAGGAAAAGTTATTTTTCTTGACGTGGATTCATCTCAACTCGAGATACGGCTCGGCCCAGATCGGCTTGAACGAATTATCGGCTTGAACGAAGGTGGGCTGGCGGGATTGCAGGAACGTCGGCGACCCTTTTATGAATCAACGTGCGACGTTGCTATTAAACTAAATGGTAATGATGCCGAAGAAGATTTTCAAAAGGTATTCACTGTCATCCAAGATATAATATAATCACCACTGCTAGCGGGTGTCGTATAACGGCTATTATGTAGCCTTCCCAAGGCTGAGACGAGGGTTCGACTCCCTCCATCCGCACCATAATTTATAAGATCGTACACATAACTAGTTCAAAACGGCAAGAAGTTCTATAATTATCTCAAACCATGCACATACCAAAAAAGTATTATCATGATCGAATTGTTCTCTTGCTTTTAAGTGCTAGTTTATTTCTGGTTCTTCTAGAGGTCGTTTCTGTATTTATTGGTCAGGGTAGTGGAGGCAAGCTTCACCTTATTCAATATAGGCCCTATCTGGGTAGACTTAGCGCTTATACTTACAGCACATCTGTCCTAACTTATATGAGTTTTATAATTTTTGCCGGCATGGTTATGGCCATACACAGCATCATGAGTATTAAGTTATATTCAATTCGTCGCCAGTATTCGTTAGCCATACTCAGCATGGGTGTGTTGCTATTAGTTCTCTCTATAATTGTAAGCAACGCTTTGATTTACGGTGTTAAATAATGAACATTAATGATCTAGAGATCCCGCTTAACTCAGAGAAGACCAGACGTTATAGGTTCTTTGAGGTGCTACCTGGGTTCCTGAGCTGGAGTATATTGATATTGCCTTTTGCCGTTAGTTTATTAGATCCTCGTCTAACTGCTATGTTTATTTTAGGTTTCTTTCTGATCTGGTTTGCTCGTGCAATCGGGTTAAATGTTCGAGTCATTCAAGGCTGGAGACAGCTGAAAAAGTATGAAAAACTCGACTGGGCAGTGTTAACAGAAGATCTGGAAAAGTTGGAAGTGAGCAGTCCTAATTCTCCGGCGTGGCACAAGAAAAATATCGCACGAATTCAGGCATCGCCTGTTCCGTTAAAACCCAACGAAGTCGTACACGCTATTATTATTCCTACACACACCGACGGAAGGGCGATACTCGAACCAACGATCCAGTATATTATCGACTCTAAATTCGATATAAAAAAGACTATCCTTGTGCTTACTTATGAAGAACGCGCCGGACTCCAAATAGAAAAAGAATGCCAGGCATTGATCAAAGAATATGGTCAGCATTTTCGGCATGCATTTGCCACCAAGCATCCGAAAGACCTAGCTAATGAGGTGAAGGGCAAAGGACCGAATGGTACCTGGGGTTGCGCTAGATTGAAGGAGTATTTAGACAAGAAGAATATCGATCCGTCATCAGTTATGGTTACGATGTTTGATGCTGATAATAGGCCGCATCCAAACTATTTTGCCATTCTAACCTACATGGTGGCTTCGACTCTTGACCCAGTTCATTCCTCGTATCAACCGGTGCCAATTTACACCAACAATATTTGGGATGCACCAGCGCTTATGCGAGTGATTGCGACCGGTAACTCATTTTGGAATGTAGTGCTATCTATGCGTCCACACATGATTCGTAACTTTTCGTCTCACGCTCAAAGTATGCAGGGCATGATAGATACAAATTATTTAAGTGTTCGAACAATTGTTGAAGATGGTCACCAATTTTGGCGATCTTATTTCCGGTTCGACGGCAATTACAATGTTTATCCAATGTTAGTGCCTGTCTATCAGGATGCGGTTCTGGCCTCAACTTACAAAGAGACGTTCAAGCAACAATTTATTCAACTTCGTCGCTGGGCATGGGGAGCTTCAGATGTAGCATATGTTGCCGAAAAAGGCTTTTTTACTAAGAATAAAATTTCCAAGGTTGATGTAACCTTTAAGTTCTTGCGACTCCTTGAGGGGCATGTAAGTTGGGCTACGGCACCTCTAATTTTGGCTTTCGGCGCGTTTGTGCCACTCTTAATTAACACTGATGACTTCACGGCCAATCAGCTGCCAATTATTGCCAGTCGTATTCAGACAGTTGCAATGCTTGGCATATTTATCACATTATTCCTTAGCTTTAAGGTTCTACCACCCAAGCCGAAGCGCTACAAGGCACATAGAACTATTTTTATGACCTTGCAGTGGGTGCTTTTGCCGGTCACTAGCATTGCCTTTAATTCGCTTGCGGCTCTCAACTCGCAGACGCGTTTAATGTTTAAATGGTATCTAGATACATTTGACGCAACCGTTAAGTTTGTCAAAAAGGACAAGGAATAGTTATTTATTAGGGTGAAAGGCGGCAAACTGTACGGCTGCCGCATTATCAAAGTTATCTAGTACTTCCGTAATTACACCTACTAATTCATCTCGGGTGATTGTTGCGCTAGAAATTAAATGTAAAACCTTATTTATGACTGTATCGGTGAGTTCACTGGAGTCGTATACATGGCTTTTACGATGCCGAAGGCTATCATTTAGGCTAATTAGTAGCTTATCGCGCGAAAAGGGCTCTATTTTGCCCGAATTGTCAGAAACCACTAAACAGGAGCTAAGATCGATCATTTCATTACTGCTGAAGTTAGATTTACAGGATACGCACTGTCGCCGCCGCCATACGCCGTTACGTCGCCTCTGGGGTCGTGAGTTAGTAACTTGAGTTTTATGATCACAATATATACAAACCATGACAACATATTGACATCACGCTAGTGTTTTTTCAAGTGGATAAGTGAGTAATAGTAGTGGGATAACTCATATTCACCTCTGTTAGATTCTTTGAGCATATGAAAAGCCCCTCGAGTTACCTCAAGGGGCTTCGTTCGTCTAGTTTACTTGAGAAACTGGTCGAACGCGTCGTATACGACTGATAGAATTCTTTGATGGCTTTAACTCCTCGTAAAAGAGTTTAAAGTCCACTAGAGAACTCTTCTTGTTGGTACTCAAAAATGAGCGCCTCCCGTTTAACCTGCTTATGTTAACATAAAGAAATGAAAAAGTCAATATCTACAGCGATAAGTGTAATTTGTACTAGTCGACCTAATTCTGAGTATCATCCTCTTCATTATGCGGTTTTGCCACATTATTTTCATTCTCAAGTACTTCTGTAGCGCCATTATCAATTGGCGGTGATTTGTCGTCGAACTTAGATAATCTACATCTTTCGAGTTGATGTTGCCCGAACTCGCCAGCAATAAATCCTAGAGCCATAAACCCTATAGTTCTAGGCAGTGGGTAGCTGCCAGTAATAGTGTCGTTTGCAGCTAGATCAATGTAGCTTTCCAGAGCACCTAAGTAGGCAGCGTACTTGACAGCAACCGCCGCCACAGCAGTCTTAAAACTCAAAGTGCGGCGATCGTATTCTCGGTCTGGAGGTAGTCCGTACCATTTTTGTATACTCATATAAGCTACAATGCCAAAACTGATTACTAACTGCAAGTATAAGCATGATGATTCTTATAAGGTGACCCATATTTGTTACAATTAGTCGATCATGAACTTTACAGCAAAGAATATAAATGGATTTAAAAGGTCTGGGGTACTTAGTACTCGGTCTGGCGAAGTGCATACGCCAACATTTATGCCAGATGGTACTAGGGGCGCTGTAAAGAGCCTAACTCCCGAACAGGTTGAATCTACTGGTGTTGAAGTGGTGCTTAGTAACACATATCATTTACATCTGCAGCCTGGGGAAGACGTTATATCGAAACTTGGTGGTATACACGAGTTTGCACGTCGAAAAGGTCCAATACTAACTGATTCTGGTGGTTTTCAGGTTTTTTCTTTGGCTAAAATTCGTAAGATTACCGAAGATGGAGTGACATTCAAAGATCCAAAAACGGGAGACACCATATTTTTATCACCAGAAAAATCAATTCAGATTCAGATGAAACTTGGCGCTGATATGATCGTGGCCTTTGACGACGTGACCGCTTTGGATGAAAAGGGACGGGATCGTACACATGAAGCATTTGAGCGAACACATCGCTGGCTTGAGAGGTCTCTGGCAGAATTTCAGAAACTCACTAAATCTATGAGCGACTCCAAAAGGCCACTAATATTTGGGGTAGTACAGGGCGGTTTGGATAAGGATCTAAGAAAGAAGAGTCTAGAAATTGTTCAGTCGCTATCTGTTGATGGTATTGCGATCGGTGGCTTGTCAGTTGGGGAAACCAAAAAAGAGATGCACGAAATGCTGGCTTACCTAGCGGATTTGTATGATGATTCGCCTAGACCAAGATTTCTTCTGGGTGTAGGCGATCCTGTTGATGTGCGATTTGGTATTGAGCATGGTATTGATATGTTTGATTGTGTTCTGCCAACTCGGAATGCTCGTCACGGAACAGTTTGGATTGCGGGCGATAAAAAGATTCACCTCACTAATGAAAGATTTACCGAGGATACAAAGGTTATTGACCCAGGGTGTGACTGCTATACCTGTCAAAAGGGCTATAGTAAGGGGTTCTTGCGCCATCAGTTTAAAGTTGGCGAGCCACTAGCCGGCACCTTGGCATCGATACACAATATCAGATATCTGCAACGCCTTTGCGAAGAATACAGATAACGTACAATATAACCATGAACGAAAAGAAAACACTTCTCCAAAAGAGTTGGTTCGTTACTATAATTAGTTTGGTTATCACTGTACTTATTATGTGTGGAGTTGGTTATTTTGTGTATGCAAGGTATTACAAGAGTGCGAATGTATTGATGAGTATGGAGTCATACGGCGGCAATTGTGGAGATAAACAGTGTCCACCGATGAATATCGTTATTTATGAAACGGGTGAAATACATCATTTCAGAGAACCGAATGTTCGACATTTAGATATTGCATCTACACAGGCTCTTAAGGATGCCATTATGCACGCAGATTTTCAGCGTATGCATAAGTTTGCCACACCCGGAAGATGTGAAAATTATTCAGATGGCACAGACTATATTATTAAGTTCTATAGTAACGGTAACACCGAAACTTTTAATACATGTGGACACAGTATTCCAGATGGTCAATTAAAAGATACATTCATGGCACTACAGAAGTCAGACTATACAAAGATTGTTCAATAAAAAAGCCCAGACAATCTGGGCTTTTTTATTGGTGGGCGATATAGGATTCGAACCTATCACCTCAGCAACGTCAATGCTGCGCTCTAGCCAAATGAGCTAATCGCCCTCGTCGGAATCGACGGTCGACTTCCGAAAAGTAACTACTTACTTTTCTTCCACACTCTAGTCGTTTCCTCCTGTAAGTTTTCTAAACAGCTATGCTTGGTTTAGAAAACTTGGCAAACACTAGGATAACAAAAAGTAGAGTAAAAGGGAACTATACCAAATATGGTGTTAAATTTGAAACCCCACTTTAATGTAAATAAAACACCAATAAAGTACTAGCATTATTGTACTAGCGGGTGTATAGTCATGGGTACGGTGAAGTTCTGCGAGGTGTTAGTACAACACCTCTCTCTAAAAAAAGTTGAGTGTCATTGCGAGAATACTCAACTTTTTTATTTGTTTAACAGGGGCGTGTTATACTTGTAAATGAGCGATGAGGTAGATTCACCAACTACGGAGCTCCGTTGGCAGTTGCAGCGTACGTAACGCGAGCATCATAAGTAAAAGTCCGGTGGAACCGCCTAAAATTGTGCGACGTATGATTTTGGGCCCGAGACGCGCTACATAATTACATAGTCATGTGTATTTATCGGGCGCGTTTATTAATTTCGACAAAAGGAGTGACAAATGGCTGATCAACAAGACAACTTACATGCAATGAGGCATAGTTTGGCTCATATAATGGCGACGGCTGTAACCACGCTTTGGCCGGAGGCTAAGCTAGGTGTTGGTCCGGTAGTTGAGAATGGCTTTTACTATGATATTGATCTAGGAGATGTGAAAATCTCGGAAGATGATTTCCCGAAAATCGAAAAGGAAATGAAGAAGATTATCAAACTAGGCCAAAAGTTTGAGCGATCGACCATGCCGGTCGATAAGGCTATAAAATGGGCTAAGGATAGCAATCAGCCATATAAAGAGGAATTACTTAATGACTTGAAGCGTGCTGGTACCACTGTAGCCAAAGATCTTGATGCTGACGAGCTGGGAACTATTACCGAAGGTGATAGTAAAGTAGAAGAAGTATCGTTCTATCAAAACGGTGATTTTACAGATTTGTGTCGTGGTCCCCATGTAGAAAAGACCAGCAAGGTTGGTCCATTCAAGCTTATGCGAGTAGCCGGTGCTTACTGGCGTGGTAACGAGAAAAACCCGCAAATGCAACGCCTCTACGGTGTGGCTTTCGAAACCAGGGAAGAGCTCGATAAGCATCTAGAAATGTTGAAAGAGGCTAAAAAGCGCGATCACCGTAAGCTTGGCCAAGAACTTGACCTATTTGTGATCTCCGATCTAGTCGGGCCTGGCCTACCCCTATTTACTCCTCGTGGAACAATTCTTAGAAATGAGCTGGTAAGATTCTCAGAAGAACTACAGCGAGGTATTGGTTATGAAGCGGTTTGGGTACCTCATATGACACGAACTGAACTTTATAAAGTCTCAGGCCACTATGATAAGTATCCTGAGCGTTTTGATGTCTCTAGTGTTGAGTCAGATGACAAATTTATGTTGAAGCCGATGAACTGCCCGCATGTGGCTCAGATCTACGCTTCCCGCCCTAGGAGTTACCGCGATCTACCTATTCGTTATATGGAAACAACGACAATGTATCGTGATGAAAAAAGTGGTGAACTTCATGGTTTGTCTCGGGTGAGAGCACTGACACAGGACGACTCACATGCATTTGTGCGTCATGATCAAATAGAAGAAGAAATGCGTGGGATCATAAGCGTAGTTAAGCAAATGTATATGGTGCTTGATATGCCACTGAGTGTCGATTTGTCGTTCCGTGACGATGGCGATAATTACTTCGGTGATCCAAAAGTATGGGATAAAGCCCAGAAGACTTTGGAGAAGATAGCTAAGGAAGAAGAACTTGATTACAAAGTTGAACTTGGTGAAGCTGCATTTTACGGTCCTAAGATTGATATTTATGTATCAGATGCACTTGGTCGAAAATGGCAGTGCGCAACAGTTCAGTTAGACTTCGTTCAGCCAGAAAGGTTTGAACTAGAATATACCGGTGAAGATGGCCAAAAACATCGACCTGCTATGGTGCACAAAGCAATTCTGGGCTCGATTGAGCGTTTCCTGAGTGTCTATATAGAACACACTGGCGGGCGTTTTCCAGTTTGGTTAGCCCCAGAACAAGTGCGTCTAATTACGGTCAATCAAGAAGATACGACTATTAAGTTTGCGGATGGCATAGTTGAGCGGGCTAAAGAGCTGGGTATTCGCATCAATGTAGATAATAGTAATGAATCAGTTGGTAAAAAGATTCGCGAGGCTGAAGTTTGGAAAGTGCCATACACAGTAGTAATCGGTGAGAAGGAAATTGAAACTAGCAAAGTTATTCCGCGTATTCGTAAGGACATAGTGGTTCAGGAAAAGGATGAACCAGTCGACACCGAAATATTCCTAAAAACTGTAGCTAACGAAGCAAAAGCTAGAACTAACAAAACTTCACTATATGGAATGAAAGCTCAGAAGTAATGCCTAAACAAATAATCGCACTTGATCTTGATGATGTTCTAGCAGCTAATGCACAGACATTTATTGATTTCAGTAACGGGCGCTGGCATACCGAACTCACCATGGAGGATTTTCAGGAAGATTTTCGTACCATGTGGGGTGTTGACCACCACGAAGTAGAAAGACGAATGGTTGAGTTTGCTGATCTTGGGATCGTTGCTGACTATCCGCATTTTCAAGATGCTGTGCCTGTGGTACATAAGTTGGCTGAGACGTATGAATTAGTAATCGTAACCTCTAGACGAAATGCCCTGAAAGCTCATACTGCAGTATGGCTTGAGCAATATTTTGGTAAAGTCTTCAAAAGCATTAGGCATGCAGGGTTTTTCGACACTTTAGCCGCCAAATCATATAGATTGACTAAGGCTGAAATTTGCAGGGAGCTAGGAGCAGATTATTTAATTGATGATCAGCTGAAGCATTGTTTGGCGGCTGCCGAAGCAGGCATTGAATCGCTACTTTTTGGGGACTATAGTTGGAATAGAGCCGATGAATTGCCTAAGGCAGTTACAAGGGTAAATAGCTGGGCCGATGTAGAGGCGTATTTTGACGAGAAGAGCCGATAGTCAATTCAAGGAGAGAGTTTATGAGCTTGTATCGCAGATTCCTAAGGGTAAAGTCATGACTTATGGCCAGATCGCAGCTATATGTGGCAGCCCTAGAGCAGCTCGGATTGTTGGCGGAATCGCTCATTTTGGCGATCCAGAACTACCGTGGCAGCGAGTAGTCAAGAAGGATGGTTCACTGGCCGAAGGCTATCCAGGTGGCATACCCGGCCATCAAGCTGCACTAGAGGCCGAAGGAATAAAGTTTATAAATAATAAGGTATCCATGGTAGAGCTACAATGGTATCCACGATAGCCCCACTAATTGTCATTGTTGGTCCTACGGCCTCTGGTAAAACGGCATTGGCAATCGAAGTAGCTCAGAAGTTTGATGGTGAGATTATTTGTGCTGATTCGCGCACAGTCTATAAGTATATGGATATAGGTACTGCCAAACCGACTAATGTGGAACGAGAACTTGTGTCACATCACTTATTGGATGTTGTTGAGCCAGATGAGCACTTCACTGTGGTGGACTTTAAGAAACTAGCCAAAGAATCTATTCACGATATTCACGATAGGGGCAAATTACCAATTATGGTTGGGGGTAGTGGTTTATATATTGATGCAGTCTTGTTTGACTTTGAATTTGCACCAAAAGACGCTAAGCGAGATTCAACCAATCCTCGTCATCTAGACAAGTCAGAGCCGCAAATCAGACACAATATGAGGGATAACACACTATTACTTGGGCTTAATCCAGACTTGGAGGTTATAAAACAACGAATTACAGATCGAGTAGATGAGATGCTGAGTCAAGGTTTTGAGAATGAGGTGAGGTATCTATACTCAAAGTATGGCGATGGTACTAAGGCACTTCAGGCACCGGGCTATCGGGCCTTTCGCGACTATATTATTGAAAACAAAATATCACTCGATGAAGCAAAGGCGCAATTCATTAGGAATGATTATTTGCTCGCTCGACGTCAGCGCACATGGTTCAAACGCAACAAAAGTATTCATTGGCTCGATAACAGGGAAGATTATGTAGATATTCTCACAACATTCTTGAACAAAAAACAGTAGTAATGTAGCTCCCATCTGTTACAATGAGTGCATGGTTGAGCAATTATTTGGGAGCAAGACTAGGGTAAAGCTATTGAAATTGTTCTATAGCAATCCAAATCGTCCGTTCTACGTGCGTGAAATTACTCGAAAGATCGACGAGCAAATTAACTCCGTCAGGAGAGAGCTCGCTAATTTACTCAGTATTGGCATTATCTCTTCGGACAACAATAACAATAAGCTTTACTATGAAGTAAATCAGAAATACGAATTTTATGTTCCGTTATCAACTATTTTTGGCGGAGCACAAGGTTCAAGTGCACCAACAGAATCAAAACCAGATGAGGCCACCTCAGATCTGACAGCGCTGGGAAATGTAGATCTAGTCATTTATACAGGTCAGTTTACTCGAGACGAAAAATCCGGTGTAGATGTAGTAATAATTGGCGACGTTAACCCTACAAAAGTCTCAAAACATGTCGCAGAGCTAGAAAAGAAAGAAGGCAAAGAGCTTCGATACGCTGTCATGACGATAGAAGAGTATAACTATAGAAATCAGATTAATGATCGGTTTATTGCACTTGTTTTAAGTTCCAAGATGCAGGTTTTATTCGACAAGCATTATTTATTGACACCAAAGCCTAAGCCAGAACCCAAAAAAGAGCTCAAAAAGAAATCAAAAGAGGAGGAGTAAGTAGTGGAAGTACAATTTTATGGCGCTAACTGTGTGCGCATTAGTAGCAAAAAAGCTAATTTAGTCATAGATGATAATTTGGTTGATCTTGGCCAGAAGTCTATAACCAAAGCCGGTGATATTGCCCTATTCACGACTACTCACAGCGATCCGAAAGCCGATGTAAAACTAGTAATAGACGCGCCAGGTGAGTACGAGGTATCCAATGTGTCTATTAAAGGCATCTCTGCCCGGGCTCATATGGACGAGGCTGGCAAGAAGTCGGCTATTATTTATCGACTTGTAATTGATGATATTAGAGTAGCTGTTATGGGGCACATATATCCAGATCTTAGCGAGGAACAGCTCGAAGCTATAGGCACAATCGATATGATAATTATCCCTGTAGGCGGCAGTGGATACACTCTTGATCCAGTCGGTGCATTGAAAGTCATTAAGAAGATTGAGCCCAAGCTGATTATTCCTACTCACTATTCGGACAAGGTACTCAAGTATGAAGTACCACAACAGCCTTTGGACGAAGCTCTAAAGGCATTGAGTATGGAGCCGAAGGAGCCGCTCGATAAGCTTAAACTGAAGTCCGTTGATATTGGCGAGCTTACTCAACTTGTCGTACTTGAAAGGCAGTAGAAATCGTGCCTATTTCTAAATATAAAGCGATCGGCTTTGATTATGGTGGGGTGATTGGCGGAAACAACAGTAATGGCGCACCTTTTACTCAAAAGGTATGTAAGTTACTAGGTATAACAAAGCAGGATTTCGATGAAACCTACTTTTCGATGAATCATCTCATGCAGCTTGGCGAATTAGATAGTTGGGAAGAATTTTGGCGGCTTTTTTTGCAAAAGCTAGGCAAGGGTTCGGAAAAACTCGACGATATTATTGTACTTAATACTGAGGTGGAGCGTAATCTGAAGATTGTTGATGACAAAATTTTGGAGCTTGTAGATTCATTAAGAGGTATGGGTTATAAGCTAGGGTTACTCAGTAATACAACCCTTACGGGTGCAGCTGATATGCGAGCACTAGGAATTCCAGCTCATTTTGATGTATTCCACGCATCCTCAGAAGTCAAACACATGAAACCACGTGTTGACGCATTCATCTTTTTTGCTGAAGCACTTGGAGTTGAGATGTCAGAACTTGTCTTTATCGATGATACCGAGAAGAGCTTGAGTACAGCATCGGAGTGTGGTTATACACCGGTGCTGTATACGGGTTATCAGGCCTTGTTGGATAGCCTGTCTGATCTCGGAGTTTTGTAGCTGTGCACATACCTGCAAATGAGTTAAAGCGCAAGATAGCCATGGCGGGTACGAAGGTTATCATTGGCGGCAAGTACGTACATTACAAAAGCCCAGATAAAACTTACACCGTGACAAACATTGCAATAACTGAGGCAGACGACCAGCTATGTGTAATTTATCGTGCCGATTATGATCCAGAACTCACTTTTGTGCGTTCACTAGATAACTGGCTCGAAAATGTTGAATATCATGGTAAAAAATTGCCAAGATTCAGAGTAATTAACTAACAGATATCAGACTATTGTAAAAACTTGCTTAAAATTGTATAATCTACAAGATTATTTGGAGTTAGTATGTCTGCTCAAGAAGTGTGGCCAGAAATTGGTCCACACACAACCCATCTGCATCTTATTGATAGCTTACCCGAGCCTCATGACAACGAGGCGTTTCTTCGCGACGACCAGAGAGCAGCTCTAGAGATATTGTCTTATGAGGAAGCAAATCCCAGATCGCCTGAAATTGTCACCGTAATAACAGAAGACGGCGAAGAGAAGTTCACAATAGCTAATATGCTCATGAATGCCCACACGCGTTGGGGTAAGTTTGAGGTAGCCATGGCGTTTTTCAACCGCTACAAGCAGGAAAATCCAGATGCTCGCGGTTTATATCTTGCGCACACAAAAGGCTTGATAAAAGATGGGCGTGAAAAATTTGAACGTCGTTGGGGCGACACCTTCTCGGCTGGAGAATTTCACGGAGGTAAAAAAGAATTTGATGAATTCGATATGCTGTTTAGCACCTTCCAGTCGATTAGAGGGGAGGTTGGCTCACGATTCTCTAGGCGCCACTTTGGTTTCAAGATAGTTGACGAAAGTCATCACTCAGAAGCACCAACATATAAGGAAGTCATTCAATACTTTGTCCCAGACGTTCGTCTTGGTATTACGGCTACACCGAATAGACTTGATCAATTAGACATTCGTAGAACCTATGGTCAGGAAGTTGTTGATGCCCCTCTTGCAGAAGGTATCGTTCGGGGTAATCTGCGGCCTATGACCTACAAAGTAATGCTAGAGGATACAGTTAAATCGCTAGTCGAAGACGGTGCGCCATCGGTGTCTGATCTTAATAAAGTGACTGCTAGAATCGACCCAAACCTGAAAGAGATGATTAAGCGAGGTCAAAAAGAAATAGAGACAGCCGAAATACGCGATCCAAAAGTCATACATTTTGCTCAAAGCATCCAGCAGGCGGAGGACATTGCATGCTACTTGCCGAATTCATCAGTAATTCACAGTGGTCAAACTGATCAAGAAAACGATGAAGCCATCCGACGCTTTAGAGAAGGCGAAGTAGATCACGTGATCTCGATTAATATGCTCAATGAGGGCATTGATTTGCCCTCGGCAAACGTTATCGCATTCTACAGATCGACAGAATCGGAGAATATATTTATACAGCAACTCGGTCGTGGGCTTGAGCCGGCTGAAGATGGGTCTTCATTACTTGTTTTGGACTATGTAGCCAATGCGAAACGTCTCGAATTCATTTATAACCTGATGCACGGTATAACTAATTACGCTCTTGAGGCAACCGAATATAAACAAAGTTCACGGAGTGAACCGAACGAAAAAGACTATAACGAACCAGACTGGATAAATGTACCGAGAAGTCTTGGTGCCAAGTTTGAGTTAGATGAAGAGCTTTTGAAGGTCGTGGAAGCGATTGATGAGCAAAAAGATTATATAGAGAAGAAGAAGCTATTCGAGAACCTGACTGAATTTGAAGCATTAGCTTATGTTGATATGATAGGTCGTCGAAAGGTTGCAAAACAGCATTCAGCAGTGACTGCTCCTTTGAGCAAAACGGTTCTTGCCGACATGTCAAAGAGAGGTATGGGCCCAACATTTCGGAGTCTGCAAGCCGCTACTGACTTAGATCTTACTGAGATGATGAACGCAGTGGGTTATGGCAGCAAGTCATTTTACGAAATTATTAACGATATAAATGAGACGGAGTTACCTGATGCAATTATCCTAACGGTTCAAGACATTATTAATCGTCATCCCGAAACAATTAACTTTATAGATAGAAGCACCAGAAGTCGAAAAAAAATTGGCAGGAATAATATATTTATGGACAGGGAAGTACATCTGTCAGATTTCGGTGATACATGGTTAGGTATGGACCAGCTTGGAGATTCAATAATTGCGCACCTTGGAGATTACACATACAGGATGACACCCACTTATTCTTGGCATTCGGATTATGATCAAATAGATGATCACGAATCTGGTTGTCATGGTTGGGATGTTTCTATAACCACAGATAATGATAATTCGACAGTATTAGAGATGTTTTTTGTATCGGAAACAAGTGATATGGTGCTTCGTAGTAGCAGAATGGAAGACGATGTTCAGGCTAGTGTTGAATTAGTAAAACTATTCAGAGAGTTAATTCGCATTAGGAATAGCCTGGATGTTAGTGGCACACTTAACGACGAATATCCATTTTACGCGTATAGGCGCGCCGATGAGGTTGGAGCTTTTCTAGATAACTTCAGTGGTGTTAATGAAAATGAATGGGATAATTACGCATACAACAGAGAAAATATAATGAAGGCCAGTCCTTATGTTGAGAAGCTTCGAAAAGTCATCGAGTTTGGCTCTCGGGTTGGTTTTGATTGGCTTGACCAAAAAGAGGGTTACGAATTTATCCCACTAAGTGATCAAGAAGTGAGCTATGATCCAACGACTGATGTAATGATGGTTACGTCGCGAACTAATCCTAATGTTGCTCTGCAATTCAGTCTTGATGATAATCGTATGCAAAAAATTGGTTCAGACGTACGGATTCTTGATATGGGTATTATTTTACCTAATCACAAAACATCCGATCATATTGATGCGTTTTACGGTGAGCTTTTGAAACGAAAATTCGAACTACAATCACTGACATTTTATGATTCATCTTATGATAACCGTGATTATAACGAGATCTTGGCATACACGCGTGACTGGCTAGAAAGGTTTGTTGTAAAAGTTAACGCTGCTCAGGGATATATAGATAGTGATCGGCTTAATGATTTCACTGATTTTGGCGACGAAGTGATCGGTAAATTCTTCAATTGGCTTGACCCGAATGATAGTGATAAAGAAAATTGGGGAATCATAAAAAGTGTAGATTACAAGAAAGGTACAGTTGAGGTGTTTAATGACTATCTATATACGCACCGTAAGGGTACTCGGACATTCAAGATGGTTAAAAGGTCAAAAACGGGTTTGTTTGAGCCAAAACCAACCTTAAAGGGAAATCTATCTATAGAGAGTGTTGACTTATAGGGGTAAAACAGATAGAATAACAACCTGAATCTAAAGGAAATATTATGCAGAAATGTGATTTAACTGGTAAAGGCAAGCAGTACGGCAGCAATGTCAGCTTTTCACAGCGCCATACCAAAAAAGTCTGGAAGCCAAATCTTCAGAAGAAGACTGTTATTGTTGATGGCAAAAAAATCCAGATGAAGCTCAGTACCCAGGCAATTCGTACTCTCAAGAAAAAAGGCCTCTTGGCTAAACCTGAAGTCGTTGAGCAGGCTAAGTAACTCTCCAAGCAACCAGGTGCTATAATTCTGGGATGGAATTCGGCACAGACTTTACAACACTTGCACTGACGCTTATTAGCATTATTGCGGCTCTAAGCATACACGAGGCTATGCACGCTTATGTTGGGCATAAATTGGGCGATGATACGGCTCTAGAGCATGGCAGAGTTAGCTTCAACCCGATTAAGCACATTGATCCAATTACAACTGTATTGATGCCTATAGTTACGCTATTTCTATTTGGTGTGCCAATCTTGGCGGCCAAGCCAGTACCTTTTAATCCTACGAGAGTTAAATGGGGTGAGTATGGTGCGGCGCTTATTGGTATAGCGGGCCCAGTCTCTAATATTCTAATGGCAATTGTGGCCGCAGTTCTTGTTCGTCTGATCGGAACGGTTGGCTTTGCAACAAATGCTTTAACTTTATTCGCTGCTATAAATGTCGGCATATTCGTCTTTAACATGGTACCGATTCCACCACTGGATGGATCGCGTTTATTGTACGCTTTTGCGCCCGAGCCGATTCAGGAATTTATGGCTCGAATGGAAACATTCGGCCTATTCATAGTATTTGCCTTGGTAATTATGTTCCAGCCGTTCAGTACATTGCTGATTAATATAAACACAGCTATTCTCCGCTTCTTGCTTTAGTATTTAGGCAGTATAATATAGCTACGGGCCAGCAAAATGATAATCTGAATACTTATCATTTGGGATTCCAATATTCGTGCAGAATTGCGGTTCTGTCGTGCGGAGACCCACCTGGGATTACAATCCAGGTTGTCATGCTGGCCTAAATAAAAACTCGAGCTTTTGGCTCGAGTTTTTTAATGACCTCTTATTGAGCGAAAACTACTCTTTAGCTGTTGCTCTTCGGAAGTAATACCTACTGTTTCTGCTAGTTCTGTGACACGCAAAGTTATTGAACCAAGAGTCGTATTCAGAGGTCTTGGTGCGCTGCTAAAAGCACAGTCAAATGCATCTTGAATAATGGGTCGTTCTTTCATCCTGTCTTGAATATCTTTTACTGCAGTTTCAAAGCTCTCAAAATCTATTTCGTTTGGCATGTAGTAATACTCTCACATACCACACGAAAAGGATAATGCTTATGCTTTAATTAGTAAATTTAATTTTCTAGGCAGCTTCAGCGCTGCTGACTGGTAGTTTTACCTCGGGGGCTGGCTCATTTGCCACTTCTTCGTGTAGTGCCGCACTGCCAATACGCCTTACATGATGATCACTTGGATCAGCGTATCTAAATATATCTGGCCGAACTAAACTTCCTTCTACCTTTTCAGCCAGATTTCTTGGAATAAAAACTTCGCTTAGTGACATTTTCGCTCCTATCTTTATTTTATGTCCCTACTTCCATGGTAGTACTGTGTCACGTCATGTCAATAGGTTTATGGCTTTTATGTACAAAAAACCATCAAAATATCTCATAATTGATATATGGTCGGGGTGACAGGACTTGAACCTGCGACCTCACGGCCCCCAGCCGTACGCGCTAGCCAACTGCGCCACACCCCGAAATATCTCCAGTATTTTAGCACAGTTGCATATCTGCTAAATTGCTTAAGCTTGCAGTTTCGTAGATGAAGAGTATATCTATACTGTATGACCAATCTTGAGCGAGAAAAAGCAAAGGGCAATATTATGGCTGCTACCGGTACGTTTGCCTATATTGTCGGAAGCCTCGCTGCATTTACTACGATAGCTTATGAGGGGGTAGAGAATGTACGTGGAGCTTTATATGCCGGTATGATGCATGCGACATCAGAGGCACACATCGACTCTCGTAGTCTATCATTCGTTGCTTTTTCGCTTGGCGTAACAATAGTTGGGGGAGCTTGCGCCAACCAAGGGATTTACAAGTCAGGAATGGCCGAAATCGAAGAAATCGATCACGCTGGCACTATTCATTATCAGATGGATCGCTAGATAATCAAGATAGAGTCACCGTAGCTTAGGAAAGAGTAGTCTTCTTCAATCGCTATCTCGTAGGCTTTGAGTAAATTATCCCAACCCGCAAAGGCAGCCGCCATCATCAGTACGGTCGATTTTGGTGCATGAAAATTAGTCAACATGTGATCAACTAATTTAAATTTGTACCCAGGATAAATAAATATGTTCGCTTCGCCATTTAGTGGTTGATTTGGGTGTAACTCGGTGCTCATAATTTTGTCAGCACAAAACTCCAAAGTGCGCGTTACTGTTGTACCAATCGCAACGATTTTATTACTGTTAAGTTTAGCTTTATTGATTATTTCTATAGTTTCCGCTGGCACTTCAAAATACTCACTGTGCATAGTGTGTCCCTCGATTTCATCACTTCTGATAGGTAGGAAAGTGCCAAGCCCTACATGAAGAGTCAGGTAAGCAATTTGTATTCCTTTTGCTAATAACTTCTCTTCTAACTTCTTAGTGAAGTTGAGTGATGCGGTTGGAGCAGCCACAGAACCAGGTTCCTTAGCAAAAACCGTCTGGTAGCGCTCTATATCTTCTTTGGTAGCGTCACGATGCATATATGGAGGTAAGGGCACTGAGCCGACATGTTCTGCCAATTCTAAAATATTGTGCGAACTACTGATTTCGGCGATGCCACCGTCCAAGACCTTTTCAACGACAATCTTAGCCCCATTTACGTCTAATGTCTCACCGTCGTGAATTTTACCTCTGTAAATAGTCTTGCGACTCGTAAAGTTTGTATTATGATGATCTTCAAGTAGTAAAAGCTCACGCGTTTGGCCTTTAGAGTTTTTGGCGATTAATCGGGCCTTTATTACTTTTGTATCGTTTAGGACGACAACATCACAAGGTTGTAGGTAGTCGACCAAGTTGGTGTATTTTCGATGCTCAATCTCTCCGGTTTGCTTATTCAATACCAAGAGTCGGCTAGTGCCACGGACTTTTGGTGGATGTAAAGCAATTCGTTCTTCTGGTAAATCGTAGGTGTAATCAGAAACTTTCACAGGCTTCATTGTAGCAAATAGGTTATAGTAAGACAGATGAAAACATTAAAACTTGATCATGATCTAGCGCAAAAGGTTTTGAGTGGTGAGAAGAATAACACTTGGCGCCTAAAGGACGACAAAAATCTAGCAGTCAACGATCAGGTTGAGTTGATCGATAAAGTTGATCGTGAAAAGCCTGAAACTTGGCGCAAAATTGGCGTTGCAACTATAAATAGGATTCACGAAAAACGGATCAAGGATATAGCGCCGGAGGATAATGAAGCGCAGGAAGTCTATGGCTCCGTGTCTGTAATGTTACAGATTTTTCGTAAATATTACGGTGAAGATGTCGACGAGAATACCCCGATAAAGATGATCCAGTTTAGCTTTCAGCCCTACACAGAACCCAGAGAAATCAAAGAAACCCAGATGGAATTTGTGGTTGAGGCGCCCAAAGAAGTTAAGCTATTTGCTGATGGCGGCTCTAGAGGCAACCCAGGGCCTTCGGCATCTGGCTACGCAATCTTGGATATGAACGACGCAGTTATTATGAAAAGTGGCGAATATCTGGGCATAACTACAAATAATCAAGCGGAATACCAGGCACTCAAATTTGGTCTAGAAGAAGCAAAAAAACTAGGTGTAGAAGAAGTAAATGTATTTCTAGATAGTTTACTGGTAGTTAATCAAATGAAGGGTATATTTAAGGTAAAAAATCGTGACCTATGGCCAATTCATCAAGCTATTAAAGACATGATCCCGAGTTTCAAGAGGGTAACGTTTACCCATGTACCACGAGAGTTAAATAAGATAGCTGACGGCATGGTTAACGAAACCCTCGACGCCCAAAAGACAATCTAGGGTATAATAAAACGGCTAGATTATCGGCTAATCGCTTGCACTTGGTGTAAGAGGAAAGTCCGGGCAGCGTAGGGAAAGACAGTCGCTAACGGCGACCGGGGGCAACCCTAGGGAAAGTGCCACAGAAACGAAACTGCCCCGCAAGGGGTAAGGGTGAAACGAGTGGGGTAAGAGCCCACAGTCCCTGTCGGTGACGCCAGGGAGAGGTAAACCCTGTCTGCTGCAAGGAGATGGATCTATAGAGTTTCCCGCTACGGTTCATCGTTTAATCCGCTCGATCCGCCGAGCAATCGGTGGGCTAGATAGATGATTAGCTAAAACAGAACCCGGCTTACGGATAATCTAGCGTTAATGAGACACCCTTTTAGGGTTTCTCATCGCGCCGGCAAAATGGAATACATTTTAGTCGGGCTACTCTTCCCGAAAGGGAGAATATGAAAAACCGCTCCTAAAGGGGCGGTTATTCTTGCAAAAATATACAAAATAGTATAGTATATGTAATTATGGAAATGATGGAAACTGAGTTTAGACGCAAAGAACAAGAACCCGCAATAATAACTTTGTTACAGCCACACAAAGAAGATCTGATTGATAAATATGTGACGATTGATCCTTATCTAGGCTCGCCAAGGGATTTTGTTTTTCGAGAGAGATCAATTGCTTCAGGTGAAAACAAAAATAATAGAATGCATCCAGTAGTAGCTGCGCTCATTGATTACGAGCTTCAAACTGGACAGAGAATCCGGTAGTGCTGGTCCTTTCATTAGTCACGGATTAGGTACAGACTTTTAATAAACCGCCCCTATAAAGGGGCGGTTTTTGCTTTTGCTTGCAAATTATCTTGCCAACGAACAAACTAAAGATATGAAGGGATTTGTAATTGACAGTGGTGGCAGAGGTCAGGCTTTTGTCGAGAAAATGGCAGAATCCTCACATCTAGATGGAGTATTTGTCGCTGGCAATAATCCTGGCAGTGAGGGATTTGCCGAGAATACAGGTATAGACGTACTAGATATAGGTGCGCAGCTCGATTTTGTTGCCAGAAATAGAGACATTGGTTTGATTGCAATAACTGCAGATAACCCTTTGGAAATGGGTGCGGTTGATGCTTTTCAAGAAGAGTTTAAAGGTAGGGAATTGTATGTTTTTGGACCGACTCGCTCGGCTGCGGAAATTGAATGGTCGAAACTTACGGGCAAAACCTGCATGGTAGACAGTGGTATACCGACAGCTAGCTACGGTGCTTTTTCGTCCCTTGATAGCGCTCTGGCCTATTCGGAGTCTAAAGGTGTGTTTCCGCAATATATCAAACAAGATCATTTAGCTTTTGGGAAAGGTGTGAGCGAGGCTGATTCGCTTAAAGAGGTGTACGCGGTACTTCAAAGGCTTAGATATACAGGTAAACTTAGTGTTCGCCAAATGGTAATTATAGAAGAAGGACTACTTGGCCCAGAACTATCGCTACAGGCTTGGTGTGACGGCGAAAATTACCGGATGATTCCGTTTGCGATGCGTGACCATAAGACAATTTACGACGATGACCAAGGCCCGATGACCGGTGGCATGGGTGTAGTTACTATACCTAGTAGCCACATCTTACCAGATGATATTGAGCGAATGGGTGAAGTTTTTGTGGCGCCAGTTTTGAAGTGGCTAAATCAAAGAGGCACACCGTTTCGAGGTATGCTGTTCCCGGGTGTGAGGGCGGGACGCTGCTTGGAATATAATGCTCGGCCTGGTGACCCGGAAGCTCAAGCATGGTTGGCGAGGTTAAAAAGTGACGTCGTAGAACTAATGATTGCTAGTAGTACAGGTCAACTCAACACCTTAAAGCAAACGGAGTGGGATAAGAACGAATCCGTGTCTATGGTATTAGCTGCCGATGGGTATCCAGATACGCCAGTACTTAACGATGAAATTGAAGGCTTGGAAGAAATTGATAAACTAGCCTCGGCTGGCGTTAAAGTTCTACATGCCGGTACTAAGAAAGATAACGGCAAAATAGTGGTTAACGGCGGTAGAGTTCTAAATGTAGTGGTGACTGGTCAAGGTGGAGAGTCGCTTAGATCAGTTTGCGACCGTGCAAAGTATGCATCTATGTTGATAAATTTTGTCGGTAAACAGTTCAGAGGTGATCTAGGTAAGACGGTGATAAACGGCGAATACATAGATTATCTATCAAAAAACGCCATTTAAAACGGCGTTTTTTAGTTTGTATGTAATGCACAACCGATTGTGCAAGATTGTTATTTGGCAGGTTTAGCAGCTTTGACGACTGCTTCGAAAGCTTTGGGTTCGTTGACAGCTAGTTCTGATAGTACTTTGCGATCTAGATCAATTTTGGCGCCTTTGAGGGCAGCGATAAGTCGACTATAAGTAGTACCGTTCAATCGGGCAGCAGCATTAATACGAACGTTCCATAATTGACGGAAACTGCGCTTACGGTTACGGCGGTCATTGTAAGAATTTACTAATGAACGAGTAACAGCTTGCTTGCCGCGCTTGATACTTGAACGGTTACCACGGGTCATACCCTTGGTAGCTTTACGAATCTTCTGATGTCTCTTGTGGCCGGTAACGCCTCGTTTTACGCGCATACTACTTTACTCCGAGTCTTAATTTCATATTCTTAGCGCTTTTGCCGGTCATTTCACTACCAATGGCAAAACGACGCTTGCGTGCAGCACTCTTCTTTTGTAAGAAGTGATTACTTGTAGCTTTCTCATGAAGCACCTTACCATTTTTGGTAACGCGTACTCGCTTCTTGGTTCCGCTATGAGTCTTTAGCTTTGGCATTGGGGTTGCTCCTTATCACGAAGTTTAGTTGTTTGCCGGCAAACTGTGGTTTTTGATCGACAATAATTTTATCACCATAATCGGTAATGATGCGTTCGGCGAGTTTAAAGCCCAATTCCTTATGAGCAAGCTCGCGTCCGCGATAAAACACAGTCAGCTTTACTTTGTGTCCGGTTTCTAGGAAACCATTCACTTTGTTCAGCTTAACGCCTAGGTCGTGATCGCCGATTTTCAGACCGAAGCGCATTTGCTTAACCTCGAGGGTTTTGGCATTTTTCTTGCTCTTTTGGAGCTGCTTGGTCTTCTGGTAATTAAACTTACCCCAGTCGACAATCTTACATACCGGCGGGTCAGTATTAGGTGAAATTTCCACCAGGTCAAGGTCACGTTGGTCGGCTAACTGCAGGGCGTCTGTTCTAGACATAATGCCGAGCTGCGAGCCGTCTTCGTCAATCACTCTTAATTGCGATGCCTGAATCTGGTGATTCAGACGTGTCCTTTGGTTAATGGATCTTTCTCCTCTACTAACGTAACTGGTTTACAGGTAATCCTAACAGATAAGCTTCTAGAGGTCAAGCATAAAGTTGTTAAGATACAAATATATTGCTGACTTCTTGCTTGCGATACTGCAGTGCCTCGGTCAGGTGATGAATCTCTATGGTAGGTGAATTGTCTAGATCGGCAATGGTCCTCGCAACTTTAGTTATCTTCATATATGCACGGGCAGATATGCCTAGTTGTTCCGCAGCCTTATCAAGAAGCTCCTTCGCATCTGGTTTCAGGTTGGCTAATTTCTTGACATCCTTATTGCTTAGGTTTGAGTTTTGTTTGATCTTACTCCCATAGCGTTTGATCTGAAGTTGTCGCGCCTTGACCACTCTATTTCTTACATCCATGCTATTTTCCCCATTGGCGTCTTCTTTCAATAATTCATCGTGCTTAATCTCATCAACGGACACATATAGATCTATGCGATCCAAAATCGGTCCAGATAGCTTCTTCTGATAGCGGTTTATCTCGTTTGCTGTGCAGGTACACTCTTTGCTTGTACCATAGTAGCCACAAGGGCATGGGTTAGAGGTAGCTACGAGTATAAACTTAGCAGGGAAGATTAAGCTGCCTTGGGCTCGTGACACGGTTATGATGTGATCTTCCAAGGGCTGCCTTAGTGCTTCTACTGCGCTACGATTGAATTCCGGGAACTCATCAAAAAACAACACACCGTGATGGCTAAGGCTTATTTCGCCTGGTTTAGGCTTCTGGCCACCTCCAATAATTGATATATCGCTGGCGGTATGATGTGGAGCCCTAAAGGGTCGAGCTGTAATGATTCGATCATATTTCTTATCAGCTAGGCTATGAAGATGTGTAATTTCTAGGATCTCTTCTCTATTCAGATCGGGTAAAATTGTGGGTAGGCATTTTGCTAGCATGCTTTTACCAGTACCAGGTGCTCCAGTCAACAAAATGTTGTGACCGCCTGCGGCTGCAATTTCTAAGGCTCGCTTTGCTCTAACTTGGCCAACAACTTCTTGTATATCAGTTGTATAGGTACGAGTTGCTAGTTGCGGCAATGAACCTTCATTAGTTCGCACCTCATTGAACTTACCTACACCCGATAATGCAACATATATATCTCGCAAGTTACCCACGGGCACGATAGTTATTTCTGGCACTAACTTAGCTTGCTCTAGATTGCCTTCCGGAATGACGAACTTGTTATAACCCAGTTTTCTGCCGGCAAGTATCTTGCCAATGATACCCCTAACTGGACGGATGTTGCCATCTAGTCCGAGTTCTCCTATGACTAGAGCATCACCCCAACTATTCTTAGGTATCTGTTCGCTCGCAGCCAGAATGCTAATGGCCATGGCAAGGTCAAAGCTGCTACTGTCTTTTGGCACATCAGCCGGTGCAAGATTTATAGTGATCCGTTTACGAGGTAGGTTGAGTTTCGTGCTAGCAAAACTGCTGCGGATTCGTTCTTTGGCTTCGTCGACGGCACGATTGGCAATGCCTACGATAACAATGTTAGGTAGTCCGTTAGATTGATGACACTCCACGTCGATGATTAATCCATCTACGCCGGTCTCCATCACGCTACGCATAATTTATTAATACCACACTCTCTAAGTACAACCATGAGCGCAAATTAAAACAGTCCGCATGGAGTTTAGTGCGGACTGTTAGGCGAAGTTTAGATGTTTATTAGAGCGTTTTTATGGTCTTGGTTTTGATTAGTGATTTCATGGAACAACGGCTTGCGAGAAGCCGTTGTTACAGATGCTTTTTGTTTTTGAGCACTAATTTTATTCAGTGCTATCCCAATAATAGTCTAGCCAAATTACTACTGTCAACACGATTGTGGTTAAAATTAACAAACCTGTGTATAACTTTATGCCCATAAACAAGTTTACATAAATATATAGCTACTAAAATCATCTATTTTTATAGTCACTTAAGCGTTACACGAGTGTTAGTAGGCGATGCACATAATTTAAATCATAATGACATGACGAGTAGGCGTGGTAGCATGTTTGGACTTTTAATAATTTGATCATTTACCAAGTATAAGAACTGGCTTAGATGAAAGTGAATTTGCGTAGTTCGATCAAAACAACGCTAGATTCAAAATAATAGTGTACTGGCGCTTAATATATGAAAGACATATACCAGCAGTTTGGTGATCAATAAGTGTCTAAATATCGTGTACGATACGAACTGTGATGAACATTGTCGTTAAATCACTCAATAACAGATGTACATTAGCCCAGCTTACTCAAGACGCGACAGACCTAGATAAAGACTAGCTCAACACCAAAGAAATACCAACATACATGATTGTGATCACAACGACTACTAATAAATAATGTATGCGATTATATATAAATATAGTTATAAATAGTAACTAAATTGTTAAAGTATTATCATTGATATTATTACAACGCATTTTATTTAACTTAGTTATCCACAAATCAATAGCTGAAAACTGTTTAGTTATAAATATAACTACAAAAAATACTTGACTTTTTGTGAGTAAAATAGTAGATTGGATAGCGTAAGTCGGAAACAAAATGACATACAAAAATAACAAATTAAACATAGCGCTCAATTCGCCCTAAAGGCGAAAAGAGCGGTCAGTCAAGCCCAGGACGGTAAGCGCTAAGTATTTATTATTTATAGAGCGGATTTACCGTCCCGGCTCCATGTATCTCCTTGAATACCGTTTCGTTCGAATGAAACGGTATTTTTATACATCTGATATTCTTAAAGATGATGAAATTAAAAAGTTTTCGTAAAACGGGCATCATAGTGTTATCTTTGCTAGTTTTGCCTCTGTTTTTGACACTGACTAATCCTGAAAAATTACCATTGCCACTTCTTATGGTGCCTATAATATTGGTATTTATAATTAGTTACATATTGATCGATACGATTTTAGCGGCGTTGAGACCTTCGATGCTAAAGAATAAACGGCGCTTTATTGCTGGGGTCGCGTCAGCCCTACCGACACTTCTGGTTATCTTACAGTCTATTCAGCAATTAACTATCAAGGATACTCTCATTGTTCTTGGCTTGTGGGTACTTTGTGTTTGGTACTTACAGAAGATAGATTTTATATAAATCCTCCTCTGTTATTATGGATGTGCTTTTGATATAATAAACCATTATGAATCAGCAAAATCCTGACCAAATTCCAGCTATGGAGTTGCCCGCACCTGTAGCCGAGCCACAGTCTAATTTACAGGAAGGTCAACTTAATACTCCAGTTACAGAGACGGCAACGGCTCAAGCTATTGAGCAGGGAATATCGCAACCAGCACCAATACCTACACAAGATCCAACGACATCCACGCCGTTTGATCCTAATCTAGGTCCGCCGCCAGCAGTCTCCCCAACTACTGATCCTGGGTCTTTAGTTCATCCAGCTGGTAGACTTCCGGACATAGCAGACGATAATGATCTGATTGAGAAAGAGTGGGTTGAGAAGGCAAAACAGATAGTTGAGCACACAAAGCTAGACCCACATCTTCAGAATAAGGAAATCAGTAAGATGAAGGCCGACTATCTTAAAAAACGCTACAATAAAGAAGTTAAAGTAGTGGAAGAATAATATGCCGGGAGTACTTTTATTCCTGTTTATTTTAGCCGCTATAGCAGCAATTGCTGGGCCTATTGTATATTTGCAGGTGCGCAAAACATTTCGAGAACAGAAGAATTTTGAACGCGGTCTTAAGATGGTCCCGTTACTTATTCACTTACCACCATCAAGTGATGATACTGAGGGTGGTGGAAGAGATGTTCGTGATGTTGTTGATGAAAATATTTCCAAAGCCCAGATAATCTATAACATAATCGCCAGCACTCTCCAGAAAGGTGGCAAAACTAAGTTTTATGGACAACGTCACTTTGGCTTCGAGATAGTTGGATCTAAGGGTTTCGTACATTTTTACGCCGCCGTTCCTATTGCTCTAGTTGAGATAGTGAAACAAGGTGTTGTTAGTGCATATCCTGCAGCGCGAATGGAGGAAGTATCTGAACATAATATCTTTAGTCCTGTCGGTAAGATTAGTGGAACAATTGGTGGTGAACTCACACTTAAAGAAAACTTCGCCTATCCAATAGCAACCTATCAAGACCTGAAGCGCGATGCAATGCAGTCGCTCCTGAACGCGATGTCGACATTAGATAAGGAAGATGGTGTGGGCATTCAGATACTTATGCGACCAGCCGATCCAAGCTGGCGTAAGGCTGCCAGTGAAGTAGCAAGCAGTAAGCGCAAGGGGAAAGAATCCAAAAAAGGTGCAGCTCTTGCTGGCGGTATATTAAAAGATCTTGCTGTAGCTGTTGCAAAACCACCTGAATCTAAAGAAGATAAGAAAGGCGGAGATAAACCAGAGCTGTCTAACGCTGAACAGGCCATACTTGATTCAATTGATTTGAAAACCCAATCACCCGGCTTCGAAGTCTTGATTAGAGTAGTGGCGTCATCTAATATTTCTCAACGCTCACAGGCAGTCTTGGCCAATATAGTATCAACATTCTCTTTGTTTGATGCACCGGGTAAAAACGGCTTTAAATATACGCCAGCCAGAGATATTGAGCAGTTTGTTACAGCTTATATCATGCGTTTTTTCCCACCCGAGAATAAAAGTAACATACTTAATTCTACAGAGTTGGCGACTTTGTTCCACTTCCCAGACCAAAAGAATATACCAACTTCACAGCTTGAGCGACAGGCATCAAAACAGGTTGATGGACCACGTAATATACCAGACGAGGGATTATTGCTTGGTTACAACATTTTCCGTGGTGTTAAAAAACCAATTAGACTCAGTCTAGGCGATCGACAGAGACATATGTACGCCGTCGGTCAGACTGGTACGGGTAAATCCACATTCTTAGAGAACTTGGCTCTACAGGATATGGTGAATGGTGAAGGCTTTTGCTTTATAGACCCTCACGGCGATACTGCAGAAAAGTTGTTGAGTATGGTGCCGCCCAATCGCTCTGAGGACGTTATTTATTTCTGTCCAGCCGAAATGGATAGGCCAATGGGTCTTAATTTGTTTGAGCATGAATTTCCTGAACAGCGCGATTTCTTGATCCAAGAAGCTATAAACATGCTCTATAAACTCTATGATCCTCAGCATCAAGGTATTATTGGGCCACGTTACGAGCACTGGTTTAGGAATGCTGCGTTGACTGTTATGGCTAATCCCGAAGGCGGAACATTTATTGATATTCCTAAAGTTTTCACCGATAACAAATACGCTAAAGATCTGCTAAAGCATGTTACCGATAATACCGTTTTGGATTTTTGGAACAAGGAGATGGCTAGTACTAGTGACTATCACAAGAGTGAGGTATTGGGTTGGTTTGTTAGTAAATTCGGTGCCTTTTTGTCAAATGAAATGATGCGTAATATTATCGGTCAGACCAAGAGCTCATTTGATCTACGTGAAATAATGGATAACAAAAAAATCTTGATTGTTAACCTCAGTAAGGGTAAAACGGGTGACTTAAACTCTAAACTTCTGGGCATGATTTTTGTTATGCAATTCCAGGCGGCAGCTATGAGTCGCGCCAATATACCAGAAAGCGATCGTGTTGATTTCTGTCTGTATGTTGATGAGTTCCAGAACTTCTCAACAGAATCATTTGCCACAATCATGTCAGAAGCCCGAAAGTATCACCTTAATTTAATTGTAGCTAACCAGTTTACGACTCAGTTATCAGAAGAAATTCGCGATGCTGTATTTGGAAACATGGGTACCATAGTGGCGTTTCGTATTGGACAAAACGATGTTGATTCATTGACCAGGTATTTCCAGCCATTATTCGATGCCGACGACTTGTTACGTGTTCCAAACTATAATGCCGTGGTTAGAACTTTGGTGGGCGGAGTTCCAACTCAGCCGTTTAGTATGACCGGCCTAGCGCCGTTAGGCAATCCTAAGCCTGAGCTTGGTGAAGCCCTAAAGCAGTTATCAGCAGCAAAGTTTGGAAGACCGAAAGCCGAGGTTGAAAAAGAAATATTTTCACGTCTGGCGACTAAAGATGATCCCAAACCGGCATCGGGTGCTCCAGGCCCATTTGGCCAGCGTTCTGGACCTCCTCAAGCTGGTGCTATGCCTAGGGCAAAGGCGCCAACAAGCGGATCATCATTTTTAGATGAGTGGCTAGCTAAGAAGAAAGCCGCTACAACTGGTGCTCCAGGCATGGCGCCATCTGCAACTCCTCAGCCTACAATGGCACCTGCACAGTCATCTCTCCAACCACAGAATGGCTATATACCACCTAATTTCGCACAACCCCAAACATCTGCGAATGGATTTACCGGTCCCGCAGCCAGCTCCAGCACCGGCGTTACTCAGAATATATCTAGTAATGATTTGCAAAGGCAAGAAGTTAATACTATAGCTCAACAAATAAGAGGCGGGTTACATCAAAATGATGCTGGGCAACAACAGGGAGATGCTCAGCTTAATAACTCGACCGTTCCAGTTTCGTCACAGCCCATGCCTTCTTTTATGCAAGCACAGCCTACACAGCAACCACAACAGGCCGACGCTGCATTCCAGACGCCGTCACAAATAAACCAAGTGCAGCAGCCACCAATCAATCTAGAGCCTGCTTTGCCAACTTCACAGCCAATAACTACCGATAACACCAAAAAACATCGCACAGAGGTTGAGATTACCTTACAACACGAAGACGCTACGGGTGTTCAGGATACACTTCATATTAAGCGAGATTAGCAGTTCTATATCTAAGTTTTTCGAAAGACGTAACGTAGTAATAATTCGCCAAACATACCCACAAAGAATCCGCCCACAAATAACAAGAAAAACACAAAGTAGTTGTACTCAAATCCATAGTGCTTAGTCATGTACAAAAGGTATGCGCTACCTAATAGCGCACAGATTCCACCACCTAATAAACCTGAAGGTCGAGCAATCGTCTTGCTACTAACTTCACTAACAGACTCGACAGTTTTATTGTGTATGACCTTGCTGAATGTCTTATCTGGTTTAGAGAGCTTACTCCTAATTTGACGCATTGATTTGTTATAGGCATTAGCTTTGAGTTCCTTTTGATTTGTGTAGTGGTGACTAGAAGGTGCTGTTGATTCTTTTTCGCCAACAGTGAACTCTTTACCGCTAATAGCGTGTGTCTTGATCTCGGCACGAATTTTATCTATGTGATCTTCACCATGCTCTTCGGCTTTCTCGGCTTTTTCTTTTATGCGTTCCAGATTCTTGTGGCTGACGTGCTCAGTATTATGGTTTTCTATTTTATGCTCACCACCAGAGTGTTTCATTGATTCTGACATTACATACCTCCACTTATTGCGTACTCAGTACGTAAAATATCTGATTCTTTAGCTAGCAATCTGCTGCGGGCAAAGAAGTATCCAACTATTGCAGTTATCATGAATCCACCGGCTAGTGTTTCGCCAGGACCAGTGTTTGGTAGTTCACGAGCAACGTATTCGGTAGTCTTAGTAACACTTGGCGGTAATTTTATGTTAACGGTATTACCGTAGATGTTGGTTAGTTTCATATCATAAGATCCTGGGTCAGATGTGGACACGGGTGTATTAGGTATAGGATTTTTAATCTTAATAACAATCTTCTTGTTGATAGTTTCACCCGGCTTAATATCAACCGCTGGCCAGCTAACTACGCTGTATTTGTCCATAGTGCCACCACTTAGGTTAACTACATCTGCGTACTGTAGAACATCAATCAGATTTTCCTTTATAACGTACTGCTTAACAGTTGTATTTTTGCTAGTGTTCTTGGTAGCGAGAGTGTAGGTTATTGTGTCGCCAGCTTGGGCAGTGGTGCCATCTGCATTCGGAACGTTACGAGTATTGTTAGTCGCAACCTTACTCAATATTAAGCATTCCGTTGCTTCTTTGCCTTGTTTGTTTTCTAGACAAGGCTCCTCAACTATAACTACCTTCAAACAATCTCCAGTCTGATTGCCCTTGGCAGACTTTTTTGACCCGTCATATTTAACACTTAGTCTAAAGGTGTATTTACCGGCTTTATCAAGCTTGAAACTACGCGGCACGTTATCCTCTGCCAAGCTTTCTTTAAATGGTACACCTAGTGCTTTTTGGTCACCCAAGACTTTGCCATTTGCGTCTGTGTAATCGTAGTACATATCAACTAGTTCGCCCTGCGGTAAGTCTCTGCCAGAGGCTTGTCCACGCACAGTAACGTTTGAGCCAGCCACTATTTTTTGACCGTTACTAAAGCTAGTAACCAAGTTGCTACATTCAATAACTTTCTCTGGTGTTGGCGGAGGAGTGTTCACGTAAACATCTCGCACACATCCACCTACGGCATTTCCGCCGGCGTCTCTTGGTCCGCCATCGAAATATTTAACAGATAATCGGAATTGATAATGACCTGGCTTACTAACAGTGAAGCCTCTAATAACCTCGTCCTCGGCTACATTACCCTTGAAGGGTACGCCTCTAGCTAAATCACTGCCTTCGACACGCCCTGATTTCATGTAGACCATATCGTAGTACATATCAGCTAGCTCCCCAGGAGCTAAATTGTCGCCAGTAGCTTGGCCACGAACACCGATGGCTGAATTAAGCGGTACGCGACTTCCGGGTGTAACGCTAATAATAAGGTTTGCACAACTCACTACTTTTTGAGGCCTCTCGGTTGGCGGCCTACCAACTATTACTAAGTTGCCACAATCAAATAGCACCATAAATGGAGTGCCGTCAGAACGAGTGCCTGTTATGGCACGGTAGTTGGCGTTGCCCCAGCTATTTAATGGTCGCATATAGAATGTACCAAGCCCAGCTATATTAACGGGTGTTTCGCCCGGCTTGCCATAAGGTGCTCGCCCCATTGAATAGAGCTGACCACCATAGTCATTGGCATTAATAGTCCGTACTTGGCCGAAGAATAGGTCCTGACAGTGAATGCCAAAGTAATCCAGTATGGTTGCAAAGTCGTAATTATTGGCATTACAGTGATTGACCAATTCACCTTGTGAAGCTGCGCCACCCGGTATTAGATCGTTACCGACTCTTGCTAGGGTTCCTTGTGGGGGAGATACGACGGCAAATATTTGCAAAACCATGGCTAAGGCTACCATCGCAAGACCGATACGACGTACCGATTGTTCTTGGTGCATGCGCTTCGCGTAGAAACTTACCTGGTTGATCAAACTAGGGTTAAAAGGTAGATTGCTGGCTAGTTTTCTGAACATTTTTTCTTCTTTTATTTTTGTTAGAAAATGCTAATGACTATTAAAACATACTACCGTGTGTTCAGACAAGTCCCTACTTGAGAAAGGTGGATAAGTTCGCTATACTATCAGTAAGGGCACAAAAATATAAGGGTGAGAGAGGGTTACTGAGGGAAGTGGCAAAATCCAAAGATTATGATTCAAGTCAGATTCAGGTTCTCGAGGGTCTGGAGCCGGTCCGTAAGCGACCTGGTATGTATATTGGTGGTACTGGTCGGGACGGACTCCACCATCTTATAAAGGAAATAGCCGATAACTGTGTTGACGAGGCTATCGCTGGCCACGCCACTGATTTATGGATAACAATGCTTGCCGATGGGGGCATTACAGTTCGCGATAATGGTCGTGGTATTCCTGTTGATAAAATGGCCAAAACTGGCAAAAGTGCACTTGAGACAGTACTGACCGTTTTGCATGCTGGTGGAAAGTTTGGTGGTGGTGGCTATAAAGTCTCCAGTGGACTTCATGGTGTAGGTGTAAGTGTTGTAAACGCCTTGTCTAGTCGGCTTGTGGCCGAAATACACAAAGATGGCTATGTATACACTCAGGAATATGAGCGTGGCGTTCCGCTATCTGCAATCAAAAAGGGTGAAAAAGTAGACGATACTGGCACAACTATTTCTTTCTGGCCAGACGCAACAATCTTTACCGAAACAGTAGAACTAGAGTATGGCTGGGTCGTCGACTACCTTCGTCACCAATCATATCTAACAAAAGGCTTACGAACTCACGTTGAAGATCAGCGAACAGGCGAAAGATATGGTTTTTATTTCGAAGGCGGCATCCAGTCTTACGTAAAACACCTTAATCTTGGCAAGGATGTTATTGATGAAGACGTATTTTATGTTGATAAGCAAGTAGACGATGTTCAGGTTGAAGTAGCTATGCAATATGCGGATACTTTTACCGAAACCGTCAAAGCTTTCGCAAACAACGTCTATAACCCAGATGGTGGTACTCATTTAACTGGTTTTCGATCAGCCCTAACTAGGGTTATAAATGACTACGCTCGCAAGAGTGGATTACTCAAAGAAAAAGAAGAAAACCTGTCGGGCGAGGATACTCGAGAAGGTTTGACTGCGGTGGTTCTAGTTAAGATTCCTGACCCGCAATTTGAGGGTCAGACCAAAAATAAGCTAGGTAATCCAGAGGTGCGTGCATATGTAGAGCAAGTGGTTAGCGAATACTTTAGCTACTACCTAGAAGAGCATCCAGCAATTGGAAAGAAGGTTGTTGGCAAAGCATTGTTGGCCGCTCGGGCTCGTAAGGCTGCTCGTGCTGCTCGTGAGAATATTATCCGAAAGGGTGTATTGGAAGGTTCTGGATTACCGGGTAAGTTGGCTGACTGTTCGTCACGTAGCCCTGCAGATTCAGAGCTTTATATTGTAGAGGGTGATTCTGCTGGTGGTTCGGCTAAGTCAGGTCGAGACAGTAAGACTCAAGCTATCTTGCCACTAAGGGGTAAAGTGTTAAATGTTGAACGAGCTCGACTCGATAAAATGCTAGCCAACAACGAGATCGTGACACTTATTAAGGCACTGGGCGTTGGAATCGAAGAACAATTTAGTATGGATGGACTTCGCTACCATCGTATTATCATTATGACCGATGCTGATGTTGATGGAAGCCACATTAGTACTTTGTTGCTGACTTTCTTTTTCCGTCACATGCGTCCAATCATTGATGGTGGATACTTGTACTTGGCCAAGCCGCCACTTTATCTGCTAAAAGGCTCAAGTAACAAGCGACAGTATGCCTATAGTGACGCTGAGCGCGATCAGTTAATCGACCAACTTATCGCGGAACGTAAAGAGCGTGGTACTCAAGTAAACGATACGGATGATCGTAAGAAACAATCGGGCTTGTCTGATATTCAGCGCTATAAGGGTTTGGGTGAAATGGATGCCGAACAGCTTTGGGAAACGACAATGAATCCAGAAAACAGAGTACTTGTTCAGGTCAGACTAGAGGATGCCGAAAAAGCGGATGCAATTTTTACGAAGCTGATGGGTAGTGAGGTTGAGTTGCGTAAAAACTTTATTCAGACACACGCAAAATTTGTAAAGGACTTGGACGTATAAGATGGAAGAAGACAAGAAACCAGAAGAAGTTAATCAAGAACCAAGCAGCCCAGATTTAGCCTCAGATAACATGCAGATTATTGATGCTACCCACTCAAAGACTGTAGAGTCTCGTAGTGTCGAAAATGTCATGGAAGATAGCTACCTTCGCTATTCCATGAGTGTTATCGTGGCTCGTGCATTGCCTGATGTGCGAGACGGTCTTAAGCCAGTTCATCGTCGTATTTTGTACTCCATGGATAAGAACGGCTGGAAGCCAGGTTCCAAGTTTGTTAAGAGTGCTCGTATTACCGGTGATGTCATGGGTAAATATCACCCTCACGGTGATGTGGCTATTTACGACGCCATGGTTCGTTTAGCTCAAGATTGGTCAACGCGCTATCTGTTGGTTGATGGGCAAGGTAACTTTGGTTCTATGGATGGTGATCCACCAGCTGCACAGCGTTATACGGAAGCTAGAATGGCCAAAGCTGGTCAATCCTTGCTAGAAGATATTGATAAAGATACCGTACCTTTCCGCGACAACTATGATGGTAGCGAGCAAGAACCAGAGGTGTTACCAGCAAAGCTACCAAACTTACTTCTAAACGGACAGATCGGAATTGCTGTCGGTATGGCAACTAATATTCCACCCCATAACTTGACTGAGATAGTCGATGCAACAGTTACCCTTATTGATAATCCAGAAGCCACACTTGATGATCTACTAGAACACGTTAAGGGTCCGGACTTCCCAACTGGCGGTATTATTTATGGACGAGATTCTATACGTACAGCTCTCGCAACTGGAAAGGGCGGAGTTGTCGTTCGTGGTGTCGCAAACGTTGAAGAGAATAAGAAGGGTGTACAACAGATCGTAATTTCTGAAATCCCTTATGGTCTCAACAAGGCAGGACTACTCGAAAAGATAGCTGACCTCTACAAGGAAAAGAAAATTGGCGGTATTCGTGACCTACGTGACGAAACCGCTCGTGGTGTAGTGCGCATCGTCATTGATCTCAAGAAAGACGCATACCCAAAGAAGCTGCTTAACCAGCTTTATAAACTCACTCCGTTGCAGCAGACATTCCACTACAACATGCTGGCTTTGATTGATGGTATTCAGCCACGTGTTTTAGGTCTTCAAGACATTCTTCAGGAGTATATTAAGCATCGACAAGTTGTTATTCGTCGCCGGACTGAGTTCGAGCTTCGTAAGGCAAAAGACCGTGCTCACATCCTAGAAGGCCTCAAGATTGCTCTTGATCACATTGATGAGGTTATTAAGGTTATTAGGGCTAGCAAGAGTAGTGAAGAGGCTCAGACCAACTTAATCAAACAGTTCAAATTATCAGAGATTCAGGCCAAGGCTATCTTGGCTATGCAGCTTCGTGCACTAACTGGTCTTGAGCGCCAAAAGATTGAAGACGAGCTAGCTGAACTACTCAAACTGATTGCTAATCTAGAATCTATATTGGCCGACGAAAAGAAGATACTGAAGATCATCAAAGACGAACTACTCGAGGTTAAGAAGCAGTTTGGTGATGAACGTCGAACCAAAGTTATACCTCAAGAACTTGGTAAGATGAATGACGAAGATCTTATACCTGACGAGCAAGTTGTCGTAACACTAACATCTGCCAATTACATCAAGCGTAGCCAGATTGCAGACTACCGCAAGCAAAACCGTGGCGGTAAGGGTAAGCGCGGTATGGCGACTCGCGAAGAAGATGTTATCGAGCACGTAGTAAATGCTAGTACCCACGATTTCCTATTGTTCTTCACTAACAAGGGTCGCGTATTCCGTCTTAAGACCTATGAGGTGCCAGCCGTTGGTCTGAATGCCAAAGGTGTTGCATTAGTTAATTTACTGCAACTTCAACCAGAAGAAACTGTTAGTTCGGTAATTAATGTTTCTAAGCAGTCTCAGGGCGGAAATCTTCTAATGTGTACAGTTCGCGGTGTCGTCAAGAAAACGCCGTTTGAGCAGTATCAGAACGTGCGACAGACGGGTCTTATTGCTATAAACCTAGATGATGGTGACGAGCTTAAGTGGATTCGCATGACAACAGGCGAGAACGAGGTAGTGATTTCGACTTCGCAGGGTCAAGCTATTCGCTTCCACGAGAAGGATGCTCGACCAATGGGTCGTGTCTCTCGCGGTGTGCGTGGTATACGTTTGCGTGCCGGTGATCAGGTCATAGGTATGGATATTGTTGACGAGAATTCCAGCATATTTGTTATAAGTGACCAGGGTTATGGCAAGCGAACCAAGATGTCGCAATTCACAGCTCATGCTCGTGGTGGTGTTGGTATTCGTTCAGCAGTAGTGAACACTAAGACGGGTGCGCTGATTGGCGTGAAGGCACTTAGTGATGATGACACCCAAGAGGTAATTATTATCTCTCAACAGGGTCAAACTATTCGATTAGGGCTTAAGGATATTCCTCAATTAGGCCGAGCCACTCAGGGTGTTCGCATTATGCGCCTGAACGACAATGACAAAGTTGTGTCTCTAGCCTTGGTTGATAAGGCTGTAGACAACGAAGAAGACGAACCAGAAAACCAAGAACTTCTTCCAGAGGAAGATACTGCAGAAACCCCTAAGTCTAAGAAATAGTATCGTCGTGCACCGGTGGGTAATCGGGAATTTCCATGTACTCAGCCGGCGTTATACTTGAGCGTAGCTTTCCTTCGCCTAGATTTGGATCTGATGTCCTGAGATACACTAATGCGGAATGGCCGATATTTTTGATAGTACTCGCAATCCAAGGTAGTAGTTGTTCTGGCTGATTGTAGCGAGGCGACCTATCCATATACTAATTATATCATAAAACACCGAAAATTCCATACTTAACTTGCTCATGCTTGCATTTGTTTGTAACGGGCGTATAACTTCTTAGAAGAAAAGGGAGAGAATATGCCGATACATCGTATAGCAAGAGGCCACATACCATTATTCGATAAGGACCTAGATTTTTCGGGTCAAGATGTTCTTGAAGGATATCTGAGAGTTGGGCCGGAAATAGGGAAGCACGACCCACGCTCTACTACCTCATCTACTCACGTATGGCTTCCAGTAGACGTTCATGATTCGCATGTAGCATACTATAAAAAAGTTACTTCTCGATTTGGAGAGGAAAGCCCATTAGCGTTTTTTGGTACTGTTGAGCTACTTGGAGAGGTGTTCGAAACTGAAGGTTTTCATTTTCGTTCGGGTAGACTTGCAGGTTCCATAGTGCTTCCTAGTGTTCTGGATATTATTCGAGTCCAGGAACAGGGATAATCGACCTAAAACGTTGTAAAAAAGGTTATGCATAAAAAACTTCTTGACAATAGGGGCGGCTACGCTGTAAGATTACCTGAGTCTTTTGGAGCTTCTATTAAAGTGTCTCTAAAAACAACGAACGTTAAAAACTTAGATAGTGCAAACGACAATCTGATTCGTAAGATGAAGATTGTCAATCAACGTCAGTTCATTTTTGAATTGTTTTAAATTAGTAAATTAGTCAGTTTCTGACTGATGCTAAGTGAACAAATTCTACTTTTTTGGAGAGTTTGATCCTGGCTCAGGATGAACGCTGGCGGCGTGCCTAATACATGCAAGTCGAGCGGTAAGGCTCTCACAGTTTGCTTCTTGCGCTGTTTCGAGACAGGTCGCGGAAATTTCTTCGAAATTTTCGCATCAAAAACGAAGGAGTGAATGCGGAATTAACTTCCTCATAAAGAAAGAAGGAGCAAAGTGTGAGAGTACACGAGCGGCGGACGGCTGAGTAACGCGTAGGAACGTACCCCAAAGTGAGGGATAAGCACCAGAAATGGTGTCTAATACCGCATGTGGTCTTCGGATTAAAGCTTCGGCGCTTTGGGAGCGGCCTGCGTATGATTAGTTTGTTGGTGAGGTAATGGCTCACCAAGGCTTCGATCATTAGCTGGTCTGAGAGGATGATCAGCCAGACTGGGACTGAGAACGGCCCAGACTCCTACGGGAGGCAGCAGTAGGGAATTTTCCACAATGGGCGAAA
>CAZSZC010000003.1:45399-99731 GCA_964610775.1 uncultured Candidatus Saccharibacteria bacterium | reverse complement strand
TTGGAGCACTCAATAACATCAAATCTGCTGATGACAATCCCTTTCAAGTATTAAACTGCCCATGGTGCGGAACACACATGACAAAAATAAACGGCAAGGGAATCTTCTGCTATTCAATAAAAACTGGGCCTCAGAGGTTTTATATGTGGTGCCCAAACTCAAAATGTACTTTTGCTGATCGCAGCGGTGGCTTGCCAATAAAAATCATTGATGAGGACATATACAATAGTCCCCCGACTCTACTCTTCGGAACCGTTGATAAGTTCGCAATGCTACCGTGGAAGAAAGAAGCGTCAGCAATCTTTGGTCTAAATACCAAAAAGAACAATATGTCCCCGAGCTTGATTATCCAGGACGAGCTGCATCTTATTTCAGGATCACTTGGCACAATGGTCGGCATCTATGAAACTGCAATAGACCTACTTTGCTCTGCAAAGGGCATAAAGCCAAAAGTAATTGCTTCAACGGCTACAATTCGTAAAGCTAAAGAACAGTGTTTGTCTCTTTATTCACGCCAGGTTGCACAATTTCCGTCTCCTGGCATTGACGCTGCTGATTCATTCTTTGCTCGTGAGGCGGAAATAAACCACAAAACTCCTGGACGCCTTTACGTGGGTGTCATGCCATCTGGTAAAACGTCTACAACAATGCAGGTGAGGCTTATGGCAGACACTATTCAAGGTGTCGAGTTTATTGATAACTCCGAGGAAGTCAAAGACGGTTATTGGACTCAGGTTATTTATTGTAATAGCATACGTGAACTAGGCTCATCAAAAAGTATTATTAATGATGACGTCAAGGAATACTCTCAGAATCTTGCTAGGTATCATTCAAAGAAACAGCGTTACTACTCCGACCATGATGTACAGGAACTAACGTCCAGAATTAGTGCGGAGAAAATCCCAGAGATTCTACTTCAGCTAGAAAGCCACTATCCAGAAAAGGATGCTATCGATGTTCTTTTGGCGACCAATATGATTTCTGTGGGTGTTGATATTGATCGTCTAGGGTTAATGATCGTCTTAGGGCAGCCTAAAACTACATCTGAATATATACAGGCCTCTAGTCGTGTAGGACGAAGTCACCCTGGAATCGTATTTACACTATATAGTCCTGTAAAAAGCCGTGACCGTTCACATTTTGAACAGTTTGTTAAATACCACCAATCGTTATATCGACACGTAGAACCTACTAGTGTCACACCATTCTCGGCACCAGTAAGGGACAAGGCTTTACACGCGCTTCTTTTTACGTTAATCAGACACATGTTAGGGTTAAGAGAGGATGACGATCTCAAAGATTTCGACAAATCTAGCCCTGAATACCAAGCCATACTAGACAAGTTACTCCAAAGAGTTAAGACCATTGACCCATTAGAGCTACCAGGCACAGAGCAAGAAGTCGCGCAACTGTCCTCTCGGCTCGAAGAGCTAGTAACACATTCAGACCTAACTTACGCCAAAACTAAAGATAGTGAAAAAACGATTCTTATGAAACCAGCACAGGACATAAAAGACAAAGGCCAATTTAGAACACCTCAGTCGATGAGAAGCACAGATGCAGAATGTTATGTAACACTGGATTTCTCATGAGCAAGAACTTCAACGACAGACCAACATTACGCCGCAGCCAAACAGTTACTACGTTTGGGGTAGGATCAATCGTTGACCTACCCGAAGCATCGGCCATGATTTGTGGAATAGATAAATGGGATACGCGAGGGTGTGTGACGCTTAACGACACGCGACTAGAAGAGAAGCTCCGCGTTAGCTACTTTTATATGCCACCGGGTACTGAGGAATCGGCGGACGGCGTGCCAGCTGTTAGATTCCCAAGGCAAATGAGATGCAGGAAATGCAAAAGACTGGATGATCTAGACACCTGGAGACACAGGGCACAAAAAGTCAGCTTTTATAAGGACTTCGACAAGACTCCTTGGTGCGACATTGATAAAATTCAGCTAATTCCTTCGCGTTTTGTCGTTGCTTGTAGACTAGGCCATATCGATGACTTTCCGTTTAATGACTGGGTCCACAAAGGGGTGGAATGTAAAGAACCGGCACTTTTATACACCGAGACCGCGGGATCAGTAGGGCTTGCCGGTATTAAAATAAAGTGCTCCTCATGTCCTTCAGCGCGCACTATGGCAGGATCCTTTAATAAAGAAGTCTTGGAGGAAGTTGCCAGATGTAACGGGGCTAAGCCATGGGAGATGATATGGTCCAGTGAGTGCGGCAATCAACTAGTGACGCTACAAAGAGGCGGTACAAACGTTCACTTCCCGATTCTAAAGAGCTCAATTCTAATACCACCGTACAAAGCCGATGGCTTGAAAACTAAAATACTAAATTCACCGCTCTGGTCATACTACGAGTCACAGGAAGACGGATTTGACGTGTTTACTTTAGCACCGATGCTTTCACAGGAACTTAAAGAGAGTATTGATGAAATAAAGAAGGAACTTCAGGTTTTAACTACCATTCCGGATGACGATGAAGCATCAATAAGTACTGAAGAGGAGTATAGATTTCAAGAGTATCAAGCATTCACCAAAGATATTGAAATAGACGAAGACTTCAAAAAGGACTTCTTGATTGAAAGGGTGGACGGTGATGGCTACGGAATCCCTATGTTAAAGAATCTTATTCTTGCTAAGAGATTGCGAGAAATACGCGTACAAACAGGCTTCTCTCGCATTAAGCCGCCGAGCACACATGATGAAACCGGCCAAGAAATCCCAGAGGACGACCGTATTGAACCTGTATCGGTCAGCGAGAACAAAAGAATACACTGGTATCCAGGGTATGAAGTTAGAGGAGAAGGAATTTTTCTAGAGTTCGATTACGATAAGCTGCATAACTGGGCCAAGACTAAAGGTGTTGAACAGAGAGTATCAAGATTACTGAAGCGCAGCGACAACAACCCAGACTATTTTGGAACATTTGATTCCTTATCTACAGAGTTTGTCACTCTACACTCTTTAGCTCACGCACTGATAAAGCAACTGAGTTTTGAGTGTGGCTACTCGAGCTCAGCCCTACGAGAAAGAATCTATTGTTCAAGTAGTAATTCGTTAAGCAAAATGGCTGGGATATTGATATATACAGCTGAAGGTGACTCCGACGGCACAATGGGCGGACTTGTACGACAAGGTAGGCCTGACTTATTTAAGACAACTTTCAAAGCCGCCATAAAACAATCGGAATGGTGTTCATCCGATCCTCTCTGTATAGAGTCCGAAGCACAAGGATTCCTTGGATTGAACTTAGCTGCTTGCCACGCCTGTTCGATGCTGCCAGAAACCTCTTGTGAGTCTTTAAATAGATATCTTGATCGTGGCTTACTTATAGGTGACTTAGATCACCCTGATATTGGGCTATTTTCTGCTATCACTTGATGTACTATAAAATTCTTTTCAGCAGATTCGACCACTCGATGATCATGTTCTGCTAGATACTTGCTTATGCCTTCAGCAATCTTTTCTATTACCGGTACACACACTGAGTTCCCAAGCTGTCTATAGGCCGGTGTTTTGTATAGCGGGAGCTTAAAGCTATCATCAAAACCCATGAGTCTAGCGCATTCCCTCGGAGTTAGCATGCGTGGGTTTTTATTGTTTTGGGGTATAAGGTTTTCTCTACCATCCTTCCCATACCTAGAAGTCAGTGTATTAGCAACGCCACCTATGTCTACTAAGTTATGTCTGAATCCATTTCCTTTTGCCTGGTTCTTTTTGGTTCTTTCCTGGTGTGAAGACCATAATCTATCACTAATTGTAAAAGGAGCTGCCTGCTCATTGGTCTGCAATACATCGCGCAGTTTATGCTTTTTCTGCTTGATATTAGGAAATTTGAACTGTGTATCACGAGTTGCAACCATGTAGGTTCTTCGTCTTCTCTGAGGTACAAGCAGAGAAGCATCTATTACCCTGTAATTAAAGGTGTAGCCTAGTTTGTTTAATTCTCTCTTGACTGTCTCCAAACTATTGCCCTTGTCGTGATTAACAAAATTAGCGACATTCTCGAGGAATATAACCTTTGGTTTGTGGAATTTTACAATCCTAACTATTTCAAAGAATAGATTGCCTTGGTCTGTGTCCTCGAAACCATGTTTTCTTCCTAGCCCACTTCTTGCAGAAACACCCGCTAGAGAAAAAGGCTGGCACGGGAAACCTGCACAAAGAATATCAAACGAAGGTATGCTTTCCGCCATAACTAGTCTTATATCTTTTGCATCAACACGATCTTGGAAGTTTTTCTCATATGTTTCAGTAGCAGACTTATTAATATCGTTGGAATACACACATCTAAACCCCGCCTTTTCAAAGCCAAGTCTTATACCCCCAATGCCGGCAAATAAATCGATGAATGTGTAGCTTTTTTGCATTATCAGTTACGTTTATGCTATTACGTATTTTAGCAGAGATGATAATTCCGAGCACATTTAGTGTAATTTGTAAGCTAAAGTAACATGCTTGCGCTTACTGCTATAATGTAGTTATGAAACTTTTCAAAGATAAACAATCAGAAGATATATCAGTTATACAAGGCGGCTACAGTGATGTGCGCCTATGGCCGTGTTACATGATTTACAGTGCCGCAATACTCTTCTTTACACCAATTATTGGTTTAGGTTTTTCTCTGTTTATTTTTACTGCTATCGGGCTTAGTGCTGCAATATATGCCAGCAAACAAATGCCTGTTATTACTTACGACGTTGACTCATGGGCAAATGATCTCGATATCGCCTTAGAAAAGGGCTTAGCACTACCAGAACTCGAGAGTTACCAGATAGTCACACCTGCAAAAGTTAAGTCGCCAAAACAAAAGAAAGTTACCTCAAAGAGACAATCACTACTGCCGTACCTCGATATGCCAGCAGTTAAGTAAACATGCAATCTAGAGAACTATTTCTCTTCCGTCCTTACCTTTGATAGTTGATATATTCTTAGTCTACCTCTGTTTATGCGGTATAATGGTATTAAATGAGCGACCTCAAGAAACTGCAAGATCGTATTGTCAAATTCCGAGATGCCAGGGACTGGAAACAATTCCACAACCCGAAGGATCTCGCCCTTTCGCTCGTACTAGAGGCAGCGGAAGTGCTCGAACATTTTCAATGGAAAAGCCCAGAAGAAATTGATAAGTATCTAACGTCAAACAAAAACGATGTTGGAGAGGAGCTGGCTGATACCCTGTACTGGATACTGTTGATTGCGCATGACCTGGACATTGACCTCGAGCAAATATTCAACAAAAAGATGACAAAGAATGAAGTTAAATACAGCGTCGAAAAGTCCAAGGGCAATCACAAGAAGTACACGGAGCTCGAAAAGGAATGATAGTTTATTCGTCGACCAAGCAAGATTTTAGTAACGACGTAATGTCCAACGACATTGGGAATATTATCTTACGTGAGTATAAAAGAGCTACAGGACACAGTACGGGCGATTCTGAAGTTCTGTCGTGGGTTAATTCACTCCAGTATATGGACCGAGTCTTGCAGGACGAATCAATACCCAGTAACGCGGGCATTGCGATTGAATACCACATCCCGCAATCATCAAAGAGAATTGATTTTATTGTCTCGGGGCTCAATGCTCAATCAAAAGAAACCGCAGTTCTCATAGAGCTTAAACAGTGGCAGGAAGCTGAAATAACAGACAAAGACGGTGTTGTGGTGACACGATTTAAACATGGGCTAACCGAAACCGCACACCCCTCATATCAAGCGTGGTCATACAAATGCTTACTCGAGGATTTTAATCAAACGGTTCAAGAAGAATCAATTGAGCTTGTGCCATGCGCGTACCTTCACAACTATGACATGGATGATGTAATTACTAACGGTTTCTATGAAAACTACACTTCAAAAGCACCTGTATTCCTAAAGCCAGATGCGCTAAAACTCCGTGATTTTATCAAAGATCATGTGAAGTATGGGGACGATAAGCAAATTATGTACCGGATTGATCACGGCAAAATTCGTCCTTCGAAGGTTTTATCAGATGAGCTAAGTTCAATGCTTCAAGGCAACGAAGAGTTTGTAATGATTGATGATCAAAAAGTAGCCTACGAAACCGCACTAAAACTTGCAAGACAATGCCAATCCGACGGCAAAACCAGAACATTGATTGTTGAGGGTGGCCCAGGCACTGGTAAATCCGTATTGGCAATAAATCTCTTGGTCCAACTAACGAAAGAGGAAATGGTTGCACAATACGTGACCAGAAACTCAGCTCCGAGGGAGGTTTATCAAGCAAAACTAACCGGATCCATGACCAAGTCGCGAATTTCTAACCTGTTTAGCAGCTCTGGCTCATTCACGAAATCGGACGAGGACACGTTCGACGTACTTATAGTCGACGAAGCTCATCGACTAAACGAGAAGTCTGGCCTCTTTCAAAATCAAGGTGAAAATCAAATCAAAGAAATTATTAATGCTTCGAAGTTGAGCATATTCTTTGTGGATGAAGATCAAAAAGTGACCTTAAAAGATATCGGAGACAAGGATGAAATTAAGTTTTGGACGAATCATCTTCGTTCTGAAGTACACGAGTTAGCGCTGGAGTCGCAATTCAGATGTAACGGATCTGACGGATATCTTGCATGGCTGGATAACATTCTACAAATTAGAAAAACCGCAAATGAGACTTTAGATACCAGTGAATACGACTTTAGAATCTTTGATAATCCTCAAGAATTGTTCGATGCAATAAAAGAGAAGAACAAAGTAAAGAACAAATCGCGTCTATTAGCGGGCTATTGCTGGAATTGGATTAGCGCGAAAGATCCAGGACTCAAGGATATTGTAATCGGCGACTTTGAAGCTACGTGGAATCTAAAGTCACAGGGTCAAGCCTGGATTATTCATCCGGAATCCGTTAATGAAGTCGGCTGTATCCATACTACTCAAGGCTTAGAGCTTGACTATGTGGGTGTAATAATTGGCCCTGATATTTCTTTCCGTAATGGTGAGATTATCACGCATCCTGAAGAGCGTGCAACTACCGACAGATCAATATCAGGATGGCGCAAGCTGATCGAACAAGACAAAGAAACTACGCATATGAGACTCGATTCAATTATCAAAAATACTTACCGCACACTAATGACTCGCGGCCAAAAAGGCTGCTACGTTTACGTAGTTGATGAATCTCTGAGGAAACATTTTGATGATCTAACACAAGATAATGCTTAGTGCGCCCTGTGAATATTGGTAGTGTCTACACAACTACAGTCTCACCACTCATAGGCTCGTTGGTTTTCTTGCCGGATATGCGGCAGTAGAAGCTATAAGCCGGGAGATTGCTCATTTCACCTTTTTCGATATACGGTTCAAATCTTGGCAACATCAGCTCTTCATCACGTGGGCTGCCAGTTCTGAAGACAACAATTGTACCAACGTTTGCCAGGATAACCTCAATCATCTTTTGGTCGGCTTGTTGCTGCGTGCTCTGTTCGGCCATGGTTAAGTACAGCTTATATTTCCGAGCCTCGCTGAGCATCTGCGTGAATGACATGGTAGCAAAGTTCTGGAACTCATCCACGTATAGATAGAATGGCTTGCGATCTGACTGCTTTTTCTCTGAGCGTTTGAGTGCGGCCAGCTGTAGCTTGGCCAGTATGGTTGTGCCAAAGAGTGACGAGGTGTCTTCACCCAGCTTACCTTTAGAGAAGTTGCAGATTAGTATTTTGCCGTCTAACACTTCTGTGAAATCAATATCTGATTGTTCTTTTTCGAGCATTGCTCTGGCACTGGCCGAAAACAGGAATCGACCAATCTTAGCAGTAATACCGGCGGACATCTTAACCTTCTGCATGCTGCCAGCCTTACCGAGCTCGTTTTTCCAAAATGCTTTTAGGTCTTGATCATCTAGATTCTTGATAACACTTTTGGCGTACTTGCCGTCGTTTAGCAGTCTAAAGATTGTGAACAGTGTCGGATTCTCTGTAGTGAACGCTGTGTGTATCGTATTACGTAGAACATATTCAATGCGGTGGCCGCCGCTGTCATCGTCTGAGAATACCTTGCGCATAACCGAAATGACCGACTCGGTAACTCGATCTTTTTCCCGCAGTAGATCGTTGCCGATTAATCCCTTTGGCAGCTCAAGCAAATTTACGCCAATTGGATGATCAAGGTCATCGGGGTTTAAATATATAAGATCTTTCTTTCGATCCTTTGGTACAAATTCTAGTAGTTCTTCAGCAAGGTCTCCATGCGGATCAACAACAGCTACGCCCTTACCATTACGAATGTCTTGAACGATCTGATACTTAAGCATGGTAGTTTTACCACTGCCGGTACCACCGATAACGTACATGTGTCGTTCACGTTCAGTAGTAGTAAGGCCGATTGGTGTCTCTTCACCCTGGTACTTGTTTACACCGATTTCAATATCTAGCTTTGGATTACTTTTGAGGCTAAGGGGTGCTGGCAAGATCCGACTGTGTGAACGAACCATGCCCTCAGTCTTTACCGCTCCATATGGGAAGTGATACAAACTAGCCAGTTCGGAACTGCCCAGGATGAGTGAGTTGCGACTAAACACCGATGATAATCTTTCTCGATATAACTTTGCTAAGAACGCTTGCCAGCGTTTGCCTGGTATCTGTCGCGATAGATTAAGTGATTGGAAGCCGGGTCTATCAAGGGTCTTCAGAGAGTTTCGAAATCCATCCAAGAGTTCAAATTTATGCTGTGACGAGTCCACACTCAGGCGCATAGCTACCCTCGCTAGAGGTTGGTCCAGCTTGGCAATAACATCTTCATAGACTTTCTCTTCGGTAATGGTGAGTGGTCTTTCTGCTTCTTTCTCTCCCGAAAAGGTACCCACAACCCATATAAATACTGCTGCGACTAGGCCAAATGCCCAGTTTCTAAACAAATACGCGATCAGTACTGATGGTAGCCACACCCATGCGTAGGCTTTTATGTAGTATCCCAAACCACCGCCTATGTGGGTTCGTCCATTTTTTAGGATCCTGTTGTAGATGCTGCTTGCTTGTCGTGAACTGTACGGCCGTACTACGAACTGCATCGTTAATTGATCTTTTTCATCCAGTCGTGTCAAAGCTCCGGCTATAAACGCAATTGGATCTGAGTTTTGATTGGTAACATAGGTCTTTAGCGGAAATGCGAAGTGTCGCTGCTGTTTGAAGGTGTGAATAATTGAACCCGTTTTTACCTTGACCCCTCTGGACTTCTTTACTTTAACGTCTGGCAGATAAGCACTTATCTGCCTCTTGATGTTATTTATGGCGTAAGCCTCGGCTACAATCTGGTAGCGTATGCCATTCTTCTTGTCGCTGACAATCTCGAGCGATAGCCTCTGTCTTTGATGTTGACCTAGGATTACATTCAGAAAACTTTGGGTGTGTTCGGGGTCAACATCGTTATTTACGGGCGGAGTTATCTCTAAGCACTCTAGCTCACGCTTGCGAAATAACTCTAAGAAATTCTGTAATAAGTTGGAAAGCGGCGATAGTAGATAACGCCAGAGTACATAAGCAAGCGTTGCGAGCACTATTGTATTCACGACTATAGCAGTAGGGCTGTCCCCAAATATTCTTGTAAATAGCGATACTGATGCGAATATCTGCACTGCATTCTCCCTATCCACTAATGCTATGGCTACCTACATTCTATCTGTTTATCCACAGGTAGCCAACACCTGCACAAAGAAGTGAAAGAATATCTATATAAGCTAAAGGAGGTACAACCTATGAAAAGTAATAAGTCAGTAACGTTGGCAAGGGTATCTAGTCGAGCACAGGAGGATGGCTACTCGCTAGATGCGCAGTCGAAGCTCATAAAAAACTATTGTGAGATGAACGACTTGAAGTTCGTCAAAGAGTTTAGGATTTCCGAAACGGCTTCAAAGAACCAGGAACGCAAGATTTTTGGAGAACTACTTGAGTATATAGGAGCAAAAAAGATAAACCATCTTATCGTAGAGAAGACAGATCGCCTCACACGTAATTTCCGTGATGCTGTCATTGTTGACGATTGGCTAGAAGCGGACGAGGATAGGCGCCTGCACATGGTGAAGGAAGGTCTGATAATACACAAGAATGCAAAGTCTGACGCCAAGATGATGTGGAATATCTACCTAGCAATCGCCAAGAAGTACACCGACAACCTGCGCGAAGAGGCTATGAAGGGCTGGGATGAAAAGCTTGCCCAGGGCTGGATGCCCTCGCAGCCACCGGCAGGTTACAAAAATGCCAGGCAACACGGCAGAACCATACATGTAATTAATGAAGACACGGCGTTCATGATAGAGAGGGCTTTTCGGTTATTTATGGAGCCGGGACAGTGTGTACGAAAAATAACGGTCGAGTTGGCTGAATGTGGGTTGGTTAACACCAAGAGTAAACCATTTGGCCAGAGCGCGGTGCACAAGATTCTGAGAAACCCATACTACATGGGCGTGATTCGTTTTAACAGTAAGCTTTACCAAGGGGCGCACGAACCAATAGTTGACGAAGATTTATTTGAGGCAGTACAGAACAAGCTAAGTCGAGGAGCAAATAGGCCCTTGAGGAAGCACAACCCGCTATTTAAGGGGTTTATGAGGTGTTCTATCTGTAATAGGATGGTTAGCTGGACAAAACAGAAAGGTAGATATTACGGTTCCTGTAATCGCATGCTCGTTGATTGCAAGCAGTATAGTTTTCTCAGGCAAGATCGTGTAGAGGATGCGGTTTTGCAACGCATAGACAACTTAAAAGATGAGAACTACGAGAAGTTTCGCAAACTCAGGAAGATGCTGCTTGACAGAAAACGGCCATTTGCCGACGGTGACATAGAAAAGATACTAAAGCTACAACGTGCCCAGGTAAAGCGTCTACAAGTAATGTCGGATAACTTATATGACGATAAACTTGCCGATGTTATTGACGAGGATATGTATGAAGAAAAAGTAACCTATTACAACCAGCGAATCAAAAGGTTGCAAAAGAAGGTTACTCAAATCGAAAGCTACAGATCTGAGACTAGTGAGCCATTTGGGCAAGCCTCAAGACACGCGCTTAAGAAGCTCTACCTAAAGAGTTCATACACTGAAAAGCGCATACTAATTAATGAGTTGTTCTCCTTTGAATTATTGAATGGTCAATTGTGCATCACGAATAAGATGTAAGGGGTGGTTTGCTGTATACTTACGTATATGAGTGAGAAAGAAGTAAAAGCATCGCTTAAGTCTGGTCTACTGAAAGCTCGGAAGGCTGTTGGTTTGACTCAGCTTGAGGTTGCCGAAAAAGTAGGCACCGACGTTACATACTATGCGAAGCTTGAGCGTGGTGAGTCTGTGCCATCTTTGAAAATGCTAGAAAAGGTCCTGAAAGTCTTGAAGCTGAAATCTTCGGACGTTTTGCCGTTCTAGTTTTCGCCGTACATCTCTTCAATCAGTCGATCTAATTCTTTCAGCAAGTCTTCATGACTCGTTGTCGTGGCCTGTTCACGTGTATCCATTTTATATTTGAGTAACAGATTGGTCGCGTCTTCTTCGGTGGCATCAGGCTTGATGGTACGTAGGTGCTTCAGAACTACTTGAATATCTTCAGGTGTTGGTTCGTATCCGTTCATAGACATTAGTATATCACCTCTGTTTCATCCATGTTGCAAGTTGATGACGATCAATCAAAACAGTATGTGTTTTGTTGGCTAAGATTCGGGCGGGGTTGCTGTATGTGCTGTTTGATATAACCATGGCTCGGTCGCATCCATAATACGTGAGTGCGGTATACGCCTGCCTGACTGCCACAGCTTTCACTATGCTCTTATGTCTCTTTGTCTGAATACCCCAAGTTAAGCCATCCTTATCAGCAATAATATCTATACCAAGATCATATTTCTCGGTCATCCTAACGTGCTTGTAGCCTAGTTTTCGTAGCAACCCAACCATGTAATACTCAAACTCTATACCGCTCATATGATCGATCTCTGACATCCGTAGCCTCACAAGTGAGGATCTAAAGTATTGATATGATTTGGCAACTAAAACCAAGGTAATTAATGCGAATATAATGATGAGCAGTTTTGAAGTTACGTAATCGATTAATTCTTGATTTGTGTAATAAACTGCTCCAAGCAATAGCAGTATTATGAATGCGTGACTATCGTTTTGGCGCTTGTTTCGTCTACTCATCACCAAGGCCTGCCTCTTCTAACAACTGATTAAGCTGCTTAATTGCGGGCTGAATTTGTTTCCAGGTAAATCCCTTAGAGGTCACCAAGAAAAGTGCCCCTCTTTTTGAGGGGTATTTTTCTTGATCACAGGATATGAATTACTATTGCCGCGATAGGTTGCGAACTGCTTGTGGCAGTTCGCAAGGACTCCTTCACTTGAAAACTTGTTTTCATAGTGGAAGTTTCGGGCTCGCAGAATGCAAGTCGATTCCCCTTCAATAATACTTAAACCTTAGCACATGCAATATCGGGCGTATCGATGGGGCGGACGAAGAAGGTGATGGTTGTATTACTTGTCGCGCTGTCTTCTCGGATAGCACAAACTAGCTTACCGGATTCATTACGTGCAAAAATATCAAATGGCGATGCCACTTCGCGCCAGTCGTGGCCGGCAGCAACGGGACTAATGGTTGTACTATATGTAACTTTTACTATCGGTATGGTAGAACAGAATTTATCATTTTTGCTTGCCGTGTAACTACAAAACTTCTCAGTTTTATGGCCTGTAATTTTACCAAAATCAGTTGCATATAACTCTACTGAATTGATTTTGATTGAGCTATTTCTTGAGGCTAGCCCATATATTATAGTTATGCTTATTACGGCTAAGATTAATAGAATGAAAACGATGATTTTTGTTTGGTAGGGCTTAATTTTGGATTTTGTCATTCATTACTCAGTGCTTTTTTGTTGTAATCTAAAAATGGATTCGAAAATTCTAATCCATGGTCTATGGATTCAATTCTTAATATCTCGTTATGTTTAGCCGTTCTTTCGCTTCTTGATAAGCTACCTGTTTTAATTTGACCGGCACCCGTACCAATGGCTATGTGTGCAATAGTAACATCTTCGGTTTCACCAGAACGATGAGAAATGATAGTATTCCAGTTATTTTTCTTCGCAAGCTGTATGGTGCGAATTGTCTCAGTAAGGGTTCCAACTTGGTTTGGTTTAATAAGAATTGCATTTCCAGCATTAGTATCAATTGCGCGTTGTAATCGTTCAGAATTCGTTACAAGTAGATCATCTCCGACCAGCTGTGTGTCGGGTAGTTCTTGTCTTAATGTTTTCCAATTTTCCCAATCATCCTCAGCCAAACCATCTTCAATGGATATGATAGGGTATTTTTTAATAATTCCCTGGTACCATTTTATTAGGTCGTGAGGAGTGAAGTCTTGATTTTCGGTTGCAAATTTATAAACGCCATCTCTAAATAGTTCAGTCGACGCAACGTCTAGTCCGAAGGCTACGTCAGTACCCAATACGTAGTTTGAATCTTTTACAGCATCTGACAACAACTCGAATGCTTCAGAATTACCAGCTTTTACATTTGGCGCAAACCCACCCTCGTCCCCAACCGTTGTTGAGTAGCCATGTTTGACAAGTATTTTTTTAAGGCATTGAAATATTTCTGCACCCATTTGTATTGCTTCATTAAATGATTTAGCGCCAATCGGGATGAGCATGCTTTCTTGTATGTCTGTTGAATTTGCGGCATGCTTGCCGCCGTTTAATACATTCATCATAGGCATTGGTAGGGTTTTGATTGGGTTGCCAGCTATATCGGAAATGTGAGCATAAAGAAGTATGCCACGAGACTTTGCGGCGGCGTGAGCACATGCAAGTGATACGGCAAGAATGGCATTGGCACCCAACTTAGATTTATTAGGAGTACCATCCAGATCAATCATCGTTTGATCTATTAAAAATTGGTCGTCAGCTCGAATATTTATCAAGGATGGACCGATAATCTCATGTATGTTAGACACGGCCTTTTGTACGCTCTGACCGTGGTAAGAGCTACCATTGTCGCGTAACTCATGCGCTTCGTGAGACCCAGTTGAGGCGCCAGATGGCACAGCTGCTCGACCGAATACGCCGTTATTTAGCCATACGTCAGCTTCGATCGTTGGATTGCCACGCGAATCTAGTATTTGCCTTCCGATTATTTGTTTGATTTCCATATAATTATATTCTCATATTGCTTATGTTTGTGCCATAATAGCATCGAGTTATGGCACTAATCTATTTTTATGACGTCACTGATTTAGATAAACAGCAACTTTCAGATGGTATGAGTGGCACGGACCACCACTGGGAATTCGTTGAGGAATCAATATCAAAAGATAATTTAAACGTTGACACAGAAGTAATCTCAGTATTCGTCTCAAGTACGGTGACGGCTGAAATAATTAATGCATTACCTAGACTACGGTTAATCGCTTGTCGCTCAACAGGATTTAATAATGTTGATTTAGAAGCAGCAGAAGCACGTCAGATCACCGTCGTTAATGTCCCAACTTATGGTGAATCAACCGTAGCCGAATATGCCTTCACGTTGTTACTAGCGCTTGCTAGGAAGCTACCAAAAACTCTAGGTAGCTTTGATAATGAGCTAGACGCTGTAGAGTTAATGGGTACTGATTTGGTAGGTAAAACTATTGGGGTAGTTGGTGCAGGACGTATTGGTCAGCATAGTATTTCGATTGCAAAAGGATTTCAAATGAATATTATGGCCTATGACCCTTATCCTAATAAAGAACTTGCGGATAAGATGGGATTTCATTATGTAAGTTTAGAAGAACTGTTATCGCAGAGCGATTATGTAACAATTCATGCACCGTATTTTGGTAACAATAAGCATCTAATCAATGAAGACAATCTGAGGTTCATGAAGCCCACAGCGCTAATAGTTAATACTGCGCGCGGCGAATTGGTCGATACTCGAGCACTTGCCGAAGCTCTAAAAGAAAAGAGAATTGCTGGTGCGGCTCTTGATGTACTTGAAGGTGAACAGCTATTACATTCAGAAGAAGAAATGGCGCTATTACGCTCAGGCAAAAAGTCGCTTCCGCTAATGCAGCACAGCGTAGAACTACTTGCATTGCACAAAATGCCCAACGTAATTATTACTCCGCATAATGCCTACAACAGTATTGAAGCAGTTCTTAGAATTAATAACACTACTACTGAAAACGTGATTAAGTTTTGGTATGGTGACGTAAAAAACAAGGTTAAGGCACCGCAAAAATCCACGGGTAAGCTGTTGCTTGTCAGGCATGCAGAAAGTGAGTGGAATGCATCGGGTAAGTGGTCGGGAATTACTGATGTGCATTTGAGTGAAAAAGGATTTCGTGAGGCTGGCATGTTCGGAGTGGCGCTCGCAGACTTGGGTATAGACATCGATAGGGCGTTTTGTTCCGAGCAAATTAGAACACTAGAAACACTAGAGGGAATGCTTAACACTGCACAGCAATTTGATGTGCCACTTGAAAGAACATCAGCAATTAACGAGCGTGATTATGGTGAATATACTGGTAAAAATAAATGGGAAATGCGTGATCTTTTGGGCGAAGAGCAGTTTAATGCGGTTCGTCGTGGCTGGGATGTTTCAATTCCTGGAGGTGAAACTCTAAAGATGGTATATGAAAGAGTAGTTCCTTTCTATGTAGACAGAGTATTGCCACTAATCAATGAGGGCAAGAATGTCTTGATTGTTGCTCATGGTAATAGCATTAGAGCATTAATTAAATATATTGAAAAACTAAGTGAAAATCAGGTTACTGATTTGGAAATGATGTTTGGGACTATAATTATGTATGATCTCAATGAAGATGGTACTGCATTGAAGAGGACAGATTCTAATATTGATACAACACCACCAAATGCTTAGCTTTGGGTTGCGAAACTATAAAGTGCATCTATAATTTCCACAGTTACATCATCAGTATCCTTAGTGTCATCTATATCTAGCACTAAGCTCATGGAGCGATAATAATCAATGACGGGTTTGGTTTTATTATATTCAGTTAGTCGTTTTTTGAGTGCATTTTTTGTATCGTCTGCACGCTGACCGCGGTCATTTAGGCTTTGTGAAATTTCATAGTGACGCCAAACGTCTTTATCTGTGAGTTCAAGAACTATAACAGCCTTAATTTCGTGACCAGAGTCATTGGTGGCCTTAATGACAGTAGGAACTTCTTCCATTAGTCTGCCTACAGAACTAAGTAATAACGGCTTATCGTTAATATCATCATGCGAGAAAAACGGAGGAATAATGCTTAAAAACAAATCTGATGGAATAATTCCGCCATTGGCCATGATATTTTGCACTTCAATATTATCTTTCGCGTGTCGCAATATGTCTCCACCTGAAACGACAACCCCATCAATCATTTCTGCAATTCGTTTTGCCTGAGTGTCTTTACCAGAAAATGGTGGCCCAAAAAAGTTAATTGAACCGGTTCCAAGCCATGATTTAATTTTGTTTATTTTCTCATATTGCATAGTTCGATTATAACATTTTTAATCTGGGCGAATTCGTGTAAATAAACACGAGCATAATGATGTGTTAAGTGGTATCATCTAAAGTGAATATAGTTAAAAAAGGGTGCGAAAATGTACAGATATTTAAAGTTTTTTGAAGAATTATCAATAAATGATATACCGCAAGTGGGTGGGAAAAACGCTTCGCTAGGTGAGATGTATCATCATCTTCGACCACGGGGCGTAAACTTACCAAATGGCGTTGCTACCACTGCCGATGCTTATCGGTATTTTCTAGAACAGGCCGGCCTAAGTCAGCAGATTAGCGAAAGATTGATTGGACTTGATGTAAATAATGTTCATGACCTTTCTGTAAGGGGTGCCGCAATTAGGGAGCTTATTGTTAATGCACGGTTGCCACATGATTTCGAGGAAGAGATAAAACTTGGATATAAAGAACTTTGTAGAAAGTGTGGTCACGATGGCGATATGGTTGTTGCAATTCGTTCATCAGCTACAGCTGAGGATCTGCCAGATGCTTCATTTGCTGGACAACAAGCTACTTTCTTAAATATTAAGGGCGAGCAAGAGGTTTTGGCTTCGGTAAAAGAATGTATCGCATCTTTATTTACTGATCGTGCGATTGTTTATAGGGTTACAAATGGTTTTGATCATATGAAAGTTGCTTTATCAGTTGGCATTCAGCAGATGGTTGCAGTACGCTCCGAATGTGCTGGTGTTATGTTTACGATTGATACAGAATCAGGATTTAAAAATGCCGTTGTTGTTAGTTCTATATATGGACTTGGTGAGAATATAGTACAAGGTCACGTAAGCCCTGATGAGTTCATCGTTTTTAAGCCAACTAGGGCAATCCTAAAACATCATCTTGGCACGAAGAAAATGAAAATGATCCCAGCATCAGGAAATCGTACTAAGAATATTGCCGTAACGGTTCATGATCAAAATCGATTTTCAATAAATGATGATCAAGTAAGAACACTAGCTGACTGGGGTATCTTAATTGAGCAGCATTATGGCCATCCTATGGATATAGAGTGGGCTCTTGATGAAGACGATGGTCAATTATATATAGTTCAGGCAAGGGCTGAGACTGTGCAATCACGTCGCGATGAAAACATTATCGAAGAGTATCGACTAGCCCAAGAGGGAAATGTAATTGTTAAGGGTACAAGTGTAGGTAATAAAATCGGAGCCGGAAAAACCAATAAGATTATGAGCGTAAAAGACATCGATGACTTTAAGGAAGGTGATGTCTTAGTTACGGAAATGACAGATCCGGACTGGGTGCCGATTATGAAAATTGCTAGTGCTATTGTGACCGATAAGGGTGGACGAACTTGTCATGCAGCAATTGTCTCAAGGGAACTGGGTATACCTTGTGTGGTCGGCACAGGAAATGCCTCTGAGATTATTCATGATGGACAAGAAATAACAGTAAGTTGTGGTGGTGGCGGTGATGAGGGTTCGGTTTATGAGGGAATCTTACATTACGAAGTTGATCGCACAGATGTAAAGGATCTTGTTCGACCCAAAACCAAGATAATGATGAATATTGGCTCTCCAGATCATGCTTTCACATACTCACTAATACCAAATGATGGTGTAGGCTTGGCTCGCGAAGAGTTCATTATAGATTCACACATAAAAATTCATCCTCTTGCTCTATTACATTTTGATCAAGTAAAAGATAAAGCTGTACGTTCTGAGATTAAAAAAATAACGCAGGGCTATGAAGATAAGGCCCAATACTTTGTCGATAAACTCGCTGAAGGTGTCGGTATTATTGGGGCGGCATTTTTCCCAAACGATGTAATTATTAGATTTAGCGATTTTAAAACTAATGAATATGCAAACCTTATTGGTGGCAAGCAATTTGAACCAATTGAAAATAATCCAATGATAGGGTGGCGAGGGGCTAGTCGATATTACAGTGATGCTTATAAAGCAGCCTTTGAATTAGAGTGTCGGGCGATTAAGAAGGTGCGTGACGAAATGGGAATAGTTAACATAAAGGCTATGGTGCCGTTTTGTCGTGATCTCAACGAAGCCCAAAAGGTCCTAGATATAATGGCTGAAAATGGCTTGCGCCGTGGCGAGAATGGATTTGAAGCTTACGTTATGATTGAAATTCCATCTAATGTTATTTTGGCAGAAAAGTTTGCCGACCTATTCGATGGATTCTCGATCGGTTCAAATGATCTCACGCAACTAACCCTAGGTGTTGATAGAGATAATCATACTGTAGCTCATGTTTATGACGAAAATAACGAAGCAGTAAAAGATCTAATTAAGCACGTAGTAAAAGTTGCCAAAGAAAAGCATGTCAAAATTGGTCTTTGTGGCCAAGCACCATCTGATTATCCTGAATTTGCGAGATTCTTGGTCGAGACTGGTATTGATAGTATTTCCTTAGCACCCGACACAATTGTTAAGACCACGATAGATATAAAAAATACAGAAGAACGTATCGGAAGATAGTTAATCGTACTCAAAATCATCATTTAATTAAGTAAGGAATAAATAATCTAAATACAGATTGAGACAAGATGAATTCTACAAAGTTAGCTCCTAACAAGCACGTATCTAAATTTAAAAGAGTAAAAATTATTGCTACAGTAGGTCCGTCTTCGGATAGTTATGAATCGATACTTGCACTCATAAAAGCAGGCGCAAACGGTATAAGGCTAAATTTTAGCCATGGAACATATGAAGAACGCGAACGCCAAATAAAATGGATAAGAAAGGCGTCAAAAGAATACGGCAAACCTGTTGCGATTATCCAAGATCTGCAGGGACCAAAGATTAGGCTTGGCGATTTTGATGGTGTAGTAACCGTACAAGAAGGCCAGAGTCTATCATTTAAATACCAAGCAGATTTTAGTCGAAGTGGTATATTGCCAACTCAGTATGATCTTAGTAAAAAAGTTAAACGTGGAGAACGAATTTACTTGTACGACGGAAAAGTTCGAACCGTAGTTACTAGTGTTGCTGATGGAATTGTCTATGTTCGCGCCGAGAATCAAGGAATTTTGGTAAAGCGTAAAGGGATTAATTTACCAGATACTGATTTTGAGGGTGATATTGTAACCGAAAAAGACAAAAAAGATATAGCATTTGGATCTACTCAAGATATTGATTACGTTGCGCTCAGTTTTGTACAGACGACGAATGATTTGCTATGGTTACGAAAGCGTTTACGCACCTTGGGGAGTACAGCCAAGATAATAGCCAAGGTAGAAACCAAGACAGCTGCAGAAAATATCGAAGATATAGTACAGGAAGCGGACGTTGTGATGGTTGCAAGAGGTGATCTTGCAATAGAAACACTCCATGAATCTGTACCAATTTTACAGCGGAGAATTATCGGTTTAGGACAAAGATATGCTACACCGACTATTGTCGCTACTCATATGATGGCTAGTATGACTGATTCACCAGAACCTACCCGTGCCGAGGTGTCTGATGTTGCGACTGCTACTCTACTCGGGGCTGATTGCGTAATGTTGAGCGATGAGACTGCGAGCGGAAAATATCCAGTCGATGCAGTTAGGATGATGAAGAGAATAATTAGATATGCCGAAGATAATTCACCAATTCAGGTAACCTTTAATGAAACCCAAAGGGAAGATACTAAGCAATCCATAATATGCCACTCCATTATTGCAATGGCAAAGAAGTTGAAAGCTGCTGCAATAATAGCCGAGACTAAGTCTGGCGCAACAGCTATACAGATAGTTTCTTATAGACCTGATGTTTCAGTTATTGCGGTTACCTCAAACACTAGAGTAGCAAATCAGCTCTCTATAGTTTTTGGCATTAAAAGCTATGTACGCCCCGACCACAAACTAGCTGCATCAAAGATGATAAGTTGGTTAAGTAAGAATAAAGTTTTTGAAAAAGGAGACGTGGTTGTTACAGCAAGTGGGCGCTACCCTGGCTACGTAGGGGCCACTGATACAATAAAAGTGAGAATAATTGAGTAGGTTTGTGACTAGGAGTAATTTGGTGGGCTTTAACAAAAAAACTATTTCTAACTATGACTTAGCAAACAAGATAGTTTTACTTAGGGCTGATTACAACGTACCAATCAAGAACGGCGAGATAACCGACGACTATCGTATTAAGCAATCATTGCCCACCATCGAGTTACTATTAAAGAAAGCCAAAGCGGTTATAATTTGCTCACATCTTGGAAGACCAGAAGGAAAGCCAGATTCTCAATACTCACTTCAACCCGTCGCAAAACGACTAAGCGAACTGCTTAAAAAAGATGTTAATTTTGTAAGTGATTGTGTTGGCGATAAAGCCTCAGATAATGCTAAGCGGCTGAAAAACGGCCAGATATTACTACTAGAAAATTTAAGGTTTCATCCTGGCGAGGAAGAAAACTCAAAAGATTTTGCCGAACAATTGGCAAGCTTAGCTGATGTGTTTGTGCAGGATGGATTTGGTGTTGTTCACAGAGCTCACGCCAGTACGGAAGCAATTACGAAATTCCTGCCTAGTGTTGCTGGTTTATTGCTAGAGAGAGAAGTCTCAGTTATCACAGAAACCATGGAGCAGCCCAAAAGACCATTGATGGCAATAGTAGGCGGAGCTAAAATTTCTGACAAGATCGACATCCTGAATCGTTTTATAGATATTGCTGACTTTGTAGCAATCGGCGGCGCTATGGCAAACACATTTTTATTAGCTGAAGGTATTAAGATTGGCAAGAGTTTAGCTGAGCCAAAAGATGTGCCCTTAGCTAAAGAAATAATTAACAAAGCCAAAAAAAAGGCCAAAAAACAAAAGTTCGTACTATACATACCCCAAGATGGTGTAGTTGCAACTTCGCTCGATAAAGCAGCTAAGACCAGGATTGTTGACTGGGATGCGCATGTTATTGCTAGTGTTGAGAATTATCCCAAGCGTCCACCTCGTGAGTCGGCTTACGTTCAATCCGATGAACTAATTCTTGATATTGGCCCATTTTCTGGAGCGTTCATTGCAGGTGGTATGCAGTTAGCCGAAACCGTAGTGTGGAATGGGGCTATGGGTGTGACTGAGACGAAAGGTTTGCAAGGCCCAATAGGTCCTTTTGCGCATGGTACCGAAACAATAGTTGATGCTCTAGTCGGAGAGTTTGGGCATAAACCATATTCAGTTTTAGGAGGCGGCGATACGGTTGGATACATAGAAGATCGTAATCTTGTAGGATGTTTTGATCATGTCTCAACTGGTGGCGGTGCCAGTATGGAGCTTATGAGTGGTAAGAAATTACCGGGAGTTGAATCATTATTAAGTATCTAAGATGATACAATAGGGGAAATAAGCGTAAACATTATGAATAAAAGAACTCTCATAGTTGCCAACTGGAAAATGCATCTAAACGCGGGACAAGCGAGTCTACTTCTCCATCGTTTACAAGAAAGAGTAAAAATACATCGCAATATCGAGGTTGTTTTGGCGCCGAGCATGCTTGCTCTCCAGCCATTATCGGTACAAATTGATCGAAGAAAGTTTAGACTTGCAGCTCAGAACGCTTATTGCAAAGACGAGGGTGCTTATACGGGTGAAGTTAGTTTTACTATGCTTCAAGACCTTGTGCATTATGTAATTATTGGTCACTCTGAGAGGCGAATATATTTCCATGAGGATCTTGAGTTGGTGAGGGATAAGGTAGCGTCGTCAGTTAGGAATGATATTACTCCGATTCTTTGTGTAGGTGAAACTAGTAATGAGCGCAAAGCGGGCGAGACAAAACAAGTATTGCATGACCAAGTAGTCAGTGCATTATCTAATTTGACAGCCCAAGAAGTTCAAAATATGGTAATTGCCTATGAACCTGTCTGGGCCATCAGTACTTTTGAGGGTGAATTAGCCAAGCCCGATGAAGTAAAGAGGGCAATGGACTTCATACGTCACCAGATAGCTGAACTTTATGGCGAAAAAACGAGTAAAGCTACGCGTATTTTGTACGGAGGCAGTGTTGATAACCAGATTGTAGGCGGCTACCTGGAGATTGAGGGTTGTGATGGAGTGTTGGTTGGTAGTGCCAGCCTGAACTACCACAAGTTTTCAGGGATTGTTGATGCTGCTTATAGGCAGTTACATGGAGACGATTCGCATGGCGAGTGAATCTGATAAGCAAGTATTTGACGTCTCAAAACCCGGTAGCACTCCACCTGACGCATCTGGTAAACCTATAATTGTATCCCACAAAACCATGATGAAGGATCCAATGGTTAATGAAGAGTCCTCAATTGCTGATAGTGAGGACAGTTCTGAAAAAGCAGGCGAAGAACTAAGAAAATCCAGCAAGAGCAATATAAAACCAATACATGAAGATATAGAGCCGGATCATGATTCTTCTGGGAATGATCAAGATAAAAAACCTTCCGAGGATAACGACACGAATGATAGCGCCGAAATAGGTGAAAGCGATGATAAACCAAAAAAGAAAAAGAAGGAAGATGAACCCCTACAAGACGAAGAAAAAATACGAAAACTAGTAGAGAGCAAGAAATATTTCATTAAAGTCAGGACGCCAAATCGTAAGCGTAATAAACGCACAGTCCTAGTTATTTTAGTGGTACTCTTATTAGCTGTTATTGGTGTTGGTGCCGCTGCTGATGCAGAATTAATTGACCTGCCAGTGCCGTTTGACTTCATTAAGAAATCCCAACCAAAAGTATCAACAATTGTAGTTGCAACCCCAACAGAATCAAAGAAGGAAGACACTGCGAAGTCTGATAAATATGTTGTTCCAGAAGGTTATGTTGTATATGAAAATAAGGATCTAGGCTTCAAATTCGCTTACCCGAAAACTTGGGGTACTACTACTTTGCAGTCCGATCCAGCGAATTCGGATATATTCTTACTAATATTTAGTCAGCCCCAGACTAACGATAAAAAAAGTCAACTTAGTATTGAACTAAGAGGACAAAAAAAGAACGTTACAAATGAAGGCTCAGATAGCAGATATACCAAGGGATTTATTGTTAAGGATGGTAAATATTACTACCGAAGCAAAGACGAAACGGTAGACAATTTGTACGTTATTAATGAAGTGGATATATTATCGAAAGTAACTAATGGGTTTGGGACAAGTTTAGTAGTCGATTACACTAACATGGTTTCTTATCATGAACTCGACGGAGTGGTTAACTTAGATAACAAGGATTGGCCAGGCCTTGTGCTTTCTTACGTGGATGCTACACTACTAAAAAACGATGGAACTTCTGGTAAAGGGTATACTGCTGACGATCAGAAGGTTATGGAAAAAGTAGTGGCAACGTTTAGTAAACTCTAACGTGGTTTACTGATAGAATAGCTTAGTGCAAGATTTACTCAAAGGCTTAAATCCAGAGCAACAACGAGCGGTCGAAACAACTGAAGGTCCGCTTCTGATTCAGGCTGGTGCTGGCAGTGGTAAGACAAAGACACTAACTCACAGGATTGCCTACATAATTGCAAATAATTTGGCAACTCCGTATAACATTTTAGCTGTTACCTTTACCAATAAGGCTGCTAATGAAATGAGACAGCGTGTTGCAACTTTACTTGGCGAAAATCCTGACAATAGATCGTTCATGCCCTATATGGGAACATTTCATGGTATTTGCGTCCGACTATTGAGGCAGGACGGCCAATACATTGGCGTACCCAGTACATTTGTAATTTTTGACGAGAGCGATCGACTCACTGCCATTAAGCAAGTTTGCAAATCGTTGATGATTGATGAGAAAAGTTTCCCGCCTAGAACGATAAGCTCGATAATCAGTAATGCCAAAAATGAAATGATAAGTCCCACGGAATACACTGGACTAGCTAGTGGTCCGATTCAAAAAACTGCCGCCAAAATATTTCCGCATTACGAAAAACTACTTAAGGATGCTGCCGCTCTAGATTTCGATGACTTGATTAGTAAAACGGTATATTTAATGCAATCTCAACCAGAAATAGCTCAGAAATGGCAGCAGCAGTTTAGATATATAATGATAGATGAGTATCAAGATACAAACGCAGCTCAGTACAAACTCATAAAACTACTTACATCACCGACAAATAATATTGCTGTCGTTGGAGATGATTGGCAGAGTATCTATTCCTGGAGGGGTGCTGATTTTCGTAATATTCTTAGATTTGAAAAGGATCATCCCGATACAGTTGTAATTAAACTAGAACAAAATTATCGAAGCACAGAATCAATACTTGATGCCGCTCACGCAATAATTACAAAAAACTCCAGTCGGTCCGATAAGCAATTGTGGACTAAACTTGGTAGAGGTAAGCCGGTTTCGATTCTTCAGGTTGGCAATGAACGAGCAGAGGGTGAGATGGTTGTTCGTCGTATTAAAAGTCAGGTTGATATGCGAGCACAAACTTACAAAGACTTCGCGGTCTTATATAGGACTAATGCTCAAAGCCGTTCAATTGAAGAGGCGTTTATACGTTTTGGAATACCATATAGAATTGTTGGCGGACAGCGTTTTTATGATAGGAAAGAAATCAAAGACATATTGTCGTATGTTAGATTTATTTATCAACCACAAGACAGGGTTAGCTTCGAGAGGATTGTTAATGTACCTACCAGAGGAGTTGGTGCAAAGTCACTAGAAAGTTTTTATGACTGGTATAGCGAAAAAGGCTTAACCTTGTTAACGGGCCTTCAGCAGGTTACGGAGCACCCATCTCTAAATACAAAGGCTAAAAAAGGTCTGGCCGAACTTGCCGATATTGTTACTCAATTTCGTGAAATTATGGATAGTACGCATGTGCCGGCACTGTTAGAGAGTTTATTAAGACGCACGGACTACCTTGCTTATATTAATGACGGTAGTATTCAGGGTGAGTCTAGAGTAGAAAATGTTCGCGAACTTATTAGTGTTGCTCAGGCATATCAAGAAATTGGTCTGGATGGTTTTTTGGAAGAAGTGGCATTGGTTAGTGATATTGAGAATCGAAATAGCGAAGGTGATGTAGTGACCCTTATGACACTGCATGCCGCCAAAGGTTTGGAGTTCCCAATAGTCTTTATGGTCGGTATGGAAGAAACTATCTTGCCTCATTCACGTTCTTTGTATGATCAAAGTGAAATGGAAGAGGAACGGCGTCTTTGCTATGTTGGTATGACCCGTGCTAAACAAGAGCTTTACCTTTGCTATGCTTCAGCTCGATTATTATTCGGGGGTATGCAGCATAATCCACCATCTCGATTCTTGAGTGAAATCGATGGCCAGTTCCAAATCGACAACGCAGTTTCGTATTTTGATGCACCTGTCGCGGATACTTACCAAAATCCTTCAAAACCGGAAGCAAGTGATGAACCTCGTTATGTGCCCGAATTGTTTGAGGGCGATGCAATACATCACGAAATATTTGGAAATGGTACTGTCCTGGAGGTGGAAGGCGACAACGCTGCTATCTATTTCAAGGGCAAGGGTACCAAAAAAATAAATGTAGCATTCGCACCGATAAAGAAATTGGCATGAGTCGTATTTGGAAAAAAATTGGCACTATAACTTATTGGTTATGTTGGCCAATGCTGTTTATCTATCTTAGGTTTACTCGTAGGACTAGAGTATTGGTTATATGTGAGGATGAAATACTTGTAGTAAGAGGATGGCTTGCGGACGACAAGTGGTATTTGCCGGGAGGCGGTTTACATAGTGGCGAAGAAAAAGAAGCTGGGGCTATTAGGGAATTGTACGAAGAAACCAAACTAAAGCTCAAACCCTCGGAACTTAACTATCTAGGCCCAGTTAAGGCGCATACGCATGGATTGAGTTTTTGGTATGAAAGTTTCTACGTTGTATTGAATGCGAAACCCAAAGTTGAGCGCCAGAAGTGGGAGATTTCAGATATTGCGTGGATAGGTATTGATCGATTGAGTAAAACAAACGCTACGTCAGCGGTTTTGGATAGTTTGAGCGCCTGGAAGCGACTGTCTGTATCTGATACAATGTAGTGGCTTTGCTGGAGATGTGTAGCCTACGTGACCAAAAAATTTCTTCGGCAAATCTCTAATCTATGAAGAAAACTCCAACTAAACCTATTTTTGATATCGCGCCCCCAAAATCTAGGCGTTCAAAGAAAGTTAGTCCAGGCACTAATAATCCAGACAAGAAGCCCAGGGCTAAAAAGCTAGTCAATTCTAGCAAGTCACAGAAGTTTCATCAGCATCCATTCATAGTACCGGTTGTGACATTTATAGCCATGTTTTTTGTGTCTCTCGCTTGTTATGTAGCTCTTAATGGCCAGACTATTGGCGCCAGTGACTCTCATGTTGTGCGCGTCTCTATAGATGGTAAAAGCCAAATGGTTCCGACGAGAGCAAAGACCGTAAAAGAATTTCTGGATAGAGCGGATGTAAAGATTGACCAAGGAGATGTTGTTGAGCCAGCTGCCGATTCAAATATTGACGAAGACGACTTCAGAATTAATGTTTATAAGGCACGACCAGTAACGATAGTTGACGGCGAAAAACAAATTCACACTGTCAGTGCGGCCAAGACTCCAAGAAGTGTTGCGACGCAGGCTGGCTTGACCGTATATCCGGAAGATAATATTGAAACTAGCCATCCCACTAATCAAATTCTAAAAGATCAAGTACTCGGTGAGAAAATCATAGTTGATAGGGCAACGCCGACCCACCTTAATCTATACGGGACTCCGATAACAGTTAGGACGCGGGCTAAGAATGTAGGTGATTTGCTCAAGGAAAAGCAAGTAAATTTGGGGCCCGGCGATAACGTGCAGCCCTCTGTAGATACGCCACTTAGTCCAGATGCGCAGGTATTTGTTGTTCGTAGTGGAACACAGATTTCAACTGTTGAAGAGCCCATAGCTATGCCTACAGAAACAGTCGAAGATGCTTCTTTGAGTTTTGGTGCTTCAGCAATCCGACAGCGTGGTAGTGAGGGTAAAAAGGTGGTTACCTATCAGGTGGAACTTAAAAATGGCCGTGAAGTAGGTCGTACACGCATCCAGGAAGTAGTTGCAGTCGCACCTATAAAGCAAATCGTAGCCAGAGGCAAAGCCTTTTCGGTCCCTAATGATAAAAGTGGACTTCTTGCTGGTGCCGGTATAGCTCTGAGTGATTATCCTTTCGTAAATTACATAATAAGTCGTGAGTCGGGCTGGTGTGCTACAAAATGGCAGGGGCAGGCTGGTTATTGTCCTGGATATTATTCGGAACTTCACTCACCATCAAGCGGTTATGGCTATGGATTATGTCAGGCCACACCTGCTGGTAAAATGGCTAGCGCAGGCTCTGATTGGGCCTCAAATCCAGTGACACAGCTAAAGTGGTGTTCTGGGTATGCTAATGGACGTTACGGTAGCTGGGAAGGTGCTTACAATGCGTGGCAGCGACAGGGCTGGTGGTAGTGAGTGGTGTTAGCCCCAAAAAGGGCCTTGGTCAGCATTGGCTGAATGATTTGGCAAGTTTGGAGTCAATATGTGCTGCCGCTGATGTCAGAGAGGGCGACCAAGTACTAGAGATTGGGCCAGGTACAGGTAGTCTAACTAGAGTTTTGATTGATCGAGGGGCTAAGATTTTTGCTATAGAATACGACACCGAAGCGGTAGATTTTCTCGAAAAAGATTTAACCAGTTATATACCAAACCAACTTAAGCTAGAGCAAGCTGATATACGGACATTTAATCTAATGCGACTAGAAGGGGATTATAAAATAGTTGCGAATATCCCCTATTACCTCACTAGTAATTTAATAAAGATTATTAGCGAATCTGACCATCCGCCAACTATAGCGGTTTTGCTTGTTCAGAAAGAAGTTGCCGAGAGAGTATGTGCTACGGCAGGTGAGATGTCGTTATTAAGTGTTAGTGCTCAGTTTTACTGGCAGACTGAACTTGGCCTAGTAGTACCGGCTCAACTATTCACACCGGCGCCAAAAATTGATTCTCAGGTTCTTATTCTAAAAAGTCGCCAAAAGCCACTGTTTGAAGTTGATAGCAAGCGATTTTTTAGACTCGTGAAGGCGGGATTTGCGGCTCGCCGCAAAACACTTCTTAATTCACTTAGTGGGGGATTACGTGTAGACAAAGAACATATACATGGATTATTGGAATCAGCTCAGATTGAGCCATCTAAACGACCACAGGATCTGTCGCTTGATAATTGGTTTGCGTTGTACCAGACAGCATGTTCCCAGGAATTGATTTGAGCGCCCTACCCTATTGCTTGACGTGTTAACTATTAATGAGTAAACTGCTAATAATCATGACACCCACAAACAACATTGGCTATTTGCTTCAACACGTTTCTAGTACCCTTTCCCGCCAGTCTGATCACGCCTTGCAGGATCGCCTAGGAATTGGTTTTTCTCAGTTTAAGATATTGATGGCTCTGCAGTGGAACCCAGGAGTTCAGCAAAAACACATAGCCGACGCACTCGGGCAAACCGAAGCCAGTATAAGTCGACAGATAAAAATTATGCATGAAAAGGGACTGTTGGTCACGAAGGTTAGTTCAAATAATCGTCGAGAACATATTACAGCACCAACCAAAAAGGGCATTTTAATAACAGAAGAGGCTATGCAGGTACTTAATAACTACCATCAACCAATGTTTGACAAACTCAACGATACGCAAAAGCAGCAACTATTAGAAATACTAACCAACATGCACGAACATACATGCCAACCCAGCAAGCCTGGCGCGTGTCACGCTTTGAATAATTAAGAAAGGTAGAGATGAAGAAAAAGATCAATTCAAAACTAAAAGGTAAAGCATTGCCGATAGTATTAATGACTATTTTTCTGGATGTGCTTGGAGTAGGGATTCTTGTTCCTATAATACCGCAATTACTAGCTAATCCGGCATCACCATACTATCTATTGCCAGCTGGATGGACATTCAAAGGCGGTCTTATTTTGCTCGGGTGGCTTATAGCTATTTATCCATTGATGCAGTTTTTATCAACGCCAATTTTAGGGCAATTATCTGATCGTTATGGTCGCAAGAAAGTCTTAGCCTTCAGCATTGCGGGTACGGCAATTGGCTATGTATTGTTCGCAATTGGCATTATTACACGCAACCTTCCTCTATTATTCTTTAGTCGAGCACTTGATGGAATTACTGGGGGTAATCTTAGCGTAGCCCAAGCTGTGATTGCTGATGTTACACCACCAAAAGATCGAACTAAAAGATTTGCTCTTATTGGTGCTGCCTTTGGAACCGGCTTCGTGCTTGGGCCTTATTTGGGCGCCAAACTAGCTACGCCTGGGATTAATTTCTTTGGCCTGTTTCATACTCCATCTTGGTTTAATCCGGCCACGCCATTTTTGTTCACCGCTGCACTAAGTCTTATTAACCTAACGTTAATTATTGCGTTGCTGCCCGAAACCTTAAAGAAAGTTAAGCATGCTAAACTGAAGGCAACGCAGTCAATTCAAAATATTGTGACAGCTATGTCCTACCCTGGTTTAAGAGTAGTATTCCCGTCTATTTTTCTATTCTGGGCAGGATTCAGCTTTTTCCAGACATTCTTCCAAGTTTTACTTATACAGAAGCTACACTTTAATCAAAGTAATATTGGTGATTTTTTTGCCTATGTTGGTATCTGGATTGCAATTGTTCAAGCGGCTCTAACTCCGCTATTAGCCAAGAAACTCAAGCCATATCAGGTATTGAGATTCAGTTTTATTGGTTCTGGCCTAACCCTGTTCATGTACTTGCTAGCTACATCAACGACAGACTTGCTCTGGATAACGCCAATTTTTGCCTTCTTCTTGGGTAACAGCATGGCCAATAGTATCGCTCTTGTAAGTATCTCGGCTGACGAGCATATTCAGGGCGAAGTTTTAGGTATTAATGCTTCAGTGCAATCTTTAGCTCAGGCAATTCCAGCGATCATGAGTGGCTACTTGGCAAGTATTAGCATCAATACTCCAATTCTTGCAGGTGGCTTTACTGTGCTTGCGGGTGGTCTACTGTTTCTGGCAATCTATCGCCCACCTAAGCACATGCTTCACGAAAAACTTTAGTAGTATTATTCTTAGAAGTATAAAAAAGCGCCGGTTTTCGCCAGCGCTTTTTGATTTCTAGAGAATATCTAGATTAGTAGCGATTGCCACCTCGGTCACCACCGCCACCGAAGTTGTTGCGAGGTCGCTCTTCACGTGGACGAGCTTCGTTCACTGTGATTGGGCGTCCATCAAGCTCCTTGCCATTCAATTCGTCGATAGCTTTTTTAGCTTCGTCGTCTGATGACATTTCAACAAAGCCGAAGCCTTTTGAGCGGCCAGTATCACGATCAGTAATAACACTAGCAGATACAACAGTACCAGCTGATGCAAAGAACTGACTTAGGTCGTCATCCTTGACGTTCCACGATAGTGATCCTACAAATAATTTAGTTGCCATTAATATTATCTCCTTTTGTCGTACTCGGAGGTAATCTGGCTATGCAGTTAGCTGCTCCTCGAAACGCACACTATTATTTATTGTCTAGATTTCACACAAAGTTACTTAGCAGCTTTTCTAGTCTTGCACATTTTAACACAAATGTAAGCTTAAGCCAAGCACAACCCCCTTGCTTTGTGGATTAATTAACGCTACTATTAACCAGCACATTAATTATAAGAAGTATCAAGAGTGCAGCGAGAGAACTAGCTCGATGACCTGCCAGCAACCACACGCCATGCGGTGTGAAGGTGCTCCCTCTAGCCCGTATGGGAAAGATATCAGGTATTGACTCCTTTTATTTCCTCATGCGATGGCGGGAAAGATACGAAAGGAGTATTTTTATGTCAAATTTTAAAACAGCTGAGAGTGTTTCACCTAAACATCCAGATAAACTGTGTGACCAGATATCGGATGCTATTTTGGACGCATATTTGCGCGATGATCCTTTGTCGCGAGTAGCGGTGGAAGCGGTTGGTGGTCATGGTAAGGTGTTTGTAGTTGGAGAAGTTACCTCTACTACTGAAGTCGATGTGGCTAAGATAGTGAAGCGTTTATGTGGCAATGTAGAACTGGAAACTCGAATCGTGCAACAGAGCCCAGAAATAGCGCAAGGTGTCGATACGGGTGGAGCAGGTGATCAAGGTATTATGGTTGGCTATGCATGTAGCCAGACACCAGAACTATTACCGCTAGAAACGGTTTTGGCACGGCGACTCAATCAGTACTTATACAAGATATGGCCGTTTGATGGCAAAACTCAGGTTACACTGAAGGACGGCAAAATTGTCTCTGTGGTAGCTAGTTTTCAGAATGCGCCACAAAAAGACCTAAAAGAATCGGTGCTAAATTGGCTGAGCTCGCAATCAGGGGTTAAGGTAGTGGGAAATGTCGATACGCATATTAATCCGGCAGGTGATTGGGATTTGGGTGGCTTTGATGCCGATACGGGGTTAACGGGCAGGAAACTGGTGGTTGATAATTATGGCCCAAGCATACCTATTGGCGGTGGTTGTTTTTCCGGCAAGGATCCTAGTAAAGTTGATCGCTCCGCAGCCTATATAGCTCGTCAGATTGCTGTTGATTATCTTAATCAATCAGGCTCACCTGAAGCGTTTTGTTATCTTGCGTATGCGATTGGCTATGATCAACCGCTAGAAGCGACAGTAACTATTAATGGTAAACAGCAGCAAGTGACAGGATATGATCTGTCCCCAAAGGGAATTATTGAGTCTTTGGGTCTACGCAAGCCGCAATATGAACAGACTGCCCGATATGGTCACTTTGGTAATGGTTTCACTTGGGATAAGGTTTAAGCCAAACAAAAAAGCACTATCGAATGTTGATAATGCTCATTTGGTGGAGAACCTTGAAAAATGTACACCCTTCATTTTTGAAGAAACATAGAGATGGAAGTATTTACTCTGGGATGATTATATAGAGTACAAACGGGAGGAAGAACGTCAAAAGAAGTTAGCTATTCCCTAGCGGTATGCACCCTGGGACTATTCTTCTTCGTGTGCCCAACTAATCTCTACGCCGTGCGTAAATTGCGTAGGCCACACTGGTGTTTCTCCATCACTACCAAAATATTCAAAGTGGAAATTATCCGAATGTGTGGTTTGTGCTTCAAAGCCCTCCTCAATGAAGTGGTCCCTAACGCCTTCCATTGACTTTCTGAGGCCCTGGTTATCGTTTTTACCCACTGTACGCTTAATACTTGCATGGGTATTGCCTGCTTCAGCGGCTTCTTCTGCTCGCTGCGTCAACTCTACAATAAACCTGCCCTGATGCTCAGCAACATACTCGCGTGTGTGTCTTGCAGCTTGCCTTCTTTCACGCCGCTCGACTCGAGCTTGTTCGGCTGCTGCTTCTGATTGAACCGATGCTGATTTTGTACGTAACTTATCTGCGAATTTATTTTCTGACATCACAACCTCCTCTTCTATATATAAATATAGTCTTTTGAAAAGGACTTGCAAGCACAAGCAAAACAAAAAAGCACCTCTCATGAGATGCGTTTTTGGTGGAGCTGCCGGATACTGCCTCCGGGTCCGCTAGATTATCTAATTAGTCTATCCTACAGGTATAGTCGGTTTAAATACGTTTTGGCGTCGAAACCGACAAAAAGCCAAAACGGTTAATCCAAATCTTAGCATCTCCTACGGATTAATCGGAAATGAGCGCCCAGAAAATATGTCATCTAACGACTCTATCTGGTGTCGCGTCGTAGACGGCTTTCGTTATTAGGCGAAAGCTGGTGCGAAGACAGGTGCACGGAATGCACTAGCTACGCGGTTGAAAAATGATTTTGCATTTGTTCAAGTTTGTCTATACGCTGACAAGCGACCTGCTGATCTAACTGATAATGTCCAACGTCGAGCTTAAAATTCAGCCCCCCGTATCTACGAGAACACTCGTATAAACATATTTTAACGTAATATTTGCAATAAAGCAACGTGCTTACGCTCGTGTTTTCATGCAACTATCTGTAAAATAGCGAGCATGGAAAAACTCACAACCAAACACGCCGCATTACTTTCAGCCGGAGCATTATCAATTATCCTCGGTGCATGCAGCAAGCCAGAAACACAATCGACAGGAGTAAAACCCAGTACGACCATGAAAAAGGATTCATGTACGTATTCAACAGTTAATGTCTTACCGGCATCTACCGACAAAATTGATATGCAAATTATCGCGCCGAGAGAAAGCGATCCATGGAAAAACAGTTATGCTTTTTCTGTAATCGGCAACCAAGTTGAGGTTCGCCAGGTGCCTGGCAATGGTCGAAAAGGCTCAGTAATTGACCCTAACCACCCTGTTGCGACTAAAAGCTTTGAACAGGGGAATCGAGATGGCATTTTTTTTGTCGACCAAAATCCAGGGATTATAGTTCGCGTAACCACAGACCCTGATCATATTGCAACACCAATGGTGCCCATTAACGTATCTTTTTGCCCACCCTCGAGCGACAAGGCATAACTATCTAGGGACTGCGAAGTCTGACTCAGTAAGTTTGCCATCGGCACAAGCCGGGTGGCCTACACTGCGCTCAAGATCATTACCTGCTCCACCGTTGCCATGACCTGAATATTCGGTCTGTTCAACCAGATCAGATCCATCACAACTTTCGAAGACAGTTGAAAACAACCTACCTTCACTGCCCGTGTATCTAAGTCGCCTTGTACCATCAGAAAAGTACTCCGACGTAACTGTTGGCTTAACTTCTGGTTTGGGCGCGTCGTCAACCTTATCTGTTGACGACTGGCTACAGCCTGTTAATAAAGCCGCAACACCCAGCCCACCAGCCACTAGAGTCGCACGTATTGCATTTGATTTCTTATGTTCACTAATACTATTTCGTTCCATATATTCTCCTTTACTCATATAAAATTAACGCGGTTTGGTTGTAGTTGTTGTGGTTGAAACTTCGCTAGGGAATTGGGCGCCACCATCAAAATCACAGGCAAAACCGAACCAAGATTTAGATACATTGGTCCCTTCTGACTGCGAGCCGTACATCACGCAGTGGACTGGTCCGCCATCGGCTGCCTTTACATCCTTGAGGTCAAAATATTTCATATCATCTTTGACTTGTTCGCCCGTTGGCGGAGTAGTTTGACCACACCCTGAAGCTATTAAGACACCCAGTCCAAGTGCTCCGGCAATCGCTATTGACCGAATAGTTCTCTTATTTTCGTTAAATTTTTCCATGTAATTTTCTCCTCTTTTAGGTTAGTTATTTAGGCTGTGAAACTGTGTAGGTACAAGCAATGTCGCCAGCAATCTTCGCAGTATTCTGCTGTATTTCATAGTGTCCGGTGCAATTTTCTGATTTTTCACCGGAACTTACATTGTATGAAAATGTTTTATCGGTGTCTTTTAGAACTAAGCTGCCGATATTGCGACCACCTTGTTCTATTTCTTTTTCTATATCAGCATACTGATGCTGTACTGCCTCGACACGCTCATTTGCATGCTGCTTCTCATTATTCACTCGAGCAGCCGCAAAGATATTACCTATGCTCAAGCCAAGACTTACCCCAACCAGGGCAAGTGGCCATGGACTTTGATTTCTTTCCATTTAAAAACGCCTCCTTGCGTTATTAGTTAAGTTTTCGCCTTAGTATGCGATTGCTTAGCTCTAACGCGGGGGCGCCTAGTAATTTTCTAGAAACCGCTTCGTCTTGGGCAATGCCGTTTTCGGTGATCGCCAAAGTCACTTGATGCTTACTTGCGATCAGAATCTCTTGATTCCAACAAAATCTAGTATAGGACATAAGAGAGTACTTGTCAATACCTTTATCCACATACTTATTAGACTCAAAAAACAAAATGCACATGCTTACAAATTTGTTGCTAACTTACTTATCGAATACAATATGTTAAGAGATGAAAAAAGAAACAGTAATTGCGGTGGTTATAGTTGTGGCAATGTTAGCTACTATGGCCGGTGTTGGCTTTGCTATTTGGCGAACAAGTAACAGTAAAAAAATATCTACCAAACAAACACATAAAAGCCTAGCTAAATCAGCCCCTGAATCGACGGATTCTTCTCTAAATGTAGGTGACGGTAGTGGGTTGGGTGGTGGTATAGATTTGGGCCAATCGCAAGGATCTGGGACTGGTCTTGGTAGTTCTTCAGGTTCGGGTCAAAGCTCTAGCTCTAGTAGTAAAAAAGGGGAAGACTTTAGTCAATATGCTAAATACCAGGATGGTAAAGAAGCACTTTTTGGCGAGATAAAGAAGGGTGATGGTGCAGAAGTAGTAGTAAATAAGAAGGTGGCAATTTACTATACTGGCCGCACAACCGATGGAAAGATATTTGATCAGACTGCACCTGAGAAAGTTGGTCAGCAGCCAAAACCACTCGTGTTCGCACCTGGCAAACACGAAGTGGTACTAGGACTAGAACAGGGTATATTGGGCATGAAAGTCGGTGGTAAGAGACGCATTATTATACCGCCCGCTGTAGGTTACGGCAAAGAAGGCCAGGGTCCTATCCCGCCAAATACGTTGATGATTTTTGACGTTGAGCTTATTGAAGTTGAAAAATAGTTTTAGGCTGCTAAGCGGTCGTGATCGGACTCGTCTACAATTTCGTGACCCAATATTTCTTCTATCAAATCCTCAATCGTAACGATACCAATGATTTTGTCGTCTTTCTCTACAGGTATGAGATGTGATTTAGCAGTTATGAATTTACGAAACAGCGTATCAAGCGCTGTCATTGAACCGACCAGTTTTGTGGAGTGAAGACGTAATTCACTTACAAGTTTAGGGTGGTCATCAAAGTCGACATCAACCATGTCCTTCATTAATAAAACTCCAAAACACTCGGTTTTTTCTTTGTTGAAAATAGGAATTCTACTCCAGTTATGTTCTTTTATTTCGTCAAGTTTATTTTCATCTATTAATGTATCTGAAGTTAGCCAATATGTATTTTTAATGTCAGTCATTATGTCGCGAATTCGCTTATGACTTAAGCTGAGCGCACCTTGTATTATTTCTACTTCATCTTCATCGAGTTCACTGTTTTTTTCACTGGCGTGCTCGTTGATGATTATGCCAAGTTCATGCCGGGTGTGAAGATGTGCCGCCTCATGTCCAATCATTTTATCTAGGAGTAGTTGTAGGGGTTTTGATATCGGGTAGGTAATGAATATCATTAGCTTCAAAACTCCAGAAAGACGCGAACATACACTAAGTGCATGGCGAGCAAAAAGTGCTTGTGGCATTACTTCGCCAAAAACTACAATAAGTAATGTGCTTGAGATGCCAGCGACAAGACCATTAAATCTATTGTCAATAACAAGGGAAGTCGCTGATATGACCGCTACATTTGTAAGTAGTATGGCTGCAAGAGTTAGGTGGCTATTGCGTCTGAGTCCAATGACTCGTTTGGCTCTTATGTCTCCTAGTTTTACTTTGCGAGCAAGGTCACTTGGGTTAAGGGACATTAGGGCTATGTTCAACCCAGAACATAATGCCGAAAGACCGACAAGTATAAGCACTTCAATAAATAGAAGAGAAAACTCCATTTAGTTTTATTGTAAGCATAAAAGTAGTGACCGACAACCATTAACATGGTATAAGGCCTTCTGATAACATAATAAGCATGAAGAAGCGGAGAAGAAAAGAAACTTTTAGTGACCGATTTTGGTTGGACAAGGATGGTAAGTTAGCTATTTGGCAGCGGCCAAACCTACCGCTGATAATATGGACTGCAACAATTCTAGTTCAGATAGTTCTTGGTGCTAGCAATCAGTTATCTCAAATATCTAAAGCTCTAGGGGCTATCAGTCTTTTGATTTGGGCAATCCTAGAAGCGTTTAGGGGTGTTTGTTATTTTCGACAGTTATTGGGTGTATTTGTATTGTTGCTGATGGCTCTAATTTATTTGTAAGCTTGACCACATACGCTTGATAACCTAGGCTTGTAACAGATGATAGATAAGGCCAAGAGCGTAACGCAGAAAGTAAAGAATTTATCGATACTTCATCGCCACCATGATTTATCGGCTGGTGATGTCAGTGAAGCGCGGCTATATATTAGTGAGTACTGGCGAAAGCTAGAACGATTTCATCCGAAAGACGATGATAGTATGCTCGGCTTACCAAAACCCTATTTAGTCCCTGCCTTCGAGGAAGGTCACGACTTTGATTTTAATGAAATGTACTACTGGGATAGTTATTTTATGGTTCAAGGCATTATGGACCAAAGCCATAGACCATTAGTTGAGGGGATTCTGGACAACATGGTATTTATGTTCAACAGGTACGGCATAATTCCAAATGCGTCTCGAACTTACCTTACCGGTCGCTCGCAGCCTCCATTTTTGACCTCATTAATTTGGGAAATATACGACACCTACCAGCCGAATACAAAGTGGCTTAAGCGGATGATGTCAGTCGCCGAGAACGAATACGAAAATGTTTGGATGGGGGTCTCGAAGCCTAATGCGAGGCGAGTCTTCCAGGGTTTGAGTCGGTACTATGACATTAATATGTTAAATGATCTAGCCGAAGCAGAAAGTGGCTGGGATATGACCACTCGCTTTAATCGCAAGGCACTCCAATATGTGCCGGTAGACCTAAATGCCTTGCTCTATAAATACGAGATGGATTTTGCAAGGTTCTACAAATTGATCAATGATTCTCGTACCGCTGCAGCTTGGGAAGTCGCTGCTGAGCATCGTCGTCGGGTCATGAATGAGCACATGTGGAGTAATTTAAAGGGTCTTTATTATGATTACAATTACGCTAAAGAGAAGCGTGGCACGGTAAGCTCACTCGCTACCTTTTATCCCATGTGGGCTGGGATGGTTACTGATAAGCAGGCTGAGCAGCTAGTGAAGGCTCTAAAGCGCTTTGAAAACAGGGGGGGTCTAGCTACAACCGATACACAAACACTTAACCAATTTGTACCTGGTAGTATGCCTACACAATGGGCCTATCCAAACGGTTGGGCTCCGCTTCAATATATTACGATCAAGGGCTTGGAGCGTTATGGTTATTATGACGACGCTAAACGCATAGCTATGAAGTGGCTGAAAACTAATCTTGATTGGTTCAATGAACATCATGTTTTTCTGGAGAAATACAACGTAGTTAATCCTGATAAGCCACCCATAAAAGGCGTTTATCCATCACAGACCGGTTTCGGCTGGACTAATGCAATATTTGAGAGGCTATGTAAGGACTATATCGATAATGCCAATCGAAACTAAAGAATTGCCATGTTCTGAAAAGCTGGTTTTTGATGACAAAAAGTCAGCCGAAGCATCCGCCGTTACTATTGACTGGCAGCGTGGTATTCCGCTAAAAGCCTATAAGTGCCAACATTGTGGATTGTGGCATTTATCAAGTAAGTAGCTATAATTCGAGCATGGATTTACCAGAAAAGGCATCACTTGTCCAATACCAGAAATTAATTAAACAATTAGTTGTGGAACGTGGGTTTGATAAAGAAACTGTGGCTGAAGTTTTTATGTTATTCCTAGAAGAAAGTGGCGAATTTGCCAAAGCAGCTCGTAAAGTAACTGGCATCAAGACAGACTCATCATCGAAAATACATGATCTCGAAGAAGAAGCTGCCGATGTGTTTTGGCTACTACTAGATCTGTGTAATCGGTTAAATATTGATCTAGAAAAAGCCTTTAGGGACAAAGAAGCTATAAATCAGAAACGCAATTGGGCTTAGGTACCAGTTATTTGTTATAATTAGACCAAATGAACTATACGCTATCAATGACACAAACTATGAATATGCCCAAGCGGGCTTAGTGTATTTTCTCTCTATTTCATTGAACGTAAACAAAGGTTAGACTAAAAAGTATGAAGTATTATGTTACCACCTCAATTCCCTATGTAAACGGCGAACCACATATTGGTTTCGGTATGGAGCTGGTACAAGCCGATGTATTAGCTAGGGCGGCTCGTTCCCAAAAAAAATCAGTTATTTTTGCGACCGGGTCAGATGAACACGGCGGCAAAATTGCCGACAAGGCCAAAGAGCTTGGTTTAGAAACCAAAGTTTTTACTGATCAGATGAGTCAGAATTTCAGGGATCTAGGAAAACTACTAAATATCAGTAATGATAGATTTGTTAGAACGACCGACACTGGGCACGAACAGAGAGCCCAGCTCATATGGAAAGCATTAGAAAAAGACATCTACAAAAGCAAGTATTCTGGCTGGTATTGTACCGGCTGTGAGGCATTTGTAACTGAGACAGTTGCTAAAGAGAATAATGGTGTCTGCCCAAACCACAACAAACCATATGAAAAGCTAGAAGAAGAAAATTACTACTTTAAGCTTAGCGCTTATGCCCCAAAGATAAAAAAGGCTATAGAAGACGGTTCATTTAGGATCGTACCGAAGACCAAGAAGCACGAGATACTCGGTGTAATAAATGAAGGGTTGGAAGATATTAGCGTTTCGCGTCCAAAAGATAAGATCTCTTGGGGCATTCCAGTTCCGGGTGATGATAGCCAGGTCATGTATGTCTGGTTTGAGGCGTTAATGAATTATCTAACAGTACTTGGATACCCAGAACATGCTGACTTTAAAGGCTTCTGGCCGGCAAATGTTCAGGTAATTGGTAAGGATATCCTACGCTTTCATGCGGCTATTTGGCCTGGCATATTATTAGGATTGGGACTACCCTTACCTAAAACTCTTTATGTTCATGGATTTATTACAATTACAGGTCAAAAAATTAGTAAGAGCACTGGTTTAGTTGTACATCCAAAAGAAATTGTTGATAAATATAGTGCGGATGTTTTCCGTTATTATTTCTTGCGGCACATTCCTTCTTATAATGACGGTGATTTTAGTTGGGAGAAACTCGAGCAGTCATATAACAGCGAGCTAGCTAATGAATTAGGCAACGCAGTCCAGCGAACAGCCGCTATGGTTAGGCAATATCAGAACGGTATTATTGGTGAAACTCCCCCAGCGACTCATGATGTTGCATCGTACTGGGAGGCCATCGATAATTGTCATTTTGATCGCGCATTAGATGAAATATGGGAGCAGGTTAGGGGTCTTAATCAATACATCGACGAAGCCAAGCCCTGGGAGATACACAAACAAGGTGACGTTGACCACTTGCGCGAGGTTTTAGCTTACCAAGCGGCTTGCCTGTTAGAAATCGCCGAATTACTAGAGCCATTTATGCCCGAGACGTCTACAAAAATTCGACATGTCTTCGAAGAAGGGGTTGTTCGTCCGATAGAAGGCACGCTTTTCCCCCGTCACGAAAAAGTTTAGACCATGCAGTTAGTTGATACACATTGTCATATTCACTTCGAAGATTATAAGCTTGATCCCGAAGAAGTAATTGCTGCGGCTGTAGCCGACGGTGTTACTAGGATGATTTGTGTGGGTTGTACTCTTGAAGACAGCGAAGAAGGCGTAGAATTTGTCGCCTCTCGGGAAAATTGTTGGGCTAGTATTGGTCTACACCCACATGAAGGGGCAGTCTATGCGGATAACCCAGAAACTTTAGAGCGATTTGCTAGATTAGTCGGCAAGCCTAAAGTAGTGGCGATTGGCGAAACAGGGCTAGACTATTACTATAATCATTCGCCTAAAAGGCACCAGATCGACATATTAGAATTTCAATTGGATCTGGCTCAAAAAAACAATTTGCCAGTTATTTTTCATGTCCGTGATGCATTTAAAGATTTTTGGCCTATTCTAGACAATTTTAAAAGTATTACTGGAGTTATACACAGCTTTACTGCATCTTCCAAAGAACTTGAAGATGGCTTGTCTAGGGGCTTGTATGTAGGTCTAAATGGCATAATGACTTTTACGAAGGAGCAGACACAACTCGAGGCTGTAAAAGCAGCCCCTCTAGATAGAATAGTTGTTGAAACCGATGCCCCCTTCTTGACCCCAAAGCCTTTTCGTGGTACAATCTGTCAGCCTAAGTTTGTACGTCTAACAGCGGAGTTTTTAGCAAGCCTCAGGGGAGAAACACTTGAGGAATTTGCTGACGCCACGACTACAAACGCGGTCAAATTATTTAATCTGAGGTAATACATAGCAATATGACAGACGGTTGGGAAAAATTACGACACTACGAAGCAGGCGAGAGTGTATTAAGGGAACGATCAGCGGCAATGAATGAGTCGGCTTATCGTGTTATTTCGCACGATGATCGACAAGTAGCGCAGCCAGAACCACGTACAATTCCACAGATTGACCGCATACTTGATTCGTATGTAAATATAGATACTACCGTCCGGAATCCAATTACTACCAAAAATAACACCGAGCCAACTCAAGAAACGGATGGATTAAACGAATACAGGCGCGCAGTCGAAGAAGCATACCTAAAAGATAGTCAAGACTTAGCTGCTTAAGGAATGTCATGATAAAGAAAATAGCTAAAAATATCTCCAAACAGCGCGAGGCTCAACGTCGAGCTGAGTTGTATAGAAATTTAATGCGTCATGAAGCACGTATTGGTGGGCAGCTTTTCGGACCCGTACCAAAGGGCCATCGACGTGAGTTTTTTTGTCTTGATGAACACTCTTGGGTGTGGCATGAGGAATGGATTGACTCTTCAGGTAAACGCCAAAGTCTAACGACAAGATACGATGTGCGGCCAGATGGAATATTTAAAGTTTTTAACGGTCAATATAGCCCAATTTCTAGTACTGAAAAATATCGTCTTATTGACGCTGTAAAAATATATCAGCGAAAAGTTAACACTGAACTTTACGCTAGCGTACTGTAAGAAGTAACAAGTCTGGGTTAAGATATCCATATGTCATCCCATGTCTATTATTTTGATTATGCAGCTGCAACGCCTATAGATCGGGCTGTGATTGAGGCTATGAAACCATATCTTACAGACAAGTTTTATAATCCATCAGCTCAATACCTAGCCGCCAAAGAGGTTGCTCAGAATATCGATACTTCGCGAAGACAACTTGCCGATGTGCTTGGCATAAGGTCGAGTGAAGTAATCTTTACAGCTGGTGGCACAGAGTCTAACAATCTTGCCGTCCAGGGTATTTTGAAACAATTTCCAGAGGGGCGCGTCGTACTTAGTGCCATTGAACACGATTCAGTACGTAAACCTGCACAGCAATATAGCTACAATGAAGCCAAGGTTGACTATAGTGGTATTTTGGATTTGGATTCAGTCAAGGAGTCTATAACCGAAAAAACTGTACTAGTAAGTGTTATGACCGCAAATAATGAAATAGGTACTATCCAGCCCATAAAAGAAGTTTCTGAATTGATTAAAAAAGTGCGTAATCATAGAGTAGCTTCGGGCAATAGCTTGCCAATTTACTTACATACTGATGCTAGTCAGGCAGGTAATTATCTGAGGTTGCAGCCTAAAACCATGGGTGTGGACATGATGACTATTAATGGGGGTAAATTGTACGGACCAAAGCAAACTGGCATGCTATTCGTCCGATCGGGGGTGGTTATTAAGCCAATTGTTCTAGGTGGCGGCCAAGAACTGGGGCTACGCAATGGTACTGAAAATGTTGCAGGTATTGTTGGCTTTTGCCAAGCAGTCACAATAGCTCAGTCAAAACACAACGAGGAACGTAATCGCTTAAAAGATCTGCAAGAATATTTTATTAATTCGCTAGGTGAGAAACTTCCATCAGCTAATATAAATGGTCATAGACAGAGACGACTTCCTAATAACGTCCATATAACTATACCAGGCAAGGATAATGAAAGGCTTATGATGATACTAGACGAGAAAGGAATTCAAGTGGCTGTTGGGTCTGCTTGTAGCGCCAGCCATGATGAACCATCTCATGTACTAAAAGCTATTGGACTCTCAGATCAAGACGCTAGAGCAAGTCTGAGATTTAGCATGGGGAGAAGTACAACTAAAGACGTAATAGACTACGCAATTACTCAGTTGGTGTCGGCATGCAAGGTTTTGACTTAGATTAGCATGAGCGATATACTGCACTTGGTGTAACGACCATGTCAAAGACAAAAATTAAACAAATATTTTCCTGGCATCGTATATTCGCGCTAGCAGCGTTGGCTTTTTTAATTTTACTAAGTTTCTCAGGCCCAATATTTGCTCAAGCCGTAACACAAGGCTATGCTTCTGATACGCCAATGCAAAAAGGCATGTTGGTCCAGCTTGTTAAGGCTGATACGAATAAGGTTGAGTTAGTCTCGGCTGAAACCATTGAGCAGATGCACGGGGTAGTGGTTGACGCTAACGATGCGCCAGTCACTTTATCTAATGAAGGTCGAAAGGTCTTTGTTGCCACGGCTGGTAAATACGATGTCTTAGTAAGTGATCAAAATGGCCCAATTAGTCCGGGTGATTATCTAACCGTCTCGGCTGTTCAGGGTGTTGGTATGAAAGCAACAAATAAAGAACTCATGGTTGCCGGTAGAGCTTTGGCGGGCTTCGATGGCAAGAGTGGTGTAATTGGTTCAACCGAAATTAAAGATAGTGCCGGGGTGACAAAGAAAGTAAATTTTGGTCGTATTAACGCAGACATAAGTGTATCTCGTAACCCATTACTAAAGGGTGAAACACCAAATGTGCCAGAATTTTTACGTAAAGCTAGCGAAGCTGTCGCCGGTAAGCCGGTTAATGCAACCAGAATTTACTTGAGTGTGTTTGTGTTTGTAGTATCGACAATTGCAGCCGGAAGTCTACTTTATGCGGGCGTACGTAACGGGCTTATTTCAATTGGACGAAACCCCTTAAGCAAAAAAACTATCATTCGTGGTATGTTTCAAGTGATCTTAACAGGATTAATTATTTTCATAACAGGCGTTTTTGGGGTATATTTACTACTAAAGCTTTAACAGTTTATTTAAAGGTGGGCGCTAAGTAGTGGAATTGTGGGCATTAGCATTGATCGTAATAAGTCTCCTGGCAACAGCAGGGGCCTTTATTTGGTTAGCACTACGACTTGATGGTGGTAATGGTCATAAAGGGGGAGCGGATGCATATACTGAACTTGCCGAGCAGGATGTCGAACATATTTTCAATGATGAATTTCGAGAGGAGCTTCGCAACCGAGGCCGTTTACACTTTGAAAAAATAATTGGCGAAAATGCCATGTTCCTTCAGCAGGATCTACGCCTAACTACTTCTCAGCTTAACGAGTATATGAAAACCGAGATTACCCGTAAGCTCCAAGAGGAGTTTTCCAAATACGAGGAATCGATTACCGATGCTAAGCAGTTAGCAATTGATTCGATTACGAAAACTCAGCAGGCTATAGAAGAGCAGCGCAAGATGATGAGTCAGCAGCTTTCACAGGAATTAGCTAATGAAAAAATTAGACTTGTAAAGCGTTTTGAAGAAAATATGGCTGACATTATTAATCACTATGTGCTAGCAGCAATCGGTGACCAGATCGACCTGAATGACCAACTCGAATATATTCTGACAGATATGGAAACAAACAAAGAAGCAATAATCAGAGACATTACTGATGGAGCAGGATAATAACTTCTTTCGGTTACCGACAGGCGTAGTTAGTCAGGTTGATGTTGGCCGGCTACTTAGGGAGATTGAGGCGCTTGATGAATTTTTAGAGCAGTCAGCAGTGCGTAAGCCTGGCACCCAGGTCCAGATGCCCAGAACTAGTAAACTTCTTGATGAAATGATTCAGATGAATAAACTGAACGTGGTTAATGTAGCAGAACGAACGCGCCTGATGAACTTCTTAATTACATTAAGAGCCAAAGCACCTATCATACACATTAGTTTTAGTGCCGATCCGGCACCTCTATTTACGCAGAAACTTATCACTTGGCTAAGGGAAAATATTCATCCCCTTGTACTACTAAAGGTGGGTTTGCAGCCAAACATTGGTGCTGGATGTGTCGTTCGTACCACTAATAAGTTTTTTGATTTAAGTTTGCGACAAGATTTTGCCAATAAGCACGATCTATTAATGGCCAAAATACATGGTGCTACCCAAGAAAGTTTAGCAAAATGAGTAATAGCGGTAATCAGCATTTTGATAAGCTAGTAGCGGCTGGCAACCCAGTAGGTGAAGTTATTGCTGTTGATGCCTTCTTGGTTAGAATTCATGGTTTACAGCCATGCAATATCCATGCTCTGGTTATGTTTGAAGATGGTAGCAAAGGTTTTGTTCACCAAATAGCACCAGACCATGTTATTATCCTTCACCTAGGTTCGGAAAAGCTACAAATTGGTATGGTGGCAGTTTTGCAGCACCAGGAGTTAGTTAGTAAGGTTGGAAAAGATTTTATAGGTAGGGTAATTTCCGTAACTGGTGAGCCGCTGGATGGCAAAGGGCCCGTGGCTGCTGATGCTGTTTGGCCCGTTTTTAATACCGCGCCACCCCTATATGAACGAAAGTTACTTGATACACAGCTAGAAAGTGGAGTATCGGCAATCGATGCATTATTCCCTATCGTTCGCGGACAGAGAATGGCTCTACTAGGCGACAGCAAGTCAGGTAAAAGTACACTAGTAACTCAGCTAACTATTAACCAAAAAAATACTGATCAGGTTGTTGTTTATGTACTTATTGCTAAGAGGCGTAGTGATGTTGATACACTCCTCACCCGCCTCCAGGAAACGGGGAGTTTAGAGAAAGCAATCGTTGTTGTTTCAACTATGTTCGAATCGCTTATTATGAGCTACATCGCTCCATATGTTGGTTGTGCTATGGCAGAGTACCTCTGGCAGGTTCTTGGGCAAGATACAATTATTATCTATGACGATCTAACTAGTCATGCCCATGCTTATCGAGAGGTTGCTCTGATGTCGGGTGTTAGCCCGGGACGTGATTCATATCCTGGTGATATGTTCTTTGCTCATTCAAGCTTGCTTGAGCGTGCAGGTCGTCTTGATAAAAACGGTGCTCATTTGACCAGTATTCCTGTTGTCAATGCCGCTGGTGGTGATATAACGGCTTATCTACCAACTAACATTATGTCAATCACTGACGGACAGTGGATTTTGGATATGGATATTTTCCGTAATGGTATACGGCCAGCAATCAACATGGGTCTATCTGTGACGCGTGTTGGTGGTGTTGGTCATAATAAACGACAAAAGGGTTTAGCGGCACAAACACTCAAGACTTTGGCCGACTATCGTCAAGCAGAAGAGTTTTCACATTTTGGTTCAGAGTTAGCGTTGGAGTCAAAACGCGCGCTAGAAACAGGAAAGCGAATCTTTGAGATGCTAACTCAATCACCGTCTGACACCTATTCGTTTATTAGCCAACAATTGATGATGGATATTATTCTTAATCTTGAGGATGGTGCTGTTCTTGATATAAACGCTCTAAAACTGAAGGTTAACGAATTCGCAGCTAAAGTCGAGACCGACGAGCAATTTGATAAAATTCGAGATGAGTTGAAGGCAGTAGCAAAAGTGGAGCTTAAAAAATGAAGCGACCAAATGAATTAGAGCGCGAAGAAATGGCAATGGGGACTCTTGTTGAGCTGACGAGTGTGTTCGAGGGTATTGCAAGTATGCGTATAGCCCAAATTAAGAATCAGGTACTTCAGGCTACGAAATTCTTTGATGACTTGTGGCACATATATTCCCAGCTTCGAGTTGATGGTATGTTCCGATTTGGTCGAAGCCAATCAGACGAAGAGGTGATACCTAAGGAGCTATACATTATTATAACTGCTGAGGGCGGCTTTAGTGGTGATATCGACCAAAAGCTTATTCAGCTTATGCTTCAGACTTATGATAAAGATAAGAATGAAATAATTGTTATTGGGCACCACGGCGCCATCCAGTTGGCTCAGCGTGGAATTTCATATAAAAAATACTTTAAGCTGCCTAGCAAGGACCAAAACATTAACGTCACACCAATTATTCGTGAAGTTCAAAGATACAAATCAACAATGGTCTATTATCAAGAATACATATCACTGATGGTTCAAGACGTAAAACGCATAGAATTGTCTGCGGCTGTTAAGGAACAAAGCAAACAAACAACCGAAACCGAAGAAATAATCAGTGAATTTAATTACATTTTCGAGCCAAGTACCTACGATGTAGTAGATCATCTAGAGCGGTCCATGATGCAGATTGCTATCAGTCAACTTATACTCAATTCCAAGCTGGCTCAATATGCTTCACGTTTTCGTGCTATGTCGGCCTCGCATGAGCGTGCCGATGAGGCGAAGCAAGAACTTCGTTTAGCCTATAACCGTGCTAGGCGTGGTATTAAGGATGAGCGTCTCAAAGAGATTATTAACGGTATCAGAAAATCAAAGGTGGCGGCATGACAAATGGCGTTGTGATATCAATCAAAGATCTAGTTGTTCGTGCTCAGTTTGATGAGGATTCACCCAGAGTTGGTGAATTGATTATTGTAGACAATGGCCACGAAACAAAACTGCTCGTAGATCACCTCGAGCCAGGTGGGGTCGCCATGTGTTTAAATGTTCGCTCGGATCGTCGCATCCAAAAGGGCATGAGCGTTCTTAGGTCAGGTAGGGGTATTGAGATCCCTACCGGCAACGAAACGATCGGCCGTATTCTTGACGCTCTCGGCGACTCTTTGGATGGTCAACCTAATATTTCTGGAGATAATATTAAATACAAAGATATTATGAAGCTTCCACCTCGCTCAACTGACTTCAAAATCAGTAAGCCAGAAATTCTTGAGACCGGTATCAAAGTTATCGACTTTTTCACGCCTTTTGTAAAAGGGCGAAAAATTGGCATTATCGGTGGTGCAGGTGTCGGTAAGACGGTTCTAACAATGGAGCTCATTAACAACATTGCCAAGAGTGGCAGTGGTCTATCATTTTTTGCTGGTGTTGGTGAGCGTATTAGGGAAGGGCATGAACTTTGGGATACGCTTCGCGAAAACGATCTTCTTAAGAATACATGCATGTTCTTTGGACAGATGAATGAAAATCCTGTTCAACGTTCACTGATAGCTGTGTCGGCGGTTGCTCTTGCTGAATATTTCCGTGATGAACAAGGCAAAGATATTCTGTTTTTTGCAGATAATATCTATCGTTTTATTCAGGCTCGTAATGAACTTGCAACAATTCTCGATCAGGTGCCTAACGAAGGTGGTTATGAGCCGACCATTTTCTCAGACATTAAAGTTTTGCAGGACAGGCTAAGTTCCAACGAAAAGGGCTCCATTACATCTGTTCAGACTATTTATGTGCCAGCAGACGACCTTTCTGACCCGGCTGTGCAATTAATTCAGCACGAACTCGATTCTATTATCGTTCTGTCTCGTAAGGTTGCCGAACAGGGCGTCCGGCCAGCCGTTGACTTAAATAAGACCAGCTCGTCACTACTAACCCCAGATATCGTTGGAGATAGACACTACGTGTTAAGTGTTCAGGTACTAGCATTACTACAAAAATATGAATCATTAAAGGGAATTATTGCCATTATTGGTGAAAATGAGCTTTCGGCTTCGGATCGTGCCGATTATGCCAAGGCCAAAAAACTGATAGCTAACTTTACACAAAACATGAATGTTATGGAGAAGCACAACGGTATACCCGGAGATTTCTTTACTCGAGAACAAACACTACAAAGCATTGAAGAGATTATTGCTTAGATTAGATCGGATTAAGTTATGCCCGAAGATACGACTACATCGACAGATCAAACACAAGACGAAGCGTCAAAAAAGCCAGAAATCAAAGTTGATACAGGTGATGCTGATCATATGCATGTGAAGGTTTATGCACCATTCAAGGTGTACTTTGACGGTATAGCAACTAGTATTTCAGCGGTTAACGAAACTGGTCCTTTTGATATCTTGCCAAGACACCATAATTTCATGACTCTTATAAACCAGGGTGAAGTGATTGTTCGGACAGATCAAGCAGAAGAGAAGTTCAAGATTATGCGCGGCATCATGCATGTCAAGGCAGATGATGTAGTAGTCTTTTTAGATGTATAATTCCGCACTAGTCCATGACAATATAATCGAAACTAAAGGATTGCCCACCTGGTGCGCTGTTGGTGGTACAAATACTAAAGTCTCCACTGGAGCGATTGACATAAAAGTTTAGTCCGGCAGCTGCCGAGCCCACGGGTGTTACTACCACATGCGGGGTTCCGCTAAATCTTTGAGTGAACGTGATAGTTGCGAAGCAGCCAGGCCCTGGGCCACCACCAGTGTTTATGGTGACTGTACCAGCCGTATCGGTGCCACTTATAGAGCTAGTACCACCACCACCAAGAGCTGAGCCATTGGATTTGCCCGGAGTGCCACCACCGGCGTCTATATGTCTAGTGAACTGAAGATCACCGCTTAGCTGTAAACCTTGTGCGGCGACTATAGGTGCCGAAATTGCTCCGCCGAAAGATGCGCCTCCACTTACGGTCAGATTCTTTTGTATAGTTGTCTGACCCTGGACATTTAGATCGCCGGCGATCGATAGCTTGTTAGCTTGTATTTGATCAAAATTACTCTGACCAGAAACGGTAATACCTGGCAGGCTTAATGCCCCACCTACCTTTATTGTGCCGGCAACGTCTATACTGTCGCGAAACAGCACTTTACCTGTAAAAATAGCGTTTGATTCTATGCTAAGTGTCTGTTTGGGATCACCAACTTTGGCTTCACTACCCTTCAGTTGCTCTAGAGTTTCCTTAGTGAGTGGCTGAGTGCTAATTGTTGTGGATACGTCAGCTTTCTTGTTGCGTTGTATGCCTATAAAAATAATTGCACCTGTAACAACCAGTATTAATATGAACAAAAGCAAATAGATATTTAGGTGCGAAATGAGCCCTTGCACCCTTTTTGCTAGACTGACTTTCTTTTTTTCAGGCTTATTGTCGTTTGGGTTATTGTTAGCGCCCTCAACAACGGTACCTGGATCTTCCAGGGTATCTAGCTCATTACTTTCTTGTGGCGTGTTTTCCATGCCCCCCGAACTCTTCTTGTTTCTAATTTCAGTTTTAATCATACTACGTTTATTAGAAAAAGCATAAGTAAAATTGTTTTTTTAACCACTATTTGACATACTGTGAAAGTATGGATAGGCAAAGAGGTGGCCATGTCTAAGTCGAATTACTATCACGACGTAAACTATCATCACAAAAGACACTACAAAAAACGGATTATTCAAATAAGCGTTGTTTTCTTCGTGATTATTGGATTAGTTGCGGCAGGTTTCATATTTGATAGTTGGCGACAAAATAAAAGGTCGGCAAGTCCTAGTAAGCCAACAGTTGCAACTGAGTCAACCTATTCACCAACCATCCAGTATTTTCGAACTGCTTATTTCCAATTCCAGGCTGGCCCAAACTGGCGTGCCATAGAAGGTGAAACTACGCCCAATAAATTCGTTTATAGGAGCAATAGAAGCACTATAGTTGATCACGAAGTGATCATTTACGTTAATCAGCCAGATAATGACAAGCAAATTACATATGCTTTGCCAGTGGTTAAGAGTGAATCGGGTGACAAATTGTTTGCCGGTGTTTTATCAGATCCATGCAAGAAAAAAGTCCCCCCTAACGGTAATCGCAATCCACAAATGGTGACAATTAGTGACGTGACCTTTTTATGTAACCCAGAATCTAATAATTTCGTAGTAACGGTGGGTATTGTCGGAGATAAAGTTCCGATGAAGTTAAGACGACCAAATGGCACCATTGCTAATTATTCAATTGTCTATCGTAATTTAACAGCCTCTCCGGATGATAACCAAATTAGGGGCATTGTCGAGTCATTTCAAACGCGCTAAGCTGCTTGTGGTAACATATTAAAGACATGGGAATAAAACAAATACTAAAGTCTTTGGGTTTGGGGTTATTTTTTATATGTCTCATTAGTGGCGAAGTCTATGCTCAGTCGTCAACTTCTTCCAATTATAGAATCGACGAATATCAGTTCGGGGTTGGTGCTGAGAATGACCTTTCATCTGCTAACTATCGAGCCCAGGGCTCGGCTGGTTCGCTAGGTGTGGGTAGTTATTCTAGCCCAAATTATGACGCCGAAGCTGGATTGATTACAGCCAATCAACCTTATCTGGAATTTGTAGTTAATGCATCCACAGTTGATCTAGGATTACTGGATACGGCCACTACGGCTACCGGAACAGGTTCTTTTTACGTCCGTACATACTTATCGAGTGCCTATTCCGTCAAAACAATGAGCCAGCCGCCAACTAACGAAAGCGGTGCAGTTCTTGACGGCATGAGCACCGCGGCTGCTCCAACAACTGGCGTAGAACAGTTTGGTATAAACCTTGTTGATAATAGCAGTCCAAACATAGGTTCTGATCCGGTTAATATACCTAGCAATAGTTATGCAGACGGTGAAGCTGCACCAGGCTATAACACGCCAAATCAGTTTAAGTACGTTGTAGGTGATACAGTGGCACGTTCAGCGAAAACGGCAGGCAATCAAGCAACTGGGCGTACCGACTATACTATATCTTATGTGGCCGATATTGCACCGTTCACGCCAGCCGGCAAATACGACATGCAGCATGACCTTGTTGCCGTTGCTACATATTGATTGTGGTAAAAATGTGGGATACCTGTGGATAAACCTATTGCGCTAGTGGTTTAACCGTAGTATAAACAGGGGGTAAACATTAAAAAATAAAGAGAGAGTGTAATATGACACATAAAAGCTTGTATTCGCGCAGAGTGCTGCTATTGACAATTGTTTTTGCATTTGTGGCAGCAATGGTTTTGCCGGTATTGTTGCGATCCAATAAGGCGGCAGCGTGGACACAATTAACAGATCGCAAAATAACATTAAGCAGCTCGGTAGTGAGCAAAGTTGACGCAACCTATGCAGTTAGCTTTAAGGCTGCATCGACTGGTAACATTCGTGGTATTATCGTGGACTTTTGTACAAGCCCACTCATTGGTACTGTTTGTACCGCCCCAACTGGTCTGGATGTCGATAAGACAAACCTAAACATCAACACATTAGTCGGTATTTCAGCTACCTGGACTGTTGATACCACTAACAGCTCAACCAATAAGGTTCAGATTCAGAATGCTTCTGGTGGAAGTATTTCAGCTGGTACCACTGTTGGCTTTACTCTAGGTAACGGTGGTGCTAACGGTATCACCAACCCTTCAACAAATGGAACATTTTATGCACGTATACTTACGTACGCAACTGACACTGCTGGTGACACCTATGACTCAAGCTCAACGGGTTCTAATAACCCACCTGCTGCCACTGTAGATGCTGGTGGTGTAGCGATGAGTACGGCTAGTCAACTGACCGTGACTGCTCGTGTTCAGGAACAACTAGCCTTCTGTGTTGGTACTATTACCAACGGTGGCTCAGCTCCTGCAACTTGTGCAGCAATGACTGGAACTAGTGTCGATCTTGGTGTCGTAGATTCTTCAGGTGCTATTTCTCCGGTAGCCACGGCTAACGCTGGCAACAACGTTAATGGTGGCGCCATGGTTCGTACTAACGCATCACTTGGAGTTGTTATTGACTACTTCGCCGAACAAGCTGGTTCTGGTACAAACCACCTAGGTGCCCTACGTGTATCTGGTGCAACCTGTAACGCTGGTACAGTGGCTACTGACCAATGTTTTACAAGTGCCGGTACAACTCAAACAGCTTTCTCAGCTAGTACCGAAGATTTTGGTATGACTGCCTCATCTATCGATACAACCTCAAGCACAACCCCAACTGCTAACTTAGTACGTGATGGTCAGTACGACGGTGATGGAACACTATCTGGCGGCTTCGCTTGGGACGAAACTGGTACATTTGACCGACTAGCAAGTTCTGCTGGCGGTGCACAACCAGAAAACCGTGTGGTCGATGACGAAATGCTTCTGCTTCGATTCGCAGCAGTATCCGCTGTCACTACACCAACTGGACAATACACAGTTACATCAACTTACGTTGCAACTCCTACGTTCTAAGTAAGTTAACTCTCGCAATAAAACACGACCCGCATTATGGGTCGTGTTTTAGCTATATATGATTTCTCTTGATAGACTGTGGATAAATAGCTTGCATGATTGATAATCCTTATGGTATAAGGTACTTGGGACAAATTAACCTAAAACAAAAACTACAAATCAATTAAGGAGAAAACATGACTAACTCACATGCTCTTTCTAAAAGAGCACTAGCGCTAGTTGCTGCTGGTGTATTAGTTGCGGCTAGTCTTGTGCCGATTCTGTTGAGCAGACGCTCTTCAGCCTACGCACAAATGACAGAACGTAGCATTACGCTCAGTAGCTCAGTCGTAAGTAAAGCCGATGCTGTCTATACAGTATCATTCAAGCCAGCCACGACCGGTCCAATACAAGCCATTATTGTGGACTTTTGTACAAGCCCACTAATTGGTACAGTTTGTACTGCACCAACTGGCCTCGATACAGATGATGCCAACCTAAACCTCAACACTCAAGTTGGTATAACAGGATTTACTGTCGATACCACCGAAAGTATTACTAACAAAGTGGTCATTAAGAATGCTTCTGGTGGAAGTGTTTCAGCTGGTACTGCCGTAAGTTTCAAACTTGGTAACGGTGGCGCAAATGGTATCACCAACCCTTCAACAAATGGAACATTCTATGCTCGTATTTTGACATATGCCGTTGACACAGATGCTGACCCATATGACTCAACGGGAACTGGTTCTAACAACGCACCTGCGTCAACTGTAGATGCTGGTGGTGTAGCTATGAGCACAGCTAGTCAACTTACAGTTAATGCTCGTGTTCAGGAACAGCTAGCCTTCTGTGTTGGTACTATTACCAACGGTGGCTCAGCTCCTGCAACTTGTGCAGCTATGACTGGAACAACGGTTGACCTTGGTGTCGTAGATTCTTCAGGTGCTGTTTCCCCAGTCGCAGCCACTAACGGTGGCAACAACGTTAATGGTGGTGCCATGGTTCGTACTAACGCAGCTAACGGTGTTGTGATTGATTACTTCGCCGAACAAGCTGGTTCTGGTACAAACCACCTAGGTGCCCTACGTGT
>CAZSZC010000003.1:37221-45299 GCA_964610775.1 uncultured Candidatus Saccharibacteria bacterium | reverse complement strand
GGTACATTTGACCGACTAGCAAGTTCTGCTGGCGGTGCACAACCAGAAAACCGTGTGGTCGATGACGAAATGCTTCTGCTTCGATTCGCAGCAGTCGCAGGTGTAACAACCCCAACCGGTTCATATTCTGTTACATCAACATACGTTGCTACAGCTACGTATTAAAGTTAACTACATAGTTTTAGGTTAAAGAGTCTAATATAAACTAAGAAGATATATACAAGCTACCATGCAAAAAAGACGCTTACGATTAGCATATATCTCAGTAATGGCACTACTCAGTGTGGTGCCATTACTGCTTTTTAGTGTTACTGGCCAGGCCGCTCAGGTATCAAATAGATCCATATTGATTAGCACGTCAGTGCCGAGCGACGTGGCGAGCCACACTATAAAATATACGAATCCAACCGCAGGCATAATTGGTTCGGTTGCTTTCGAGTACTGTACTAATAGCCCGCTACTAGCATTGCCTTGCACAGCTCCAGTTGGTTTGTCTCTCAGTGGCGCTACTTTAGCCGCTCAAACAGGAGTAACAGGCTTCAGTATTAACGGGGGGCTTTCCAGCGCTAATAAGATAGTCATGACTAGGCCGCTAGTCGGCGTATTATCAACGGCTTCTTCTTACCGATTTGATAACGTAGTTAATCCGAGCACGGCAAAAGAGACAGTCTTTGTTAGGATAAGTACCTATACAAATGGTTCTGCCTCAGGTGCGGCTACCGATAATGGTGCAGTGGTGTTTAATACTACTACTGCTAATGGCTTGGGTGCTGTGGGTTATGTGCCACCATACCTTACTTTCTGCGTTGGAATAATTATAGGGCCAAACTGTACTGGTCAAGGAAATGTAATAGAGATGGGTGATCTGTCTAGGACATCTAGTAATACCGCTACTTCACAGTTTTCTGGGGCGACCAACGATGTTACAGGATTCTCGGTAGCTATGATTGGACTAACTATGACCTCAGGTAATAATATAATTCCATCATCACCCAACCCTACAAGTAATCAACTTGGCACTAGTCAGTTTGGTATTAATTTACGAGGAAATTCTAATCCTACAGTTGGACAAGACCCAACCGGCGTTGGTACATTGTCCCCAGTTCCACCATATAGCACGCCGAATCAGTTTGCATTGGATAGTGGCGCTACCATGGCTAATTCACCGCTACCCACTGATTTTAATATCATGACCGTGAGCTACTTAGTCAACGTGTCTCAAGCTCAGCCATCTGGTATTTATAGTTCGACGTTCACATTTATCGCAACAGCATCATTTTAATTTTGCATTTGCAATACTCTTGATATAATAAAACTTAAGGTTAGTAATACAAATCTTTAGGAGGGTGAATACGAATGCAATTTATTAAACGAGTGGCGTCACTAGTTAGTATTATAGTGTTGTCCGCAGGTCTATTTCAGCTGCCAGTTTTGGCGCAAGAGCAAAAGGGGAGCAGTGGGCTTAATATTTCTCCAACACGAGCAGAATTACAGGTTGAGCCAGGCAAGTCTGACACAATACGATTGTCTATTCAAAATGTATCCGGAACAGATATAGAAGCTAAAGTTACAATTAACGATTTTGAGTCTGACGGAATAACAGGTGAGCCAAAATTACTGCCCGATAGTCAACAAGATAGCCCAACAAGTATCAGAAAATTCATAACCAATGCTACAAACTTCCCTATGGTAAAGGAAGAAAAGAAAAACGTTGAACTGGGTGTTAATATCCCTGTCGGCACTGCTCCTGGAGCATATTATGGTGTGATTCGATATACAGCCGTACCACTAAATCAGAAGAATGATCAGGGTAATGTTGCCTTGACAGCTAGTGTAGGTACACTTGTTTTGATTGAGGTGCCTGGCAATATAACTGAACAGATTCAGATTAATAGTATGAAGGTTTCTCAAGGAGATAAGACCGGAACCTTCTTTACCAAATCGCCTAATCAGGTTGCTATTGAAATCAAGAACAACGGTAATGGTTTTTCTAAGCCATTTGGTCGGGTAAGTGTAAGTGGTGGAATTGGCGGTGGTGAAGTTTATTCTTATGAATTAAATAATACTGACCCGAAGGCTAACATACTGCCGAATAGTACACGAACATTTAAAGACGCTATTCATAATGTAAGCAGGCCAGGCCGCTATACAGTTCTTGCCAACATATCTTACGGTCGTGGTGGTGAAGTTATTACTCAATCAGTATCTTTCTGGTACATTCCAGTTTGGCTGTTAGCAGTTATTGCAGCTGTGATTGTACTTATAGTACTAGGTGGGGTAATTATCTACCGCAAGAAGTTTGCACATCCAAAGAAGAGAAAAAAATAGTCAAAAAATAGACTGATCTAAAACCACCCAAACCAAGGGTGGTTTTAGATTTAATCACGTGTCATGGTTAAGCTTTTTATGCTAGTATGATGGTATCGTGTTCAAGAGAATGGTAAAAACATTTATTGTTGTCGCAATAGTGGCAATAGCGGGGGGAATAGTAGGGTCTTTATATATTTATAGCCCCGCTAGGGCAGCGCAAGATTCCGGTGCAGTTGGAATAGAGGGTAGACTACCTTCACCGCCGCCTAGCCAGGGGGCAACTATTAGCTTGCCGCGTGATGGCCAAGTCTTTACAACTAATCCTGTAACCGTTTCGGGTATTTGCCCCAATGAATTATTGATAAAACTATTCAAGAACAATGTCTTCGCAGGTTCTGTTATATGTAAAAACGGCAGCTTCTCAATTATTATTGATTTATTTGGTGGGCAGAACGAACTGGTTGCACGAGTCTATGACGCTCTTGATCAGGCGGGACCTGATTCAAACAAAGTAAATGTTAGCTTTACTGATAATGCAAAAGGGGCGGCATCTAAAGTTACTCTTACCAGTAACTACGCCAAGCGTGGCGCAAACCCAAAAGAGGAACTAATTTGGCCAATAATTTTATCTGGCGGAATTGGACCCTATGCAATTAGTGTCGACTGGGGTGATGGCGTAACCCCGGATCTAATTAGTCAGCAATACCCAGGTACATTTAATATAAAACATATCTATGATTCCCCTGGTGTATACAACATCGTGATTAAAGCCACCGATAAAGACGGGGGTGTAGCCTATTTGCAACTAGTCGGTATAGCTAATGGGCCACTTAGTCAGGATAACAACGGCACTAATAAGGGCCAAAATGCTGGGCAAGATAATAGTGGCGGCGGCTCAACTACCCCTAAGACCAAGATTCTTTGGCAGCCAGCCGCGCTTACCATACCTTTTGTTATATCTACTTTCTGGCTTGGCAAGAAGTACGAACTACGAATGCTCCGCAAAAAGATTGAGCGCGGCGAACGACCATTTTAAATACCCGTTAGCTTGCTTTTGATCACTTTTCAAACAGGGGTGAGTTTGGTATAATATTCAATATATGTCAAAAAAAATCAAAGTTTACGTAGGCCTTAGTGGTGGTGTTGATTCATCTGTTACGGCTGCTCTTTTAAAAGAGCAAGGCTACGCTGTTACGGGCGTATTTATGAAAAATTGGAGTAAAGACCTACCCGGCTACCCTTGCCCGTGGAAAGAAGATTTCCAAGATGCTAAGCGGGTTGCAGTACAGCTTGGTATTGATTTTAAGATGTACGATTTTGAAACCGAATATCAACACAAAGTTGTTGATTATATGATCGAAGAATACAAAGCAGGACGTACCCCAAATCCTGACATTATGTGTAACCAAGAAGTGAAGTTTAAATTATTCTTAGAAACCGCCCTAGAAGACGGTGCTGATATGATTGCCACAGGACACTACGCCAAGATTGATGATGGAAAGTTATATGTTGCCGAAAATAAAGACAAAGACCAAACCTACTTTTTATACAGAGTCACTCATCAAGCACTCGAAAAAAGTCTTATGCCTATAGGTGAGTTTAAAACTAAAGACGAGGTAAGGAAAATAGCCAAGAAGCTCGGATTAGTGACCGCCGCAAAAAAAGATAGTCAGGGAATTTGTTTTGTTGGCAAAGTTGGTATTCGTGAATTTCTTGAGCAATATGTAACAACTGAACCGGGATTGATCATTGATCAATCAGGCAATGGAATTGGAGAGCATGACGGTGCAATATTTTATACTATTGGCCAACGACACGGTCTAAATGTTGGTGGCGGCCTTCCCTACTACGTAATTGGCAAGGATATGGGTAAAAACGAAGTTTACGTAACGACTGATCTTGATGATAAAAAGCTATGGTATAAAGAATTAAAACTAACATCTATGCACTGGATTAATAAACAACCCGATCTAACTAAGTTGCAAGTTAGGACGCGTTATCGTGCTCCGTTAGTAGGCTGCAGAATTGATTATAAAGACAATAAAGTGATGCTAGATCAAGAGGTTCGAGCTATTACTGCCGGGCAGTCAGCAGTTTTTTATCTCAACGACCAGTGCTTAGGTGGAGGTATAATCTGTTAGATTATAAAAAATCTGGTAGACTGTAACAGATATGAATGCTCAAGAAATTCGCAAATCTTATTTAAAATTCTTTGAAGAACGTGGTCACGCAATTATTCCACGGGCACTTTTGGTGCCCTACAATGATCCAACCACTTTATTTACCGGTTCTGGCATGCAGCCACTTATTCCTTATTTACTGGGTGAGACTCACCCAGAAGGTACGCGGCTAGTAGATAGTCAAACATGCTTACGTGCTCAGGATATTGAAGAAGTGGGCGATAATCGTCACACAACCTTCTTTGAGATGCTTGGCAACTGGAGCTTGGGTGATTATTTTAAAAAGGAGCAGGTCCCTTGGTTATTTGAATTTCTGACAGAAGTAGTTGGGCTTGACCCTAGCAAATTGTATGTCACGTGCTATTTTGGTAATGAAGAGTTTGGTATTCCTAAAGATACCGAGGTGGCCAAGCTTTGGCAGCGTTTATTTGAATCTAAGAAAATTGACGCAAAACAAGTTGATATTGGTTCTGAGGATGATGGCTACAAGAAAGGCATGTCTGATGGTCGTATTTTCTTTTATGACGGTAGCAAAAATTGGTGGAGTCGGGCGGGCGCCGAGGCGACAACTCCGTTAGGTGATCCTTGTGGGCCAGACACAGAGGTATTTTATGACTTTGGCACCAAGCACGACAAGAGGTGGGGTGAGGAGTGTCATCCAAATTGTGATTGTGGTCGCTTTGTCGAAATAGCAAACAGTGTTTTTATGGCCTACAAACGCACAGAGCGAGGATTTGAGCCGCTCGAAAAGCCTAACGTTGACTTCGGTGGCGGCTTAGAGCGAATTGCCTTGGCGGCCAATAATGACCCAGATGTTTTTAAAATTAGCTTGCTGTCGCCAGTTATTGATGAGCTCGAGAAGCTCAGTAGCAAATCGTATGATAGTCACACTGAAAGTATGCGCGTGATTGCCGACCACTTGCGTGCGTCGACTTTTTTAGCTGTGGATGGTATTGCGCCAAGCAACAAAGAGCAGGGTTATGTAATGCGTCGCTTAATGCGCAGGGCTATTCGTTTTGCTTTTGAGCTAGGTGTTGAGCAGAATCTCTGCGAACATCTAGTGCCTGTGATTGCAGATATGTATGAGGATGACTATCCGGAAGTAAAGGCTAAGCGTCAGGAAGTTATAGATGTACTAGTAAAAGAAGAAAAAATTTTCCGGCAAACACTACGAAAAGGAGTGCGTGAGTTACAAAAAATGGCTGAAAAGGGTAGATTGGATGGGTCTGGAATTTTTATGCTATACGACACATATGGATTTCCCGTTGAACTAAGCGTGGAGGAGGCATATACACTCGGTTATGATGTTTCAGAGAACTGGCGAGAAGAATTTGAAGCCAAAATGAAAGAACAACGCGAGCGTAGTCAAACGGCTAGCAAAGGAACCTTCAAGGGTGGTTTGGGTGGCCAGACAATGCAGCATAAGAAATACCATACAGCCACACACCTTATGTACCAAGCTCTAAGGGACGTTTTGGGTGATCACGTTATTCAGCGTGGTAGTAATATAACCGAAGAACGCTTGCGATTTGACTTTAGTCATCCCGAAAAAGTTACGCCAGAGCAGGTTAAGCAAGTTGAAGACATAGTAAACGAACAAATTGCCAAAGATCTAAAAATAACTTGGGCAGAGTATCCAACCGAAGAAGCTACTGGTAAGTTAGGCGCGCTTGGTCAGTTTGGTGATCGTTATGGCGATACAGTCAAGGTCTATAAAATGATAGCCGACGATGCTAACAAGCCATTTAGCTTCGAAATATGTGGCGGTCCACACGTCGATCATACTTTACAACTATTTGAAGATGGCAAGAAGTTCAAGATTATTAAAGAAGAAGCAAGTTCGGCTGGAATTCGTCGCATAAAAGCCGTCTTGCAATAGACAGATATTTGCTGTAGCCTAGAAAACTGTTGTGCAAAATCTTAGAAGCTATGGATATATTTTTAAAAGGTCAAGATGATCCGCGTAGGGGTGAGGTCGTGCTGGTAAGAAACGAATCTAAGGAAGAGGCTTTGGCAAAGTTGGGCTTACCCGAAAATAAAACTGAACTGATTTTGACTATTGGCCATTTCGCAATTGATGTGCCGACTACAGATATTGCTAGGCTAGCAGATTTAGATGGTGTCCGTGTTTTTGGTAACACGTCTGTTTAGTAATAGGGGTGGACGTGGTACAATAAGTACCGATTATGCTTGATAAAATTAAAGCTTTACGCCCCAAAAAAACAGGGGAAGACGGACAATATTTGGTTGGACTTGATATTGGGACAGAGTACGTCAAGGCTCTTATAGCCCAGATTTCGGGTGAAAATATCGAAATAATAGGGGTGGGTAGAGCTCACCAAAGCTTTAATGATATGCAAGCAGGGGCTATTGCCGACATTGGGGCAGTAGTTGCTAATTGCGATCGAGCCTTAAATGAAGCAGAAGAGCAAGCTGGAATAAGTGTGCGAACGGCTGTCATTGGCATCGCAGGCGAGTTAGTTAAGGGCACAACCATTACTGTCAAATGTCACCGGAAAAACCCGACCAAAGCTTTGGATATAGCCGAAATAGAACAAATAATTCATTTAGTACAACAACGAGCCCAAACCAAGGCAAAGCAACAGATTATGCTTGAACTCGGCGGTAAAGATCTAGAGGTTAGGTTAATAAATAGTGCCCTTGTTAGTATTACGATCGATGGCTACCCTGTTACAAACCCAGTTGGCTTTCAGGGTAAGGAAGTCGTTGTTCAGCTTTACACAGCCTTTGCGCCACTTATTCATATTGGCGCCTTAGAGCGTACTGCCCTAGAACTTGACCTTGATTTATTGGCAGTAGCAGCTGAGCCTTTTGCGGTCGCTCGTTCAGTAATTGGCGATGATCAAAATACCACTATGAATGCCATTTTGATGGATGTGGGTGGCGGTACTACAGATATAGCTGTTATTAACGACGGCGGAGTTCAGGGTACAAAGATGTTTGGAATCGGTGGGCGAGCATACACTAGATCAGTAGAACGTGCCATGGATGTTACTTTTGAGGAGGCTGAAGAGCTCAAGTTGGCGCTCAGTACCAATAAAATTGGCAAGAAAGAACGAGCCCAGATCGAGTCAGTGTTAAGTCGTACGGCTGGAGTGTGGGTAAATGGTGTTGAGCTAGCTCTCGGTGAGTTTCCGCAACTTGATCAGTTGCCTAACAAAATTTTACTCTGTGGCGGTGGTTCTAGTTTAGATATATTATTTGAGCAATTAGAGCGCACAGATTGGTATAAGACCCTTCCCTTTACTAAGAAACCAAACATTCAGCATATCCACCCCGAACAAGTTGTTGGTATGTCCGACAAAACTGGCAAAGTAAATGACCACACCTACATTACGGCTATGGGTCTATTGAGGGTCGGTCTTGATACTATGCAACAGCAAGACAATGCTTCCTCAGGTTCTATTAAGCAAAGAATCGATAGGATGTTACAAGTATGAGTGATCAAAAAGACACCATATATATCGACATTGACGATGAAATAACGGCAATTATTGATAAAGTTGTTACTTCAAAAAAGGCGATAGTAGCCTTAGTTTTGCCCAAACGAGCCACAGTACTCCAGAG
>CAZSZC010000003.1:554-37121 GCA_964610775.1 uncultured Candidatus Saccharibacteria bacterium | reverse complement strand
AGTGATGATGAAACCATTGAACTAGACGACCTACCAGAAGAAAAACTAGCCGCTACCGGTGCGCCTGCGGCAAAAACCAAGAAGTCAAAAAAACCTAAGAAAAACAGCAAATTTAAGATTCCTAATTTTGATAGTTTTCGAAAGAAATTTTTCTTAGGTATAGGAATCGTACTGCTATTGGCGGTTGGTTGGTATGTCATGTTCTACGTCATGCCTAAGGCAAAAGTCATCATTAGAACCGACACAACTCAGACCACTGCTGATGTAACGTTTACGGCTGACCCTAAAACCAACACAATTGATGTTGAGAATAATGTTGTGCCGGCAGTTGTAAAAGAAACTAAAAAAACGACTACTCAAAAGGCGGCTGCAACCGGTGAGAAGAATCTTGGCGATAAAGCCAAGGGGAGTATGGTTTTGACTAATTGTATCAATGATGGCGAGTCCCATACTTTACCAGCTGGAACTGCCTTTAGCAGTGGTCAGTTTACTTTTGTGACTAACGAAGCAGTAACACTAGAACCAGCTCTTTTTAGCGGACCGAATTGTAAAAGCTCTGATTTTGGTCTAAACCAAACAGTTAGCGTAACAGCGGCTAACGGTGGCGGATCATACAATCTTAGCGCTAGAAGTTATAATTCGGCTGTATCAGGAATTACCGGTTCTGGTTCTAATATGACTGGCGGTACCGACAAGATTGTTAAGGTTGTTAGTCAGCAGGACGTAGATGGCGCCAAGCAAAAAGCCATGGAACAGAATAATGCTGATGCAGCTAAGGCCGAATTACAAGATCAGCTCAAAAAAGAGGGTTATATACCACTTGTTGATACCTTTTCGAGCAGCGAGCCATCAGTAAGCCCTTCTCCAGCAGTTGGTTCAGAGGCGAATGAGGTAACGGTAACGGTTGTAGTTACTAATTCTATGGTTGGCGCCAAGCATGATGATGTTAAAACTCTAGTTGAGAATCAAGCCAATAAGAGTATTGATCCTAACAAACAGATGATAATTAATAACGGGCTGGATAATGCCACTTACCAGGTATATGATCATCAGTCTGATGGCAAAACACGCCTGAATGTTAAATCCGAAGTAACAGCTGGGCCAAAGTTAAATACTGATGACATAAAGAAGTCTATTACCGGCAAACGACGCGGTGAGATACAGGAAATTCTGAAACAGCCAGGAATTCAAGAAGTCGAAGTTTCTTATAGCCCTTTCTGGGTATCTAAGGCTCCAAAAAATCCTAATAAGATTACTATAGTTTTCGAGCAAAAAAATGGCCAATAGTATTATAGCGCTTGATGTTGGCACAAAAAGGGTAGGCGTGGCATTGGCCGACCAAAATACTAAATTCCCTTCACCTTTAATTACACTCATAAATGATGATTATATATGGGAAAATATAGCCGATATCATAAACAAGCAAGACGTGTCACGGATTGTGGTTGGTTTACCCAGAAGCCTATCAGGGGATGATACTGAACAGACAAAATACTGTCGTGAATTTGCTGATAAATTAGTACAACTATATGATTTGCCGGTAGTACTTCAGGATGAAGCTTTAACTTCTCATAAAGCTGAGGAAGAACTTCGCTCAAAAAATAAGCATTTCGACAAATCGGCCGTGGATTCGCTAGCGGCGACATATATCCTAGAAGATTATCTGTTATCTCAAAATACAGGGCTAAAGATATGAAGTATGCGGCTAATTCAAAGCGGTCAAAACTATCAGTATTAGTGATTGTCTTTGTAATTTTGGTTGTAATTGTTACAGGTGCTATATTCTTTGTGAGAAAATCTTACTATGATCACCTGAAGCCCGTAAGCGCTTCTCAGAGAACACAATTAGTTACTATACCTATGGGTTCAAGTGTAAAAGAAATTGGAGGGCTGCTTGAAAAACAGGGGGTTATAAGAGCTAGTTGGGCATTTGAGTGGTATGTTCGAAATAATAACCTGCGTGATAGTATCCAAGCTGGCACATATTCTCTTAGGCCGAACCAAAGTGTTCAAGAAATTACAAATGAATTAACACAGGGTAAGGTAGCAACTGATCTAGTAACTATTTTGCCCGCCCAAAGAATAGATCAGGTCAAGAAGGCCTTTGTTGCCTCAGGTTTTAGCCAGCAAGAGGTTGATAAGGCATTCGAGCCCACTCAGTATGAAAATCACCCAGCTTTAGTAGATAAGCCAAAAGGGGCTAGTTTGGAGGGTTATTTATATCCAGAATCATTCCAGAAAACTGCCGAAACAAGTCCCAAAACTATAATTACAGCTTCTTTAAACGAAATGCAAAAACACCTTACACCCGAATTAAGGGCTGGAATGGTTAGGCAGGGTTTAACTGTTCATGAAGGTGTTATATTGGCTTCAGTAGTTGATCAAGAAGTTAGCAACCCAGAAGATAAAAAAGTGGTAGCACAAGTTTTTCTAAGGCGTTTGAGAGAAGGGCGTGCTCTAGAGTCAGACGCGACAGCAGTATATGGAGCTATTATGAACGGAGCGAAACCTTCCTTAACGTATGATTCAGAGTACAATACTTACACCCATAAGGGCTTGCCGCCTAGTCCCATAAGTAATGTCTCGAAGTCGGGATTGGATGCTGTTGCCAATCCGGCAAAAACAAACTATCTGTTCTTTGTTGCTGGTGACGATGGCAAGACATATTTCTCACAAACACTTGAAGAACATGAACAGCTTGTAAAAGAACACTGTAAAAAGCTCTGTTCGTCCCAATAAAACAGAGGTCAGATTGTTGGTTTCGGCTTGCATTACTAGTGAGTTTTTGATAGACTGGGTGGGCAATCGTAAGAAGTTGCTATTACGGTAGTGTTTTCATGATTGCACCTGCGCTGATCTATAACATTGATAACAAGATTGGTCGATCTTTCTTGTAAATATTAGCTAAGAACCAGTCGCGGGTTAGGATTTTTTATAAATCCGGAGATTTTTATTCGTACTCAATCAACAACGCTTAGCCATAAGCTTGGCGTTCAGAAAAAAGCCAAAAACTATCAACGATCTTTAAAGAAGAGCGTTAGACGATCCAAGAAACGTATCATAAGGTACGGGCTTTTGTCTGCTAATGTACTTCTTCTGTTGGTAGTATTTGTGGTTGTCGCAAATAATTCTGGCATGGGTCAGACTAATGCTCAGAATGCCATTATTGGTAATGATAGCTCTGCGGCCGCCGAGAACCCACTTGATCAATTATCTTCGGCCGATATTGCTGTGCATGTAGCTCATCTTACCGGATTAACTGAGGTTAATGCAGTTAAGAATCAGGCTGACACAGAAAGCGCACAGCTTTCTATTACACCAGCAGATGACGAAGTGGTTGCTAAACCTCAAGTTGTTGCAACAGCTCGTAAATCTAACCAAGATATCCAGAACTACACCGCCGTTGCTGGCGATACTATAACCTCAATTGCCGCAAAATTTGATGTATCTTCTGACAGCATTCGATGGAGTAATGGTTTGAGTGGTGATGCAATAGCGGCTGGTAAGCAAATTGTAATCCCACCAAGCGGGGTTAATGCTATCGTCTATACCGTAAAGAGTGGCGATACCCCAGATTCGCTAGCTGAAAAGTATCGTACCAATAAGGATTCGATAATTGCGTTTAATGATGCAGAATTTTCAGGGCTTAAGGTAGGAACACAGATAATTATTCCTGATGGCCTACAACCAGTAGCGCGCGGCGCTAGTGTTAATACGGGTATATATAGTGGTTCGAGCTTCGCTTGGGGTGGCTTTGCGCCAATTTACGGCAGTAATGGCTATGACTATGGTTACTGTACCTGGTATGCAGCTGTTAAAAGAGCACAGGCAGGACGACCGGTGCCTAGTAATCTTGGCAATGCTAGTAGTTGGAAAATTCTCGCTCAGCGAGCCGGTCTAGGTGTAGGAAATGTACCAGCGGCTGGGGCTGTTATTTGGACTCCACCAAGAGACTATTATGGTCACGTAGGCTATGTTGATTCAGTCGACCCTGACGGTACCGTGCATGTGTCAGAAATGAATGTTGCAGGTTGGGGTAGGGTCAGTACAAAGACGCTTACGCCGGCTCAAGCTGCGGGCTATGGATATATTTATTAAGTAACCACTTCTCTTTACCTATAGAAGTAAACCCTATAACCTATATATACGATGTTTGTTGATAAAGTAATCGTGGAAGTTAGTGCTGGCGATGGTGGATCGGGAGTCATTAGTTTTCGTCATGAGAAATTTGTTGATCGTGGAGGACCAGATGGCGGTGACGGTGGTGACGGCGGTGATGTCGTTGCTATTGCAAGTCGCAACCAAAATACCCTAGCAACTTACCGTTACAATAAGCAGCTACGTGCTCGTCCTGGAGGTAATGGTGCAAAAACTAGGCGTCACGGTAAGCGCGGCTCCGACCTGATAGTTGACGTCCCGGTCGGCACAGTCATTACAACTCCAGGAGGAGAAGTTTTAGCTGATCTGCCTGAGGATGGCCAAAAAGCTGTTATTGCCAAAGGTGGCAAAGGGGGGTTTGGTAATGCACACTTTACTTCGTCAACAAGACAAACACCAAGGATAGCTGAAAAAGGAGAAGAGGGAGAAAAGCGCGAACTTGTATTTGAGCTTAAGATGATAGCCGATGTTGGTTTGGTTGGACTTCCGAATGCGGGTAAATCAACTTTCTTAGCAACGGTTAGTAATGCTAGGCCAGAGATCGCCGACTATCCTTTCACCACTTTAGTCCCTAATCTGGGTGTTGTTGACTTTGGTGATATTTCATTGCTCATAGCTGACATACCGGGCTTAATTGAGGGTGCTAGTCAGGGCAAGGGTTTGGGTGATGAATTTTTGCGACATGTTGAAAGGACTTCAGTATTACTTCACCTAATTGATGCCTACGATGATAATGTTGACCAGGCTTATAAAACCATACAAAACGAACTAAAATCTTATCAAGTAGACCTGAGTAAGAAACCTCAGATAATAGTTCTCACAAAAGTCGAGGGTCTTGATGCAGATATCGTAAATGATGCTGTGAGGCGAGTTAAAAAGATAGCCGGGAAGGATACTGAAGTCCTGGCTATGTCATCACATAGCAAACAAGGTGTCGAGGAAGTATTAGCCAAGCTGTCCATGATGGTTAAAAATGCCAGAGAAGTTAAAATTAATGAAGAAGAATCCTCAGGTATACCGATTCTAAGAATCGAGGGGGACACTGATAAATGGTCGATTGAAAAAACTGATAAAAAGTTTGTTGTTACTGGTAAGAAAATTGAGCGCTTTGCCGAAAGGACTCAATTCGATAGCGAAGCAGGGATTAGAAGACTACGTGACATTATGCGCAAGATGGGCATAATGCATGGTTTAGAGCGTCAAGGTATTGAGCTGGGTGATGAAATTGTTATTGGTAATAAAGGCAGTATTGAATATTAATTTATTACCGGCTATTATTTGTAGTTTGCTAATTAAAAGCAAGTTGAAACAGGTGGTAATCCTGTAAACTTATCAATATGGCAGAGACTTTATACTTCTACGACTTGGAAACCAGTGGATTTAATCCCAGAGAAGCTCGAATTATGCAATTTGCCGGTCAGCGAACTGACATAAAAATGAAGCCCATAGGTGAGCCGCACAATTATATTATTAAATTGAGTGACGACGTATTGCCTGAGCCTGATGCTATTCTTGTCACCGGTATTACTCCTCAGCAAACAATTACAGATGGAATAACAGAGGCAGAGTTTCTTAAAATATTTCAGAAAGAAGTAGCGGTGCCAGAAACCATATTTGTAGGATTTAATACTGTGCGATTCGATGACGAATTCATGAGGTTTCTGCATTACCGAAATTTTTATGACCCATATGAATGGCAATGGCAGGATGGGAAAAGTCGTTGGGATTTACTAGATGTCGTACGCATGACCCGGGCATTACGCCCTGATGGCATAGAATGGCCTTTTGATTCAAATGGTAAACCGTCTAATAGATTAGAGCTTCTGACTGACGCTAACAAAATATCGCACGACAATGCACATGATGCTCTTGCCGACGTCCAGGCTTCCATAGCCTTAGCTAGATTGATACACAACAAGCAACCAAAACTGTTTTATTATTTACTCAAAATGAGACATAAAAAAGAAGTAGCTGCGCTCGTTTTAGAAGATAAACCTTTTGTTTATACCTCGGGTAAGTATCCGAGTGAATTCGAAAAAACAACTGTAGTTGGTCTATTGGCTGAACATCCCGGGAAAAAGGGTGGAGCGTTAGTATTCGATTTACGCTATGATCCAAGTGCTTTTGTTGATTTGTCTCCAGAGGAGTTGGCTGAGGCTATGCGACGTCGTAGTGATGAAGAAGGCCCAAGATTACCTATAAAAACTTTGAAATATAATCGTTGCCCAGCAGTAGCTCCATTGTCGGTCTTGGATGATTTGTCAAAAACACGAATAGATATAGCAGTCAACGAGTGTATTAAAAACTTCCACACCCTAAAGCACCTACAAGATCAGCTTGAGGTAAAGATAAAACTAGCCATCGAGTTACTAGATAAGGCTCAACAAGCCAAGTTGCTAGAGGACGAGATGGAAGTAGATGGGCGATTGTATGAAGGGTTTTTCTCAGATAGCGACAAGACGAAAATGAGTCTGGTTCGGGCTAGTCAAGGAAGTGAACTATCTACTGTAGATGTAGTCTTTCACGATGGCCGACTCAGCGCTCTTTTACCCCTATATAAAGCTAGAAATTATCCAAAGACACTAAATGACGATGAAATAAGACAATGGGAGCAATACCGTGAGCGTAAGCTGTTGGGTGGTGGAGTGAGTAGCCGAGCTAATCGCTATTTTACTCGTCTGGCTGAGCTGTTTAAGAAGGATGATTTATCTCCAAAACAGACTTATATACTGGAAGAACTCCAGCTTTATGGTGAAAGCATATTGCCTAATGAATAAAGTTTAGGCGGTGACTTTTTTTGAATGACCCTCTGTATGGTCAGTCTGCTTCCTTCGTGCTATACGTAAAAAATCATAAGTCGCCAATAAAGTGGCTGCTATGATTAGCACGCCTTTGAAGGTAATTTGAATAGTTGTTCCTGGAATCTGTCCCAGGACAATAAACTCTAACATAGCCAAACCCTCAGCAATTAGTTTGATTGCTATTATACATAAAATAGAATAAAAGTCAATAATATTGCAAAGAATTATTGCTTACGCTTGAATTTTTTTAGGCGACCCCGATTTCCTAGAAGTAAGCCCAGTGCTATAATTACCAGCCAAATTGCTGCGGAACGTGCAATCGTTTTTGTGAAATATAGCATTATAAAAACTGCTAACGTAATTACTAACAAACCTAATACATCGATGAGTAATTTAACTCGTGGTGAGTTATTAAAGAATTTATCTGACAGATCAAGGCCGTGTTTCTTAACCGTCATTAGCCATCTCCTAGCCCACTCATGGTTTATGGATAGTAGCCCTAGACCAGCAATTAAAAGAGGTATTCCCCCTGGTCCGGGTAGCCAGCCGGTCAGCCCAGCCAGGATAATAAGTCCAACACCAGCAATTTCAATTAGTATATATCTCAGCTTGGATTTTACAGTCTTCATACTAGAAGTATAGGTTAACCGATGCCATTTTTATAACTTCCAAGGATGTCGACATGGCAATCTTGAGAATCCAGTTCTTTAATTATCTCGTTAAATATAGGGTTATTTACACCAATGGCAATATCAAGATAAAACATGTAGTGCCAGGCTTTGCCAACGGTTGGTCTAGAGTGCAGGGAGTATATATTAATTTCTCTGTCTGCAAACACACCCAATGCACGGTGCAACACGCCCGGTTTAGTATCGGCGGTGGTATGTATTATTATGGATGTTTTGTCACAATCTTTAACATCTTTTCTGTCACGATTTAGCACAAAAAAGCGCGTAAAGTTCTGGTGATGGTCTTCTATGTTTCTGGCTAAAATTTTCATTTTATGGATTCGAGCTGCCTGGGCACTTGCAATAGCCGCCTTAGTAGGATCAGTCCAAGTCTTAACTAGTGCTACACTGCCAGTTGTATCGCTTTGTTCTATGTGGGTTGCTTGTGGTAGGTGGTTTTCAAGCCAGCCTTCGCATTGAGCAATTGCCATGACCTGAGAGTGTATTTCCTTGATTTTCTCCATTTGAGAGCCTGGCATCCCGATTAAGCAGTGTTCAATTCGCAGATATACCTCACCAGATACCCATGCTTGTTTTTCCAGGAGTAAGTCATAAACAGGATTAATCGGTCCGTATAAAGAATTTTCGATAGCGACAACTGCGGTATCTGTGATTCCATCAGAAAGTTGTTTGAACGTCTCCTTAAATGTTTCGCACGGTATAATATCAATATCATCACCAAAATACTTACGTGAGGCAATGTCATGGAATGAGGCCGCTTGACCTTGAATGGCTATTTTCATTACATAAGATAGACTAACATAGCCTCTGAAGTATTCACAGAAACAGGACAGACTGTTAGAATAAGCAAAAAGTATGGTGGGAGGAATGAGGGTTTTGGTGTCAAGAAGACAAATACCACCACAAAGGTCAAATTTAGCTCCAGCAAATCGGGAGTTAAGAGAAGCGATAAAAGGTCCAAAGCCTAAGCCCTTTGGGATAAGGCGACCATTTCATAAGGAATCACAAGATCCATTGATAAAGAAATTTGTGGAGCTCTGTCTAGAAGGTGAAATACCTGAGTATGTTACGCCAAGAACTGCGTTGTATGACACGATGTTACCTAAGCGTCGAGTCGATTCACAACTAACTCGCGGCATCATGGTTGGTTATAAGTTTGCAAATCAGCAACGGGAAGCGAAACATACGTTAGCCCAAGCCTGTCCTGACAATATTGTTGCGGTGCTTGGTTCGGCTGCGGTTATTAACAGTCGAACTATAGGACTAACTCTTATTAGTGAAGAGCTTGAGTTGGAGCACGATATTGTTGATGCGGTAATGGGTGAGATTGGTGTTCACAAGCCAAAAAAACACCAGTTTCCGGTTCATGTGTCTTTAGGAAGCGCTCCACACTTTATAAGTAGGTTTGATGAGGAAATAATGACCAAAGTCCTTGACAGGGAATTGCCAATAGGAGAGCAGGTTACGTTATTGCCACTGGAATTTTACCCAAAAGACGAAGCTGCTAGAGCATGATAATAGTATTTATACCACAAAAGTTGTATAGTATGAGTTATGCCTCGACGAAACAGGAAGAAAGACAGTTTTAAACAGCTAGATAGGATGGTAAGTCCTTATCGCAAAGACGTGCTGAGTATTATTCGTGAAGTTCATAAGGATGATTCTGATGAAATCGCCGGCGCCCTTCAATCGCTAAGTGATGATGGTGCTATCCCAGACTTCAAAGAATTAAAGTACTCGCATAGACTTTTTGTTCTAGATCCACGAGCAGTTAGGTCTGATGTTAAGAAAAACTTTTCTCTGGGTTATGGTGCTTTCAAGGCAAAAATTGAGGCTGATCCAAAATGCGACTTATATGATATAAAGTCGGCAAATATAGGTAATATCACGCTAAGAGCCGCCCAAAACGGTCCCAGGAATCTACTGTTTGCTGAACTTGATTGCCCAGAAGTTGCAGCCGAAAGGGTCGCCTATTATGGATATTTGCAACGTTCAGGAATTGCTAACCTACAAAGACGTATGGAAAAACCAGGTAGTTTAGATGTATTTCTAGGGAAATTCGATCCTAAAGTTTTATCTCCAGATCAAACTATTTACTCGTCTGAGGCCGTCGAAGAAGCGATCCAAGACACCTTCGCTGTTCTTAAAATTGGTGAAATTAGCCTTATGGATTCTATAATTCCCGAACCGAATCGTAGGTCGTCGGACTAGAATTAATCTCTGTTTTCAGCTATAATTGATCGACTTTATGAGTGATTCTATAGTTGTTAAAGGTGCACGAGAGCACAATCTGAAAAACGTCGATGCAACAATACCGCGAGATAGGCTGGTAGTTATTACGGGCTTATCTGGTTCGGGTAAGTCATCTTTAGCTTTTGATACCATCTATGCCGAAGGACAACGTCGTTATGTTGAATCTCTCAGTAGCTATGCCCGCCAATTTTTGGGATTAATGGAAAAACCAGACGTTGATCAGATTGACGGGCTTAGTCCGGCTATTAGTATCGATCAAAAATCGACTAGCCGTAACCCTCGTTCAACTGTTGCTACTGTGACAGAAATTTATGATTATCTACGTCTTTTATTCGCACGCGTAGGAGTACCACATTGCTCGGTTTGTGGAAAGTCAGTTCAGCGCCAAACACCAACTGTAGTGGTTGATCAGATAATAAATAATCTTCCAGATGCACGTTTAATGATTTTGGCACCCGTTGTTATAGATAAAAAGGGTGCTTTTGAACACATTCCCGAACAGTTCCAAAGACTAGGTTTTGCGCGAGCCAGGGTTGATGGTGTTGTTTACGCCCTAGATGAATTTCCTGAACTAGATAAAAACTATAAACACAGCATAGAGGTTGTGGTCGACCGAATAGTTAATAATTCCGAGAGTAAAGGCCGTTTAACGCAATCGGTTGAACAAGCTTTCGGGTTGGCCGATGGTAAGCTAAACATATTAAGTGCGGACGATAATAAGGTGCAACAGTACAGTTTGCATTACGCCTGTGTTGACCATCCACAAGTTAACATTCCAGACCTTGAACCTAGAACGTTTAGTTTCAATAGTCCACACGGAGCCTGTCCCACTTGTACTGGACTGGGTTCGCGACTGGAAGTCGACCCAGGTCTAGTTATCCCAAACGGTAAATTAACCATAGCTGAAGGAGCAATTCGACCATTTAACCGCATAAATGCCGATGCTTGGTATACCAAGAAAATGCAGGCTGTGGCTGACAGGTATGGGTTCTCTTTACATGTTCCGACTAGTGAACTAGCTAAATCTAATCTCGATAAAATACTTTATGGTACTGATCAAGAAACATATAACGTTTCTTTGGGTTCGGGACGACAATTTACTACGACCTATGAGGGTGTAATCCCCAACTTGGAGCGTCGATATAAAGAGACAGACAGTGACTTTATGAGACGAGATATTGAGCGATTCATGCGCGAAAAACCCTGCCATGTCTGTAATGGACGTCGTCTCAGGCCAGAAGTCTTAGCAGTAACGTTTCATGACAAATCTATAATGGATATTTGTGAATTATCAATTGACGATGCTTTGAAGTTTTTCAGCTCAGTTAAACTAAGTGACAAAGAACAGACCATTGCCCAACAGATATTTAAAGAAGTGCTAGCTCGACTAGGCTTTATGCATGATGTTGGCCTTAACTATCTTAATCTGGCTCGAAGTGCTGTTACTCTATCTGGTGGCGAAGCTCAGCGCATCCGCCTAGCTACCCAAATAGGTTCTGGGCTTCAGGGTGTCTTGTATGTACTAGACGAACCAAGTATTGGCCTACATCAGCGTGACAATGGTCGCCTAATTAATACTCTGAAACACTTACGCGATATTGGAAATACAGTGATAGTTGTAGAGCATGACGAGGATACTATTCGTACAGCCGATTATTTGATCGATATCGGGCCAGGTGCTGGTATACATGGTGGCGAAGTGGTAGCTGCGGGTATACCTAGTTTCGTAGAAAAACAGCCAAAAAGTATTACAGGGCAATATCTTAGTGGTAAAAAATCGATCGCAACGCCCAAAAAACGTCGCCCAGGTAATAATAAGTCCTTAACTATAGTTGGTGCGAAAGAGAACAATCTTAAAAATATTACAGTTGAGTTACCACTCGGAAAGTTTGTGGTTATTAGTGGAGTTTCTGGTTCGGGTAAATCAACACTGATCAATGATATTTTGTCTAAAGAATTGTCAGCTCGACTAATGCGCGCCAATGAAGTCCCGGGTCAACATGACGAAATAAGTGGTATCGAACATCTGGACAAGGTTATAACCATTGACCAATCACCAATTGGACGAACCCCGCGCTCTAATCCGGCCACATATACGGGCCTTTTCACGCCTATTAGGGAACTTTTTGCTAGCGTTCCGGAAGCAAAGATACGTGGTTACGGACCAGGTAGATTTAGTTTCAATGTTAAGGGCGGACGTTGTGAAAACTGTGCCGGTGACGGCATTATCAAAATTGAGATGCATTTCCTGCCCGATGTCTATGTGCCGTGTGAAGAATGTCATGGTAAACGATATAATCGTGAGGCATTAGAGATTCACTACAAAGGTAAGACTATAAGTGATGTACTTCATATGACATGCGAGTCAGCATTAGAATTTTTCGAAAATATTCCTGCTATTTCGCGAAAGCTTCAAACGCTAGTTGATGTTGGATTAGGATATATACAGCTCGGTCAGTCGGCAACTACCTTGTCGGGAGGAGAAGCTCAGCGCGTCAAGCTTGCCACTGAACTTTCTAGGCGTCCAACAGGCAGGACACTTTATATCTTAGATGAGCCAACTACTGGGCTGCATATGGAAGATGTAAGCAAGCTACTTAGTGTACTCCACGCTTTGGTGGACTCTGGTAACAGTATGGTTGTCATTGAGCATAACCTAGATGTTATTAAGAACGCAGATTGGGTTATTGATATGGGTCCAGAAGGTGGCGATGGTGGTGGGCAGGTGGTGGCAGAGGGTACCCCTGAACAAGTTTCTAGCAATCCCAAATCTCATACAGCTGCCTATCTTAAGAAGATGCTGTAAAAACTTATGCCCACGAGACCACTTACTCAGGCCGACTGGCAACAAATCAACCCAGAGTTTGCCGATTTGTTGAAGCACGATAGAGAGTTCCTTAGGTTAGTAGACTTAATGCTGGATTCCAAAAATGATGCTCTCGATTTACTTTTAGTTCAGGCGCGGTTAGCTTTACAGCAAATGGTAAATATAGTAGTGGAGGACAATATACTGGCATATGAAATTGATGCGGCAGTATTATTTCTAAAAGAATCGCCTGAAGATGCGCAGCGTTACTTGGCTATCGGTGATATTGATAAAAAAGTTGCCTAGGTTTATTTATTCAATGTAAACATATGTCCAATTTTTTTTATTTTGAGCCAAATCTCATGACGGATTTTTTCTTCTCGTAGTAAGTGTAGTAGTGAAAATCCTAGGCTTAATAATATAACGCCGATAAGTACATATTGAATGTAGTGCTCTAGATTAGGCACTTTACTACCAAACCAGTAACCGAGCATTGTTATGCCTGCGCCCCATAGCACGGCTCCGATTATATTGAATGACATGAAGCGCTTTCGAGGCATTTTACCAACTCCAGCAACTAGTGGTGCAAAGGTTCTTACTATAGGTACAAAGCGTGCCAAAATTATTGTTTTGCCACCGTGTTTTTCATAGAAAGCTTCGGCTCTAAGCAAATGTTCTTTCTGAAATAATATCCCATCTTCTTTTTTGAATATTCTATGACCAGTTCGTCGACCTATGCTGTAGCCAACGTTATCCCCCAAGACCGCTGCTAGAACGACAGCTAAGACCAATAAGCCGATGGAAATCTTTCCTTGTGATGCAATTATTCCGGCACCTAAAAGTAGGGTGTCGCCAGGCAGGAAAAAGCCAATTAATAAGCCGGATTCGGCAAATACTATCAGGGCGACTAACAGTATACCGCCGCTTTGGATAAGATTGTTAATATCAAACATCTAACACAAAGAGTAGCGCGTTTAAGGTAAAGAATCCAGCAATCATTTGCTATAATTGGGTTATATATTGAAGAATGACCGACAAGGAGGGTTTATGTCTAATCAGGATATCACGGTGGAACTACAAAAGAGAGAAACGGTTCGCAAGGGTTTAAATGCGCTTAGGCGCTCTGGTAGCGTACCAGCTGTCATACATGATCACGGCAATCCATCAATATTAGTTTTCGGGAATTTCGTAGAGCTAAACAGGGTTTACCAAAAAGCAGGCAAACACCATGCCGTGCAGCTTAAGGTTGGTGAAAAAGATCACCTAGCTATTATTAAACAAGTTGATTTCGAACCAAAGAAGCACACCATACAGCACGTTGTATTCCAGGCTATTAAGCAAAACGAGAAAGTTCAGACAGAGGTGCCGGTTGTACTAGAGGGTGAAATACCTGCCGAAAAAGCCGGACTAATGATAATTACAAATGTATCCCAAGTTGAATTAGAGGCATTTCCAAAAGACTTGCCGGATCAGCTAGTTGTTGATGCAAGTAAATTAGCTGACATAGGTGACAAGCTGCATATTTCTGACCTGGAACTACCTAGTGGTGTGACCGTTTTGACTGATCCAGAAACCACCATTGCGGTTGTTGAAGAAACTAAGGCTCAGATGAGTGAAGAATCTGCAGAAGAAGCCGAGGAAACGACTGAAGCTGCTGCCGAATCAACAGAAGCTTCAGTCGAAGAAGAGACCAAGGCATAAATTAGTCTTCTATAAATCCACCCGATTGGTGTGACCATAGCTCTGAGTAGATACCACCAGACCGCGTTAGTTCTTTGTGCGTGCCTTGTTCAACTATTTCTCCATTGTCCATGACTATGATTCTATCCATTTTTTGAATAGTGCTCAGTCTGTGGGCGATAACAATAGCTGTCCTGCCCTCCATGAGCTTCCATAATGCATCTTGAATAAGTATCTCACTTTCACTATCTAAAGCACTTGTAGCCTCATCAAGCAGTAGTATAGGTGCATTCTTGAGCATTGCTCTAGCAATAGCAATACGCTGTCTTTGGCCACCGCTTAGCTTAACGCCTCTTTCGCCTACCAATGTATTATAGCCATCACTAAGCTCATTAATGAACTCATGAGCATTAGCCATTTTGGCAACTGCAATAACTTCTTCCTGGCTTGCATCTGGATTGCCGTAATTTATATTTTCTGCGATTGTGCGATGGAACATTAATGGTTCTTGTGGTACGTAGGCTATGCTATTGCGCAACGATGTTTGGGTGACTTTGGAAATATCTTGTCCGTCAATTGCTATTTGACCATCGCTAATATCGAGCAATCTGAGTAACAGCTTGGTCAAGGTTGTTTTACCGCTACCACTTTTACCGACTAAACCAACTTTTTCTCCCGGCTTGATGTGCAGGTTAAGCTTTTCGAATAGGAGTTTACCCTTTTGGTCAGGGTAGAAGAAATCAACATTACTTATGGCTATATCTCCACGACTCTGACGAATTGCTGGCGCATTGGCAGCATCTTTTATATCAGACTTTAGGTCTAGGATCTGCGTCATGTCAGTTGCGTCACCAAATGCTCGGTTGAAATTACGCAGTACTCGGTTAGATTCCCAAAGCCTACGTGTCAGCTGCATCGTGTAATTTACTGCCAAAAACAAAACTCCCGCAGGACTATGAAAAACTGTTATAGCAACAATACCGGACAAAAACGCCAGCATGCCGATTGAATTTGTCATTGTGTGACTCAGGGCATCGTTTATCATGACTTGTCCCAGCAGCTCAAAGTATTTTTTTGTAGTTGTGTTTGCTTGTTTTGTAAATAGCTTCTTCTCATGCGTTTCGCCCGCATAAGTTGTAACTGCCGAAACATTTGTAATCATGTCAGCCAATTTTGCAGTTCTATCGCTTTCGCTGCTTGCCAATGCACGATCGTACTTCATAGTTTTCATGGTTCTTTGGTACATGATGTAGAAGTAAGCGCAACTAACAACTGCAAATACTAGGGCATACCAAGGTGCAGTAGCTATTAATACCGCCAAAGAGGCAATGAATGCCACGATACCTGTTGTTACGCTCCAAGTAAATTCGTCCATGGTACGTTCATAGGCTCCAAGGAATTTATTGGTCTGTGAGACAAGTGAACCACCAAACCGATTGGCATGGAAAGTCGAACCCATTTTTTGAAGGTGGTCAAAAATATGAATAGCAATGTCTCTAATCGCTCTTACTTCGTATTGCCACACGAACCATACTTGTGCTCGCCAAACAATAGTGCCTACAATCATACAAACCAAGTAAATTAGAAGATACCAGCTAAAGTCAGCAAATTTCAGGCTGCCCGATGGAGCTGTTTGTAGTAGATTAAATGCTTTGGCGATAATTACTGGTGGGATGATATCTTGGACAATAATCCCAAGACCAGCACCAATTGTTCCAACCAAAAAGTATGGCTTATATGGTCTGGTAAAGCGCCAGAATAGTCGCAAAGTTTGCTTATTTGTTGATCGTGATTTTTTCATAGCACATGGACCTCCTTATCCATGCGTTGTTGGTTGGTTAAATTTTTATTCTGTTTGTAGGGCGGCTAGAGTGCCATAGCGACATCAAAACCGTACAGTGCCATCAGAATACTCATTTTTTTGACGCCTTTCCCTTAGTTTGTAAATATTGCAACAATGTTACCAAAGTTTTTGTAATTATGCAAATCATTATTATATACACATATAAGTTTCTGTTATGTGCTGCTGTTGGTTAAAATAACAATATGGAATTCCGTGGTGACAATGATTCATCAGACAAAGATGAGAATATGAAACGAAAGTTTGATAGTTTTGTCGAAACCGAAAAAAGTTCTGAGAAAAAGGAAAAGAAGCCAGAAAAACGCAAAAAAATACCACTTTTTTTGTCGGAACAACCCCCAGAAGATAAAAAGGAGCACAGCCCAAAAACCACATTGCCAATAGTAGAGACACAAAAACCTGAAAAGGAAAGAGATGCCAATAAAGCCGAACTCGCGCCGCCAGAAGAATTAGAAAAAGATGAGCGAGCTGAGGCGGCGAGCACATACGTGTCTGCGGTTGAGCAAGATGCTCGCAACGAACTAGAAAATGCAATTCCTGAATCGCTAGAGGAGGCCGAAAGTGCCGCCAGTGTTCTATTCTTGTCTGAACTCAATAACCGTATTGGTGAAATTGGGGATATTAACGATGAGATTCTTGAGGATGTAGTATCTACAACTGCACAAGAGCTAGATATTGAACCAATTGCGGATTCGACCCTAGAGGATGTTGATGAAATTATCGATGAAGATAGTAACGAAATTGAACAAAATATTGAAACTGATAGTGAAGTAGTTGAAGACGACGAAGAAAAAACAACAACCGCCCCGCCGCCCACGAATCAGACTAACAATACACCCGCTTCAGCACCTCCACCTAGAGTGCCACCGACCGGTCCATCGTCGGCAGGAGGTGCCCAACCGCCCCTGCCCCCTATCCCACCGACAACATTAGGAGGTGGCGCGGCTGCGGGGGGAGCTCCTCCTTTGGGCTCAAATATTAATTTCAATCCCATACCTCTAAACCCCAATGCTATACCGGTAGCTAGCCCTAATATTAATCAATTAAATAATGTTATGGATCGTCGGCAACGATCAAGAGATTTATTACTTGGCGGTATTGTTGGCTATATGATTGGTCGTCGCCGTGGACGAATAAAGACTGAAAAACGCCTACTACCAGTTCAGGAGAAATTAGAGAAGGAAGTTAAGGATTTGCAACAATCCATAGCTAGTAAGGAAATGGAGGTCCGTGCTTTAGCGGCCAAGCAATTTGAAACGACTGGCCAACATTCACAGAAACAAGCCGAAAAAATCCAAGTTTTGAAAAATGAAAACACAAGAAAGAAAACTGAAGAAACTAAACCGGTGGTTGAACGACCTACAAAAAGTGAAGAAATTGTAATCCCAAAACCAAAGCCCGAGGTTAACGCTCCAGCGGAAATTGAACAGGAAAAAGATAAGCAATCCCGAGTCGAATCTAACCGACAAGATGTCCATCAGGAAAAGGAGACGATTGAAAACAAAGAAAAAAAGCTTTCACCCAAAGCTGTTGCTCAATTGAGTTTACCGATGTTATTGAGTATGGCTGAGACAATTCAAGTTGAGAATAGGAGCTTGAGATCGTTGTATGATAATGGTGAGCTTTCTCGCCAAGAACTTCGAGAATCTGTTAAAGCTTATGTCGCCGGTGAAAAAATAATCCTCCCAGAACGCTTGGAAATATTGACATATAATCCTGAAAAAGGATACGAAAAAAAATATGATACACAACAACATCATACCGATGGAGAAAACGACACCATAGCTACGGTAGATACTTTGTCTCTTCCTGATAATAGTGCTAATAAGCCAGATGTTATTGATCGAGAAAAAATGTCGCCAGATGTAAGTGCATTGTTCGAGAATCCATACAAGACCAAAAATAAATCGATCATTAATAAAACAGTGATAAGTGCTGCGATAGTGGGGATAGTAATTATAATTGCGGTAATCTTGCTGAAATAATACCGCACTAGTGTAGAATAGGCATGTGGAAAAAGTTATACTATATTACAAATTCATACCCGTCTCTGATCCAGAGATGACTAAATTGTGGCAACGTGAGTTGTGTGAGCGTCTTGAATTAAAGGGAAGAATTATTGTTTCTAAACATGGCATTAATGGCACATTAGGTGGTTCGCTTGACTCTCTTAGGGCTTACAAAAGCGCAATGAACAAAACCGAAATATTCAAAGGAATAACTTATAAGTGGAGTACGGGTGGAGCTAGTGATTTTCCTAGGCTCAGTGTCAAAGTTAGGCCAGAAATTGTTGCGTTTGGTGTTCCGGATGAAATAAAAGTTGATCAAACTGGCGTAGTTGGTGGTGGCAAGCACCTAAAGCCCGAAGAAGTTCATAAACTTATGAAAGAAAAAAAAGATGTGGTCTTCTTCGATGGGCGTAACGCATATGAAGCCAAAATCGGTAAGTTTAAGAACGCTGTTGTACCCGATACTGAGACAACCAGAGACTTCATTAACGAATTAGAGAGCTCAAAATACAATGATATTAAAGATAAACCTGTTGTTACCTACTGTACGGGCGGTGTTCGTTGTGAAATTCTCAGTGCACTGATGAAAAATCGTGGCTTCAAAGATGTCTATCAAATAGATGGAGGTATTGTGAAATATGGTGAGAAATTTGCCGACGATGGCGAGTGGGAAGGTAAGCTTTATATTTTTGATAATAGAATGACCACCTCCTTTAGTAGTGACAGCAAGGACATCGGTGAGTGCGTACATTGCGAAGCCAAAACAAGTAACTTTGTTAACTGTAATAATGTTGCCTGTAATAAACTTGTTTTAGTGTGTCAGGATTGTGCAGATCAAGAATATTGTGATAACTGTATATCTGTTGCAGCTATTTCTTAAACCATTGTTTATACTGTTAGTGTGAGAGCGCTAAATAGACAACATGATACACCTATGTTTGTGCCAGATTTCATGGCGACTTCAATATTTGATATAGATTTTAAGCTATTAAAGAAACAGGGCATAAAATATATTGCTTTTGATGCTGATAGTACACTAGTAAGTTCGCGTGGTAAAAAAATGGAAGAAAAAGCAAAACAATTTCTACAGCGTGAACTCCAAATTTTTGATGGAACTTGTATTGCAAGTAATCGAATTACTAATGATCTGGGAGATATCGGGGAGGACTTAAATGCTAAAGTTATTCGCGCGTCTCTATTGTTGCGAAAACCAGCAAAGGGCTTCTTTGCAAGGGTCATTAATCATTTTCAGGCCAAACCATCGGAAATTGCTATGGTTGGCGATAAACTAGTAGCCGATATTTACGGAGCGAATAGAGCTGGCCTCAAAGCTGTGTGGGTAGATAAAATGGGTAAAGATAACATTCTTGATAGGCTTTTTCATACCCGGCATTTCGAGACTCGTATGATGAGGAAATATACAAAGTCATGAGAAAGAGCCAAGAGCTCGAGAACAAACTCAGTACACTCCCCGTCGATCCGGGAGTGTATTTCTACAAGGACGCCAAAGGTGAAATTATCTACATAGGTAAAGCGGCAAACCTTCGTAATAGAGTAAGACAATATTTTCAAAAGAGTCGCATGCGTGATGCAAAAACAGACGCACTTGTTAATGATATTTCGGATGTTGATTGGATAGTAGTTGAGACCGAACTAGATGCCCTTTTCTTAGAGGCGGAACAAATTCGAAGAAACATGCCTAAATACAACATTTTACTGCGTGACGACAAGAGTCAAGTATACGTGAGAATTTCTTACACTAGTAATCATCCAACCGTAACCACAACTCGCCGTCCGTTGGATGATGGTGCAGAATATTTTGGGCCATACCTAAGCACAGTTGCTGTACGCAAGGCATTGAAGTATTTAAGAAGAACCTTCCCCTACTCGACACATGTGGTGTCTCCAAAAAGGGCTTGTCTTCAGTATCAGCTGGGTCTATGTCCTGGGATCGAAGAAGGGAAAACAAGTCTCGAGGACTATAGAAAAGATCTTAGCCGGCTTAAGCAGTATCTGAAAGGTAATCGTAGGCAGTTATTGGATGAACTGGATCGCGAAATGAAAGAAGCTGCACAGAAGCAGGATTTTGAAAAAGCTGCCGTTTTACGCAACCAACTCAGATCACTAAAAGAGCTTAAAAAACAAATCGTATTTAGTGATCGAGAAGCTTTAGATCTTAGCAAAGACCAGGGTCTATATGAGCTCAGTAGCTTATTGTCGTTAACAAAAATACCCCGACGTATCGAAGGTTATGATATTAGCCATATGCAAGGCAGCGATACTGTCGCCAGCATGGTGGTTTTTATTAATGGAGCGCCGGCTAAAGACCAATATCGAAAGTTTAAAATGCGAATAGCAGGCAATGACGACTTCATACATATAAACGAGGTCATGAATCGTCGTTTAAAAAGACAGAATACTAAAAAATGGACGCTTCCAGATCTATTCTTGATTGATGGTGGCAAAGGTCAGCTTTCCGCTGCAATAAAAGCTTGTCGAGATCAAGGTGTTACGCTGCCTATTATTGGTTTAGCAAAGAGACAGGAAGAGGTTGTTATTCATAGTGAGTCTCACGTGCAGCTTAATGGAGAATTTACTAATGGCAAAGAAGTCATAATTAAGCATTCGGGCCCATTTACTATAGTGAGCTTGCCGCATTCTATGCCTGTGGTTAAGCTTTTGCAGCGCGTTAGGGATGAATCTCATCGTTTTGCTGTCAGTTATCATTCAGTTTTGAAGTCAAAAAGACAAACTAGTAGTATTATGGACGACATTCCATCTATTGGCCCAACGACTCGTAAGAAGTTAATTCGTAATTTTGGTAGCGTTAAAGCTGTTATGGGAGCTCCTGAAGCAGAAATAGCAAAGGTTGTCGGTAATCACAAAGCCGCTATACTAAAACAATATTTAAATAAGATAGATAGTATCAATGCCTGACACACAGTTATTCTCAGCAGATTTTTTTATTAATAATCGTCAGCGATTACTAGGTTTGATTGAAGATAATGCAGTTATCGTACTAACCGGTAATGGCTTGATGCAGCGAAATAGTGATATAGCATTTCCATTTCGACAGGACAGTAATTTTTGGTATCTAACGGGCATAGATGAACCTGATATTGCTCTGGTACTTTCGCGCAACAAAGAATACCTTATTGTTGCCGAAAAAGATGATATACAACGAGCTTTTGATGGGAGTGTTGATATTGCAGCAACAATTCTCAAATCAGGAATAAAAAGCATTGTTGGCGAGCAAGAAGGTTGGAAGAAACTTAGAGACATTCTTAATTCCACGAAATTTGTCTATGCGACTCCTCCGCCCGACGCATATGATTTACGGCATCAGCTCTATACAAACCCGGCCCGAGCTAGGTTGGCGACTCGATTAACTGAGTTTGCAAAATATAAAATTAAAGATATCCGTCCACACTTAGGAAAGCTCAGATGCATAAAACAACCAAATGAGTTAAAGGCAATAGAGTTAGCTATAGAAAATACAGCAATAGCGTTAAGTAGTGTTAGAAGTATGCTTTCCAGCTACAACAACGAGGAGCAAATTGTTATGGAAATAAATAAACAATTTGCAATGCGAGGAGTTGTCCATGCGTACCAGCCGATTGTGGCTAGTGGTATAAATGCCTGCACGCTACATTATGTGAAAAATAACCAGCCACTTGATGGCTGCTCGGTCCTTATTGATGTAGGTGCAGAGTATAGTCTTTATGCCAGCGATATCACCCGTACCTATTCACTCACAAAACCAAGCTCACGTTTCAGCAAGGTTTATGATTCAGTTTTAGATGTGCAGGATTACGCATTATCAATCCTAAAACCCGGTACAATCGTAAAAGAATATGAACAGCTCGTCGAGAAGTACATGGGTCAAAAACTTAATGAGCTTGGAATTATTAAAGATATAGATAGACAATCTGTGAGAAAGTATTATCCTCACGCGACGTCACACTTTTTAGGGCTAGATACCCACGATGTTGGAGATTACGATTTGCCACTTCAGGAGGGTATGGTTCTTACGGTCGAACCGGGTATCTATATTCCAGAAGAGTCGATAGGTATTCGGATTGAAGACGACGTCTGTTTAACCAAAAACGGCGCTCGCGTATTAAGTAAGCACTTGCCTCGCAATCTTGACTGACCTACAATAAGCGTATGCATCGTGGACCATTATCAAGGTTCGCAATTCGATGGTTTGTTTGTAGCCTAGGACTATGGATAGCGACTGGTTTATTAGGGCAAAAAATAACTTTCGATAGTGGGCTTGGTGTAATTTTGATCGCTGGCTTTTTACTAGCCATCGTAAACGCTATAATTAAACCTTTCGTTGTAATACTGTCACTACCAGCTATTTTATTCAGTCTGGGTTTATTTATGATAGTGATTAATGGGCTTATGGTATTGCTAGTTAGTTGGCTGTATAAACCCCTCCAAGTAAATAATTTTGGTGCGGCTATGCTTGCTGGTATGGTCATAGGCTTGGTAAACTATTTAGTGACAACTATATTGGAGGAACGGTGAGTATCTATAACTACATTACAATTGCATCGTCAGTCATATTAACTATTTTAATTTTGCTACAAACACGCGGTGCCACCCTTGGTGCTGGTCTTGGTGGTGGTGGGGAGGTTAATACGGTTCGTCGAGGGTCAGATAAGACAGTCCACCAGATAACAATAATTGTTGCTTTTGTCTTTGCGGCCTCGCTAATACTAAGTGTAGTTCTCTAAAACCACTAAGTTCTAATAATGATTGATCGTTCTACTAAACTTCGATGGCGACGCAAAATACGCAGACATAAGCGTCAAGTTGAAGACATTGGTAGTCAGACTGAAGAACATCTAGAGAAACACTTTTTTCGTCGTCTAACAAAGTTAGTCGGTGTTCGTCGTTTTATGATAGGTTGGATTTCGTTGATATTGGTGACAATATTTGGAGTCGGTCTCCAGTTACGCGCTTTGACTACTAGCTATCAGAAATTATCTCCAGCTCCTGGGGGTATATATAGTGAAGGTGTTATCGGTGTATTTACTAACGCAAGCCCACTTTATGCTGCTGGTGCCGTCGATAATACAGTCTCGCGATTGGTTTTTTCCGGACTAATGAAATATGATCAGCAGAATAAGCTAGTTGGAGATTTGGCGAAATCAGTCGATATTGACGCGAAAGGTCGCGTTTATACAGTCACGCTCAAACCAGATATTAAATGGCATGATGGACATAAAATGACCGCAGACGACGTGGTATTTACGTATAGAACGATTCAAAACCCAGACGCTAAGTCGCCACTTTCAAGTAGCTGGAGGGGAATAAAGATCGAAGCCAAAGACGAAAAAACAATTGTTTTTACACTTCCAAATGTACTTAGTTCATTCCCTTATGCGCTCACCAATGGTATCGTGCCGAAACATATTCTTGAGAGCATACCAGCCACACAGCTTCGCTCAGTTCGATTTAATACTGTTGAGCCTATCGGTTCGGGCCCGTTCAAGTGGGGGAGTATTGAGGTAGTTGGCGGTGGCGTTGATGACAGACAGGAAAAAATCGGCCTGACTGCGAACGAACAGTACTATGATGGTCCACCAAAGTTACAGCAGTTTGTGGTTAGGTCATTTCGTAACGAGAAAAACATGCTAGACAGCTTTAATCGCCAAGAATTAAATGGTATGAGCGGTTTGGACACCCTGCCGGATACAGTTAATACTGAAGATTTGGCTGTAACCGAACATAATATACCTCTTACTGGTCAGGTGGCTGTTTTCTTCAAAAACACCGAAGGCCCATTGAGTGACCAGAAGGTTCGCCAGGCACTTGTTCAGGCTGCAAGACCGTCCGATATAATAGCTGGCCTAAAATACCCAGTTCGGGTTTCTGATAGTCCTTTGCTAACAAGTCATCTGGGCTATGATTCCAAAGTAACTCAACTTTCGCCTAATCAGGAAGCTGCAAAACAATTGCTCGACGCCGATGGCTGGGTAGTTGGCGCTGATGGAATTAGAGCAAAAGGCGGTAAGCCATTGATGATAAGATTATTTTCACGCAACACAAGCGAATATGCTTATGTCTCGCAAAAGCTTCAGGAACAATGGAAGCAGATTGGTGTAGATGTACAGCCCATTCTCCAGCCTAGTGACGAGTTTGATGGCACTATCACTCGCCATGAATACGATGCTCTGCTTTATGGTATTGCACTTGGACTCGATCCAGACGTATTTCCTTATTGGCATAGTACCCAGGCAGACATTCGATCGCCTAATCGACTTAACTTTTCAGAATACAAATCTAAAGTTGCCGATAAATCACTTGAAGCAGGCCGTACTAGAAGTGACCCAGCCATCAGGGCGATTAAGTATCGTCCCTTCCTTGAATCCTGGAGGAATGACGCGCCAGCTCTCATTATTTATCAGCCTAGATATCTTTATGTTACCCAAGGTAGTCTTTATAACTTTGATCCTAAGATAATTAATAGCGCAACAGATCGTTTCGCAAATATTACAAATTGGATGATAGTAGAAGAAAAAGTTAATCGATAACTTGAGTTTTACCTCTATAAAATGTATTCTGAGTAAGCTAGTTTTTTAAACTAACGAGCGCGAGTGGCGGAATCGGTAGACGCGCCAGCTTGAGGGGCTGGTGGGAGCAATCCTGTGGAGGTTCAAGTCCTCTCTCGCGCACCAAAACAATATAGCGACCTTTGGGTCGTTTTGTTGTTTTGTAGCCGAAGGGCTTGAACCGATAGGTGAGAATTGCCGGTGGCAATTCGCAAGGAAATCTTCTCTTGAAAACTTGTTTTCAAAGACGAACGTTTCGGGGTCGCCGGAGGTGACCAAGTCCTCTCTCGCGCACCACGAAAAGGGAGTCCTATAGGGCTCTTTTTTCGTGGTGCATACTCTGCAAGGACGGACCTCGTTAAGTGGGCGATTCTCAAGGTGTTATATTAAACCATAACAACTTCTACAAGGTCCGTCCTTGCGCATAGGGGTGGGGTTATCACGCAAAATTTAGATTATGCTTATGGTAAGATGAGTCAATGTGGCTTCTGTATGCATGCCTTACCGCCGTAGCAAATGCTGCTTATGGGCTTGAACAAAAAAGGATAAGTAAAAAAGCACACCCTATTTGGCTATCTTTTCTTACTCGGCTGTGGTCCTTGCCTATCATAGTCGGAGTCTATGTAGTTTTAAATGATGCGGTGAAAATACAAACGGGTTTTTGGTTATATCTCTTTATTTGCAGCACGCTGACTTCACTAGGGACTTATTTGACATATGTAGCCTATCGATACACTGACTTCTCGTTGGTGTTTCCAATGCTCAATCTTACACCAGCAATAGCGTTGCTAACTGCATGGTGTATTGACGGTGACAAATCCAACGTTATTGGGCTGATAGGAGTCATTCTGGTTGTTGGTGGCAGTATTTTGTTGACAACGTATGGCAAGGTAAATTTAAAACAGCCGGCAAAGCATGTAATGCGCGATAAAGGTGTCTGGGCTATTCTGACGGTCGCTGTTTTATATGCCATAACGACTAGTTACGACAAACTAGGAGTTGCGGCTTCTTCACCAGTTGTCTGGTCATTGGGGTTAAATGTGGCGATGATTTTTATTCTGATTCCTTTTATCTTTCTTATTCCAAAAGGAAAAAGTCGCAAGGTTAAAAAACCTACATGGTCGGTAGGTGTGGCTGCTGGCTGTCTGGTGGCACTGACAATGTTATTTCAGATGTTTGCACTGCAGTCCGGCGGACATGTTGCTTATGTCCTAGCTATTAAGCAGCTCAGCGTCATTATTGCGGTTGTTGCGAGCTACAAAGTATTACGAGAAAAGCCTGATGCAACAAGGTGGTGGAGCACGGTTATTATGACAGTCGGTGCGATAATTATTGGCTTAGCATGACCACGCTCACATTATTAGTATTCTTCTCCAAAAAACAAACAATATTGTGATATGATTATCGCTAGACGCTAAAGCTTATTAAGGGGTAAAATTTTACGTAATGAACAAAGTTGCGCATTATCTGCAAGAACATTTGATTGGCGAAGTGATGACAAGTAGTGATGCTCGGAAGTACTTCGCAACTGACGGTAGTATTTTTACCTTACCTCCAGCCATGGTTGTATATCCTAGAAACGAAAATGATATACGCAAGACGGCTAGATTTACTTGGCAGCTCGCCGAAAGAGGACGTGCTATACCAATAACGGCTCGCGGTTCTGGAACTGATCAGAGTGGCGCTGCTCTTGGAAGTGGTATCATGCTTGTATTCCCGGCACACATGAATCGCATATTAGAGCTTGATGGTAAAACTGGCGAAGCTATTGTAGAGCCAGGTATTAACTTCGGTAAATTACAGCAGACACTTCTTACTCACAATAGATTTTTGCCACCCTATCCTTCATCGATCGAATATAGTACGGTAGGTGGCGCAGTAGCTAATAACAGCACAGGTGAAAAATCAATCAAATATGGAGCCATGTCCAAATATGTTGCTTCTCTTCGGGTTGTTTTGGCAAATGGCGAAGTCATAGAAACTCGAAAACTGAGCAAGAGAGAATTGGGTAAAAAGCTTGGACTGGCAACTTTCGAGGGCGAGATTTATCGTAATCTAGATACTTTAATCGAGGAGCACAACAGTATTATCAAGAATATGCCTGATGTAATGGGTGCGGCTGGTTATGCTATCAATAAGGTAAAGCGTAAAGATGGCTCGTTTGACCTAACTCAACTTATTGTCGGTGCTCAAGGAACACTAGGGATCATCTCGGAGATAGCTTTAAAAACGGAATCATATAATCCAAATACTTCAGTAGTGGCTGTTCAGATACAAGATTTAAACATACTTCCAGAATTTATTAAAGATTTACGAGACTTGCCACAAATTCCGAGTGCCATAGAGATGGTTAATCAGCAGTTGTTAAATTTTGTTCATGAACATAATCCTAATCAGTTGAAGGGCTTATTAGATCCACCATTTGCAAAAGCTGTGATGTTGATAGAGTTCGATAATACTACTGAACGTATACAAAAGCGTATGCGTAAAAAAGTTACCAAGCTGATTAAAAAATATAACCTAGAATACAAAATTGAGCATGATGCTCAAAAGCGTGATGATTTGTGGCGTATTCGTCAGAGCGCGTCAGCTCTAATTTCGCATACCGACAAGGGCGTAAGAGCAGTACCGTTAATCGAGGATGCTGTTGTTCCAATTGATAAGTTTAGTGAGTTTTTGCGCATGGCTTACATGCTTTTGTCAAAACAGGGAGTAGAGCCTGCAGTTTGGGGTCATGCCGGTATGGGTAATATACATGTGCGTCCGCTACTGGATTTAAGTCAGGTTGGTGATCGTCAGAAAGCATTTAAACTTCTAGATGACTATTATTCTTTGGTTATAAGTTTGGGCGGTACGACTAGTGCAGGGCATAACGACGGAAGATTACGCGCTCCTTACCTTCCTTCTGTTTACGGGCCAGAAACATACTCTCTATTCGAAAAAATAAAACAAATATTTGACCCTTATGGCACTATGAACCCGGGTGTTAAAATAGGTGTCACCGTTGATGATATAAAACCTCTAGTACGACAAGAATATGGCTTAGGGCATATGTATGACCATTTGCCAAGGAGCTAGATTATAGTGTCGGATCTCACTTATAACATTATTGGTTTCGTGGGTGCTGTTCTAATTCTTTTGGGCTTCTATCGTACCAGTATTGGTAAGTGGAAGAACAAATCATTTATTTACGAGTTGGATAATTTAGTTGGCGCATCATTACTGATATTTTACCAATTTCATCTACGCGCATTTATAAGTGTGACAGTAAATATTATTTGGGCAGCTGTTGCATTTAGGGGTCTGATACCATTTGCTGAGCGCTATAGTTGGGGCAAGCCTACCAAAAAGCGTAGCCGTTCTTGAGTTTTACCTCTATAAACGTTACTATTACTGAGAAACGAGCGCGAGTGGCGGAATTGGTAGACGCGCTAGCTTCAGGAGCTAGTGAGCGCAAGCTCGTGGAGGTTCAAGTCCTCTCTCGCGCACCATTGATTTTTTACCTGCTACAAGGTATTATTCTGCGGTACTTAACAATTTGTTTTGTATTCATTAGTTTTTCAAACCAAGGAGTCGATTTATTCTGCTCGACTGTTTGAAAAACTAAGAGGAGGAAACGACAAAAGCATAAAAGCTGAGTACTTAAGTAGTTTGCAAAAAGCTATAATCGATTCCGACGAGGGTGATTAGCTCAGTTGGCTAGAGCATCTCGTTTACACCGAGAGGGTCGGGGGTTCGAGTCCCTCATCACCCACCATTCAATGAGTCCATCGAAAGATGGGCTTTTTGAATGGTGAATGTTGGCTTCGAACACTCGACGCCTAAGGGTCGGGGTGAGAAATGCCAGTGGCATTTCGTAAGGAAATCTACTCTTCAAAACTTGTTTTGTAAGATGTAGTTTCGGGCCTGCGGAAAGTAAGTAAAGCCCCTCATCAATAAATATCTTATATAATTGGCTTAGAGCTCATGATGCTTAAAATTAATGGAGAGAATTATTAACGATATGTTGGTCAATAATTATTGAATCAAAACGTACAAGTTAATGAATGATTAGTCAAAACGTGCTATAAATATTTGCCGTTTTTCAGAAGTTGTAGGGTATAATAAATTCATAAACATAAGAGGGAGAGTTTAGATGGTTTGGATAATTGTTGGAGTTCTTGCCGTTGCTGCGATTGCGCTCATCGCCATGTACAACGGTCTGGTCAAAGCTAATACGCGTGTTGATGAGGCGTGGAGTGATATTACAGTGCAGCTCAAACGTCGTTATGACCTTATACCTAATCTTGTAAATACAGTTAAGGGTTACGCAAAGCACGAAAAAGAAGTGTTTACTAAAGTTACTGAAGCACGCACAAGTGCAATGAATGCTAATGGTGTCGCCGAAACGGCCAAGGCCGAGAATATGTTCCAAGACACTTTGAAAAGTCTGTTTGCAGTAGCTGAGAACTACCCAGACCTAAAGGCCAATGAAAACTTCAAACACTTGCAAGAAGAACTCGTTGATACAGAAGATAAGATTCAAGCAGCTCGCCGTTTTTACAACGGTTCAGCTCGTGATCTAAATATAAAGGTCAAGACATTTCCAACCAATATTTTTGCTGGAATGTTTGGTTTCAAGGCTCGTGAATTCTTCGAGGTTAGCGAAGAAGAACAGGCTGCTGTTAACAAAGCAACTGACGTACAATTCTAATTAACCAATCAAGATCAATATTAATAAGCGAATTACTTTGCTATGTATAAAGAAATAGCTGCCAATAAGCGCAAAACAGTATTCATGATGATTTTATTCATTTTACTGGTAGGTGGCCTGGGCTGGTTATTTGCCGAATATGTTGGCGAACCGTCAATTACACCGTTTGTCTTAATTGGTGCTGGCGTTTATGCGTTGATAAGTTATCTATCGGCCTCTAAGATGGCGTTAGCGGTAAATGGTGCTCATCAGATCGAAAAAAAAGATAATCCCAGACTTTGGAGAATCGTTGAAAATTTGGCGATAACTGAAGGCTTACCAATGCCGAAGGTTTATATAATGGATGACCCAGCGCCAAATGCCTTTGCGACTGGTCGCGATCCTAATCATGCATCAGTAGCAGCCACCACGGGAATAATTGATCTTATGTCTGATACGGAACTAGAAGGAGTGATGGCTCACGAGATGGGCCATGTTAAGAACTATGATATTCGAGTTTCGATGATAGCTTTTGCGCTAGTTGCAGTCGTTGCCATTATCGCCGATATCATGCTTAGGATGGCTTGGTTTAGTGATGACGATGATAATTCCCTGTTCTTTTTCTTAGGAATAATTGGAGCGATTTTGGCGCCATTGGTAGCAATGCTTATACAGATGTCTATATCTAGAAAACGTGAATATTTAGCAGATGCCGAAGGGGCCCTAGCTACTCGTTACCCAGAAGGGCTTGCTAGTGCTTTGGAAAAGATCGGTAAGACCGGTAGTGCAATGCGTAAGCAGAATACATCTACAGCGCATCTATTCTTTGCAAATCCATTAAAGGGCAAGAAAATAGCCAACATGTTTAGCACGCATCCACCAATTGAAGAACGCGTAAAGCGACTTCGCGAGATGGGTACACGCGCTTAGGTTCTAGGTATGGCAAAGAAACCAAACCCAACAAAAACTACCATAAAGAAAGTCACGCCAAAAAAACAGCGGGTTATTGAACAGGAGAGCTACAAGACATTACGCCTACATAAGAGGGTTAAGGCAGACTCAAAACCACTTCCAAGTGCATTTCGTATCATGAAGGCCAACCTGAGGCATATTTATAAACAAAAACGCGTATTCGTCGGTATTTGTATAGTTTATCTTCTACTCAGTTTAGTTTTGATTACGGGCTTATTGGGCACATCAAACTTTAGTGAAATTAAAAATTCACTTCACGATGTCTTTTCGGGTAATTATCAACAATTAACCACCGGAGTTGCTCTGTTTGGGATATTGTTATCAGGAAGTGGTGGCTCTATTTCGGAATCGGGCAGGATATACCAAACTATGATGGTGGTGCTAATAAGTTTGGTGGCTATATGGACGTTTCGACAGACTTACGCCAAAGAAAAGGTGAAAGTTAAAGAAGCATTCTACAAGTCGACCTATCCACTGATACCGTTCTTACTAGTTATAGTTGTTATTGGAATACAACTAATACCCATGGTGGCTGGAACGACTGTTTTTGGGATTGTAATATCTCAGGGGTTGGCCGTATCGGCTTTAGAAAAATTTTTGTGGTCGATTTTGATGCTTTGTACTGTTTTGTTGACGCTGTACATGGTGACATCGTCGATCTTTGCTCTATATATAGTTACGCTACCCGACGTTACCCCTATGCAAGCACTGCGATCTGCTCGCGATATTGTGCTGAACCGTCGTTGGATGATTATGCGTAAACTTTTGTTTCTACCCCTATGTTTGTTACTAATTGCAGCAGCAATAATGATACCAATTTTGCTGTATGCTACTTCATTCGCACAGGTAACCTTTATATTTTTAGGTATGCTTGGGCTGATTGTGACACATGGCTATATTTATAAACTGTACAGAGAACTGTTATGAGCAGTAAAGATGCAAGAACGCAGATTGAATCTTTAGTTAGGCAGCTAAATCAATACTCGTACGAATATCATGTACTTGATGAGCCGACGGTTGATGATGCTGTTTATGACGGCTTAATGCAGCAACTAAAAAAACTTGAAGCGGATCACCCCGAATGTGTATCGGCACAGTCTCCAACGCAAAGGGTGGGAAGCGAGCTTCTATCCGAATTTAAGAAAGTGCAGCATTCTGGTCGAATGTTAAGTCTGAACGATGTTTTTAGTAAAGCGGATGTCGAAGCTTGGCTTAAGCGTATTGAGAAATTAATTCCCGGCAAGAAGCATGAATTTTTCACAGATATTAAAATGGATGGTCTGGGCTGTGCACTAGTTTATCAAGACGGTATTTTTGTGCAGGCTATTACGAGAGGTGACAGCTTTGTTGGCGAAGATGTTACTACTAATGTTAAGACTATACAGAATGTACCGCTGCAGCTTAGGCGCGAAAAGGGTCTGGAGAGTTTCTTAGTCGGAAGGACAGAAATTCGTGGCGAGATAGTTATGTATAAGAAGGATTTCGAAGCTCTTAATGCTAAGCGCGAAGCTGAGGGCTTGCCTATGTTTGCCAATCCACGTAATTTGGCGGCGGGAACAATTCGTCAACTTGATCCTAGACTAGTTGCCGAAAGACCGCTACGTTTCAGAGCTTATGATCTTATCAGGGATAATCCATCAGAAATTCCAACGCATTTGTTTGCGTATGATACGCTGCGCCGTCTCGGCATTGCCGCGAATACACAAGCTAGTGTATTTGGCAGCCTGGAAGAGGTCATGAACTTTGTTGATGAATGGGAGGATAAACGCCACCAACTTCCATTTAACACCGATGGTCTAGTAGTTAAGGTTAATGACAGACGATTATATTCAGAACTGGGAGTGGTGGGTAAAAACCCTCGTGCAGCAGTCGCCTATAAGTACCCAGCCGAACAATCGACTACCACAGTTAAAGATATTGTTATTAGTATAGGCAGAACTGGTGCAGCTACGCCTGTAGCAGTTTTTGATCCCACGATTGTAGCCGGTACTACCGTTCAGCACGCAAGCTTACATAATGCTGACGAAATTGCACGTAAGGACATAAGAATTGGTGATACAGTTGTTATTTATAAGGCAGGAGATATTATTCCTCAGGTAGAGAGCGTAATTGAGAGTTTACGCCCTAAAACAGCTAGACAATTCAATATGGAAAAGGAACTGGCGCGGCAATATCCTGAGCTGGAGTTTGTGCGACCAAAAGGCGAGGCTGTTTACCGAGCAAAGGGCGCAACTGGTCCAATTTTGCTAAAGCGAGCGCTACAGCATTTTGCAAGCAAGGGTGCGCTAGATATTGACACATTGGGCGAGAAGAATGTCGAAGCTTTAGTTGATGCGGGTCTAGTGAAGGATTTGGCGGACATATATACAATAACCAGAGACCAGCTACTCAATCTTGAACGGTTCGCAGACTTATCGGCGGATAACTTAGTCAAGGCAATTGCCGAGAAAAGGGTGGTTACTTTATCACGTTTTATTTATGGGCTAGGAATACGTCATGTAGGCGCCCAGACGGCTATTGATTTGGCTAATCGCTATAAGAAGCTTGATAACCTAGGAACTGCAAGCTATGAAGATCTAAAGAGTGTTGATGGCGTGGGTGAGATCGTGGCCGAATCTATTGTTGCTTGGTTTGCAGACCCGGATAATAATGAGCTATTGTCAAAGTTTCGAGCACTCAACGTTTGGCCAGAAGATGTAAAAAGTGTTGGTGGCAAGCTTTCGGGTAAGAAGTTTGTAGTCACGGGTACTCTGGAAACAATGGGGCGTGACCTTGCGGCTGAGAAAATTAGGGCTCTTGGTGGCACTTTTCAAACTAGTGTTGGCAAAGATACAGACTACCTGGTTGCGGGCAATAATACTGGCGCTAGTAAGCTAAAAAAAGCCGAACATTACGGCACCCAAGTTATTCGTGAAACAGATCTATTAAAGCTATTGTCTTAAGGCTAATATCTGGTGCTTGCTGTATAGTTAAACCACAAGGACTACAATTGGGATTTAAGGGTAAAGATGAAAAAAAGACAGACTATTTTGTATTGTTTCTCTCCACCGGTAATGTTGGCGACATTCATTATAGAAATTGTATTAATGCTATTTGTACTTTATAAGCATAGAATGAGTCTGGTTGGTCGAATTATATCTATACAGCTTTTTTGTTTAGCTATGTTTCAGCTTGCAGAGTTTAATGTTTGCGGTAAGGCACAAGCAGCTGTTTTTTGGTTGAGCATAGGTTTTGTTGCCATTACTCTTTTGCCAGCACTTGGCATTCATCTTATACAGGCGGTTTCACGGCGAGGACCAAGTTACATATCGTTAATAGCATATGCAACTTCTTTGGCGTGGATTGGGTTTTTCCTTAGGGCTGAAGCAATGAGCGGACATGTTTGTGCGGGCAATTATGTCATTTTTCAATTAAATCCGCGTTATGATATTCCATACCTAGTTTATTATTTCTTTTGGCTGCTATTTGGGATTGCAATGGCTTTGTATATTGCCAGAGATTCAAACACTAGGGCAAAAAACGCACTCGTTTGGCAAGTAATTGGATATCTAAGTTTTCTTTTGCCAGTAGCTATAGCCAATGCAGTTAAACCATCTACTATTGAGGGTATACCAAGCATAATGTGTGGCTTCGCAATTGTCTATGCAATAATATTGGTACTCAAGATCATTCCCGATGCTACAAGTGTTGATACTAAAAAAGTGCATTCGGATTAGACTTGACAAAATTGCAGTAAAGATTATGCTTATGTTATATCGTGCGTCATGCGGCGTAGGTTGAAATAAAAACATTCAAAACAAACACCCGCCGCGGGTGGGCACGCACGAATACGAGACCGGTTATTGCCGGTCTTTTTGTATAACAGAGAAGATTTGCTACAATCTAGTTTGTTCACTCTGACGTGGGGCTATAGCTCAGTTGGCTAGAGCACTTGCCTGGCAGGCAAGGGGTCAGGAGTTCGAGTCTCCTTAGCTCCACCACGATAAATTGAAAGAAGTCTAATTTATGAACATCAAAGATTATCAGAAAAGGATAGATGAAGAGCTTCAACAATACGAGAAGCCGTATTGGGCGCCTTTAAGTATTTTGGCTCGAATGATTGAAGAAGTTGGCGAGGTTTCGCGAATAATCAATCATAAATACGGCGATAAACCAAAGAAGCCGAACGAAGAACATGAAGATTTGGCCGACGAATTAGCAGACGTACTTTATACGGTTATATGTATGGCGAATAGAGAAGGTATTGAACTAGACGAACCACTAAATAGGGTCATTGCTAAGCTATCAACTCGCGATAAAGGTCGCTTTGCCAAGAAAGCCAAATAAAAATTCCCTAACTGGTAGCTAGGCTATTTTTATTGGTGGCTCCTCCCAGACTCGAACTGGGTGAGGACTGCTAGTAGTAGTTCGCAAGAGAACTTTCCGATGAAAACTAGTTTTCAATCGTGAAATTCTGGGGTCGCGGAACGTGACCACAAGGAACTTGTGCCCAAAAACAAAAAGCCGGCAATATCACCGACTTTATGAATAACTTTTGGTGGCTCCTCCCAGACTCGAACTGGGGACACAAGGCTCTTCAGGCCTCTGCTCTACCAACTGAGCTAAAGAGCCACAACCAGGTTATTTTATACCTGTTAACAGAGTAAATCAAGCTGGTAGCGAATTTTCACAGAGTGTTTTGAACTCTTGACTATTGATGATGGTTTCGAAGCGAGCACGGCTTACATCGGGATGGTACTGGGTAAACCAATTGTAGAACTCAGTCCCTTTGTCGACGGTTTTCGGTGCCGATGCTGGGGTGAAATTAACGGCATTGTTGGCAGCTTCTGTACTACTGGCACTTCTGCCGCTTGCGACACCAAACTTGTAAGAAACGACTGCCGCTGCTACTGCGACCCCACCAACGACCGCTATTGCTGCTGCAGGATGCTGTCGGGCTTTTTCTGCAGTGTTGTTTATGAATGTTGAGGCTTGCACTGTCTTTTTACGGATCCAGTTTCGCATATGATCAGTTTTCCGGGGGATATTAAAATCCAGCAACTCTATGCTAGCTTCAATAGACCCCTCTCCGTGGGCTGTCTCTATGGGGGTATCTTCAGCATTTCTTGAGGTATTAACTTTAGTGTGATATGTATCTATATCGGAGATTACTGGTGATCTCAAGGCTTGATGGAATTTCAGCGATCGGCCAGGTTCTTCGTAGCAATAGCCAAACTCAAACATGTATTTGCGTTTGTTTAGGGCTTTTGGCACATTGCGTATTATTTGTGCAGTTCTTCTTATTCTTTGTCCTACCCGCTTGCGAACGTATTTACTCTCTGAGATTATTTTATCCTTAGTGCTTGACTCAGAAACTGGAACGATTCTTGTGGTTGGTGATTCCGTTTCTAGTTCTTCGCGTTTGAAAAATTGGTTTAATTCTTCTAACAACTCATCTTGCTCTTCAGGCAAATGGCTATCTTTTGGGGACTCTTTTGGTGGTAAACTTTGGCCGTCTGACCAAACTAATCTAATATCTGGTCGCTGCGGTTCACTGCTTATGCTGGATGGGTCTGTTCTAGAAAAACGTTTTTTTAGTCTTGTAAGTGATTCTTGGAGTTGGGATTCTGCTGGTGGCCTTGGATCTGCTGGGCGTGGAGCAGTACTACCTACGGGCATCAATTCTCGTTGAGTTAAGCTTCGTATGTCATTTGGCTTTACTTCAGCTGTCAGCAATCTTCTGTAGGTTGCAGCGTCTCTTATAGTAATTAACTCCTCACCATCGGGGAGGTGTGTCAAAATAGCCTCTGGCGCGGTGTCGTCAAAGTGGGCCTCTTGTTCAGAGATGCCTGCAGTAACGGCTGACTCGGGTAATTCTTGGGGATCATCAAAAAAAGCCTTTCTGGCATGGTATGGTGAAAATCTCTCTGGGCTTTGTTCTGGTAACATCTCTATTTTGTGACTTCCTAGCGCCTATTATACGTTAGTTGGCAAACTTTTACAGATATATTAAGCAGTAACTTGCAAAAAGTGTTTGAAAAATCTATAATTTCACTCTGTTGCGAGTTTGTTGTTTAGGGAAAAGAGCAGCGAACTTGTCCCGGCTTGCCGGGATCGGCTTAGT
>CAZSZC010000003.1:0-544 GCA_964610775.1 uncultured Candidatus Saccharibacteria bacterium | reverse complement strand
GAGAAAAACCGTAGGTTTGTCTCAACGAGCGGGTGTAGCTCAGTTGATAGAGTGAGAAAAGCCAGTGGCATTTCGCAAGAAGACTTTTCAGATTATAAACTTGTTTGTAGTATGAAAATCTTGGGGTCGCGAAACGTGACCTGACTTGCCAGGCCAAGGAAGCTCTTGATAAGCTAAAAGAACCTTCGCAAATGTAAGATGTACACCATGCGGGTGTAGCTCAGTTGATAGAGCGCTTCCTTGCCAAGGAAGAGGCCACGAGTTTGAGTCTCGTCACCCGCACCAAATATTTGAATTATGACCCGAAAGGGTCTTTTTCTTTGTCTCAACGACTGTTCTAAAGGGGTCGTTCAGTATATAAGACAACTTCTTGTCCTTTAGTTCAATGTTTGAAAGTACGTATTCTAGCAACTTCTGTCTTAGCCCCTCATCGCTCTCGTTGAACAGCTGTTCGGCACGTTGTGCCAAGTCTAACAGATAGGATGCGGTAACTTGAAAGTCTTTGTTGTCGCTTGTTAGCAACTTTAGGCGGTCATTCAGCTCC
>CAZSZC010000002.1:0-99820 GCA_964610775.1 uncultured Candidatus Saccharibacteria bacterium | reverse complement strand
CAATCTTCCCGTCATTGGTGGCGAGTGGCCAAGTGGTAAGGCACTGGGTTCTGGTTCCAGCATTCGGGGGTTCGAATCCCTCCTCGCCAGCCATGAAAAGATGAGTCCGTTTGGGCTCATTTTTTCATGTTTGAGATTGATTGGATTCGAACGGGTAGTCCAGTGGACTACACCGGCACTTTTGGAGATTCATCGAGAAAAGCGAATCCCTCCTCGCCAGCCATGAAAAGTGCAGTCCTTCTGGGCTGCCTTTTTCATTTTAGTGATTTGATTTGAGCATATAGCATAAGGTACTAATATAAGCATTGGCACATTTATATTAAGAATCAATTAAGCATCTATATAAAATAGACTTATATAAAAACTAAACATAGATGTCGCGACGATTGAAAAGATATATTGCTGGCAGGGTAAATAATATAATTGCGCTAATTAGTATAAAAATACTCAATCCAGTTATTTGATTATGCATGAGGGCCATATTTGCCTTGAAATAGTTAAATATTGATAAGTATCGTAACCAGCTAATAGATTGCTTAAGCCCGGCAATAATATTTAGAGCATACATAACAACCAACACCCCTCCCATTATGCTGTAAACAGTTGTCTTGCTTCTGGCAAAGGCAGAAATGAACATTGAGGCGCTGTATATAGCCCAGGCAAATATGATGCCTAAAAATATCATGGTCAGGAAGTTACTTATTTGTGGACGTAACGAGTATGCCAGAGATAAAGGTATAGTTGAGCCTATAGAAATAGCAGTGAAGCAAACAAATCCGATGACACCGGCAGTATATTTTGCGGTGAATAATCTGAATCTAGATACTGGTAGTGATAATAGAGTGGCTATAGTGCCTTTTTCAATTTCACCAGCTATAGTGCTGCCAGCTCTAGATACAGTAAAGAATATAATTAGTATAGGCCACATGAAACTAAACATTTCGCTTGATATGAAGCCCTCAAGACTATTAAATGCACGATCTTCTAGGCCGAAAGCTTGCGAAAAGCCCTTGGGGAAGGACTCTAGTAGCTTACTATAGGTATCCATTTGGGCTTGCAGGGTTGGGAATAACGATACGTATAGCCAAATTAGGCCAACCGCACCAAGACAATAAAAAATAAGAGAAAGACGACGTTCCCTTAGTTCTTTAAGTATTAGTGCTTTCATTGATAGTACTCCATAAATATATCTTCTAGATTGGCATGCGTAATCTCTAAATCCTTTATCTTGTACTTATGGATAATCGATAGCAGGGGATTAAGGTCGCCCTTAATCTTTAACATCAAATGTTTGTCGCTACTATGTTCTATATCTACACCATTAATTTCAAAATCTTTTTTTCGCAGTACGTCATTTGACGATATGGTAACGACGTGAATCGCCATCTCGCGTATCGATTTCATAGTTTCGTTGGCAACTATTACGCCATTGCGAATTACACCAACCCGATCGCATATTTTTTCTACTTCTGGTAGATTGTGTGATGACAAAAAAACAGTTCCGCCACGTTGCCTGTATTCATTAAGTATATTATAGATCTCTTGCTGTAACAGCGGGTCTAGACCTTTAGTTGGCTCGTCCATAATGATTAGGTCTGGCGAGCCATAAAGCGCGACAATTAACGCCAGTTTTTGCTTGTTACCAGTAGATAAGTTCTGGAATTGGACAGACATGTTTAGGTTTAGACGCTTAACTAAATTGCTGACATCGCATTTGCCTTTGATACTAGCTAGGAACGATAAATAGTGTTCCCCAGTCCATTTATCATATAGTTGAGGGTCGGCCGAGAGGAAGCCTGTCTTGGCCATTATTTTAACAGGGTCTCTTTGAGCATCGTGACCAAGTACGGTAATTGTGCCACTATTAGGTTGTATGAAATTCATAATGCATCTTATGGTAGTTGTCTTCCCAGCACCATTTGGCCCAAGGAAACCAAATATCTCGCCCTGCTTAACCTTTAAATCAACATTGCTGATACCTCTAGCTTTGCCAAAATTTTTGGTTAAGTTTTCAATTTCGATGACATTGGTTGCGTGATTCATATACCCTCGAGTTTTCTGATAATACTTTATCATTAATCTGTCTTTTAGTAAGTAGTAGTGCGATAATATACTTGAATATGAGTATATTTGTAATTGATGTTCGCGAGCCCCATGAGTATTTAGTCGGTCACATAAAAGGTGCAATAAATATACCCTCCACCAAACTATCTAACGACCTAGAAAGTTTTGGTTCGATTCCTAAAGATGCAGAAATAGTTCTTTATTGTCGGACCGGAGCCAGGGCGGGGAAGGTTAAGTATCAACTAGATCAAGCTGGCTATAGGAATGTAACTAACGGGATTAATATTGATTCAGTCATAAAGGCTTACGACCAAAGAATTTAATTACTTCTCAGCTTTAACTAAGTAAATCTGGATAAAGTATAAAATGATGAATAAATATAAAGTTTATAACGTAGATAAAAGAGGTAGTTACGTAGTATTAACTTTGAAGCCGGAGACGTCTCGTGATCAGATGGTATTTTGGGCCGGTCAGTACGCTACTTTATCGATTAAAAGAAATAATCACTGGTCTCCTGTTCGATGTTTGTCGTTTACGAGCATATCAAACCAAGCCGGAGTACTAGAATTTGCTTTTAGAGTAACTGGGGATTTTACTCGAGATTTAGCAAGTTCACAAACCGGTGATGATATTAAGGTACAGGGACCCTATGGAGACTTTGTGCTACACGAAGATGATAAAAGTGTTGTCTTGATGGCTGGCGGTATAGGTATAACACCGTTCATTAGTATGTTGCGTACCACAGAGATAGACCACTCTGACCGGTCGGTAACATTGCTTTATGCTTGTCGTGACATGAGTGACATACCTTATGAGGAAGACATAAGGCAGATAGTAAACGATAATCCTAAGATAAAAGCTTATTTTTTCTTATCAAAACTACCAGGGGAAAACAGGGGTTATATTAAGGGCCCGATTGACGACAGTCATTTGAGCTCGCTGGTTGGCGAACGGGTCAACGAGTTCGATTATTACATTTGTGGGCCCGAAGGAATGATGAATTCTATGACAAAAGTCCTGAGCGGTATGGGCGTGCACGAAGATAATATATGGACGGAGAGTTTTTCATCAAGTACGAAAAAATCTTCAAAAGTATTTGGACTTACTCCTTCTCAGGTTGCCTATACACTGAGTTTTGTTGCTTTCTTGGTACTTGTTAGTGGCGTAGGCTTTAAAGATATTGAACACAAGTTAAATCTGGCACAGTCACTAGAGCCAAGTACACAAGTTCAGCAAACTACCAAAAAGATCTCACCCACAATTCCTGAAAGCACAGAAGAGGACGATGACCTACCTCTTAGTAATACAACAACAGACAATAATCTTGCTCCAGCTCAGCCTATTACTCCTGCACCAAGCTCGTCGTCAACCCCAAGTTCTGCAAATTCTACTAGCAGCCCAACAATGATGAATAGTTATCAAAGTCCGCGATCACAGGTTTCATAACATGAAACGCTATCAACAGATTGAATACAAGCTCGGTTCCGAAGCTGTTATTACTCTAGTAGTTCATCCGATAGTAAAAATTGATTCTCTATTCTTGGAGATATGGCAATATGTTGATGATTTTGAACAGCGATTTAGTAGGTTTAGGCCTGATAGTGAATTGTCACTTTTTAATGCACAATCTGGACACAATGTGAAGGTATCGCCCGAATTCACTAAATTATTACAAGAGACTAAGTATTACTCGAAACTAACAGGGGGTATCTTCAATCCATTTATTTTGCCATCACTCCAACAAGCGGGCTATGTTGGTTCGTGGCCGGCACCTGATATATATGATAGTAAGCTAGACCTTAGGGGTCGCAAAATAGCAAATGCAGAGATGATTAATCTAAAAAACGATTTAGCGATGATACCTTATGATACGGCTCTCGATTTTGGCGGCATTGGCAAGGGTTACTTACTAAATTCTCTATCGCATATTTTGGACAAAAAGCAGATTCATAACTACTGGCTTTCTCTTGGCGGCGACGTAATATGCAACGGTAAAGATGTTGATGGTAAGGCTTGGGAGATTGAGATTGCAAAAGCCTCGGACAATAAAATGACATTAGCCGTAGTCACGAATGAGAAGTTTGGTAAAATAGCCATTGCAACCTCTGGCGTAACTAAACGACGAGGTAAAAATTGGCATCATATAATCGATCCACGAACTGGTGGGTCTGCTAACACCAACATTTTATCAGTTACTGTTGTATGTTCCAGTGCTATAGCGGCCGATGTATATGCTAAATCAATTTTGATTAACTCATCCATTGATTTTGCTAAAAGTAAAAGTAGTGAACCCATACTCGGTAAGGCGCTGCAATATACAGACGGTTCATATATGATAGATCAGAAGGAGGGCATGATACATGCATCCTAGTTATGTATATTTTGCAGTATCGTCATCAGAAGTAGTTACGTCAACACTTCGCGATTCTTGGGCTTGGTATGTTATTAGAGCTTCAGGACTCGTTTCGTTAACCCTATTAGTACTTCTTATGATATCTGGTATTGGTCATGTTACAGGCTGGACTTATCGCCTTTTTTCTCCCGTTAAAGCTTGGTCAGTACACAAGGCTATGGCTATAACTTTGGCTGTTAGTATCGCTATCCATATGCTAGGATTATTAGCTGATCATTATGTTAATTTTTCTTTGGCTCAAATATTCGTACCATTTTTAAAGAACTACTCGAACGGCACATCATTATTTGGCTTGCATCTAGGACTTTTAGCTATTCCAGCCGGTATATTGGCGGCATATGGAGCCTATGTTGTCATATTTAGCTCACTTGATACGGTAGGTTGGATATCGAAACATAAAAGATTGTGGAAATGGACGCATGTTATTAGCTATGCAGTCATGGTTTTGGTTGTATTTCATGTTCTTAACAGCGGTACGGATTTCAAAGAATCATTTTGGAGATTGATACTACTAGTTACTTTTATAGTTTTGATTATAGCCGTGGCTGTGCGGATACTGCGTATGTCACTTTTTTCTGGTAAAAACAAAGCAAACAAAAAGAACTAATATATAAGTATGGTTTATGTCGCATTTCTAAGAGGTGTAAATGTTGGAGGCAATAGTCGAGTTGAAATGCTAAGGCTTAAAAAATTATTTGAGAATTTGGGTTTTGACAAGGTAGTAACTTACATAAATTCCGGTAATGTAGTCTTTGCTGCATATGATAGCTCAACATCGCAGTTAAGAATGCAAATTGAAGGTGCTATTGATGATGAATTTGGCTTCACTATCCCAGTTGTTGTTATGGGCTTAAATAAACTTCGTTACATTAATGATTCAATACCTATTAGTTGGGAAAATAATGGTGCAACTAAAACTGATGTAATGTTCCTCAAGGACAATATTAATAATTCAAACATACTTAACAAAATTGGTGTAAATCCAAACATTGAAACACTTAAGTATTGTGATGGTGCCCTAGTATGGAATATCGATCGTAATAATTTGTCAAAAAGCAAAGTTCCAAGATTGATTAATACGGAACTATATTCACAGATGACAATTCGCAACATAAATACACTGCGCAAACTCATGCAAATCGCCGAGCAAATACAGTAAGTCTTATTCGCTTGTTACGGTGAATTCGCCAGCCGTCTCTTCGTGAAGGTGGTCGTGGAACTTATGAGTTCCGTTTTCGGATAGGGTTATCGTTTTGCCTCGTCCTTTTCGCACAATTATAATTTCGCTGCTGCCAGCATAAGATTCATGGTATGGGTGCTCACCGAACGCAATCTCGCGTGTCGTTTCGTCCTCGTTTATAAATGTAAGTGTGTCGCATCTTTTTGCCGTGACACTGTAGGGGTAGGCCTGGCCGTTCTTAATAATTATCCTATGATTATCGAAGAGTTCTTGACAGGCTCCTGTGGGTTCGCCCCCAATTTGTGATATGCCCTCGTCATTGACTATTTTCTTTATTTTGTCTTTTGGTGACATATTGTAGTGAAGGTTATTCATGATGAAAATTGATCCACCCACTACAGCCAATATGATTACAAATGTTGATAAGAAAAAGAACAAGTTCCAATTCGGCTTCGGCCCTCTGCCAATGTGAAGAAAGAAGGTTATTTGTATAACCATTTGTATTAAAGCGAAAACAACAATAGTTATTAGCAGTGAGGTACCTGTAATGATTTGATTAACGACAAGGTAATAAGGTATGAACGTGAATAGTAAAGATAGAATGAATCCAATTACGTAAGAAACTATGGTTCCGTGCTCAGTGGTTGAATGATGATGGGTCTTGCTCATACAAATGCCCCCAGATACACAATGGTAAATATAAAGATCCAAACTATGTCCAGAAAATGCCAGAATAGACTTAGCATTGTAAGCTTGCGCACCATGTGTGAATTGAGTCCTCGCTTTATGATAAATGCCATGGTAGTACCCATCCATAGCAAACCAGAGGCAATGTGAAGACCGTGAGTACCTAGAAGCACAAAGAACGAAGACATAAATGCATTACTTCGCAGGGTATGACCTTCTTGTATTAGTGTGGAGAATTCCTTTAGCTCTAGGCTCAAAAATGCTAATCCTAAAGCGAAGGTAATACCAAACCAAAGTAGTACTTGGCTCTTATTGCCGCGACGGGCTGCGATCATACCAATCCCACAAGTGAAGCTACTGGTAAGCAAAATTATAGTTTCAGTAAGTGCCAATGGTAGACTGAAAAGTTGACGTCCTGTTTCTCCTCCGCTTGTGTTATTGTGCAGGACTGAATAAACAGCAAAAAGAACTGCAAACATTAAAAGGTCGGTCATTAAGTAGATCCAAAACCCGAAAAGTGCTCTGTCGTTAGCTTCTGACTCGTGATCGATTTTATGAGTCATTGTGATGACCACCGTTTATTACGTATAAAATCTAGAGTGAATCCATATATAAATTTAACAAGATCTAATAAGCCCATGTCTTCATCCTTGTTGTATGTTTTGATGGGCCCAGCTGATGATACAGCCTTTAATCTGGATTCCTCAATATGTTGTACTTCTGCGGCGGCAAGTGTGTACTCGGAATTCTCATTGAATCCTCGAATAATAAAGGTCACTATAATACCAATTATTGATACCACTGCAAGCCAGACTATGTCCCAAACGAAAGCAAAAGATGCAAGCGTCCCAAAAATCGAGATATATATACCGACTGCAGTATTTTTTGGCATATGTATATCCTCGTATTTGGCTTTTGTCGGCTTAATATGTCGCTTGTTTTGCCAATATGCATCTCGTGTCGATACGTGAGGTATAGTCGTAAAGTTATAAAATGGCGGAGGTGAGTCAACTGACCATTCCAGCGATCGCCCGTCCCAAGGGTCAGCAGTAGTGCGAAGCCGCTTCTTTTCTATAAAACTAGCTAGAATTTGAGCAAGCTGCAAAGCTACACCTATGGCGATAACTATGCCCCCAATCAGCATTAGTATAAAAAATGGCTGCCAGCCAGTAGAAGCTTCGTAATGGTCGAGCCTTCTGCTAGCACCCATAAATCCTAATATGTACATGGGTATAAATGACAAACAGAATCCAATCAACCAGCACCAAAATGCATATCTACCAATTCTCTCATTGAGTCTAAAGCCTGTGAACTTTGGGAACCAATAAGACAAGGCGCAGAAAACTCCAAAGAGTACCCCGCCAATTACGGTTGAATGAAAATGAGCCACCAAGAATAGGCTATTATGCAACTGAAAATCTGCTGGCGGCACAGCCAGCATTACACCAGTTATGCCGCCAATGGCAAATATGCTAACAAATCCGAGAAACCACAACATTGGTGTGTCGAATCGTATATTGCCTTTGTACATAGTTGCTATCCAGTTGAAAACGAGTGCCGAAGTCGGTATTGCAATCAACATGGTCATGAGACCGAAGAACGAATTTACATCAGCTCCAGCCCCCATAGTAAAGAAATGATGTAGCCATACAGACAATGCTAGTGACGAAACGCCAATCATACCCCATACAGCCGACTTATAACTGGCGATAGCTTTTCGGCTAAATGTTGAAACTACTTCTGAAAATAGGCCGAAAGCTGGCAGAATCAAAACGTATACTTCCGGGTGTCCCCACATCCAGATCAGATTGGTATACATCATAGGGTCGCCACCTCCCATGGTTGTAAAGAAGTGTGTTCCAAGAGCGCGATCAAAGTACACCAAAAAAAGTGTTGCCGTCAGCAATGGGAACACTGTGACCGCCATAACCATGCTACAAAGTGAACCCCAGGTAAAAAGGGGCATCATAAACAACTTCATACCTGGCGCTCTCATCTTCAGGATTGTCATAATGAAATTAATTGCACCAAGGGTTGTACCTATACCCGATATCATCAAGCTCCATACCCAATAATCAACGCCTACACCGGGGCTAAATTCTTTCCCGGAAAGCGGGGCAACCGCCAGCCAACCAGTTGCCGCATACTGGCCACCAAATAGGAAGAACATGTTCACCATTATTATTCCGCCAATAAACAACCAAAACCCAAGTGTGTTCATGAGAGGTGATGCTAAATCACGCGCACCAATCTGTAGAGGTACAATGTAGTTTATGAGACCAAAAATAAAGGCCATAGCCACAAAAAATACCATTATGTTGCCATGGGCTGTAAAAATTTGTTGAAAGTGGTCTGACGAAAGATATCCGTGTGAACTGCCAGATGAGAGAGCTTGTTGTAGCCATATCATTAGCGCATCTAGTCCGCCACGAAGGAGCATAGCCCCGCCTGCAATGAAATACATGATACCGATTTTCTTCGGATCAACTGTAGTCAGCCATTCTTTCCAAAGCCAAGTCCACCGCTTAGTACGTGTTATGACTATAATCACGATTAGTGCGAGTAGCAAAAATGTTAGTGTACCACCGATGGTAAACCATTCATGGGGTAATGCTTGCCAACTCAAATTGCCAACTAGTAGTTCTTTCATTCGTGATGCATATGCCCTTCGCTCGGTTCTGAGTATTTCATAACCACTTTATCATATAAATCACCCTTATAATTAGAGTAGAAAGCGGTCTTATTGTTCTCGCTGGGTTTCAACAAGTTGCTATAAGTATCATTGTCTAGAATATCAGGAGACTTCTTTACTTCTTCGACCCAATGATCGAAGTCTTCGTTATTGCTGGCGCGGGTTGTAAACCTCATACCAGCAAAGCCAGCACCGTTTATTTCTGCTGTACTTCCTGTGTAATCGCCGGCTTTCTCTGCCATAAGGTTTAGTCTATTTACATGTCCGGTCATCGAGTATAACTGTCCACCGATATTTGGGATCCAGAATGAACTCATGGGAGTTTCATCCGCAGTTAGTTCAAACGTTACAGGAGTGTTTATTGGAACTTGCACAAAGTTAATCGTTGCAATTTTCTGATCAGGATAGATAAATAACCATTTCCAGCGTAATGATATTACCTGTATTGTTAATGGTTCGGTGTCGGTGGCAATTGTTTTTTGAGGTGACAGTTTATGTGTTGCCGGTATCATGACGCTGGCAAGAATAAGCATAAATATGGTTGGCAGTAGCCACATGCTTAATACAAGTAATTTGCTACGATTGTTAGCTGGATTATGTATAGCTCTCGGGCTTGAATCACGGTATTTCCAAGCGGTAGAATAAAGAAAAATAAGTGTTGGTATAGCGATCGTAAGAAGTAAAATTACTGAAAAAACCAGAAGGTTGTGTTGTTGTTGTGCGATTAGACCCTTGGGGTTAAGTAAGGCAACATTTTTGCCGCGAAGAAGAGCTTGTAAAATAAGCACAAAACAAATCAGCATCGACATAGCAACTGCTACGATCAAAGAAGATCTAGATTTTTTACTACTTCGTGACAATACTTGGCTCCATTAATATGTAACCGTAACCATAATAGTAACTATAGCATAGCCCAGATTGACATAACATAATCTCTTACTTCACCACACCAAGCAGCCAATTAACATAAGAATATTACTGCTATAATAGTGGGATTGCCAAAGCTAAATCTATTACCAATGTTGCTGTGTTCGTTTAGTAAGTATGTTGAAAGAATATACTAGCCTAACTAAGCCCGGAATTGTTCGCGGTAATGCCATGACCGCTATAGCTGGTTTTCTACTAGCCGCCCAAGGTAATGTTGAATGGAAGTCTTTGGTTGCCGTAATAATTGGTCTGGGCTGCATAATAGCTTCCGCTTGTGTATGCAATAACTACATAGATAAAGATATTGATCAAAAGATGTCTAGAACGAGTAAGAGAGCTCTGGCAACCGGTGGTGTACCAGTAGTCAACGCCCTAATATTTGCATTTTTTCTATTAATAATAGGAACAGTAATGCTGGGTTATTTTACGACAACCCTAGCTACGATATTCGCACTTTTTGGTTTTTTTATGTATGTAATTGTCTATGGATATTTCAAGCGCGTTACTGTTTTTAGTACAGAAATAGGAAGTATCTCAGGAGCAGTCCCGCCGGTTGTAGGTTATTGTGCTTTTACTGGAAGATTTGACATCGCTAGTCTGTGTCTATTTCTTCTGTTAGTTTTTTGGCAGATGCCACATTTTTATGCAGTTGGTATTTTCAGACTTAAAGATTATAAAAAGGCGCGTATTCCAATTCTGCCTGTAAGCAGGGGGCTGGAAGTAACTAAAAAGAGGATCCTCATCTACATTATAGTTTTTACTTTAACAGTTCCTTTACTAACAATATTTGGCTATACGGGGATTACATATCTAATTGTTATGCTCAGCCTGTCAGTGGTATGGTTTTATAGAAGTGCTAAGGGCTACAATGTAGTCGATACGCGTATTTGGGCAGGTAAGATGTTTGGTTTTTCGCTGATCGTTTTAACTTGTTTATGTGTAATATTGTCTATAAACTCCTGGATTCCTTGAAGCTATAGTGTATAATCCTGCTTATGATTTTATTGATTCACATAATTATTGCTATCACCAGCGTAATCTATACATTGGCATTGTATAACAAACCTACTACTTTGCGACTGAGGACCTCTTACAGTTTGTTATTTGTAACAATTGCAAGTGGTGGCTATCTCATATTTGCTAACCATAGTCGTATGATCGAAACATGCACAGTTGGATTACTATACATAATTGTTGTGTCTACAAGTATTGCCGCAGCTCGTCGAAAACTTGCCCTTTATTCGGCAAGAAGTAAATAACTATATATTTTGTAAGTAATAAATAACACCACTTAAAAAGGTGGTGTTATTTATTTGTATATGCTTTATTGAGGCAAATCAGGCATTTGATAGTCCTGAACTGGTGTTGGAGCGACAATGGTCACTTTGTCGTAACTAAAGTTACTGTCACTAGTACTGCCATCCTTGGACTTGGTTGACCAACGCACTAACTTGTAGTCGCTATCACTGAACCAGACGTATGATTCAACAGTTTCACTATCTGATGTATCTATAATTTGATACTTAAAACATGTTTTGTTGCCACAGGCTTCTTTGCCAATCTTCTTATATGTTGTGGTGTTTTTTGTTTCACCTGCCGTCTCTGGTTCTTTTGTTTCATTGCTAAGCTTGGAAACTGGGTTAGTTTCGGTCGCTGCCGGCGTTTGGGTGCTTGGCATTTTGTACCACACTCCCTTTTCCTCGTCCTTCATGTAGTAAACCTTATTCAAGCTAATATAGGCAGATGTCTCTTTGTCGTTATCTAGAACTGTACTTGACGTATTATCGCCATCAGCCTCAAGTTTCATAACATTCTTTTGGCCTTGTGCATCTGTACTGATTATAGTTGCTTTGTAGGTCTTGGAATTCTCCCAGTTGCTTAAGAACTTACACAGATCCTTGTCGTTTACTTCTTTTATACAAGCTGCATTAACTTCTTCCTTAACTTCATTCGAGATAGTAGCGTTGGAGGTTGTTGATTGATCTTTTTTCTTATTGTTATAGACACTATAGCCAGCGAAACCAATAACTCCTATAACTATAACAATTACTACAATGAGTACGGGGCTCAAAGCTCCGCGTTGATCGTGTTTACGTTTCATTATATCCCTCCGACGCGTATTGCTTATGTTTATAAGCCTGATTGTAGAAGCATCACACTAAGGAGTCAATATAGTGGTATAGCTTGCATTCTTTTCCAATTATGACAACAATAGCAACTATGACCCCTAGAAGCATAACTTCAATTCATGAATTGAGTGAGTCGCATTTTGCAATGCGTAAACTAATTTCCAATAATCTGGCATTGATAGAATCAGCTTTTCAGGATCAAGTAGCTGTTTTCAGGGCCGATGTTATTAATATGTTTCAGCGAAATAATTTGGAGGGTAATCACACCTGGCTGATGTTTAGAAGTTTCCCCAATGAAAATACAGAAAATGATAATTGGTGGGAAAGTGCCGAGACTCTAGTAACTATGGATGTTGCTAGCGACAGATCAAAAATAGAACCGCCGTTAATTCGTTTCTATGAAAACATTGTATGTCCAGGATGTATGATTACGCGTGATATTACGGTTGATCATTTTGGCGATGCACAATATTTTGTTGATGCGGTGGACGCATTTGACCAATCTCAGCACGGGCGAAGGCATAGTGATAAAACCTATAGTGCCGCTTTCGAACAGGAAGACGGAGAGCTATATTTCATAAATAAAAGCCCGTATACACCTATAGTAGAGGTTGATGCCAAGATTGCGGGATGCGAAATCACAGCACTACCATTTGGCATGTTTGATCAATCAGTTGATCGCGAGCATGCTCTCGACCAAGCGCGTTTAATTTTTAATAGCATTCAATATGCGTCACCATTCTCTAAGGGATCTTATTGATATATAATGAAACCAATGTCTAAATCAAACCAGAAGAGTAAGTGGTTGGTAGTAGCAATCCTAGCATTAGCTCAATTTGTTATGGTTCTTGATAGTACCGTTATGAATGTTTCAATATCTAAAGTTGTCCAAGACTTAAATACAACAGTCAGTGCGTTACAGTCGGCGATTACATTTTATACTCTGACGATGGCAGCATTTATGTTACTTGGGGCTAAGCTTTGTGCTAAATGGGGACTATTACGTGCTTTTGTAATAGGTTCGGTAGTTTACGGCATTGGTTCGTTACTGACAGGACTAAGCCCAAATATAACTACACTTTTCTTAGGCTGGTCTATCATAGAAGGATTGGGTGCTGTTTTGGTTATTCCTGCTATTGTAGCCTTAATTGCTATAAACTACAAGGGTAAAGATCGGGTCGTAGCATACGCCATAATTGGCGGTATTAGCGGAGCAGCAGCCGCTGCCGGACCGTTAATCGGTGGTTTTATGACCACTTATTTATCTTGGAGATATGTGTTTATTGCTGAAACAATCGTGATGCTATTCGTCCTTATAATGTCACGCCGATTCGAAGACACATCGAAACCCTTAAAGATTAAGATTGATCTCCCGAGCGTTTTTCTATCAGTTACTGGTATGGTTTTGTTGGTATATGGGATGCTGCAAAGTAAAACTTGGGGTTGGATAACTCCGATGGCAAAACCTTCAATTAATGGTCATTCAATAGCGCCGCTTGGCATATCAATCGTTGCGTATCTAATAATTGGCGGTTTATTTGTAATGAAACTTTTCATTGATCGTCAAACTAAGCTCGAGAACTTGAAGCGCAATCCTCTAGTGCAAGTATCGATGCTTAAAATTGCTCAACTACAATCGGGTCTAGTAGTACTAATGTCACAATATGTTGTCACTGCGGCCGTCTTCTTTGTTGTACCTATTTACCTTCAAATGGTTCTCGGACTTGATGCTCTTAAAACCGGAATAAAGATATTCCCACTGTCTGTGGCCTTAATTATATTCTCCATTCTTGGCTCGAAAATGGTTAATAGGAAAACGCCAAAACAAATTGTACGTGTTGGTCAGTGGTTGTTGGTTATTGGTTCGGTTTGCTTGCTGGCGGCTATCGATCCAGAATTAACGGGCTATGCATTTGCGTTATCAATGTTTGCTGTTGGTGCCGGACTTGGTCTTCTGGCGTCTCAACTAGGCGCCGTTAATATGTCGGCCGTTGACGAGTCAAAATCAAGTGAGGTTGGTGGGCTGAGTGGGACTTTCCAAAATCTTGGATCATCATTTGGTACAGCACTGATAGGTTCTATGATGGTCTTGGCATTAACAAGTAGTTTTATGAGTTCGATCACAAATAATCCGTCACTTCCAGATAACGTAAAATCCTCGATTTCTGAAAAAGCACAACAAACTGGCGTGCCTATAGTTTCAGCTGCAAGTGTTGAACAAAGTGCACTTAGTAATGGCTTATCCGAACAGCAAGCTTCTCAACTTAGCTCTGATTACGAATCATCACAACTTTTTGGCCTGAAAAGAGCAATATTTGTTCTAATTATAATCACACTTTTATCTATTATGCTTTCTAAGTCTATTCCAGACAAAGTTATTAAGTCATCTAATTAAGAAACACACCATTGGTGTGTTTCTTAATATTGACTAATAGGGAAGTTAGATACCTAGGATCTGCTTCTTCTTTGCGTCAAATTCTTCCTCTGTCAAAATGCCCTGTTCTTTTAGTTGTGCCAACTGCTGTAATTGAGCAACTGCAGGATCTTCGTTGGCCGGAACGGCTTGCTGTGGCGACGGAGCGGCCTCAGTAGGCTGCTCATCTGCGGCCCATCTTTGTGCCTGTCGGCGACTTACATTATTTGAAACCGCTGTAGCAGTTCCGGCTATGACGGCTGTACGAGCCATACCTCTTAGTAGTCCTGGCATGGTTTAGTCCTCCTTATCAAGTTCGTTTAATGCTTCAGGATGTATGCGTCCTTCAGCAACTAAAAATCCATTGGCATCGATAATGGCCTTTTTGAGTGGCTTAGCCCATAAATGCTCAATTACTAAGAATCCGGCACTAGTATTGGGTTCTAATAATTCGGCTACTTCATCGACATCTTCCATGCTGATTAGGTCATTATTTGGCTTGTATTTTTCAACAAAATCAACAATATAATCATCGCCTGATGCTGCAATATCTAGTGAGGTCACTTGGTCATTACTGTCTTTAATAACTACTGATAATGCTACCAAACCGATGGTTCCACTTTCTATGGCATCACCTATTGCCTTGAGTATACTGCCATCAAACTTATTGCCATCAAAGCCGACAACAATGTAATCAATAGGTCCTTTCATATAATCCTCCTCTTTGTTATTTCTACACTACTAATTATACTCCGCGACATCAATTAGCTGTAGGTTAAAATAATAATTGTGCGATTAATAGTTTGCATATCGCAAGCAGCGTATAATATTAACTAAGAGGTAGTATTATGACTGAGCAGGATCATAAACGACGAGTCAAGAAAGAATTACTGTCTGCAGGATTGACGCGTTATTCATTAACAAAGAACGAAACGCGACGGTTGCCGCAGGTAATACATGACGATGAACATATAGGTGCAGCTATAAACGGTCGTTCTGCTACTGGAGCGGTTATGCTGGTTGCAACAGATAAACGACTATTATTTCTTGATTGCAAATCGTTCTATTCATCCATTGATGAGATTAGTTATGATGTTGTTTCGGGGGTTATGCATCATACGCAAGGGTTGTTTTCTAATATTATTGTTCATACAAGGGTTGGTGAATATAACCTAAGGTTTGTAAATAATAAACAGGCAAATAAGTTTGTTAATTATTTAGAATCTAAGCAGTTAGAGCAGTCAAACTCAGTTAGGAACAAAGAAGCTCCAGATAGCTTTGATGCTTCATGGCAACCTTTGGCAAAACCTTATGAACTTGACAACCCTGCTCGAAGTTTTTTACAAACTAATACCATAGGTGTGTTATCAACTATAGATCGAACAGGTAATGTATGCGGCGCAACTGTGTATTATCTTTGCGACCCAGATGATCAGTTATATATATTGACCAAGTCTGAAACAAGTAAGGCGCGTAATATGTTACAGCACCCACAGGTTGCTTTGACTATTTTTGACGAGTATTCCCTACAATCTTTACAAGTTAGTGGACTGGCTTCAGTGGTTACAGACGTAGCGGTGACCAATCAGGTATTTAGTTTACTAACCAAAGAACGACAATATAAAGATAACAAATCAACAACACCAGTAACCAAAATTCAAGAGGGATCATTTGTGGTATTTAGAATTAGTATCACCGACGCCTCTTACCGAAAGTTCAAGAGCTGAAGAATATAAAAATTTATGATTAAAGTTTCTGATGATAAATTTGAGGAATTGTTAGTACAGGCTATTGATAATATTCCAGATAAGTACGCAAAAAGGATGGATAATGTTGGTATTTTTTGGGAAAACGAGCCAACCGAGGAACAGCGCAAAAATCTAAAATTACATTGTAATCAAACATTGTTCGGGTTGTATGAGGGCATTCCGCTGACAAAAAGAGGTGCAGGCTACAACCTAGTGCTACCGGACAAGATAACGCTTTTTAAGTTGCCGCTCGAATCAGCCGCAGACAGTATTGATGGTCTACGTGATAAGATTGGCCGCACTTTATGGCATGAAGTGGCGCACTATTTTGGACTTGATCATAACAGAATTCACTCTTTAGAACGTAATGAAAGAACTAGCGGACAGTAAGGAGCGCTTCATTAAGAACATCGACTTTAATTATGGTTTTTGCTGGCAAAGCAATTGCTTCACCATCGAGCTGGGCTAACTGTGGCTTTGGTAGGGTAAATTGATATGAACTTAAGAGCACAGGGTTCTTTACGCCAAATACTACTATTCCAATGAGTATGAATAAAAATTTCAAACGAGTTCGGTGGGGTATTAGCACAAAGTTAAATAATCCGTCATGTAAATCAGTGCGAGTGTTAACTCTTATTATTTTTGACATGCGGTGTATGTTTGCGAAGACTAAACTATCAATCTCTCTAGTCCTCTCAGGAGTTTGGATCGTGAAATGTTGGAAGTTGAGCAGATTTCTAGTTACAATTTTGATTTCTTTCCAGCGTGTTAATTTTTCACGATTTAGCTGTGCCACGGTTTCCCCTGTAATACCTATGCCAATATAAGAATGTGCATAACGAGTAACTTTGCCATACTGAATCCTAAGCACATCTATTGGTTCAGGCTTTACGTGAGTAATCGCCCATATCATAGGTCTTATAGCAGTCGCTCGACGATGATCATTAGCGTTGCCAGCTGCAACAATAGCACAAATTGCCTGATGCCCAGGAGTTTCTATCTCTGCTCTTAGTGCCCCATTAATTACTTCGTTGTAGCCCCCGTCGCCACTAACTGAAATAATTAGTGGTCGCTTGTATTCTTTGGTTGTTTCGTATGCGATAACTTCACTGTGGCCCGGGTACTCTGATTCTAGTAATCTGACATCTTTATACTTCCTTCTGATTAATTGCTTTTGTAATCTAGAGGCTTTAGCCTTAGCCTTACCACTTGTACTCATTGGATTATAGATAATTATTACTGGACTATAGGGTTTCATATTTTATTCAATTATAGCTTGTACCGATAAATTATTTAGGTTATGCTTTATATGGAAGTGAGAGACTTCCATATAAGACCCTGAGCAGTAGCTCGGGGTCATTTAGTTTGACAATCTGGACAAAGACCACGTATTTCTAACTGATGACTAGTTGGTTTATAGCCTAGCTTACTGGCGGCTCGCATAACATTAGTTTCTACATAATCTGGTTCGGAGAAGTTATCAATGCGACCGCAAACTATGCAAACTACGTGGTGATGATGAGCGTGAAACTGATCAGTCAATTCGATTTTATACTTCCAGCCAATCTGTAACCTCTGTACAACCCCAATCTTTTCAAATAGGTCAATAGTTCTATATACACTTGCTCGATCTATTGTTGGGTTTGAGGATATTATATTTTGTATAGTTAAGGGTTCTTTACCTTGAAGTGATTCAAAGATATTTTGACGAACAACAGTATTACTAAAGCCCTTGTTTCTTAATATTTTGTTAAGTATAAATGATTGACTAGACATGTTGCAAATATAACATAAATTGCGACAAAATTGCAAAAAAGTACCATAAAATCTAAACTATTTAAGGAGTAACTGTATGAATTTAAAACAAGTTATATTAGTAAGTTCACTAGGTGCGATGTTTTCATTGTTGGGCTGCATCCTATTGTTTATCGGTACTAAACATAATCGCAAGATTATACACTTAGCTACTCCATTTGCTGCTGGCGCACTGCTATCCGCCGTGTTTCTTGATCTACTCAAAGATGGCTTAGAATACTCACTTTCGAGCACTCTTCTCCTGTCCGTGCTGGTTGGAATATTGTTGTTTTTTTTGGCCGAGAGGTTTCTAGACTGGTTTCATCATAATCATGAGTCTTTAGATAGTAAACGCGATCCGTCAATACCGCTCATTATCGTCGGTAATGGTATGCATAATGCGTTAGATGGGGTTGCTATTGCCGCAGCATTTTTGATAAATGTTCCAACCGGTATTGTTACAACTTTCGCAGTCGCAATTCATGAAGTACCTCATAACGCAGCTGATTTTGGTTTGCTTGTACATAAGAATCTAGCACGCGCTCGAGCTCTTATAATAACTATGCTGAGTAATTTTGCGACTGTGATAGTGGCAGTCATTGTGTATTCACTTGGTACTACCGAAGCCCTTCCTGTAGGTGTATTGCTTGGGCTTAGTGCTGGTTTCTTGCTATATATTGCTCTCAGCGATATTATTCCCGATATTCACGACCATGCTTCCAACAGAGCGCTTTTTGATAGTCAAGTAATTATGCTCTTAATGGGTGTTATTGTCGTAGGGTTTGCTATTGAGATGACACATATTTTAGTCACTTAAGTAAGCTATACTAATAGATATGAATATAAGTGCAGTTTTGATTATCGTAATATTTATAGTGGTCTGTGTCAGTATCGCACTCAGTTACTTTGTGTTTCAGAAAACTGTAATTAAGCTGACAAACCTCAACAATCAACAGCGTAAGAACGATAAAGAAGAAATTGAATCTGGTGTCAAGGGAATACTTAATGATAATCAAAAGTTACTTCAGGAAATAGTCAAAGGTTTAGAGAAGCAGCTAGAAGGTGGTCGTAATGAAGTTGGTGACTTGAAAAAACAAAACGCAGCAATTCGAGAACAGCTTGCCAATACCGCAAAGATTACTGAGGGATTACAGGTGTCTACTGAAAGCTTAAGAAAACTTCTTTCTAATAACAAGCTTCGCGGTAACTGGGGCGAGCAAGTTGCTGAAGATTTACTATTGGCGGCTGGTTTTGTTGAAAAAATCAACTATCTTAAACAAACATCTTCTGGCTCAGGAATACCAGATTTTACAATATTGTTGCCCGATGGCTCTAAGTTAAATGTTGATGCCAAGTTTCCATTTGACGACCTTATTGCTTATCAAGAAGCTAAAACGGAGCGAGCCAGAAACGATGCAATCGCGTCGTTCAGAACTGCCGTCAAGACTAAAGTTAACGAGGTGTCGACCAGAGACTACATTAATCCTCAGGATAATACCCTAGATTTTGTCGTCATGTTTATACCTAATGAAATGATATTTAGTTTTATTTACGAAAAATTGCCAGATATAAACGAATACTGTAACAAGAAGAAAGTCGTTTTGGCTGGTCCATTTGGATTCACGGCGGTACTCAGATTAGTATTACAGGCATACAAGAACTTTAAATATGAAAAGGGTCTACAGCAGATTTTTGGTTTAATCGAGAAGTTCCAAGTGGAGTATGGCAAGTTCGGTGAAAGCGTTGAGCGACTAGGCAAGCAGCTTGAAACGGTGCAAAGAACTTATCTAGAGGTTGAGGGAACGCGCAACAGGGCCTTAACTAAAGTAGTAGACCAGATAACTGATTACTCAGAAAACACTGTTGATAAAAAAGAACTCAGTGATATTTCTATAGACTAAGAGTTGAGTAAGTCGATAGTAAGTGCAGCAGTCCAAGAAAAGTTTGCTATACCTGCCGGTGAGCCGTCTATTGGACTAAAATACTCATAACAACCTGACTTCTCGACCAGTTCGATAGTAGTTTCTTTTAAAGTTTCTGCATGGTCGTTAAAACCGTATCGTTTTAGACCGTCAATAATGAGCCAGTTTGTATTGATCCAAGTTGGTCCTTGCCAGTAGCGATGGGCCTGAAACCATTCAGAACTTAATGGAACGCTTGGCACTGGATAGTTTGTGCCAAATTGGTGCGAATCTTCAAGCAGACGTACTAGTTTGCGGGCTCGCTCTTTGGATATTGAACCAGCATACAATGGCATTAGGGTAGCGATACTTGGTATCTTAATTAGTTTATGAGTTACAAATTCGCGTGAATAGTACTGACCAGCGTAGGGGTCCCATAGCTGTTCATAAGCTACTTTACTGCGTTCAATTTTTTCTTCTAACTCACTCGGAATTATTTTTCGTAAGTCTTTTGCTATTTGTATCAAGTGTTGATTGGCGCGAATAAATATAGCGTTAAACGTAGCGTCTTCAATTGCAAAAAGCGAATGTGTCAAAATCCTCTCGGTATCATAGTTCTTGCGCCTGAGTCGGCGCTGTACGCTGTAAAGTGCCATTGCTTCAAGGGTTGATAGGCGTTCGCTAGCATGAACAAATTTAGTGTCGCTGCGAATCATATTAATAAGTGGTTCAAGGTGCAAAAAACTCACTGATCTTACCCATAATGGCAATTGATGATCGATTAGTTCCTGCATCCATGGCGGCGTATTGTCTAAGCCAGTCTCCCACGGATGTATTTGCAGTACTAGGCCTTCACTGTGTGGGTCGCGGTCATTATAGAGCCATTGGTGGTACGCTAAGATAACCGGATACATGGTTTGATACCAATTAAGTCGCTCGCTTTTTAACATTTTTTCGCCAATTTTAACAACTGCCTCAGCTAACATTGGTGGTTGAGTTATTCCACTCGTGACTATACCGTCGGGCGAGTTAGGATTTAACCAGCTTCGCCATACGTTACCGTGTCGTATATGGTGACCGGTTTTACTAAGAATCATATTTGGCAGCATGCCGTTAGCCCACTGACCCCTCTTTAAGCTAAGTAGCTCTTGTTTTGCTCTCTCAACATCTATATGTCGTTGACCAATGGAGATAAAACAACTGTCCCATAGCCATTGATGAGGGTACATCCCAGTTGCTGGAACGGTATAGCTACCCTGGTCATTGGTATTTAGAACTGATTGACAAGTCTCGAGGATTGTTTGTGTATCTTCCATATATCGCTCATGTTTATTGTAGAATATATTTAGTGTTATGAAAAAAAGATTTAAATATAAACCCGAAATAGTTAAGCAGCCAGAAGAAACCCTTTTAGTCAAAATAATTAGCTTCCCGGGTTACTTTTCTATCGCCGTTGCTTGGCTTTTTGTTGCAGCGTCCGGTCTTTATACACTCCTTAGTACACTAAATTCCAATCAGAGTTTTTCATATGATCAGTCCTTGCCGCAACCTGAGCTTACATATCAATCATCATCCATTATTGTTCTTTGTTTTGTAAGTATTGCGGTTTGGTGGTTTATTGCTAGAGTTGTGCATAGATTATTACAGTACATATATACTAAGTTTTTTCTGCCCATTGGCTTTGTTATATTTTGCATTATCGTTAACAGTGTTGGTTGGCTGCTTTTTGTCCCGTTAGTCGGTTTTATGTGGGCCCTTGATTTGAGACTAGTTATAATAGTTGGTTTGATTGGATTTGTTATTGGGTCAATAAGTTTTATAACGGAGTCCCTGATGTACAAAAATTTATCTAGCGGAAGTTAGTAAAACTTAGCGGAAAGTCGAAATCCTGGCTTCTTAATAGTTGAATTGCAGATTGTAAGTCGTCTTTACTGCCACTAGTTACGCGGACTTCTTCGCCTTGAATTTGAGTTTTGATTTTTGGAGTTTCATCGCGCAGGAGTTTAGTGATTTTTTTGGCTTTTTCTTGGTCAAGCCCTCGTTTGAAGGGTACATCCTTGGTAGTTTTTAGGTTACTAACTACTGCTTCAAAACTGGTATCTAGAGTTTTTTGACTTTGGTCGCGAGCTGCTAACTTTTTCCTAACAATGTCTAGGATTGCTTCGATTTGGTAATCACTATCACCGGTTATCTTAAGGCCGCTCTTATCGCCATTTAACCATTCTAGTTGGGCGCTAGTACCTTTAAAATCATAGCGATTATCTAGCTCGCGCTGAGCCTGATCGAACACATTATTCATCTCTGCTTTATCGTAATCCGAAACTATATCAAAAGAAAAATTTCCCATACTTACAATTCTACAAGAAAATCTTGAGTACCCCAACATTGAACAAAAATCTAAAAAGTGTTAAAATAGTGCAAATGAATCCACGTCCTTTTAGTCGGTTTGCCGAAGTATTTATAACAGATGATGGCCACGAGTTAATTGAGTCAAATCTAAATATTCTTGATATTTTTTCTGAGGTTGTCGAAAGTGAATTAAGCCATCCAGAGGGAAGGGGGGAGTATGAGTTTATTGGGATGGGTAAACACGGTCGAGTATCAGCAGTCCCTGAAATACCCGAAATTTGCGTCAAAATGTCATCCAGCCAAATTAGTAAGCAAGCGCACTTTCTTGGTGATCCAAAAAAGGGAGACCCAGAAGATCTTATAGTCCAAACAATGTTTTTGGATCGGGTTCGAAGTGAGTTGAGTGCCAAGCCCGAAGATGGTATCAGTGTTCCTAGACAATATATGGCTGCGAGGAGTAGTGATGGTGTTTTTGTAAGTTTGCAGGAAAGAGTGGTTAGTCCTTTCAGAACAGTATCTAGTTTAAGTAATGGTTGGAAGTTTGATGATGATTATCGCAGCCTTGTTGGGCTAATATGCGATAGGACCTCAAAAGCATTAGCGGACACTGTTTTAAGATTTGCTGTTGATGACATCTGGAGGAATGGAAGAATGAACGCAGGGAACGTACTGATCGACACTACTAATTCTGATGACTTTATTAGTCTTGCTAACGCTGATTTATATGTGATCGATCAGCCATCACATAGGTTCAAAACTGCCAGAGCTGTGATGAAGCTTGCAAAGGTTGTGTGAACCAATACCACGGCGGTATAATATACATCAAATGAGTTATAAACATTCCCGTATTGCTGATGTTGCAGAACAGCTAATTAAAAGGATAGATTCGTTAGATGATAAGGGGTCTATTTTGCGTGCTACAGAATTAAAAGCACTATATGCGGAGCTTCCGCAGCTTGACCCGCCAGAACGAGCTAGTTTTGGCAAAGAAATCAATGATCTTAAAAACGAGCTAACAAAGCTGGTTGAGCAAAGTGTGGATTCGCATGAAGTTGTAGAATCGATCGATGTGACAGCACCTTTTGATATTAATACATCGACGGATAAGCGGCCTAGATTACTAACCGCCGAAAAGGGAAGTATCCATCCATTAATGACGGAACTAGATAAAGTAATAGATATTTTTGCCCGTATGGGATTCGTACATATGGATTCGCGCCAACTCGATGACGAATACCACATGTTTGATAGCCTAAACTTTCCGATTGGTCATCCGGCGCGTGATGACTACGATACGTTTATCACTACAGAAGGTCTAATAGCACCAGCACACGTTAGTGTTATGCAGAATCGCCTCCAGAAAAAGTATAAAAATAATCTAGACGAAGGCAACCCAATCGCAGTAGTTTATACTGGTCGCACTTTTCGTAATGAGGATGTTGATGCCCGCCATGAGCATACTTTTTACCAAGTTGAGATTAGCTATATCGACAAAAATATAAATGTCGGTAATCTAACAGCTACTTTTAAGACATTTTTGGAAGAATATTATCAGCAGAAGATTGAAATACGTACCCAACCATTTTATTTTCCATTCACAGAACCCAGTTTTGAGATGGCGCTAAGTTGCCCATTTTGTCAGAAAAAAGGCTGTTATGTTTGCAGTCAATCTGGCTGGATTGAGTTATTGGGCTGCGGAATGATTAGCCCAAATGTTCTAAAAATGGGGGGTATTGATCCGACTGTTTATACTGGATTTGCTGGCGGTCTAGGTCTGGACAGATTAGTAATGATGAAATATGGAATAGAGGATGTTAGGCATTTTGAATCAGCAAAATTAGACTTCTTGAGGCAATTCGCATGAAAGTAAGTCTCAATACTGCCCAATACTATAGCAATGTTGATCTAAAATCTGTGGGTATTGAGGAGGTTGTCCGTAAGATTGGAGCTCAGCTTGGTGAGGTTGAAGGGATAATTAATTGGGGATCTAGATATGACGGAGTATTGGTTGCTAAAGTTGTGTCGTGCGAAAAACACCCCGATGCTGATAAGTTACATGTTTGTAGAATTGATGATGGCGGAAAGTCCGAAAGTGTAGAACGTGGACAAGATGGCTTGGTTCAAGTAGTTTGTGGCGCACCAAACGTTCGAGAAGGTCTTGTCGTGGCCTGGTTACCACCTGGATCAACCGTCCCCAGTACGTTCAATAAAGATCCTTTTGTTTTGGAAGTTCGTGAAATACGCGGCAAGGTGAGCAATGGAATGCTGGCTAGTCCCGCCGAGCTAGATATTAGCGATAATCACGATGGAATTCTTGAGATTAATGCAGATGAGGTCGGTGAAGGTCTAACTAGGCCTGGAACTCCATTAAAGCAACTCTACGAACTTGATGATATTATTGTTGAAATTGAGAATAAGATGTTTACCCATCGGCCAGATTGTTTTGGTATTTTGGGTGTGGCTCGGGAAGTGGCAGGTATACAAGGCCTTGCTTACAATAGTCCCGATTGGTATTTAAATGGCGAAAAGCCCAAAATCATAGACAACTTACCATTAGAAGTTAAAGTTGAGGATTCTGAATTTGTGCCGAGATTTATGGCTGTCGCGATGAGCGACATACAAGTTATGCCAAGCCCCATCTGGCTACAGTCATTACTAGCCAAGGTAGGCATTAAACCCATTAACAACATAGTTGACCTAACTAACTACTATTCCCTATTAACTGGTCAGCCGCTCCACGCCTATGATTATGACAAGGTGGCAATGCTTAGTGACCAAATGCCTATAATAAAAGCTCGCAAAGCCAAAAAGGGTGAAAAGATCGCACTATTAAACGGCAAGACAATTGAGTTCGAAGCACCGACAATTGTAATTGCAACTGACAAGCAGGCTATTGGCGTCGGTGGTGTTATTGGTGGTTCAGAAACCGAAGTAGACGAGAACACAAAAAACATTATCCTAGAGTGCGCAACTTTCAATATGTATAACATACGCAGAACTAGCATGAAGTATGGTCTTTTTACTGATGCTGTGACGCGTTTTACCAAGGGACAGAGCATATATCAAACCGACCGTATTTTATTTAAGATAATATCTGATGTGGTCGATAATTGCGGTGGAGTAGTAGCTTCTGAGGTCTTTGATATAAAAAACAGCTTGCCAGAAAAGAAGAAGGTTACAGTGAGCGCAGCCTTTATTAACGAGCGACTTGGATCAAAACTTAGCAAAGCCGAGATTAAACGACTACTCGAGAATGTCGAATTTGTTGTTGACATCAAAGATGATGATCTAGTTGTTGATTATCCATTTTGGCGCACTGATATTCATATACCTGAAGATATTGTAGAAGAAATAGGGCGTCTCTATGGTTATGATAATTTGCCACTCCAATTGCCTAGTCGTACAAATACACCCGTAACCAAGGATCATATGCTTGATTTAAAGCAGAAGATTCGAAATACGTTGGCTGCTGCAGGGGCTAATGAAGTATTAACCTATAGCTTTGTTCATGGTGATTTGATAGAAAAGGTTGGGCAGGAAAAGAAACTAGCATTCAAGCTTAGTAATGCTCTTAGTCCAGATTTACAATATTATCGCTTGAGCTTAATGCCGAGTTTGTTAGATAAGATTTATTTGAATGTAAAAGCTGGCCATGATGAATTCGCACTATTTGAGATTAACAAATCACATTGCAACGATTTTATGGATAAAGATGGTTTGCCAATAGAAGAACAACGGCTGGCTTTTGTAGTTGTAGCTGATGATAAGACGGCAAGCACAAAGTATAGTGGCGCACCGTATTACCAAGCTCGCAAATATTTGCAATACCTACTAAAAGAACTTGGCTTTACAGCGCAGTTTGAATCAACGGTAAACTATAGTCCCAAACTAAACGTATCCAAACAGGCTTTTGCGCCGTTTGAACCCTTGCGCTCAGCAATCGTAAAGAATAAAGACGGCGAATTTATTGGCGAGATTGGTGAATTTCGATCGAAAGTTCGAAAAAACTTAAAGCTACCAGATTTTATTGCCGGCTTTGAGCTAGATATTGAGCAGCTTCTAAAGCTGAAGCAAAATTCTGCATACTCACCTCTGTCACGTTTTCCAAGTACTGACCAAGACATAAGCTTGCAAGTTAATGGTTCAATAACTTATCAAGAGGTATACAATACCGTTTGGGACGTTTTGAAATTAGCCGAAGTAGAACATGGATACTCTGCTACTCTAAGCCCAATAGATATTTATAAACCGGCTGAAAATGACCACAAAAATATAACACTTCGAGTAACTCTGACTCATAACGACCGTACCCTGGTAACTGATGAAGTGAATAGTTTATTAAATGTAGTAGCGACAGCTAGTCATAAAAAGCTAGGCGCAACTAGACTTTAGACTTTATGAAGTATTTGCTGAAGATAATAAAGACCACATCGTCTCTTTGGCGTTTGTATGTTGCGGTTAGTGTCTTTTCGGTCACGATAGCTTTACTCAACCTAATGATACCAGCTATAACTGGGTGGGCGATTGATGAGATAAAAATGGGTAGTCGTGCGCGGATTGATTATGTATTGCTACTTGCTTTAGGAATTTTTGTTGCTGATCTTGGGATAACTCTGATAAGTAATATTGGTGGCTACTATGGTGACCAAATTTCCGCTCGACTCTATAAACTTCTAGGCAATAAGTACTATGAACACTTGCTTGATTTACCTCAGCGTTATTTCGATAAAGAACTAAGCGGTAAAATCATCAATCGCTTGAATCGCTCAGTTGCCCAGATAAGTAACTTTATGCAAATGATGAGCAATAATTTCTTGCAGTTTATTTTTGGCACAGTTTTTGCGTTAGTAGTAGTAGCAATATATAGTTGGCAAGTTGCGTTATTGCTCCTTATGCTTTATCCGATTTTTATATGGTTAACGGTTAGAAGTAGTGGCAAATGGTTAGATTATCAACATAAAAAGAACCATCAAGCTGATATTGCTAGTGGGCGATTTGCGGAAGCCATTAATCAGATCAAGGTCGTAAAAAGCTTCAACCAAGAAAGACGAGAAATATCTTTCTTTAATCGTCATATGCAAAAAGCGGTTAGTATAAATGTGCCACAGTCAAAACACTGGCATAAAAAAGACATTGAGAGACGCTTAGTTTTGAACATAATCTTTTTCGCTGTATATAGTTTCATATTTATACAAGGCGCACGAGGTAATTATTCACCTGGTGCGACTGTAGCCTTAATTTTGTACGCCATGCAGATACGTATACCTATATTTACCATAAGTTTTCTAGTAGACAGTACTCAGAGGGCGATTGCCGACAGCAAAGACTACTTTGAAGTGATGGGGATCCAGTCGCACATTAAAGACATTGTTAATGCCGAAACTTTAAAGGTAAAGGCCGGTGAGATTGAATTCAGTGAAATCTCGTTTAGCTATGACAAAAATCAGCCAGTTTTGAAAAACATCAACCTAGTAATTAAACCCGATACCAAAGTTGCTTTGGTTGGAGAAAGTGGCGAAGGTAAGACCACGCTTGCTAATATTCTAATGAGGCTCTATGAGCCAGAACAAGGGAAGATCATGATTGATGGGCAAGATATAGCTCTAGTAACCCAGGCTTCTCTGCGAAAAAATATAGGTGTTGTATTCCAGGACCCAGCACTTTTTAGTGGCACAATTAAAGAGAATATAAGTTATGCTAATCCGCACGCGAGCGAGAAACAGGTGATTTCTGCCGCCAAGGCTGCCAACGCACATGACTTCATAAAGAAGTTTGAGAAGGGTTATGATACGGAAATTGGTGAGAGGGGCTTGAAACTTTCTGGCGGTCAGAAGCAACGTATAGCGATAGCTAGGGCTCTGTTGAAGAACGCCCCTATTTTAGTATTGGATGAAGCTACAAGTAGTTTGGATAGTAAAAGCGAAGGAATGGTTCAGGAAGCATTGGAGATTTTGATGAGAGGACGAACCACTCTGATAATTGCACATAGATTAAGCACGATCCAGTCGGTCGACACGATTGTTACGCTAAAGAATGGCACTATTGATGAGGTCGGTAGTCCGGCCGAACTAGCCAAAACGGGGGGCATTTATGCCCAATTATTACAGCTACAAACAGGTAAGAAGACAGAGAAAACTAAACAAAAACTACAATCATACGGCATAAAGGCTTAGAATATAAATTATGAGAAAAGCCGTCCGTGTAATTATTATCAAAGATGACAAACTACTGGTCATGCACCGAAACAAATTTGGTGACGAATATGACACTCTGCCTGGAGGTAATGTTGAAGTAGGCGAGACTAATGTGCAGGCTTTACAGCGAGAAGTCCAAGAAGAAACAACACTTACGTTTACTAACCCTCGTTTGGTGTGTATAGAACACGCTGGTGATCCTTATGGTGATCAATTTGTTTATCTAGCTGAGTATGTCTCTGGCAACCCGCAGCTTGCGCCTAATTCCGAGGAAGCAATCATTAATAAACTTGGTCACAATCTGTACAATCCGGGTTGGTTGGAGTTGAGTAAGTTGGCAAATTCACCATTCCTATCAGAGAAACTTAAACAATTCGTGCTAGATGGACACAAAAATGGCTGGCCGGATAACGCTGTCGAAATAACTACAAACTAGTTAAAAATTAGTAGTATACTGGATATCGTAAAGGAAGTGAGGGTTCATGGCAAAGCCACACGAACGCGTGTTCGCTTTGGTAGCAGCTGCGTTATTTTTAGGCACATCGGTCGCATTTAGTTTGGCGGTTATTTGGCAGATTCGCAAGGATAGTTCAACCAAAAAGAACGATCAAGCACAAACTGAAACACCCAAGACTCAGGAGGGTAAATTGGCGGGTACAAAACTACAAGATTATACACCAGTTGCATCGGTTGATAAATTACAGACCATCGACTTGAAGGAAGGCACTGGTGAGGTTGTCAAAGCTAACGCAACAGTAACAGCGCATTATACTGGCGCTATTGCAAAAGATGGAATTATTTTTGAGAGTTCTAAGGACTCGGGTCAGCCCGCACAATTTCCGCTGAATCAAGTTATCAAGGGGTGGCAAGAAGGTGTTCCTGGTATGAAAGTTGGTGGCACGCGCCGACTAATCATCCCTGCCTCGCTGGCTTATGGAGAGCAGGGTAGTCCGCCAAAGATCGGTCCTAATGAGCCGTTAGTATTTGACATAGAAATGATACAAGTGCAGCAATAAACACAACATATGGGGGTATTGACTCAAACATAAACACTATATACACTAAAACGCATATCAATATATAACTAAAAAAGGGTAAAAACGATGGTCAAAAACATAACAATATTTACAACTAATACCTGTGCTTACTGCGTTATGGTAAAGAAGTGGCTTCAAGCCAAAGGCTATTCTTATGATGAAGTGAACTTGGACACTCACCCAGAGCGCCAAAAAGAAGCATTTGAAGTAAGTGGGCAGTTGGCTGTGCCAGTTACGATAGTAACAAAGGAAGACGAGTCAAAAGAGGTAGTGGTAGGCTACAATCTAGCTAAGCTTGCCCCCGCAGTAAATTAAGATATTTCAAGCATGATGCTGCGGTTTGCGCTCTGCGCTCGTCGCACATTACTAAGTCTTATTTACGGCGCCAGGTTACTGCAATAAACAATTTTGCATACTGACAGAATCAGTGGTTTGTTGATACAATATGAAGAATTATTATGAGTGAGAGCAAAGACGAGGTATTACCGGTTGTAATAGTTGGTGCGGGGCCAGCAGCACTAACTGCGGCTATATATACTACGCGCGAAGATATAGATACTGTTTTGTATGAAAAAGGCGTTATAGGTGGGCTGGCGGCAATAACTGACTGGATCGATAATTATCCAGGCTTTGCTAAAGGCGTTTCCGGCCTTGATTTATCTGAAGAATTGCGTCAACAAGCAGAGAGATTTGGAGCTGAAATTCGCCTAGGCGAGGTTTTGAGTATCGTAGATAAGGGTGATTATAAAAGTTTAGAAACTACTGATGGCGAAATTAAAGCTAGGGCTGTTCTCATAGCCACTGGTAGTGATTATAAGAAACTCGGTATTCCGGGAGAGGCTGAATATTATGCTCGGGGTGTACATTATTGCGCTACATGTGATGGAGCATTTTATAGAGACAAACATTTAGTGGTTGTTGGTGGTGGTAATTCGGCCGTCCAGGAGGCGTTATTTTTAACTAGGTTTGCTAGCAAAATTGACCTATTGGTAAGAAGTGAGTTGCGTGCCTCTGATGTCTTAATACACGAGCTTGAAAAAAATGATAAAATCACCGTTCATCTTAATACATCAACAGATGAAATAGTTGCAGAAGATAATAAGGTGGTTAAAGTGGTTGGTAAAAAAGATGGCAAAAAAACAGAGTTTCCTACGGATGGGGTTTTTGTATTCATAGGTTTACTACCCAATACTCAATTCTTAGAAAACAGTGGCATAGAGCTAGACAAAGTTGGTCTAATCAAGACCGACAGTACTCTACAAACTTCTATTAAGGGTGTATTTGCTGCAGGTGATGTTCGTAGCGGTGCGACCATGCAGATTGCTAGCGCTGCTGGCGAAGGTGCAACTGCTGCACTACGTATTCGAGAATTCCTGGAAGATAAATACGAAGGGCTATAACTGTGGCGCTAAAAGTGCCAATACGTATAAAGGGCGATGTTTCGACTACGGGACTCGAAGCCGAGAGGTTATTTGATGCTACTGAGTGGTTGTCGCTACATGCTCGTGCTGAGTCGGCGCTGCGCGTGGTAGTGGCTAGGGCTATTAAACAATTTGGTCTGACTGTAACAGATTGGACTATAATTAACACTCTTGCTAATGATGAATCCGGAGAATTCACAGTTACTAGAATCGGGGAAGTATTTGATGTTAATACTCCACAAGCCGTTGGATTGGTTAAAGATTTAGTGAAACGATCGTTAGTTCGTCAAAAGGTGTCTTCTAAAGACCGCCGGGTTAAATACTTAATAATAACTCGAAGTGGTAAAAAACTAGCCTATGATGCTGAGCAATCAATTTTGCATGCAATGCGGTACTGGTTGTTTGATTTATCTGATTCGGAGATCGAGCAATATATTGCAGTCCAACGAAAACTTATAGATTTCGATATTCCTGATTGATCCCAGGGCTATATATGGTTATAGCCAGGGAAAAAGTCGGTATGTAATCGATAATCTCGATAGCCTTCATTCGATAGATGATTACTCAAGTTCTCGACAAGTGGCTCGGGACCAGATAAATAAACATGCTCAAATCCATTAGTGCTTGAGTAATCATGAATATTCTCTATCATTGAACTGATGCTATTTTTCGATTTGGTGACAATTATATCCAGTGTTGTACTTGTTGATTTTAGGAGATCTACAAAACAGGCATCAGCATGAGACTTAACAAAGTAAAGGGTGTTTATGTGTCTTTTTTGACGTGATTCAATCTGGCTAGCTAGCATGCTTCGCATGGGCGTTATACCAATCCCAGCAGCCACAAATACCAATGGAATTTGTGGATCCTTTGGGAGTACGAAATCACCCATAGCTTGACTCATGTGAGCCACATCGCCAGGCTTCATTTTAGCCAGATGTTTCTTAAAATTTGATAAGTCTCTCGGGTGTCTGGTTGTTATTGATAATAGTTTTTCGGTTGGAGATGACGAAAGAGTAAACCAACGGTTTTTTTCAGATGCATTGCCTGCAATTGGTAGTGTAAGTTCTATAAACTGACCAGCAATATAGTGTAAGGGTTTTGATGGCACAAAAAAATAACTAGTTATTTCGGAGTTTAATTTTTGCTTGTGGTCAAATACTACTTCCATAATTTACCCGAGCCCATTATTAGTTATGTTTTCTTCCAGTGGGTAGGCATTTTTTATGAAATATTCAGGATGATCGGTGCATATTGCAACGTCTGGGTACAAAAAGTTAATCATTCGTCCAATTAATCGGTTATTAACAGTATATACAAAAATATCAATCTTGTTTCTCTTGGCCGCCCAGTAAGTGAGAGGGTTTAGTAGCCAGTAGTTTAGGCCAATGCCATTCAGCTTCATGCGCCGGGCGATCTGAATAATTTCAATAGGCTTTGTCTGCTCGTTGACATATATTTTATAGTCTGGCAATAGTTGTCGGAGCTTCGAAAGTTCGTTATGTTTGAATGAAACAATAACTATTTCTCGTGAAGAGTGTTTTTCTAACAACTCTACCAAAGGCTGTACGCAATTCTCGGCCTTTATCTCGATTATTAATGGTACATTGTCGGTTATTTGCATGACGGATTCCAATGTAGGTATCCTAGATTGTCCATCACGAAGTGTTATCGATGATATTTGCTTGTAATTGTGAGATTTAATTGTAAGGTTATTGCCGCTGATTCTTTTTAGGTCGCCGTCATGAACAACTACTAGTTGTTGGTCTAGTGTGAGTCTGATATCAAGTTCGATTGCATCAACCCCGATGAGTTTAGCGAGCTCAAAACTTGCCAATGTATTTTCAAGCGCTAATCCCGCCGCGCCGCGGTGTCCAATAACTTTCATATGTTAGTATCTAGTGTACAATAATCCATGATATAAGGAGGTCGTAAGTGGCAGATTACAACAAAATATTAGATGCTGGAGATGTTGACGGCGGGGTTATAAATACAGTTATTGAAATTCCCAAATGGTCAACTCTAAAAATTGAATGGAATCGTGAGTTAGCAGTTTTTCAGCTAGATAGGGTAGAGCCAAGTATTTTTGCAAAACCGGTTAATTATGGTTTTATACCCCAAACCTTAGATGAGGACGGTGATGAACTCGATACCTTAGTAATAACTAACGACCCAATTCCGACTGGAGTTTATCTAAAAGCTCGAGTAGTTGGTGTGTTGAATTTCGAAGACGATGGCGAGATGGACCATAAAATTGTATGTGTTCCAGAGGATGATCGAAATACTGGCGACCAGATAAAAGGTGAAGATCAATTACATGAACAATGGAAGTTGAAAATCGAGCATCATTTTAACCACTATAAAGATCTAAAGAAGCCAGGCACGACTAAGGTTTTGGGCTGGGGTAATATAGAAGATGCAAAGAAAATAATATTTGAGTGTGTTAAGCGCTGGAGTGATCAGTAAGTATCGCTCACTTATATAATCAAGCGAAAAGTACCCGCTTGATGACAGTTATTTGGTAGTTGTTAGACGCATTATGATAATTACTTTTTCTATAGCCGTAAGCGGTATATAATTGGCTTAGACATTTAATACTATACTTATTTTAGGGGGTGAGGTATGAAAACACGGATTGCAATTAACGGTTTTGGACGAATTGGACGCAATGCCTTCAAGGTGGCTTTTGATCGTACTGACATCGAGATTGTTGCTATTAATGATCTAACCGACATGAAAACCCTAGCACACTTATTAAAGCACGACAGTAACTATGGTGCTTATGCTAAAGATGTTGATTATGACGAAAAGGGCATAATAGTAGAAGGTAAACATATTACGGTCTTTGCTGAGCGCGACCCATCGCTATTGCCTTGGAAGAAGCATGATATAGACGTAGTTATTGAATCGACTGGTTTTTTTGTTGATCCTGCCAAGGCTCGCGCGCATATAGACGCTGGCGCTAAAAGAGTTGTTATATCTGCACCAGCAAAGGGTGAGGGTGCCACCACTATAGTTTTGGGTGTTAATGAAGACCAGCTCCAAGGAGCTGGCGACATTATTAGTAACGCTAGTTGTACCACTAACTGTATTACTCCCGTAGCTGCAGTCGTAGAAAGCCATTTCGGAATTGATAAGGCTATGATGACAACCGTGCATAGCTATACCGCTAGTCAGTCACTTCAAGACGGTCCATCTAAAGACTTGCGAGAGGCAAGAAATGCTGCTGAGAATATAGTGCCAACCACAACTGGCGCATCGATAGCCGCTGGCGAAGCATTCCCGGCTATTAAGGGTATATTTGGAGGTTTAAGTGTTCGTGTTCCTACCAGTGTTGTTTCACTCAGTGATTTTGTGATAATCACCAAAAAACCTGTCACGGTTGACGCGGTTAATGATGTATTTAGAGCAGCAGCAAAAGAACCCTTCTATCAAGGGATTTTGGATGTGACAGATGAAGAGTTAGTGTCCAGTGATTTCATAGGTAATAGTCATTCAGCTATCGTGGATCTAAACTTAACCAAAGTTATTGGCGATAATATGCTAAAAGTTGTTGCTTGGTACGATAATGAGTGGGGTTACAGCAATCGATTGATCGAGGTTGTGTCTGATGTTGGCCGAATACTTCACAGTAAGTAGGGTGATGTGAAAATATTTGTTGGGGCTGACCATAACGGGTTCCGGTTTCGTAATGACTTAGTAAGTTATTTGCGTAGTGCTGGATATTCAGTAGTTGATGACGGTGACAAGAAGCTAGACCCTGAAGATGACTTTCCATTATTTGCTCAAAAAGTAGTTACGAATGTATTGTCTGATAAAGATATAGAAACTCGAGGCATTTTGTTGTGCGGTAGCGGTCAGGGCATGTGTATGGCGGCTAATCGCTTTAAGGGCATACGTGCTTGTCTTGGTTATGATCGAGAATCTGTTCGTGCAGCCCGTAATGATGATGACAGTAATGTATTATGCTTACCCGCAAATGCGCTAGAAAAAGGCGAACTAAAAGTGATTGTTGAAACTTGGCTTAATACTCCATTTGCCAATGCATCTCGTTTTAGGCGCCGTATTAAAGAACTAGACGAATTATGAAGACTACGATTTGTCCAACTGTAACGGCCTGTGATCTACACGAATATCGTGAGCAGTTGGAAGGAATTAATTTCGCCCAACGAGTTCATATTGATCTTATGGATGGTCTATTTGCGCCCACGACTTCACCAGAATTATCACGCATTTGGCTGCCAAGTCATCAAGTCGTGGACATACATCTTATGTATCAGAACCCCGCCAATTACCTTGATTGGCTAATTAAGCTACGGCCCAGTATGGTTATTATTCAGGCCGAAGCAGATGTGCATCATATGGAGTTCGCTGGTCTACTACATAAAGAAGGCATAAAGGTTGGGTTAGCGGTTCTTCAAGATACCCCAGCAAAAAATATTTTCCAAATAATGCATAGTTTCGATCACATCTTGGTATTTAGTGGTGATTTAGGTAGGCATGGCGGCGTAGCAGACATGGGGTTGTTGAGTAAGGTTCATGAAATAAAAAATGAATATCCAGATGTAGAAATTGGTTGGGATGGTGGAATTAACGATAAGAATGCCCAACAAATCGTTGAAGGCGGCATTGATGTACTAAACGTCGGTGGTTTTATTCAAGGTAGCAGTGATAAAGAAAAAGCTTTTCAGAACATAGCAAGCTCTTTGTTATAATCATAACCAATATGTCTAAAGTAAAAACTTACTCGGTTGAAGAGCTCGAGCTCAAAGCTAATGATATTCGGCAGGATATTATTAAAATGTTGGAGCATGCTGGAAGTGGACATAGCGCTGGCCCTCTGGGGCTAGCAGATATTTTCACAGCTCTATACTTCGATGTATTAAAACACGATCCAACCAAGCCAGATTGGGCTGAGCGCGATATTTTACTGTTAAGTAATGGTCATTGTGTGCCGGTTCGTTATGCAGCCATGGCGCACGCTGGTTACTTTGATACGAAAGAGCTAATGACTTTACGTCAATTTGGATCAAGGCTACAAGGACACCCTGAACGCATGAAACTCCCTGGAATGGAAAATACAAGTGGTCCTTTAGGCTGTGGCTTGAGCCAAGCTAGTGGAATGGCGTTAGCAATGCGCATGAACAAAGATAACCATCGCTGGGTGTATGTGGTTATGGGCGATGGCGAACTGGACGAAGGCAATATATGGGAAGCAGCCATGCTGGCCAGTAAGTATAAACTTAGCAACATTATTGGAATTATCGATAGAAACAATATTCAAATCGACGGACCGGTTGAGCAAGTCATGCCACTGGAAGACCTAAAAGCAAAGTGGGAGGCTTTTGGCTGGCATGTTATAGAAGTAGATGGTAATAATATCGAGCAATTCATTGATGCTTGTGCTATGGCGAGAGCTATGACAGAAAAGCCGGTCATGATTATTGCACATACAATACCAGGCAAAGGTGTTGATTTTATGGAATATGATTTTAGTTGGCATGGTAAGCCGCCGGATAGCGAGCAAGCCAAAAAAGCACTACACGAACTAAGGACCCTAAAAGGTAAAATAAGGGGAGAACATGAGTAGTCTGTTTCTTGTAGAGGATGTTTTATCTAGTAGTGTAACAAGTGAGCCAATAAGAAAAGGGTTTGGTAGGGGTTTGTTAGAGGCCGGGAAACAGGATGAACGTGTGGTTGCCGCATGCGCGGATTTAACAGATTCAACTCAGATGAGTTTGTTTAAGGATGCCTTTCCGGACCGTTTTGTAGAAGTAGGTGTAGCAGAGCAGAATCTTGTAACCGTAGCTTCTGGCCTAGCTGCTATGGGTAAGATTCCATTTGTGAGCAGTTATGCAGCCTTTAGCCCGGGTAGGAACTGGGAGCAAATACGTACAACTATTTGCCTAAACGATCAGCCAGTTCGTGTTGTAGGCTCTCACGCAGGTGTTTCGGTCGGCCCTGATGGTGCTACACACCAAATGCTCGAAGACATTGCTCTTATGCGCGTATTACCAAACATGGTCGTCATAGCTCCTGGTGATAGCTTAGAGGCGGAGCGTGCAACTATGGCACTAGCACAAGATAAGCGGCCAGCATATCTACGTCTAGCTCGCGAGGCAACGCCAATTATTAGCACCGAAAAAACACCATTTGAAATTGGTAAAGCCTATGTGTATGCCAAAGGGGATGATATAACGCTGATTAGTACCGGCACTATGACATATCATGCGCTGGCTGCGGCTGAGATGCTGTTTAAGGATGGTATTGATGTAGAGGTAGTACATTGCCCAACTATAAAACCATTGGATGCGGTTACTGTTCTGCAAAGCGTTAAAAAAACCAAAAAGGTTATCACTCTCGAAGAAGGCCAAATAAATGGCGGTCTTGGTGGTGCGGTATGTGAACTATTGAGTGAAGAGTTCCCCGTTCCGGTTAAAAGAATCGGGATTCGTGATCGTTTTGGTGAATCAGGCAGGCCTGATGAGCTCATGGAACACTTCGGGCTAACGGCAAAGCACATAGCTTTGGCTGCTCATAAAATGGTAATTACGAGTGAATAAAAGGAGAGAGTTGTGGCATTAAGCTTGGAACAAATGAGAAGAAATTGTCAGCAGGCCCGTGATGCTATGCACAGGGCACGTACTGAGCATTTCGCCTTAGGCGCGTTTAATATTGATAACCAGGATACGCTTATAGCTATCGCACGAGCAGCGGCAGCTAAGCAGGCTCCATTGATGGTAGAGGTTAGTCAGGGTGAAGTTGATGCTTTGGGGCTTGAAAATGTTCGAGACATGGTCGACAACTATAAACAAGAATTAGGTATCGAGATCTACATTAATCTTGATCATAGTCCAACAGTAGCTGCTGCTATTGCTGGTATTGAGGCTGGTTTTGAGTTTATTCATATCGATATAAGCCAGGCTCGTCGAGACGCTACTTTAGATGAGATTATTACTGAAACACGTCAAGTAGTTGAATATGCACGACTAACTGGCGCTATTGTTGAGAGTGAACCACACTACTTTGGTGGTTCATCAAATCTTCATACTGAAAAAATTGACTACAATGAGATAAAGAAGACTTTTAGTACACCAGAAGATATGAGGTCGTTTGTGGAAGCTACGGGCATAGATACATATGCGGCAGCCATCGGTAATTTGCATGGCAAGTATCCTGTTCCTAAGAAGCTTGATATTGATTTACTTAGAGATCTTAGAAAGGCTACAACTTGTAATATTTCGCTTCATGGTGGCAGTGGAACGCCAGGATTTTATTTTCAAGAAGCAGTAAAAGTAGGTGTTAGCAAGATTAATATAAATAGTGATATGCGGGTAGCTTACCGAAACACTCTAGAAAAAGTACTTAAGGAAAATCCATCAGAATACGCAGTAGTTAAGCTCATGGGTGAAGTTATTAGTGCCGTCCAGTTAGTGGTTGAAGAGAAATTAGATTTGTTTAACGCGGTGGGTAAAGCCAAAGTTTAGTTGAACTCACATGATTGGTATGGCACAATATCATAAAACCATAAGCATTTATACAGAAAGAGCGGTGGGATGAGTCAAATAGATGTACTTTGCATAGGTGATGTTGTGACCGATGCCTTTATTAAGTTGCTTGACGATCGGGCGATGACTTACGAAAACGAACAGGGCAAATGGCTGGCCATGCCTTTTGGTATGAAAGTACCATTTGATCATGCTGAAGTTATTGAAGCAGTCGGCAACGCCGCTAATGCCGCAGTTAGTTTGTCGAAATTAGGACTTAAAAGCGGTTTAATATCTAATGTTGGTGATGATCAGTTTGGTCGCGATATAATAAACGCGCTGCATAAGAAAAAAGTCGACAACAGGTTTGTTCACATTAACCCGGGCAAGATTAGTAATTATCACTACGTACTTTGGTACAAGGAAGAGCGAACAATTCTTATCAAGCACGAAGAGTATGATTATCATTGGCCAAGATTTCGGTCAACCGACATCCCAAAGTGGGTTTACTTCAGCTCGATAAGCAAGAATGCGTTGGACAGCTACCATGATAAGGTTTCGGATTGGTTACAAGATAATCCTGATGTTAAACTCGCCTTTCAGCCAGGCACTTTCCAACTAGAAGCAGGAGTTGATCGCCTCAGCAGACTATATCAACGCACAGAAGTACTTGTATTAAATAGGGAAGAAGCGGTTCAGGTCACTGGTGGTAATTATGATGACGTACATGGCTTGATAGATAAATTGCATGGCATTGGCCCTAAGGTAGTTTGTCTTACGGACGGACCTGCTGGAGCTTATGCTAGCGATGGTCATAATCGCTTCAAGATGCCACCTTATCCTGATCCTGCACCACCATTTGAGCGCACAGGGGCTGGTGATGCGTTTGCTAGCACCTTTGTTGCGTCACTTATTAAGGGGAACACTGTTGAAGGCGCACTACAGATGGCGCCAATTAATTCCATGAATGTTGTACAGCATACTGGTGCTCAAGAAGGGTTACTAACCGAAGATCAGTTAGAAGATTTCTTGAAGCAGGCTCCTGAGTGGTATCGCCCGGAAAAATTCTAGGCCAAGACTAATAAGGATTAAAGTATCTATTTAATTTTGTTTTTGAGTGTTCTGGCAATTGTTCCTGAACCTGTTTTTCATACACTCTTTGACCTATAACACCAATTGCAACCCCACCAGCTATTAATGCTGTTCGTACTATGGGCTTGATTCGCTCGTATTTTTTAAATCTACCATATAAAGGAACTGTATCGAGGCCTATGCCAGCCATAATGCTACCAGTTTTAAATTTGTTTATAAATATAGCTTTTGTATCTAGTCCATATTTGCTTGCCATTGCTCGAGTACTAGCCATTTTTTCGTCACGTTTTACGTTAATTAAGGCAGCACTAGTCACTATAGCGGCAGTGATTCTTCGACCACTAACAATGTCTTTTGCAGCAATAGCAGGTAATAGGTTATTTACAAATTCTTTGTCATTCTCATGATCTTTGGCTGCGCCTTCTTTAGTTGTTGTTGCGTTCGGTCCAAGTAGGGCTGCGCCCATGCGAGCCCTTCGGCCATCTCGCCTATCTGTATCGATGCCGTGAAGTGTAATGCCGCAGGTAATTGGGTTGTCTGGTAAACAGGCTATGGCTGGTCCCAGTAAACACACTACTTTACCTCGCCAATCAGATAATCTATCGGCTTTATTAAAGTGATTAGCGGCCTCGATTGCTACGTAATGACTGGGCTCATGCAAAATAGGTGGTTCTATGACTTCAACTGCGGACATTACTGTGACTTTAAAGAATTTTAGCAGCTGGTGCAAGCATAAGCTTTACCTAGGACTGTACCGGTGTTATGCTTGTGGTATATATGTCCAAAATGTTGTCCCATTTGGTGGGTAGTGCGGAACAACTTTTTAGCCTGCAAGTACAACAACTCGAGCAGGCTAGTGGTGGTCTGGGTATTGATGTAGCACTGACTGCCGAGATTATTGCCAAAGTTCACATGCATACTAGAGCCTTAGGCTTTGACCCCGATGATACGACCGGCGAAGAGTTATATTACGGCTTACTTGATCTGGCTGCACTACATGACAAGTTTCTCGTAAAAAGGTTAGGCGGCAGCAACACAGGAGATATTGCCGATCTTCTACCTAGAATTAAGCATTTCGTTGAAGTTATAAATATACCTAAATCGGTTTGGGTTATTAAGCATAGTGTCATAAAAAGGTTGCTGAAATCTACTCCACCAAAGAAAGTTATGAAGCAATTGGGCTATAGATCTGTAGACTCATTACTCAAACGAGAAAATATTGATGAATTGATGATAGGTGTGCGCTTCATTGAGACATTAGATTGGCAGCGCGCATTTGTGAAGAAATACAGTAATCTGCAGCCAAACGATTTCGAAACTCGCGATGTAGCATTCTTATTGCTTGATGGTCGTAAGTGGGGAAATCAAACCTTTAAGTTTGTGGAAAAAAAACATCAAAATATCACTCATTTGAAAGAGATGGGTGTAGTTGCGTTATTGCCGCTTCCTATGACTCACCTCGATGGTGTAACAATAACTTTACTTCCTCGTTTGCTGTTCTACCTTAACGAGGTAAGAGCATATAGTTCGTATTTCAAACTACAGCAAGTTAAACCGCAATTTGGCAGCATTATATCTGACACAATAAATCGCGATCCAGCCCGGCATATTAATATGGCTGGTCAGCATTTGCATTGGCGAGTTATTCACAATTACTATGGCAACCAAGACACAGATAGTCATCCAGACTTTTTTGAACCTCATATTCGTCCCGAAGATCTTTTTGCGCGGAAGGCTGAAGATATTTTATATAAGATTGAGCCAGCACTGCATTTCTGGGCTGGAATGGACTTTGTGGGTGTAGTAAGAGACGGTGCTCCAATTAGCTTTAATTTGATGGATGTTGCTGTTAACTTAATTAACAATATAAGCTACCCATCTCGTACTTATGGACATATGCAAAATAGTTTATGGAACGAGCTATTTATAAGGTATTTGGGTACAGACGCCCTCAATTACCAGGTTAAGTCTCAGTTGGAGTCAGATCAGGTGGTGGGGGATATATAGTGGCAAATTATCTTAAAACCCGTACAATATTCTCAAAGGGAAAAGCTTAATCGATATGAATTACTCTATATGTGTATCTGGTGCAGCGGCAGGCAAGACGGTTGAAAAGGATAAAGATTTAGCTGCAAGGCTTGGTGCTGCAATCGCGAAAAATGGTCACATAATTACCACCGGGGCTACGATTGGCTTACCCTACTACGCTGCTCGAGCTGCTAAGCTTGAAGGCGGACTAAGCATTGGCTTCTCACCGGCATCAACACTTCGTGAACATATCTTTAAGTATCGTCTGCCAATAGGTATATTTGATTTTGTTAATTACACAGGCCTTAATTACGTTGGTCGTGATGCCTATCTTGTATTGTCTAGTGATGCTGTTATTACGATTGGTGGGCGTATGGGAAGTCTTCATGAATTCACGACGGCTTTGGAGAGCAATACTATATGCGGTATTTTAACCGGTAGTGATGGAACTGCAGATATGATAGAGATTTTGATGGAAAATCTTGAAGGGGTTAATCGAGATAATGTTATCTATGATAGTGACCCAGAAAAGTTAGTTGAAAAAGTTATTTCTAGACTAGACCGAGATTACAAAGACATGGATACTAAAGTTCTTGCAGCTTGTTGGTATCTCAATGATGACTGTGATGAGTACGGGCGACCCATAATAAAGCACAGTAAAGACCGTAAGGGCTAAGCTTGATACAATAGTTAGATGGCCCATTTTAAGTTAAAGAGTGATTACAAGCCAACTGGAGATCAGCCAAAGGCAATTAAGCGGTTAGTTAGTCAACTTGAGGCTAATGTAAAAGAACAGACTTTACTCGGTGTTACTGGGTCGGGTAAAACTTTCACGATGGCAAACGTGATACAGGCGCAGCAGAAACCAACGCTTATTTTGAGTCATAACAAAACTTTAGCAGCTCAACTCTACGGTGAATTCAAGCAATTCTTCCCAAATAACGCGGTTCACTATTTTGTAAGTTATTTCGACTATTACCAGCCCGAGGCATATATACCTCGGAGCGACACATATATCGAAAAAGATAGTCAGATTAATGAAGAGATTGATCGACTACGCCATGCAGCTACTGACTCGTTATTATCGCGTCGTGATGTGATAATTGTGGCTAGCGTAAGTTGTATATATGGTATTGGTTCGGTTGATGACTATGATTCTATGGCAGTTAAGCTTAGTGTTGGAGAGCGACGCGTTAGGGACAAACTTCTTAGGCAACTAACAGATATACAATATCAACGCAATGATATTGATTTTCATCGAGGAACATTTCGGGTAAGGGGTGACGTTATTGATGTATTTCCGGCAGGAGAAGAATTAGCCTACAGGATTGAACTTTTCGGTGATGAAATTGAAAGAATAATTCGACTTGATCCATTAACTGGCGAAGTGCTTGGCAAACTTAGTACGCTAAAGATATTTCCAAGCAGTCATTATGTAACACCTCAGGACAAGCTTAAGTTTGCGATAATTGAAATCGAGAAGGAGCTAGACGATAGACTTGCCTACTTTAAAAAGCACGGCTTGTTGCTGGAGGCACAGCGCTTGCAGCAGCGGGCTCGTTTTGATATCGAAATGATGGAAGAGACGGGTTTTGTAAAGGGTATCGAGAATTATAGTCGTTATCTTACCCATCGCGAGCCAGGCGAACAGCCAGCTACGTTACTAGATTATTTCCCAGATGACTATTTGATGTTTGTCGACGAATCTCATATGACTATTCCGCAATTGCGTGGTATGTATAACGGCGATCGTGCGCGTAAAGAGGTGCTGGTGGAGCATGGTTTTCGATTACCAAGCGCCCTCGATAATCGTCCACTGACATTCACTGAGTTTGAGAAACATGTTAATAAAGTAGTCTACGTAAGTGCTACGCCAGCTGAATATGAGTTGTCGCGTTCACCAGCACCTGTAGAACAAGTTATTCGTCCTACAGGTCTTCTTGATCCACCGATAGACGTGCGTCCTGTTGATGGGCAAGTTGATGACCTTATAGACGAAATTAGAGATACGGTTTCCAAGCATCAACGTGTGCTAGTTACTACTCTCACTAAGCGTATGTCCGAGGATTTAACGGATTATTTGAAAGAACTGGGGGTCAAAGTTGCCTATCTTCATAGTGATGTTGACACGCTTGATCGGACAGACATTTTGCGAGATCTTCGGCTAGGTACTTACGATGTTGTAGTCGGAATTAATCTACTAAGGGAAGGGCTAGACTTGCCCGAGGTTAGTTTGGTTGCTATTTTGGATGCCGACAAAGAGGGATTCTTGCGAAGCGAACAGGCTTTAATTCAGACTGTAGGTAGGGCTGCTCGTCATCAGGAGGGTCGAGTTATTATGTATGCCGATCATGTTACTGGTAGTATGCAACGAACTATTGATGAGACAACTCGTCGTCGCAAGGTGCAAGAAGAATATAATAAAAAGCACGGTATATCACCTAAGGGTATCGCAAAAACCATCGAAAAAGGTATGCGACCTGATCTGCCGGAAGAAGTCAAACGAGCCAAGCTTAATCTCAAGAAAATACCCAAGGACGAATACGGTCAATTGATTAAAGACCTGACAGGTCAAATGGACTTAGCAGCGGCTAATTTAGAATTTGAAAAGGCCGCCGAGCTGCGAGATATAATTTCGGATATCCAATCAAAACTTTAGTGAAAAAATATTCATTGAATTTTGGCAAATAAAGGCGTATAACTAATTTGCTATGACCAATTTGGATCAGATAGTAGTAGTTTCAGATAACCATGGACGACCAGAGTTACTTTATGCCATTGATGATTTCTACAGGTCTAGTAAAAGGCTTATAATCGATGGCGATATACTGGATGGGAATAACTCAAAAGGTGCAATTCAGGCAGTCTGTGATATCGGTGCTCTCTTAATTCTTGGTAATCACGAGTGGGGTCTACTCGGTACTACTTTTGAGACTGATGAATCGGTTCGTTATGACTTTGCTGCTTCGTTATGGCCTAGAGTTCATGACAGAGTGTTGTCTTCCTATGGCGTTTACCCTGATTTGGCTTCGCCAGCTAATGCCCTAAGACTTATTGACAAGATGCCTAATAACCATAAGGACCTCTTGCTTGGTGCAGATATGTTTTTTGAAACTGAAGACGTGCTTGTGATACATGGTGGAGTTACTTCGGAAGATTGGCGGTCACAGAGAGAGCAACTTGAGTATCGTAACGATGTCCGGCTAAATGATAATCGATACTATATTGAGGGGAGTTATATACCAGAACAGATACAGGATGTTGAAATTTTGGTTGACGAAAACGTTGCACTAAGTGGATTAAATAAACTATTAATTAATGGCCACTTTCATCGACCATTCGAAAACTTCGAAAGTCGATTTTCAAACGACGGCAAGCGCTTATATCTTGCTACTGAAAAAGATGCTGATTTTGCCTTGGTATGGGAAGGATGGAGTGGGGATTTGGTACGTATTTCTTCTGATGGAGGTGAAATAGATCGCTATTCGAGGCCGTTTAGAGGCCCTGACCAAAATGACGTCAGTCAAGCTTCGGTAAGGCTTAACTAATTGTGTCCACTATATGGTGGGCATAATCAAATATAGCTTGACCATCTATGTTTTGATTGCTATTCGATGCTAACTGTTGTCTTAATGCCATGTTTCTTGCCACGAGGTATTTCAGAGTTTCAGGATCTGCAATTGTTAGATGGCTTCCTTCTAGTAAAGTAATTCGAACATCATTATGGTTTTCAAAAATATCTTTCCACACTTTAGGCATCGATGCGAAGTCGTCGTCAAAGCAGGTTATGTGTAACACCTTATCATTAGATATAAGTCTCGCTAAGTCCCCCGCTTCGCCACTGAAAAGTGCAGGGCCCATTGCTATCTGATGCGCCAAAGAGTAGGGATGTGGATCTATTGTTGATGGATAGTGAATGAGTCTTGATAGACCTAGTTTTCCGGCAAGTTTGAGTATGGATCTGGGTTCACTTATTAGGTGGCCTGATAGTTTTAAAATATCACGAATTTCGGCTTTACGCGGGAAACATGGAGCTGTAAGGTCGGCAAATATAACTTCCTGATTAAATACACTATCCAAAGCCAGTATTCCCATAGCAGTCATAGCTCCCCTAGACTCACCGATCACGCTACGAAGTGCTGGATCAAAGTCGTATTGGTGGCCAAAAGATATTTCTTTACTAAAGTTAAGTACTGCTGCGGCTGAGCTTGCTAATGAGATACCATCTTTTGGTATTGGGTATTTACTATTTGGTCTATAACTTCCCTCTGGCCCAACGAATATAAAAGGTGATCCCGATTCTACAAACCTTCTCAATGTATGTTCGTTGTGTCCGTGACTACTAGTTACCCATGCGCTCGTCTGAAGAGTTGGTATATTTGTGGCGGGATTAAGTGGTATGCCAACCGTAGCATCATAGGTGTAGCCAAGATTGGTGACAAAGCCGTATCTTTTTAAGTAGCCACCAACAAATGATTCTTGCGACAGCAGGGTGGGCTTTTCACGGAAACCAGCACTGGCTTTTAGCCACTCGACTCTCTCATAAAAATCAAAAACACCCACTTCGTCTTCTGTGGGTGTTTGTAGTGTCTTGTCTATTTCTGGGACTAATTGTAGACGCCAGCCGTCTGGCATAAAGTCTATTGGATCGCGTTCCCCGGTGTTTGACATTGTTTGTGTCCTATTTCAATGCTTACCTTAATGATAGAACTTTTTCTAAAAACTGCAACTTAAATGTTTAACATCGGTGTATAATAATTATAAATGGCGAAACTCACACGCGAAGATATATTAAATTTGGCTCGTTTAGCCCGTTTGCATTTGAGTGAAGATGAAATTGTGCGCTTTCAGAAGGAAGTAAGCGCTATATTGGAGTATGCAACTCAACTTCAGAATGTAGACGTTGATCGAATAGAGCCAACTTATCAGGTTACTGGCCTACATACCGTCACCAGGCCTGATGAAGTAATTGATTATGGTCTTGATAAGGAATCTTTGTTAAAGAATGTACCCAGAACAGAAAAAGGCTATATAAAAGTACGGAGAATGCTGTAGTGAGTCAATGGAAATCTATTGCTTTAATAGCTGATGGTGTGAAATCTGGTGAGTACTCGGCTGTTGCTTTGGTAAATCAAGCACTAAATACTATTGAAAAACACAAAGAATACAATGCAGTTATCGCTACTACCGAAAAGCGAGCACTAAAGCGCGCTCAAGATATAGATGATAAGATTAAGGCTAATGGTAGAGTTGGTAGGTTAGCTGGCGTACCTTTTATTGCTAAAGATAACTTCCTTACATTTGGGTCAGAAACCACTGCTGCAAGCAATATGCTAAAAGGATTCGAGGCACCATATCAAGCAACAGCAATTGAAAAATTAGAGGCCGAAGGAGCTATATGTGTAGCTAAGGCTAATTTGGACGCCTTCGCACACGGATCAAGTACAGAGAATAGCGATTTTATGGTTACTAAAAACCCACATGATAAACAACGCGTTCCCGGAGGTTCATCTGGTGGCTCGGCGGCAGCAGTAGTCCTTGATATGGCACCATTCGCACTTGGAACTGATACCGGTGGATCGATACGTTTGCCTGCTGCATATTGTGGTGCGGTTGGATTAAAGCCTACTTATGGCTTGGTGTCGCGTTCTGGCGTAGTAGCTATGGCTAGTAGTACTGATGTTATTGGTCCTTTGACTCGTAGTGTTGAAGATGCAGCGCTTGTTCTTGATTGCATGGCGGGCCGTGATTTGTTAGATGGGACTACTATAGAACGGCCGGAGACCAGCTACACTGATCTAGGTATTGCACTTAAAGGTACTCGGATAGGAGTCATTAAGGAATATTTCGGTGAAGGGCTCGATCCCGATGTAAAGGTTAAAGTGGAGCTAGCTATTAAGGAACTAGAGTCGGCTGGTTGTGAGGTAAAAGAAGTTAGTCTACCATCGCTTCCAAGTGCACTAGCTTGCTATTACGTCATAATGCCAGCTGAGGTCAGTAGTAATCTTAGTCGTTATGATGGACAGCGTTTCGGTTATTCAAGCTCAAAGGCTAAGGATCTTGAGCAAAGTTATCTATGGTCGCGGAGCGAAGGTTTTGGTCATGAGGCTAAAAGAAGGATTATGATTGGTACGTATGTTTTAAGTAGCGGATACTACGATGCCTACTATCGTAGGGCTCAGCAGGTACGCACTAAGTTAATATCTGAATTCGCTAAAGCATTTAGGACTAACGACTTTTTGGTTGGACCGACTGCACCTAATACTGCTTTCGAAATTGGCGCTAATGAAGATCCTTTACAGATGTATTTAACAGACATTATGACTGTTGCAGCGAATCTAGTGGGTATACCAGCCGTAAGTATACCAGCCGGTAATATCAATGGGCTTCCTGTCGGCTTGCAGCTTATGGCGGCCAGCAATCAAGATCGTCGATTACTAGCACTAGCAAATAAAGCAGAGGAGATCGTCTCATGAGTCCCGAATTAATTGCATTAATTGCCTGTGGAGCCATGCTTGCTGTATCGGTATTGTTTTTTATATATAGAAAGATACCTAAGAGGCTAAAGTCAGATAATTTCGCAAAGCAATGGAAAGATTTGCAGACTCTTTGTAAAGACAGGAAGACTTGGCCTGAAGCTCTTACCAAAGCCGACAATCTATTGGACAAAGCCTTGAAAAAGCGGAAGTTTAAAGGCAAAACTATGGGAGAACGAATGGTATCGGCGCAAAAGGTTTTTACAGATAATGACGGCATATGGTTTGCCCATAATCTTTATAAAAAAATTGCCTCCGAAGAGCTTAGCAGGCTTAAAGAGATTGATGTTAAAGAAGCACTTATTGCTTATAGGCAAGCTTTGAGAGACGTAGGAGCACTGAAAAGTGAGCAAACAAAAAACAAATAACGATTATTTACCCACCATAGGTGTTGAATGCCATGTTCAGCTAAAGACTGTTACCAAGTTGTTTGCTGCGGTACCAAATGATGCTAGAAATGCTGAACCGAACACACTGGTTAGCCATATTTGTTTAGGCATGCCCGGAGCATTGCCTGTCTTAAATGAAAAGGTCTTAGAATATGCTTCTCGAGCAGCTTTTGCTCTCGGTGTTGAGCCACAAAAGTACAGTGTTTTTGAACGAAAACACTACTTTTACCCAGATTTACCTAAAGGTTATCAGATATCCCAACTGAGTCAGCCGATTGTCGTAGGTGGCATAGTAAGTATTAATGTCGACGGCGAACACAGGACTATCCGTATTAACAGGGTTCAAATTGAGGAGGATGCTGGTAAAAGTACTCATCCAATGGGTAAAGACTATAGTCTAGTTGATCTCAATCGTGCAGGTACCCCACTTCTAGAAATTGTATCTGAAGCCGATATACATAGCGCCGAGGAAGCTAGAGCATATGCGTATGAACTTTGGCTGCTCATGAAATATTCTGGTGTATCTGATGTTGATTTATATCATGGTAATATGCGTTTTGATGTTAATGTCAGTATTAGTGATGACCCCAATAAGCTGGGGTTACGCACCGAAACTAAAAATATTAATAGCTTTAGAGCAGTTGAAAAAGCTGTCGAATATGAAATAAAGCGGCAAACAGAATTACTGATTCGAGGTGAAAAGGTAATCCAAGAAACACGTGGTTGGGATGATGCGAATCAAAAAACATTTAGTCAGCGAAGCAAAGAAGATGCTCACGATTATCGATATTTCCCTGATCCTGATATCCCACCTGTAGAAATTGATGAATCTTACATAGAAGAAGTCAAAAAGAATATGCCAACTCTGCCGAGCGTATACAGACAGTTATATAGTGAACTTAAACTAGACACCGCTACAGCCGAAACACTATTAATTGATCCTAGAGCCGGGAGATTCTTAAAAGATATTAGAGAAAATAGTAACGATGAGGCAGCTCGTCGTGTTGCTCTGTGGGTGGTGAATGTCGCGAGCATTAGTGATGATTTACAAGATGATGCACCGTGGCCAGTGTCTTGGCAAAATGCAGTTAAACTTTCAAACCTAGTCGCAGAAAACAAACTAAGTTCATCGGCGACTAAAGAAGTTTGGCTCGAAATGTTTAATTCGAACACCGACCCAGAAGAGATAGCTGAGAAAAATAATTTGCTACAGGTTTCTGATTCAGCTGAAATTGAAAAGATTGTGGCTGGAGTTTTGGCTGAAAACTCTAAAGCTGCTGAAGATGTCAAAAACGGTGAAATGAAGGCTATTGGTTTCTTAGTTGGACAGGTTATGAAGGCTAGTCAAGGTAAGGCAAATCCAGGTATTGCCCAACAGCTCATTAAGAAGCAGCTCGGTTTATAGAGCTTGCTCGTTCCAGAATCTTATTAAGTAGTGTGTTTGCGCTTTCAGCTGGCTGGGCTACAATTCGATCTAATATCCTAAGATTTCTCTCGGTCTGAATCAACCAAAGTGATTTATTGTGGTGGCGATCAAATTCACCGAAACTAATATCCTCAGATAAATAATCAGCTAAACTTGCCCTAGACCCCTGAATTAAGCTAATCCAGTCACCAGGGAATCTTTTTTGCATGTGTAGCTCGTTATATAGTTTGAACGAAGAAATTACAAATCCACCAAGTGAACCGCCTAAGTTAGCAAGGTCAGCACGGCGAATAATTTTTGCCTCTAATGACTGGCAGCTAACGCCACGTTCCGTACTTTCAATACATGCGCCAACATGCTCAATTTGGCTATCAGTAAAACCTAGATCGTATGATTCTTCCATCGCAATTGCCGCTGACTGACGCTCTGCACTAGAAAATCCACTACCGAGTGAATGCTCATGGAATAGTGCATCATGATACTGAGCTGCGACTAGAATTACAGAACGATCGGAGCTCAGACCATTCTTTTCGCAGAAATTAGCTAGCTTCATTGCATCTAAAGTAACTTGATCAGCGTGTTGTTGGTTATGAAATGGCCAATCAGTATATTTTGGCGTAACTCGTTCGTGAACAGCTGCACCTAGTAATGTGAGACCCAATACATTTGACTTCATAGTTAAATCATTGTAGTACAAGTTTAGCCTGCCGTAAATATTGTTAGATGTTACAATGGAGTAACTATGAAAAATACACAAACAGTTAGAAAAGCTGTGATTGCGGCTGCTGGCTTTGGCACGCGTTTCTTGCCCCAAACCAAAGCAATGCCAAAGGAAATGCTTCCACTCGTTGATAAGCCAATCATCCAATATATTGTTGAAGAATTGGTTGATGCAGGTATTGAAGACATTGTTATAGTTACAGGCTATCACAAGCGTTCAATCGAGGACCATTTTGATCATATTAGCGCTGAACTGCGATTAAACCTGAAGCAGGGTGGCAAAACTGAGCTACTTGATCAAACAAAAAAAATATCCGATTTGGCTAATTTTGCCTATATTCGCCAAAAGGGTCCATACGGCAATGCAATGCCAATCTTGAACGCCGAGCATCTAATAGGTGATGAACCTTTTATTTATACATTTGCCGATGACTTTGTGGTTGCCGAGCCTAAATCACGATTCAAACAAATGATAGAGGTTTATGAACAGACAGGTGCCTGTGTTTTGACTTGCATTCCTGTTGAGAGGGATGAAGATTATAGTCGGTATGGTATTGTGGCCGGTCAGCCCATTAAAGAGGGGTTGATAAAAATCAGTGAGATTATTGAGAAACCTGGCAAAGATAATGCTCCAAGTAATCTAGCGAGTGTGAGCGGCTACGTGTTTACGCCTGAACTATTTACGTATCTACAAAAGGCAAAAGATTCTAGAATCGAAGGTGAAGAATTTATTCAACAACCATCGATTCAACAGATGATAAACGATGGCCATAATGTGTACGGTCTAGAAATCGAGAATGGCAGATATTATGATACAGGAAATAAACTAGAGTACCTGAAAACCGTCGTAGACTTTGCATTAAAGCATGATGATGTCAAAGATGACTTCATTACATATCTACGCTCTATAGTGTAGATTGCAATAATATGGTATAATCATACTATGAACGAGGCAGAGCAGGTTTTAGTTATTATTTTGTCCAGTGCGCTGGCAGTTTTTTTGATTCTCGGTATCATTTCTTTGGTATTAATAATTAGATTACTAAAAAGCCTTAACAGACTTTCAGAAAAAGCTGAGCAAGTAAGTGAATCTGTGGAGGCTTCAATAAAGTCCATGTCCATAATAAGAATACTGGCATCACTTGTTAATGCCCTTGGTAGTGTAACTAAAAGTAAGAGGAGATAGATTATGTCAAAGAATACTAGAAACGTTGCAATAGGTGTTGTTTTAGCGGCCGCAGCTGGCTATGTCGCAGGTATATTAACGGCGCCAAAAAGTGGCAAAGAAACACGACAGGACTTGAAGAACACGGCAATTGCTACAAAAGAACAGATGGAAGCCAAAATAAAATCCTTACAGGCCGACGCTTCCAAGTTACTAAAGGATGCAAATTCTCGCCTAAAAAGTCTTAGTGGTGCAGCAAAAGCAGAATTACAAGAAGCAATAGTCAGGGCGCAGATAGCTAAAGATAAAGCACGCGAAGTCGTGCGTGCCCTAAACAACGGTGAGGCCGATGACGAAGATCTCAATAATGCCGTACAGGATCTAAGAACCTCAATTTCTCATCTAAAAATTTACGCCTCAAAAAACTCCAAATAAGCATAGCTCCTCAACCGTTGTAATAAATAGTGTCGAACAAAAGGCACTAATTTATTAAAATGTAGTAAAGGGGTAATGTGACTAAGACAATGCTAAAAAGCAGTGACTACGTTCATCTGCATAATCATACACACTACAGTTTGCTCGATGGTTTGAGCAAGATACCGGCATTGATTGAATATACAAAAAAACTTGGCATGGAGTCAGTAGCTATAACTGACCACGGTACTTTATCCGGCGTTATTGAGTTCTATAAACAGGCTAAGTCGGAGGGTGTGAAGCCGATTCTAGGCATCGAAGCCTATGTAGCTGCTCGTTCTATGGAAGATAAGGATGCTGGCAAAGATAAAGTATATTACCACTTGATCTTGTTAGCTATGAATATCAAGGGCTACAAAAACTTGATGCGATTGAGCACAGAGGCTAATTTAAGAGGATTTTACTATAAACCGCGCATAGACCACGAGTTACTTAAAAAATACAATGAAGGTTTAATCGTTTTAAGTGGCTGTATAGGTGGCGAAGTTGCCGACGCTTTACGTCAGGAGCAGTATGATAAGGCCAAAGAAGTTGCCGGTTGGTATAGGTCAGTATTTGATGATCGTTATTTCTTAGAGGTTCAGGATCATGGCCACCCTGATCATCCCTCAAAGTGGGACGAACAGGTAAGGGTTAACGAACAATTATTTAAACTCTCTGAAGAGCTTGAAGTGCCTTGCGTACTAACATGTGACGCTCACTATTTAACACATCAGGATCAAGAAGCGCACGAAGTTTTACTCTGCGTACAGACTGGCTCATTCTTATCTGATGAAAAGCGCATGTCTCTCAAGGATATGGAACTACACTTGACAGACCCAGCTGAAATAATTGAGCGTTGGGGCAAGTCACACCCCGAAGTTATCAAAAACACCTCTAAAATTGCCGAGCGGTGTGATATTGAAATTGAACTTGGCAAAATATTAATACCAAAATTTGAGGTACCTAAAGGTAAGACAGAAAAAACACACCTCGAGGATTTGGTCTATCGAGGTCTAGCTTGGAGATATGGTGGTGTGGAGGAAGAAAAAACCAGTAAGCTATCAATAAGCTCTGCTAAGAAGTCAATTCCAGTACACGTTCAAGACCGTGCGAAATATGAACTTGGTGTCATTGATAGTATGGGATTTAATGGCTACTTCTTGATAATTCAAGACTTCATAAACTGGGGAAAAAATAAAGGTATTGTATTTGGTCCGGGTCGTGGAAGTGCTGCTGGGTCGATTATTGCGTATAGTCTAAAGATTACCGAACTTGATCCTCTAAAGTATGATTTGCTATTTGAACGGTTTTTAAACCCCGATCGCATATCAATGCCTGATATTGATATTGATATTCAAGATTCCAGACGCGACGAAGTGATCCAGTATTGTGTAGCCAAATATGGTGAAGATAGAGTAGCTAATATAGTTACGTTTGGTAAGATGGCTGCCAGAAATGCTGTTAGGGATGTAGCTAGAGTACTTCAAGTTCCCTACGCTGATGCCGATCGTTTAGCCAAGATGATCCCACCCCCCATTCAGGGTCGGCACATACCCTTGGTTAAGTCATTAAAAGATGACCCTGATTTAAAGCAGGAGTATGAACATAACGAACAATCCAAGAAGGTCTTTGATCTAGCTGTTCAGCTAGAGGGCACTATTCGCAGTCACGGGGTTCACGCAGCGGGTGTGGTTATAGCTCCTGACAAAATAGTAGAGTTTGTGCCACTAGAAATGGCACAGAAGGGGGTGGTGGCTACGCAGTACTCAATGGGCCCTATTGAGGAGCTTGGTCTGCTTAAGATGGATTTCCTGGGATTATCTAACTTAACGATCATTAAAAATGCTTTGCGTATCATCAAAAAGGTTTATAACCAAGATATAGATTTTAACGCCATTCCTCTTGACGACGATAAAACTTTTGAGCTTTTTCAGCGCGGAGACACAACTGGCGTTTTCCAGTTTGAATCGGCTGGCATGAAACGCTACCTTAAAGAGTTGAAACCGACAGTGTTTGACGATTTAATCGCTATGAATGCACTTTATAGGCCAGGACCAATGCAGTGGATTGATGACTTTATTGCTAGGAAACATGGAGAGAAAGAAATAAGTTACTTACATCCAGCCATGAAACCTGCACTTGCAAATACCTACGGAGTTATTGTCTATCAAGAGCAGGTAATGCAGATCAGTAAAGAGATGTGTGGATTTACTGGTGGTCAGGCTGATACTCTTAGAAAAGGTATTGGGAAAAAAATTCCGGAAGTACTAGCTAGATTTAAAAGCGAGTTTATAGAGGGTGCTGTTAAAACCGTCGGTGCAGATCGTAAAGCGATGGAAGTCTTTTGGAAGCAGTTAGAGGCATTTGCGTCCTATGCATTTCCAAAGGCTCACTCTTCGTGCTATGCACTCATTGCTTACTGGACGGCCTATCTAAAGGCTAACTATCCAGCCGCCTTTATGGCAGCCCTAATGACTAGTGATTACGACGATACAGATAGGTTGGCTATTGAAATGAATGAGTGTAAACACATTGGTATTCAAGTATTACCACCAGACGTTAATGAATCGTTCGTGGAGTTTGCGGTTGTGCCAGAGACTAATCAAATTAGATTTGGCATGGCGGCGATAAAAAATGTAGGTACAGGCGCCGTGGAGGAGGTTCTGAGGGCGAGAGAAGCAGGTGAATTTTCTTCACTTGAAGATTTTTTTGAGAGAGTTAGTGTAAAGCAGGTAAATCGTAAGGTTTTAGAAAGTTTAATAAAGTCAGGCGCATTCGATAATTTTAATGACCGTAGTTTCTTGTTGCATAATCTTGACGTTCTACTGGCTTATGCAAACAAAGAGCAGAAGCAAAAACTCTCTGGCCAAACTGACCTCTTCGGATCCGTATCTGGCGAATCGGTAAAAACTGCTCTTCTGTTACAGTCGCCAGATGTTTCGATTCCAGAACGCGAGCAACTGCAATGGGAGCGTGAATTGCTAGGTATTTATCTCAGTCAACATCCACTTCAAAGCTACGAGGCAATGCTGTCTGAGCTGACGGTACCAATTAGTGAAATTAAGCCCGAACATGATAATAAGTCAGTTACAATAGGAGGCATTATCCTTGAATCTAAAGAGATTACCACAAAAAACGGTCAAAAGATGGCTTTTGTTAAAGTAGCCGATTCATTTTCGGAACTAGAACTCATAATCTTTCCTAACATTTATCAACAGACTTTAGGTATTTGGGAGCGCGATAATATAGTCTTGGTGAAAGGTAAAATAACCGCCAAAGATAAGGAAGGAAACTTAACCCAGGAGGCCAAATTACTTATTGATGATGCAAGAGAACTTACGGCTGAACAGGCAAGCGCATATAAGCCAACTGGTAAATCTCCTAAAAAACTTGTAACAAAAAAAGCAAGGGTGATGCCAAAAAAAGAAACTATTCAGGAACAACTAAAACGTATATATATTCGCATGCACTCTAGTGATGATACGCAACAACTGATTAATTTAAAAGAAACAATAACAGCGGCTCCCGGTGATACGGAAGTAGTTTTAGTACTTGGCAATGATAGTGATCGTCAAGCCATTCGCTTGCCTCAAAGAACTTCGGCATCTGATGAAAATATAGCTCTTATAAGCGATATTGTCGGCTCAAACAACGTACGATTAAACTGATTATTCTAGTGAATAAAGCCAACTGTTCTCGATAAAACTAAACATAATACAACCAGCGCTACTAGAGTTCCGTCTATAAGTGGGTGGTGAAGTATGAAATTCTCACTGTCACCAATGAGTTTTTTAATTCGGAAGCCATAACGCAGCATTAGGAACATAACCATGGTGCCCGCCAGAAAGCCAATCGCAGTCATCGCCCATGGAGCTTTACCGCCGGTTATAGTTTCTACTCTTGTAATTGGTCTAGTCGTATTTGCTGTTACGGGCTGATTAATTGTTGGTTTAGGAGTTTCTGGTCCAGCGAGGGTTTGTGGGGATTGTTGTTGGCTTGGTGTAGTTTTTTGAGGGTTGCCATACATGGCCACAACAACTGTTTCCTGCCCAGCCTTGTTATAATTGCTACTATTTGCGTACCCGAAGCCGACTTCACTAAAGTCAGGATCAAGAAGATTATCTCTGTGCGAAGGGCTATTCATCCACCCTGTAACGGTGTCGCGACTGGTCGTAAATCCGTAGGCAAGATTTTCGCCAGCCTTCAGGTAACTATAACCGACTTTATTAAAGAACACCCACGGGTCTTGTCCTTCGGGCGTTTTATGAGACCAATAGTTCCTTGCTGTCATGTCATTAGCTTTGGCTTGGGCGGCTTGAGACAAGGTACTGTTTAGTTTTAGCGTAGTTTTACCGTTATTTGTTCTTTCAGAGTTAGTTGCATTGAGAAGCGATTGTTGGCTCATTTCTGTCGCGTATGCTAGTGTGCCGCGTCTTGGCGTATAGCCACTGAGAATAACACTTACAAATAGTATCAGGATCATTGGCAAATAAGGAAAATACGTACTACCAAATCGTTTTGATCTTTTTTGGTGGTAGCCGTAGCGTTTTTTTTGGTGGATGTTTTTTTGTTGAGCTGTCCGCTGCACGTAATTTATTATACAAGCGTAAGTATTACTTAACAAATTGTCCGAACCGTATTTGGTAACCAGCCATGGCAAAGGCCTGGACTACGTTGTATGATTCTTTTTTGCCGCGCATTGGTATTTCTATAATCTGATTACATTCATCGAGTAGTTCAGAGTCTATGCCTTCAACTTCACGACCAAGTAGTAGTGCTATTTTCTGTGGAGGCGTGAGCTGTCTAAGGTCGATCGATTTGGCACTTTGCTCAAGTGCAAATATTTCGTAACCTTGGTCTTTTAGTTTCTTGATTACCTTATGTACGTCTGACTCGTGTACCCAATTGACTATGTCTTCAGCACCAAGAGCGGATTTATGAATTTGATTATGAATTTTTTGGGCTTGGTGAGGTAGTCTGTCGTCATGATTTGATAATGGATAGGGTGTGTAGCCAGTTAGGTACAGCTTATCGACACCAAGTCCATCGGCTGTTCTCAATAAGCTGCCAATATTAAGACAACTTCGAATATCATGGGCGATAACAACAAAAGATTTAGCATTCACTTGAAAAGTGTAACATCATCTTCAATATCGCTCATGCTTATGCTTTAATAAGACTAATGGCACAAGACGCGAGACGAGACGAAGAGGCTAATACTCAGCGTAGAGCCCGTATACTGGGGCTTGATTATTTTGATACGTCCCAAACACCCCTAGAACAGAAAGAGTTATATAAGGAAGTATTGTCACTTGACGAGCTTAAGTCACTCAAAACTATTCCAATAAAAGTAACTGAGCACAGCATTCTATTTGGTGTTACAAATACGACTTCTCAGCAAACAATGACAAACTTACGGAATCGTTTCTTGGACCAAAGAGTATCCTTCTCTTTGATTTCTGACAATGGTTTCCGAGACTACATGAGATTATACGATCCGCCAAAGCAAGTTGTTTATCACGATATTGAGATTAATGAGACTGGAAACCAAGACGTAATTGAGTCCGTTTCGGCTACTTTAGAACAAGTTAAAGCTAATGATATATTGGCTTACCTTGTGCAGCAAGCTCATAAGCTTAATTCTTCCGACATACACGTGGAGACCCAGCGTGATCATGCTCGGATCAGATTCAGGATTGATGGAGTTTTGCACCCGATAGCGAGGTTGAGCCCTGAGAAGTATCGGGTTTTGGTATCGGCAATTGCTAGTGCTGGTGATGTATCCACGTCATCGGGTGAGGCTCAGCAAGGGCACATTTCTCAACATTTGATGATGGAGGACGGCACGGAGGTAGATGTTAATTTGCGTCTAGAAACAGTCCCTACTGTTAATGGCATGGATATGGTGATGCGTTTATTTAATATGGATGCAGAGATGTATAATCTCGACCGCCTAAAACTCTCACCACAAGAAAGAGCAATTGTCGACGAAATAATTGTCAAGCCGAGTGGCTTAGTAATGGTGGTTGGTCCAACCGGTTCCGGTAAGACGACAACACTATATTCAATGCTTAATACTCTTAATACGGAAGAACGCAAGATAATTACTATTGAAGACCCAGTTGAATATCAGTTTGCTGGGATCACTCAAATACCAGTAACAACTCAAGGGGTGCAAGATAGTACTAGTTTTGCCAATAAACTTCGAGCTATTTTGCGTCTTGACCCTGACATTGTCATGGTGGGGGAGATTAGGGATATGGATACTGCAAAAACCGCCCTACAGGCCTCTCTGACAGGTCATTTAGTGCTTTCAACATTTCATGCCTCATCAGCAGCTGCGGCCCTGACAAGAATAATGGATGTAATCGGTGAGAATCCGTTGTTTGTTTCCGCTATTCGTTTGGTCATGGCTCAGCGGTTAGTTCGGCTGCTCGACGATACTACCAAGCAAGTCTACCAACCGGACGAAGTTACTCTAGCCAAGATACGTGAAATCGTAGATACTCTGCCAGAAAATATCGAAAAACCTAATCTAGACAACCTGCAATTATATAAGCCAGGCGAGTCGGCTGAGAATCCTTATGGCTATGTTGGTCAAGTACCTTTGCGTGAGCAATTTGTTATGACTGGTGAAATACGAACCTTGCTTGAGTCAGGTCAAAAGGGTCTATCGGTACAAACTATAGAAGAAGCAGCAATTCGTAGTGGAATGAAGACGATGTTACAAGATGGTATTCTAAAAGTATGCGCGGGGCTTACGACCCTAGAAGAGGTTTATAGAGTCGTTGGCTAGTTTTTAATATGCTCACCAGGTGCGCAATTTGTTTGAATGGGATAATAACTGGAAGATCTTTGCCCAGTGTGGTGATGCTGCACGTTAGAAAAAGAATGATAATATCGTGTTATCAGACTAAGAGGTAGATGAGTTTAAGTATTTGCGTGAACGGTGTGATGTAAGAGAAGAATGTCTAGAATTTTCTTTAGTAACTCGTCGACATTTAAATATATGGTGCGATATGACCGCCTCTGAGCCTCAAAATTTAGACAATAACTTTTGCAATTTCAGGTACCAGTCGTTCGTCAAGAACAGATGGTATGATTGCGTCTTTAGAAGGATTTTCAACTAAGCTGGCGATAACTTCCGCAGCTGCAATTTTGTGCTTGTCGGTTATTTTAGCAACTTTATTATCTAGCGCTCCTCTAAATATACCAGGGAAGGCCAGAGCATTATTAACTTGATTTGGGAAATCAGAGCGTCCAGTCGCCATTATTGCTACACCTGCTTTTACAGCTTCATCTGGCATTATTTCTGGAGTTGGGTTAGCCATAGCGAAAATGATCGGGTCCTTGGACATGGACTTGACCATTGCAGTAGTTAATATTCCCGCCTTGCTAACGCCAATGAATATATCAGCGTCTTTTAGCGCATTCTCTAGGTTGCCATTAATATTTTTAGGGTTTGTAAACTCTAGGAGTTTTTTCTTATCGTGATTTAGGTCAGAACGATCATGGCTGACGATTCCTTTACTATCAATAGCTAGTATCTCGGGCTCAGCATAAAGGTATAGTAACTTAATAATAGCCGTTCCGGCCGCTCCAGCGCCAACTACTACAACTCTACAATCAGACAAGTTCTTACCGGTTATTTTCATGGCGTTAATAAGCCCGGCTAGTACTACAATCGCTGTACCATGTTGATCATCATGCATGACGGGTATGTTGAGAACTTCTTTTACGCGTTCTTCTACCTCAAAACAAATGGGTGCGGCAATATCTTCTAGGTTAATACCACCGAAGCTTGGCGCAATAGCGGTTACGGCTGCCACAATCTCGTCTGCACTATGTACGTCTAAAACAATAGGCACAGCATCAATATTAGCAAAATGCTTGAATAGCATGGCTTTACCTTCCATTACCGGTAGAGCACCATAAGGCCCGATATCTCCTAGCCCTAATACGGCTGAACCATCACTTATAACAGCAACAGAGTTGTTAAGCCACGTGTAATCACGGGCTTCATTGGGATGTTCGGCAACGTAGCTCGAAACTGTAGCAACACCAGGTGTGTAGTAAGTACTTAATTTGTCACGTGAATCTAGATTATCCTTAAGCGAAACAGAGATTTTCCCCTTTAGTTGTTTGTGTCTTTTTAGTGCTTCTTCCCCAAAGTTTGTCATGGACTTATCATAACACCCATGTATAATCGATATCTATTGTAAAAACATACAAAAAGGAACCATGTTAGACGACGAGATTATTCAATTTCCAAAACAAGATGACAATGATCAATCTGTTAATTATGAAGTTCGGGTGCGTGACATATTTCTGGGTATAGCGGCCGATAATGTCATTAGGCGAGTAGATGAATCACTTGGCGATGATATTTTCAAAAATAAAGCCAGGTCATTGGGCTACTATGGACTTAGGGAACACCTTGCTCGAAAAAATGATATTCACTAAAGTGTTGCAACTCTGGTGAAAATAGTGTAGGATTATTTGGTCATGCAATCTGTAATTCAGAAAATTGAAGATAAGTATAGGAAGTCACAAGTCGTTGACGTTATGCCTGGTGATACCGTAAAGGTTCACCAAAAAATTAAAGAAGGCAACAAAGAACGTGTTCAGATATTCCAAGGTTTGGTAATTCGCGTTGATCGAAAGCAGAGTCACACTGCACGTATTCTGGTTCGCCGAATTAGCAGCGGTGTCGGTGTTGAAAAGAGCTTTTTATTGCACAGTCCACTTGTAGTAAAGATTGAGGTTACTAAACGAAGCAAGGTTCGCCGTAATTACTTAACCTACATGCGTGAGCGAACCGGTAAATCCGCTCGTCTAAGTAACGTTGATTTTGATAAAGACAGCGTTAATACCGTGCATGATGCTAAAGCCGAAGAGGAAGAGGCTAAATTAGCTGAAGAGGCTAAGAAAGCTCACGAAGCTGAAGAAGCCAAGAAGGCTGAAGAAGCTGCTAAAGAAGAGGCCAAAGTAGCTGCAGCTCTTGCTGCCCACGAAGAGGCTGCAAAGGCCGATACTGATAAATAAGAGGTAAGCCTTACAGGTCAGAAATAACCACCTATAAATACGGGTGGTTTTCTTTTTGCTAGCATATCGATATTATGTTTATGTAATGATAGGGATTGATGAAGTTGGTCGTGGTGCTTGGGCTGGCCCGTTATTAGTTGTTGCTGTACGTCAGACGGATGTATTGCCTGAAGGCTTAAAAGACTCTAAATTACTTACAAAAAAACGCCGTAAAAGCCTATCGAATGACATTGCGATAGCCTGCGAGGTCGGTGAGGGTTGGGTTACGCCTAGCGAAGTTGATGAAATGGGATTGACTAGAGCTATGTACTTAGGTGTGGAAAGAGCACTCACGAGCCTTGATGCTTCGTTTTCAGAGGAGATAATCGTCGATGGTAATATTAACTATTGTTCGAAAGAATATATTCAATCAAGGTGCGTTATTGATGCCGACGATTTGTTCCCGATAGTTAGTGCTGCCAGTATTTATGCCAAAGTTGCTCGTGATGAATTTATGACAGAGCTGGTTAAAACCTATCCGGACTACGGATTTGAAAAGCACGTTGGTTACGGCACAAAACTTCACATAGATTCATTAAAACGTAATGGCGTAACTAACGTTCATCGCAAGAGCTATAAACCAGTAAAGGCTTTTACGAATGCAGACTAATTACTCAAGTGGCCATCTTGCAGAAGGGCACGCTGCAAAATATTTAGCACAGCAAGGCTACAGAGTAATTGACATAAACTGGAAAACTAAATGGTGCGAGATTGATTTAGTTGCTGAAAAGGATGGTGTTGTGTATTTGATTGAAGTTAAATATCGCAAAACAAGCAAACAGGGCTTGGGATTTGACTATATAACACCCAAGAAACTTAAGCAGATGAAGTTCGCTGCGGAACTATGGGTAAGTAATCATGAATGGCAAGGTGAGTATCAATTAGGTGCCATCGAAGTGAGCGGTGAATTTATGGATGAAATAGAATTCGTAGGTACTATTATTTAGCGATCCATCTCGTATAGATTGTGCTTAGCACAAGTAGCATAAATTTTATTAGTAAACTATAGTCATTAACATGTCGATTAATAACCAGTCAAGTATCAAAAAAACAGGCTTACCAAGACCTTATAGCATAGGTGCTTGTGGTTTGTCAGTTGAGCGCGACTTATCATTTGAGGTTGCTCGGTCAGTAGTAGGGGCGACAAGTCGGTATAGTCGATTCTTTACACCGCGTAAGTATTTAGGGGTTAACGAGGTAGAGTATAGAGAAGCTAGAAACCAGGATGCCCTTCGTGATATTCCAGTTGCTTTGGCAAAAACTAGACTTGCTGAAAGGGTGGGTGCTCATGCCATCGAATTGACTGTAGAAGTTGAAGGTGTTGGTTTTATACCGATGTCCAATGGGTCTACATTTCTAGCAATTATTGATCTTAGTAAAGAAAGTCAAGGGTTAATTCTCGATGAAAGAGTCGAGGTAGTAGAAGCCATGGAAAGCTTTGCTCCCGACGCAGTCTATAATTGGCGTCGTTATAGTAGACCAGGTATACCCTTTGGTACCGTGCAGATTTGCACCGAGTCAAGAGCCGAAAACGAGATAATACGTCAAGCTACTATCGAGGTCCTGCCTGATCTTTTGAGTTTACTGCCAGCACACTATCTACCGCGTGAGCCTGAACAGTAGTTTTTAATTTGCCTGAACTGGGTTGTGAATTATGGCTCTTCCGATTTGTAGTTCTTGAGGAGCAACACGTTCTATGCAGCCACGGATCCTAATAATATCGTTTTGAGGAGTTTCAGCGGGTAATTTACCAATTGAAACATGTGGTATTTCTCTATAGTACCATCGAAGTTCTTCGTCCTCTTCTGGTAGTCTGTCCCCAGGCATCTCGCCGACGTAGCTTTCTAGTATGTCTAGGACTTTTAGCCGTTCTTCTTGAACTGTATCTCTATCATCCTTATCAAATATAAGTGCCATAGTCACTAATGGATTGTGGGGCATACCAACAAGTGCTGCACGAGTAATGCTAAGTTTCATGGGCTTTCTGAGCGAGCGAACACCAGCATAAAGAGTATCGGTAACTTCTTTAATGGCCACGTGACCTATAAATGGCTTGTTATACTTAACTTCTTGTAAGCTCAACTGACTCAATGCAGCATCTTTATCAATAGCTATTCCACGCATTCTACTGATTATCCCTTTGGTAGCACACTCAAACGTACCAAAAACTTCGCTTAATGCATCTTTGTTGGCCGGTCTATAGATACTAAGACCTCTATCACCTAAAACGGGTTCTGTGCGAGCCTTATATTTAGGACAGTGATGACGTGTTATTGACATAAATTAGACAATAACACAAAAATAAAAGATAATTAATATTTCCTCGCAATATCAGTATTATTTCTACATGAGAGTATAATAAGAAGTGTGAATTGGAGGGTAATATGACACATACTAAACGTCAAAAAGTACAAAAACCCCATAGTATCTATCAAACCGTGAGTGAGAAAGGGCACCTCACAACAGAACGTGCTAATAATCCTGGAAAGTTTACTGATCACTACATTTATCTAACAAGGCATTTTAATCCTCACTCAGTTTTTCGTGCACGTACTACATTAAGCCAAGGCCGGGGGAAGTAATGTGACGGCAAAAAAGGAAGAATTCAATGTAAATGGCGAGGATCTTCTCAAAAAGGTCAAATCTTTAATTGCTGAAGGTAATGTGCGTAATCTGACAATACGTAACAAGGAAGGTAAAAACATTGTAGTTTTGCCGCTTACAGTGGGTGTTGTGGGTGCTGTTCTAGCTCCTGCTTTAGCGGCTGTCGGTACTATTGCTGCTCTTGTTACGGAGTGCACTATCGTTGTGGAACGAGAAAACAAGGATTAGTATGGCTAAACAAGCTGCACCTAATAGTAAAAACGTGCCAGTAAAAGTTATCGATAAGAGTGGTCCTACGGGTTTCGTCTTGTTTGTGGCTTGGTTTGGGGCACTTGTATATTTCGTAGGTCAAGTTGATGGGTTCTGGAATATAATTGTTGCGTTCTTTAAGGCTTGTGTCTGGCCAGCCTACTTGCTATATCATCTTTTGCAAGTCTTAAATGTCTGAATTTCCAGTATAATTAAACGTAAGCACTAAGCACAAAATATACAAAATAACAATAATATGTATTAGTTGTGTAATTTTAACAGTTGTAATATGCTGTACTAATGAAATTACCGGAGTTAATACCAGAGAATCACCAGCTGATATATGAGTACTTTGGTAATTTTGAACCTAGTCAACGAATACAAAAGATTGGTTTTGCTGTTATGCACTGTCTTTACGGAAGCGAGGTTCACTATGAAGGAAGCGCTAGTACGATAATATCTGAGCACCTGAGTAACAATGGTAGGGCTATACTCTCCCCTAATCATCAATCAAATGCTGATACACCTACAGTTGCAGGTCTAGTCTATGAAAAGCCTTTCGAGTTACTACGTAACACGACTATTATTCCAGCCAAAGCCGAAATGTTCGACTGGCCTCTTATTGGCAAATTCTTCCCGCACATGCTAGCTCACCCAGCCTTTAGGGGTAAGAACTTTAGTCATGATGAAGCTGGCAAAGAGTTGCGCAGTGAAGTGACTGACAATTTAATACAGTTCAATATTGACTATATAAATAACGGTGGTAATGTTGCGATTTTTTCAGAAGCTACTCGTAATAAAAACAATCCTCAAGAAGTTCAGGAATTGAGGCAGGGAATTGCTCGCATCGCCTTGGGCGTAAAGAGACCGGCCGATCTACTTATCATCACACCTGGAATTGCCTATAAGCACCCACGACTTAAACTTAGCCCATTAGTGGTAGTGCCTGAGCCATTCTGTCCAGATGGTATGAGTCAACAGGAAGTACTGAAAGTGACGCGTGACAGAATGCAAAAAGCAACAACCCAAGCCTTCGATTTAGCTGCTTAATTTGTATGTATTAAAGAATTCTTTGACTGACTTGAGATCTCTTTCCTTCCAGTCTGATTGCCACGTAAGTGTTTCTAAGCCTTGCTTGATAGTGCGTTCCAAAGCCGAGTTGCTGTGCTTCGAAAAGAACTTAGTGTATTCAGGGATGAAAGACTTATCACTAAAAGCGTTAGCGGCATATATAGGGAAACGATAAAAACTAAGATCACTGCCTATGGTCTTTTCTAGCCATGACCAGTTTTCAGTCATCCATTTCCAAGTTTCCTGCCGCGCAAAACGATTCGAGAAGCTGTAAACAACCCAGTAACTTATATCCTGCGCCCTTACGACATCAGTTTTAATCAAGCTGAGTGCTTTTTTGTATAAAGTTGGTGACTTAAAGCCAGTTAGTGCTGAAGCGATGACCGTTTTTTCTTCGCTAAGGTGACTGGTCTCGTATAAATCAAATAACTTATCAAATGTTTTTTTGTCGTTACGAATGCGAACAGCTGTATGGAAGATTATTGATCTAAGATCTGGCTCAATATCCTCTAGCCGCTTAGACCCATCAAACCGCCCAAGCGCCTCATTGACAGCATCCTTATAGTCAGCACCTGACATCATGCCTAGAATTGTTGGACGCAATAGCTGATCGAAATACGAATCTGACTTTTTAGCTTGCCAGCCTAGTCTTTTGTATTGCTTAGAGGCCAAAGAAGTAATAAATGGCTTCATGTTGTCTCGGAGAGTTTCGTCGTCCATGACAGACCTTGTAGCGCCTATACTTCCGACCATAACGTCCCAGACTGCACTGTTATCTTCATGTTCAAAATTATTCATAAAACGTAGGGCGTCAACTGTATTAATAAAGCCAGCTTTGGCGCTTTCAAACGCATCGCTGAGTACGCCTAATCTATCTATTGGTGACAAATCCCCTAATTTAACTTGTGCACCTATTTGCTCAAGTTGCCGAGTGTCATAACTTACGCGGTAAAAACCTGTTTGGCCTAGGTTGAGTTTGGTGGCGTTAATTTTAAAAGGCAAGGTTAATTCGTTTTTATCTAAAAGGTCTGGGAGCTGCTTATTGTCGGACTGCAATGATATTGGCCACACATCATCTGATTTTTTTGTATGTTTGGGGTTAATGAAGAATCTTGTTTGATTCAAGGTTGTTTGGCTGTCGCTAGAAACACGTAAAACTGGAAAACCGCTTTTCGTTGTCCAGGCGTGCATGAATTTTTTAACTGGTTTCTTAGAACTTTCTTCCAGTGCCTGCCAAAGGTCTACGGTATCGGTATTGCTATGGGCATGTGTTTGCAGATAATGCTTCAGGCCTTTTTTAAAATCATCAGCCCCAAGATAAGCGTGTAGCATGTGTAATACACTGGCGCCCTTACTGTAGCTTATAGTGTCAAATATGCTTCTTATTTCGTCAGGATGATTGATCGGAACTTCGATTGGGTGGGTGTACTCTAGGGCATCGAGCTTGAAGGCGCGGTGTTGTTCATCTACGGCAAATTGTGTCCACATTTGCCACTCAGGGAATATGTGATCCACGGCCATGTATTCAATCCAGCTAGCAAACCCTTCGTTAAGCCATAGATCTGTCCACCATCGCATTGTTACTAGGTTCCCAAACCACTGGTGAGCTAATTCGTGCGCCACTACCATGGCAACGTACTGTTTAGTTGGAATAGAAGTATTTTTGGGGTCAACTAGCATACATTGTTCTCGGTAGGTGATACAACCCCAATTCTCCATGGCGCCACTAGCAAAATCGGGCAATGCTATCATGTCGCACTTTTCTAGAGGGTACGGAATACCGAAGTAATCATTGTAAAAGTCTAAACATTTGACAGCAACCTCAAGAGCAAAGTCAGTGAATTGAACATTATCAGGCGTGGCGTAGGTTCTAGCCAATATGCCATCACTTGTTTTTGCCTCTTTGTAACCCATCTCACCATAAACAAATGCAAGCAGGTAGGTAGACATTATGGGAGTTGGTTCAAAAGTAGTTATAGAGTAGTTGCCTTTGGTCAGCTGGCTCTTGATAGGGGTATTTGCAATAACCGTTTCACCTTTTGGAGTAGTCATAGTTAGGTCAAACACTGCTTTAGCTTCTGGTTCATCAATACATGGGAATACTTCCCGAGCATGATGACTTTCGAACTGTGTGGCTATTAGCTGCTTCTTGTTATTTTTATAGGTGAAATTGCATGGATACATACCGTTCATTTGATCCGTGATCTTTCCAGAAAATTCAATAGATACTGTGTAATCGCCAGGATAAAGCATGTTTTTGCAATGTAGTCGAACCTCATCGAATGCAGCGTGGTTGTTTATCCTATCAACAACGTAAATTTCGTCACCTTTTTTATCATGACGAGTTATAGTGGCTTTGCTGATTTTCAAATCTTTTTGATGAAGTGTAATGCGCTTGCTTGGTCGCCCGGTCTTTTTGCCTTGCAGAGTTACCTTACCGGTAAATTTGGCACTGTCCCTTCTTGGTGTCAGGTCGAGCTCGTATCGACGTGGCTTAAACTCGCTAAATAATCGCCTTACTTTTTTACTCATTACGGACCATTGTAGCACTTGCATTGACAGATAGTCGTAGTGTTTAGTACAATTAAGTTGATAGATCCGGCCCAGTGGTCGGATTTTTCCATTCAAAAGGCATAAAAAATAACGAGAGAAGAGAAGATGGAATTAGACGTTAAACAATTAGTTATGGCAGTCAAAACGATTGCTGAAGAAAAGAACTTACCAGAAGACGTTGTTCAGGAGGTTGTGGAACAAGCCCTTGCTGCAGCATATCGTCGCGACTATGGTGACCGTGAACAGGAAGTTCGCGTTAGTATGAATCTGAATTCTGGTGAGGTTGATGCTTATATATCGAAAGAAGTTGTCGAGAAGGTCGGCGATGATAGATTCGAGTTGAGTCTGCATGATGCGCAGGTTATAAAGAAAAATGCCAAAATTGGTGACATGATTGAGATTCATGAAAAAGTTGAAAACTTTGGTCGCGTTGCTGCACAGACTGCCAAGCAGGTCGTATTGCAACGACTCCGTGAAGCCGAACGCGAAATAATAATGAATGAATACGAGGACAAGATCGGCACTGTCATTAACGGTATTGTTGGCCGAGTTGAAGGACGAATTGTGCGTGTCGATTTAGGTAAGGCACAAGGTATTATGCCTGCCTCCGAACAAATTCAAGGAGAGCGTTATTATCCTGGTCAGCGCCTCAAAGTTTTCTTAAAAGATGTAGAACGTGGTTTCCGTGGGCCACAACTAGTCGTATCACGTGGTAATACGCAGTTTGTTGAATGGTTATTCCGCGGCGAGGTTCCAGAAATGGAGAGCGGTGCAGTTGAAATTAAGGGCATAGCCAGAGAAGCTGGTGTAAGAACGAAAATTGCAGTAGCAAGCAGTGTTCCTGGCGTAGATCCAGTTGGCACCTTCGTGGGTGGTCATGGTACGAGAGTTAATGCTGTTATGAGCGAGATTGGTGAACAAGAAAAAATCGATATTGTTGTTTGGAGCGACGACATCAAGGACTACATTACCAATGCACTAAGCCCTACCAAAGTTAGTGCCGTTAATATAGATGAAAAGCACAACAAGGCAAAAGTTACTGTACCAGTAGATCAGCAAAGCATTGCCATAGGTAAAAGTGGTCAAAATGTTCGTCTAGCTAGCAAGCTAACAGGCCTAGACATAGATATAGTTGCTGAAGAAGCCAAACCAGAAAAAGTCGAGACTCCTAAAGAAGAGCTCAAACCAGTGGCGCCGCCAAAGCTTAAGAAAAAAGAACAACTAGAGAGTAGCTTACTAGAAGCTATAGAAGAGCACGGCGAAGAGACCGCCACCGAATAGCAGGTCTAATACTCTAAATAAGCTGTACCCTAATTAAATTAGCACTCGGACTTGACGAGTGCTAATTTGTGACATATATTTAGAGGTAGCGATAGCGTAAAATCGCCACAAAGGGGTACAATATTTATGATGCCAAATTCACCAGATTCAAATGATTTCATGAACAATCTAACTGACAACGCTCAGGCTAGTATCAAGCATGCTGATGCAATTGCTAGAAGTTTTGGAAGTGCCTATGTAGGTACCGAGCATTTGCTGCTTGGCGTATTAGCTCAAGATGGAAGTATTGGCTCAAAAATTCTTGAAGGAGCTGGTGTTACCTTAGACCGAGCCAGGTTGGCACTAAACTTAACGCCAAAGACGTTAGTAATTAATTTTGGCGGCAAGGGTTTAAGCGAGACTGCTAAATTAACTCTAAAAATGGCCTACGAAGTCGCTCAGGATTTTAATCAGGATGTTTGCGGTACGGAGCATATTCTTTACAGTATACTAAGCCAAAAGAATGCTCGTGCTACCACGCTACTTCGTGATATGAACGTTAATGTAGATGGCTTGGTTACAGAGCTAGAACAATTTCTTAATAGACAACAGTATGAAAGTGATGGAGATGGGACTGATACTCGAAAAAAGGGTAAAAAACAGCGTAAAACAGCCCTAGATTTCTTTGGAACTGATCTTACGGCTCAGGCTCGTTCAGGTAAGCTCGATCCGGTAGTGGGTCGAGAAGCTCAAATTCGACGAGTTATAACGATTTTGAATCGTAGAACCAAGAACAATCCAGTTCTGATTGGCGAGCCCGGTGTTGGTAAAACTGCAATAGTAGAAGGTTTGGCACAAAGAATTATTAGCGAAGACGTACCAGACGGACTACTTGATAAGAGAATCGTCATGCTTGATTTAGCTGGTATGATTGCCGGCACCAAATATAGAGGCGAATTTGAAGAACGACTTAAAAAAGTAATGTCAGAACTTGAAAATGACAGAAAAACAGTCGTTTTTATTGATGAGCTACATTTGATAGTCGGGGCTGGAGCCGCTGAAGGTGCTATGGATGCTGGCAATATACTCAAACCAGCCTTAGCTAGAGGTAAGATTCAGCTTATTGGCGCTACAACTACGCAAGAATATACCAAATATGTCGAAAAAGATGCCGCTTTAGAGCGCCGTTTTCAGCCTATCCAAGTGCCTGAGGCAACAGTGCCGGAAAGTATTGCGATACTAAAAGGTCTACGAAAACATTACGAGGAGTTCCATGGCGTAACTATTAGTGACGAGGTGCTTGAAGATACTGTCATGCTGGCCAAACGATATATAAATGATCGTTTTATGCCCGACAAGGCCATTGACCTACTAGACGAAACGGCTGCCCACCTAAGAATTGATAAGGGACGTACGCCGCCAGAAGTTCGTAAACTCCAGAAAGAACTGAAACTTGTTAATGTTCGCAAAGAGGAGGCTGGCGATAATGAAGATTATGAAAGGGCTGCTGAATATAAGCAGCGCGCTAGCCAAATAACAGAGCAGCTAATAGAGCTTGAGAAGAATAATAAAACCACAAACTCTCTAACAATGACAAGCGATGACGTGGCTGAAGTTGTAGCTCGTATTACAGGCGTACCCGTTAAGAAGGTTATTCGCTCTGAAGCTAAATACCTCTTAAATCTTGAAAAAACACTTTCAAAACACGTCATTGGTCAATCCGAAGCCGTTAATGCGGTCGCAAGAGCGGTCAGGCGAAATCGTGTTGGTATAGGTAGTGGTAAAAGGCCTATTGGGTCATTCATTTTCTTGGGTCCAACTGGCGTTGGCAAGACAGAGCTTGCTCGGGTGCTGGCACGAGAATTTTTTGGTAGCGAAGAAGCCCTAGTCAAGATAGATATGAGCGAATTTGGTGAACGTCACACTTCGGCTCGACTCGTCGGTGCGCCAGCTGGCTATGTGGGCTATGATGAAGGCGGTCAACTGACCGATAAAATTAGACGTCAGCCTTACAGCTTAGTTTTGTTTGATGAAATAGAAAAGGCTCACCCAGATGTGTTTAACATGCTGCTGCAAATACTAGAAGATGGAGTGCTAACTGATGCTAAGGGTCGAAAGATCGATTTCACTAATACTATCGTAATCATGACCAGTAATATCGGGGCCGATAAGCTACAAAAAGAAGCTCAGCTTGGTTTTCGGGTTAATACTAAGCAGGGCGAGAACGATCTGGATACGCTACATAGCATTAATAAGGACAAAGTTCTCGAACAGCTCAAGAAAATTATGCGTCCAGAACTTCTCAATCGAATTGATAAAACAATCGTGTTCAGAGCCTTGACCAAAAAAGATGTTACCAAAATCATGGAGTTGCAATTAGATGAGCTAAGACAGCGTTTGGTAAAACATGGTTTAGGATTACAGGTTACCGCTAGCGCCAAGACTTACCTGCTGGAAAACGGCTATGATGCAGCCAATGGTGTCCGGCCAATGCGCCGACTTATTCAAGATACTATTGAAGACCATATTGCTTTGCAGCTTCTAGACGAAAAATATCAGAAGGGCAGTGTAGTTAGAGTGGGAGCCAAACAAAAAGACTTAGCATATGAAGTTGTCTCCGAGTAAGGGATTAGATACTTAGTTATGGATCGGCCAAGAGGCGTAGGCAGGGGAACGCTTGTTAGCTTGTTGATTATAAGCTCGGTGACGGCTGTAGTGTTGTGGCAACATCAGGCTATTTATGACTGGGCTAGACTTCGTAACTATGTGCCACCACCCGAAATTGCGGCTCTAGCAGCCTCGACTACCATGAATGGTACCGCCAAGCATTTATTTTACGTTAATCAGCCCGAACTTCAGGACAAGGAACAGTTTAATCAGAGCTGTACTGATAGTGAACAAAGTATCGTACTAGGATGCTATATTCAAAATAGAGGAATATATCTATATAACGTGACCGATAAACGCTTAGATGGCGTTGAAGAAGTAACAGCAGCTCATGAGACCTTGCACGCCGCCTATGATCGCTTATCTGCTGCAGATCGCAAGCGCATTGATCAATTAACAGAGCAGGCATATAAAAATATACAAAGTGAGAGAATTAAAAAGACAGTCGAGTCGTATCGAACAAAAGACCCAAGCGTGGTGCCAAATGAATTACACTCAATTATTGGTACTGAAGTTAGAAACTTACCACCAGAACTAGAAAATTACTACAAACGATATTTTGATAACCGACTTGCTATAGTTTCTATGTCGGAGTCCTATGAAAAAGAATTTGAATCACGTGATGCTTTAGCAAAAGACTATCGTCAGCAACTAGAATCATTACGAAACAGGGTAAATGATCTAAATCGTGATCTGGCAACACGAGCCAATGAATTGTCGGTAACCTACAAAAATCTACAGAATTCTAGAGGGACGACTGACGCTGCGACATTCAATACAGAAGCAAAAATATATAACAATAAAGTTGCTGCATATAATGCAGATGTAGGTAACGTATCGTTGCTGATTGATAAGCACAATGCTCTGCTGGAAAAATACAATGCCGTTGTTCTGGAAGAAAACGAGCTTATAAAGGCTATCGACAGTCGGCCTTCCACCATTAATGCCGAATAATCTGTTAAACTGAACATAATATGGCTAAAAAGGATGTTGTCGAATATGTTTGCTCGAGCTGCGGAGCAACTACTAATACCTGGAGCGGTAAGTGCTATAGCTGCGGTGAGTGGAATACGCTCGAAGAGCAGATAACTACCTCGCAGGTAGGCAACATTGTTAGAAAAGGTGCCCCACTGAAGCCCAGTGCTGTTGGTAGAGCAGTTAATAGTAGCGAATTGAGACTACTTACGGGCATAAAGGAATACGATTCTGTAATGGGTGGCGGTATCGTGACTGGGAGCGTCAACTTAATTGCCGGTCAGCCTGGAATCGGCAAGAGCACATTGCTTTTACAGGTTGCTTATACTTTGGCATCCAAGGTAAGTGTTTTGTACGTTAGCGGTGAAGAGTCGGTGCATCAAATAGGCTTGAGAGCTCAGCGCTTGGGCATTGAGCATGCGAATCTAGAAATAGTTGTTAGTAATAGTGCTGATGATATATCGGCAACTATTGCAAGTAGCAAGTATAAGCTAGTAGTCGTTGATTCTATCCAAACACTGATCTGTAATTCAATTAGCTCAGCTGCCGGCTCAGTTAGTCAAATAACTAACAGCACACAATTATTGATTGCTGCTGCTAAGCAAACAAATACTGCTTTATTAATTGTTGGTCACGTAACTAAAGAAGGCTCAATCGCTGGACCAAAAATACTCGAACACATTGTAGATGTTGTGTTAAATCTAGAAGGTGAACGCTACGGTGGGTTTAAGATGCTCCGAGCTATTAAGAATCGGTATGGCTCAACAAATGAAGTTGGGATATTCGAAATGACAGATAAAGGTCTGGAGGCGGTTGACAATCCATCGGCTGCTTTATTGGCTGAGAGACAGGTAGCTGATGGATCGATCGTAATGGCTAGCATTGAAGGTACCCGGCCGATTTTGGTCGAAATACAAGCGCTCGTAAATCGAAGTAGCTTTGGTTACCCAAAGCGCACGGCTAGTGGTTTTGATATCAATCGGCTGACACTGCTAGTAGCTATGTTGGAAAAACGGACCAAGCTAAATCTTCAAGACCAAGACATATACATTAATGTGGTTGGCGGTATTAGATTAAATGAGCCGGCAGCTGATCTGGCTGTCTGTATGGCGATTGCCTCAGCATCAAAAGGGATGCAGCTAAAGAAAAATGTGGTTGTTTTTGGTGAGGTTGGTCTGTCTGGTGAGGTTCGTCATGTGCCGTTTATTGACAAGCGTTTGGCCGAAGCAAAGAAGCTGGGCTTTGATGGTGCAGTTGGGCCAAAGAACTCTACTGCCAAGAGGCAATCATCGTATACGGAAATCCGCGATATTCGTTCAGCGCTCAATACTTTGCTAGAAAAAGACTAGTTTACTTAGCAACGGTTACCGAAGATTTTTTGCCATTACTATCAGTAACGGTAATAGTGTGATTCGACCCATTAGCGCCGCTAAGAGTACAGGTGGTACTGTTCGTTGTGGGAGGATCACAACTCCCGCCATTAGTTACGCTAACAGTATATGGCCCCGTTCCGCCTGTCCACTCTAGTGCAAATGGCCCGCTACCAACATTTTCATTTTGACCCGGACTTGTGATGTTAGGTGAAGAAGCACTAGATCCACCACTAAAGTCTATGGTTGTTGCGCTACTGGCATCATAGAGTACACTATCGACCACCTCTACAGTTACAGATTTATCGCCACTGCCGCCATAGTTAAAGTTCAATGTTTGTGAGCCAACATTAGCAGGGAAGGACTGTACTACTTGACCTTCGATAATTACGCTAACATTGCCACCACCGCTCGTGCCACCAGATATTGGATGTGTCCCACCGGTAATAGTTACGATTATAGAACATGAGCTATTACATGAACTGGGGGCACTACTTATCAAGATATCTGGCTTTGCGTCAGAGCATTTATGTACGTCATCTTTTTCACTGGTATTTGCGCCGGCACCTTGATTTACAAACTTGTCGGCCGAGTAGCTACCTGCATCTTCAAAAATCTCTTTCTTGGCTCTAGCAGGCGTACATTCAGTTGCTAGTTTATTGGATACGATATCAATGGTTTTCTTCTCGCCACTCTTCTTGCCGGGCTTTTTAAACCAAGACGGGTAAAGGTCATTAGCTGGGCTCGGTTCACGCGAACCAAGACCAACATGTTGCCGCACCACAAAGGCTGGTAAAGTCTGAACGCCACTTGGTTTTTCGCGTTTTACTGGTTGTAAACCGTCATGTGCTGCATCCATCCAGCCCTGCCAGATTGGCTGAGTCATTGTTTCCATAAATGAGCGCGTAGCAACACGGCGAGTGTGATGGCCTACCCATACACCGGCGGCGTATTTAGTAGAGAAGCCCATAAGCCAACCATCCTTCGAGTCGTTAGTTGTACCAGTCTTAAGACTAAAGTCCCATCCCTTATAGCGATGTGGTTTATTAGTGAAGTAGCTTGCGTTTGGGTCGGCCATCATATCGGCAACTATGTAAGCAGAGTCAGGTCGTACTACTTGTTCGCCCTTTTCTTGCTTCCACTCATCAATAACTTTATTAGCTGAATCCTCAATCTTAAGAATGTATGTCTGGGGCAACTTGTTGCCGTTACGGGAAATTGTGCTGTAGGCATTGACGTGTTCGTCTAGATATAGATAGGCTCCGTCTCCGATAGCTGAACTGGCATAGCATTCACCCTCTTCACTTTCTTTAGCGAAGTTGACATCCTCGATGCCTTCCTGGTAACACTTATATCCACTGTCGATACCAAGTTTTTCGGCAGTTTTTATGGTTTTGTCTACGCCAACAGTGAGCATAGCTTTTATAGCTGGCACGTTTCGTGAACCACCAAGCGCGTACCTTAATGATAGTGGGCCAGGGTAGCGGAAGTCATAATCCCAAAGACAGTTACCACCTTGTTTTGGTCGAGCTTTATTCGTGCATGGATAACCATCAACAGGGCCTTGAGTGTCATATAGTACCGAACCAGCACCAAAGTTATCGGTATTTTCTATAACTGATAGATAATCATAAGGCTTAAAGCTTGATCCGGGCGGTAGACGCCAGTGAGCATAATTATTCTCACCGAAGTCTTTATTAAAGAAGTCAATGCCACCGACAATTGCAACCATCTGACCGTTGGTTACATCTTCTGCTGCGAAGGCAACGTTATCAAAACCTGCTCTAGTAACATTTCGGTAACCTTTTTGGACCTGTTGCTCGGCTAAGTCCTGAAGTTTCATATCTAGCGAAGTGGTAACCTTCCAGCCACCACGGTTGACGGTGTCTTTTGTATATTTCTGCTCCAGCTGACTTTTTGCTAGTAATACGAAATACGGAGCCTTGATACCTTCGAACTTGGGTTTAACCTGATGAACCTTAGCTAGAGTATCAACCTTTTTTGCCTCATCGCGTTGTTGGGCAGTAATCATTCCTTGTTGCTCCATAAGATCAAGAGTGTAGTGCTGTCGACCAACTAGGGCTTCAGGATTATAGCGTGGTCCATAAGGTGAGTAGTATGAAGGAGACTTTGGTATTGATGCTAAAAAGGTTGCCTCGTCTAGTGTTAAGTCTTTAGCCGACTTTTGGAAGTAGTCACGTGAAGCAGTTTCAACCCCGTACTGAACATTTCCGTATGGAGCGGCATTTAGGTAGCCTGCAAGGATTTCTTTTTTGGTGTAGCTACGCTCCAGTTCAATAGATAGAATTAGTTCTCGTAGCTTACGTTGGTAGGTCTGTTCTTGGCCAACGCCTTTTTGTGTTAGTCGAACTAATTGCTGGGTAATGGTCGAGCCGCCTTGTTTTCCGCCACCACCGCCAGTTACGTTGTTTACTGCTGCACGACTAATGCCGCGTACATCGAAACCGCCATGTTTGAAGAAGTCTTTATCTTCTATAGCGACAGTTGCGTCTTTTACGTATTGGTTAATTTCTTCGTCTTTAACAGGTACTCGTTTTACGGCGTCGAAGTCTTCCCACAGAAGTATCTGGCCGGTACGATCATAGTAACGGTTGCTCCCACCCAGATTAGTGCCAGATATATCCTTAAGGTTAGGCAAATCCTTACGATAATAAGCAAATAAACCAATCAATAATAAGAACCCAGCAATAATACCCAAACCGACAATCTTGAGCGCCATAATTCCGCCCTCGCGGCTGAACCAGTACTTATATAGCCGCTTTGGATGAAGTCTGAAGAAAAACCGCTTGACGCGTGATTTAGGCATACCGGCCAGTCGTGCAGCCCTTCTGACAGCACGAGCGTCCTTACGAGCCTTAAACTTCTCACTAAGGCTTCGATGTAGCTTTATGGTCTGGCCGCTCTTGGTAGTGAAAGTATTCTTCTTGTTTCTACCGAGTTGTTTATTAACACTGGCTGATTTACGACCAGTAGGTCTTTTGCTCATTTGTTGTTCAAATCTCCGTTAGCACACATTGTGTCGATGAATATTATAGCAAACATTATGCTTACGCAATGATAAAAAGTGGTCTGTGGTTGGTTGAGTAATATATACTATTTTCATGACTTTATCAGAAGAACTTACTTGGCGCGGTTTTGTTAATCAAACCACTTTACCAAATATAAATGCCTTAGATGAGAAAAAGCTGAAATTTAGGAGTATCGTAAATGAAAATTAATGTTGACCGTAAGAAAATAGAAGAGCTTATAAGTCGCTCGATTGATACTATCTATCCATCAAGTGAAGCTTTAAAAAAGGAGCTTCTTTCTGGAAAGCAACTAAAGGTATATGTAGGTATTGATCCAACAGCAGACTACGTACATCTCGGTCACTCTACGAATTATATTATTATGAAGCGTTTTCACGAGCTAGGGCATAAGGTTATTGTTTTAGTTGGTGACTTCACTGCTATGATAGGTGACCCGAGCGATAAGACGACCGCACGTCAAAAATTAACTCCTGAACAGATTCATGAGAATCTAAAAACATTCAAGAGGCAGATCGGTAAAATATTGGATTTTGATGATAAAAATAACCCGATAGAGTTCAAATTTAATAGTAAATGGCTCTCTAGTCTTACTTTTGAAGATGCGGTAGAGCTAGCATCTAATTTTACTGTCCAGCAAATGATTGAACGTGATGCATTCCAAAAGCGCCTCAGTGAAAATAAACCACTTTATGTCCATGAATTTTTTTATCCCCTGATGCAGGGATATGATTCCGTAGCCATGGATGTTGACATAGAGATTGGGGGCACCGACCAAACGTTTAATATGATGGCAGGTAGAACGCTTTTGAAGCGATACAAGGGCAAGGAAAAATTTGTGATGACCACAACACTTCTAGAGAATCCTGTTACTGGCGAGAAACTCATGAGTAAAAGTCTTGGGACTGGAGTTGGATTAGATGAAGACTCTGCTCAAATGTTTGGTAAGATTATGGCGCTGCCAGACGAGGGTCTTATTCAGTGCTTTGTTGATTGTACGTATCTTAGCCTGGAAGAGATCAAGCAAATAGAAAATGATCTCATGAGTGGCTCGAATCCTAGAGATATTAAGCTAAGACTTGCTCGAGTAATTGTTACGATGTATCACTCGGAAAAAGAAGCTGAGGTTGCCGAAAATGATTGGCTAGCTAAATTTAGTCACCGCGACAAGAACTACATTCCAGAAAACGCAAAGGAATTAGCGCTTTCCTCTTGGAGAGTTGCAGCTGAAAAGGATATTCAGCGTTCAGCTCTTATTGCTGCTTGCGCTACAAATATTCCCCAGAGTATGTCTGAAGCTAATAGATTATTCCAACAGGGTGCTCTCAAGATCAACGGGGAGAAGATCACAGACGCCAGTATTAGCCCTAAAGCCGGTGACATATTTCAAATTGGCAAAAAACATTATTTCAGAATTGTTGACTGAGTGTATACTATCGAGGTTATGACGAAGAACTCACACAAAAAAGCCGATCAGTATAACGACCCAACGCACAATTATTTAAAATATTGGGAAGGCCGTGATTACGAGCATGCGTCCGAGGAAATGGCTATAACTAAGCTATTAAAAGGCAAGCATTTTAGGCACGCGGCAGATATTGGCGGGGGTTATGGTCGACTTTGCGTTTTTCTAGAAGAGTACGCCGATAAAGTCACTCTTGCCGAGCCATCTCAGCAGCAATTAGATATAGCTAAAGATTTTCTTAAAGATCATCAAGAAGTTGAACGAAAGCTTACACAGGCTGATGCACTTGACTTCAAAGATGGTGAGCTTGATCTGATAACTATGATTCGAGTTATGCATCACATTCCAGATCCTACAGTCGAATTCAAAGAACTATCAAGGGTACTAGCTGAGGACGGTTATATAATTCTCGAAGTAGCAAATTATGCTCATGGCAGAAATAGATTGAAGCATATTGTTCGCGGTAAGCGCTTGCCCGAAGAGCCTGTAGATATTCGCTCTGAAGAACACAAAAAAGAGGGAGAAATTGCTTTTGTCAACCATAACCCCAAGACCATTATTAAGCAGCTTTCCCATGCAGGATTAAAGGTTGAAAAAGTTTTATCGGTTTCAAACCTTCGCAGCCCAACCATTAAGAAGATTGTGCCCCAAGCTGTAATGCTAAGTGTCGAACGGCTAATGCAGCCCACACTGGCCCGTACTTATTTTGGCCCAAGTGTCTTCTTTCTTATCAAAAAGGCCTAGCAGACATATACTTAGTAGTTGATGGAGTTTGATCAGCCGCTAACTACTATTAAGGGTGTAGGTGATGCGATGGCGCAAAAGTTTGCACGCCTTGGCTTGCATACAATTCGTGATCTTCTATATAACACACCGCGACGTTACGATGATTACTCACAGCTAACACCAATCGTAAAACTTCGACCAGGCATGGTTACTATCAAATGCGTAATAAAACAAGCTAAAGGTCGGCATGTACGACGAGGTATGCACATAACAGAAGCTGTAGCTAATGACGAAACTGGTAGCGTACGACTAGTTTGGTTCAATCAACCATATAGATCCAAATCCATAAAATTAGATGAAGAATATTTTGTTAGAGGTGAGTTTGCCTTAAGAAGACAGTACTTAACAATTCAAAACCCTTCGATTGAACTTGTAAGTGATTTTCCTATTAATGCCGCCCGTATTGTGCCGACATATAATCTAACAAAAGGGCTCAGCTCACTACAGATTTCAAAAGCTGTACGTCATCTTGCACCATACATTAGACGACTTCCCGAAACTTTGCCTATATGGTTAAGAGATGAAGCAGGACTTATGCCGGTTAACGAAGCCATAATGGCGTTGCATTTCCCTGAAAGTGCTCAGCAAATCGAACACGCAAAAGCTAGATTTGGTTTTGAGGAAATATTTAGCCTGAGTCTTGCAGCATTGATTAACAAGTATGAAGCTGAAAAAAACGGCGCACTGAAGGTACCTTTCATTGAATCGCATGCTCGGACGTTCGTAAGTAATCTTCCATTTTCACTAACTGACTCACAACGGCGTGCAGTGTGGCAGATATACAAGGACATGCAAAAAACGCAACCTATGAATCGAATGGTTGAAGGCGATGTTGGTTCTGGTAAGACGGTCGTGGCTTGTATGGCTGCTCTTATGGTGATGGAGGCGGGTTTTCAAGTTGTACTTATGGCGCCGACTGAAGTGTTGGCTCGCCAGCATGCTGTAACTATTCATAAGCTTTTGGTGCCACTCGATCAAGATCAAAGCGTGGTTTTATTGCTAGGGAGTATGACTGCAAAGCAAAAAGATCAGGCCTACCAACACATCACTAGTGGACATGCACGTTTTATCATTGGGACACATGCTGTAATCCAAGAAAAAGTCATAATGAAAAATCTTGGCTTAGTAATTGTAGATGAACAACATAGGTTCGGGGTTGAGCAGCGCAAGACCCTGCTCGCAAAAGCTGGACACCTCCCACACATGTTAACCTTAACGGCTACACCGATACCGCGTAGCCTAGCATTAACACTATATGGTGAACTGGACATATCTTTACTCAAGGAAAAGCCGAGCAATAGAAAACCTATAATCACCAAAATAGTATCACCAAATTCACGGGCTCAACTTAACGAAAAAATCACGCAGCAACTATCATTGGGTAGACAGTTATTTGTAGTATGTCCACTTATTTCTGAAACTGATAAGAAAGACGCTCGTTCTGTCGAGGTTGTCTACAATGAGCTGAATAGCCAGTTTGCTAATTTTAGAGTTGGTATGCTTCATGGGAGAATGAAATCAAACGAGAAAGATAAAATTATGAAGTTGTTCTTAGCGCATAATATCGACATCTTGGTCTCAACAACCGTCATCGAAGTGGGTATAGACGTTACTAATGCTAGCGTTATGTTAATTGAATCTGCTGATCAATTTGGCCTGGCACAGCTTCACCAGCTAAGGGGTCGAGTTGGGCGTGGTGAGCACCAAAGCTATTGTTATCTACTTGTAAGTGATAGTAGGCCACCGAGCCCACGTCTGCGTGCTCTCGAGCGTTCTAATGATGGCTTTGCGCTTGCCGAGTTAGACCTCGAACTTCGTGGTCCAGGCGCGATATATGGGACACAGCAACATGGAGCTCTGGACCTTAAATACGCCAATTTGGCAGACATAGGAGTTGTTTCGCGAGCTAGGGCTGCTGCACAAGAATTTATCGATAGAAAAGAAAAGTTGCTAGAATATGAAGAGTTACAAAGTCGCATCCAGCGTGTGCGTTCAATCACTAACCTAAACTAAGAAAGTAAACACAGTGTATTCAGGAACAACTTTGACTCGGTTTTCTGGTCGAATGATCGGTGCTCATCAGAAAATTGATAGTGTTGCTCGTCGGCACCTAGGGCGTATCATTCCTGATAATTCAATATTCCCAAAAATTAGAAACATTTTACAGTTCGAGGGGCGTAATGGTCCAGACGCAATTAAGCGTAAAAGCCCGGCAAAAGACGAACCTTGGCATTATTACAGTCCATTCGATGAATCAGACTCAGGCCTGATTGAGTTAATACAAGGTCATTATGATGAACTTGTAAATCAGCTAAAATTGGGCAATTTCGAACATATTGCCTTCGAGTCGGCATGGCTGGCACATGCTATCGTCGATGGCCTAACTCCGGCTCATCACTATCCTTATGAGTCTGAGCTTACTGAACTTAGAGGGGGTAAGGGTAACGATACCAGGAACTCTGTTAAAGAAAAGTTGCTTATTCCAGGAGAAACGAAGAGAGAAATTGTCAAAAATAATTGGAAAATGTGGGGGCCAAAAGGTCTAATGTCAACACATGGCTTCTTTGAGATTGGTGTAGCTACTCTCATAAAACCACTAACCTTTAACGAAGCAATACCTAAATCGAAGGACATAAAACGAGTCCAAGAAATTGGAGTCACAGAATTATTTAAACAATCGGCCAGAGAGATAGCGGTACTAGATATGTATGAGAATTATTATAAGAAAGGGTGGACACCTAAGCTCGCTTGGCAAGTACGTCATAAGTTAGGACCGATAATGTCACAAACAGTTACCCTGTCTTGGTATGCGGCATTAGTTGATGCAGGGTTAGTTGAAAGAGCTGAATGAGAGTTATTGCCGGACAATTAGGTGGTCGCTTATTTGAGTCGCCAGGAGGCCATGCTACTCATCCAATGAGCGACAAAATTAGGGGGGCTCTGTTTAATGTACTCGGCGACATTAAACATTTAACATTTCTGGATGCTTTTGCGGGTACGGGTGCAATTGGATTTGAAGCCATTAGTAGGGGTGCTGAGAGTGCTCAGTTGGTTGAGCTTGATAAAACCGCCTACCTTACCATCAAGTCAAACATCTCTACATTGGGCATAAGTGATAAAGTTAGTGTCGTACGTGCCAATATCAAGGGATGGTCTAATAATAATCAGCAATTATCCTATGATGTTGTGGTGTGTGATCCGCCTTATGATGCTGTACTCGAGACTCTGATTTTTAAAGTGGCAAGACACGTTAAACAGGGGGGTGTCTTGGTGTTATCATGGCCCAGCGACGACAGAATCCCAGCTATTCCAGATATGAAAGTCAGTCAACATAAGACTTACGGTAACGCCACACTAGTTTTTTACATAAAAACAGGTTAATATAGATCGGATTTCACATGCGCGAGTGGTGGAATTGGTAGACACGCATGCCTTAGGAGCATGTGCCGCAAGGCGTGAAGGTTCAAGTCCTTTCTCGCGCACCAAATTACGGAGTTATGCTCCGTTTTTTATTTTGGAATGTATAATAATCCTCAATGAGTCTATCAACACAACCATACAAAGGCGCGCGCGATTTTTATCCCGAGGATAAACGTATTCAAAAATACATGTTTGGCGTTATGCGTCGGGTTGTAGAAAGGTTTGGCTACGAGGAATATGACGCACCAATATTAGAACCTCTTGATATTTATCTTGCTAAAACCGGCGAGGAAATAGTAAACGAGCAAACCTATACATTTACCGATCGAGGTGATAGAAAAGTAGCTATTCGACCAGAAATGACGCCAACAGTTTCGAGAATGATAGCTGCCAAGAGACAAGAAATAGCCTATCCCGCGCGTTGGTACTCAATACCAAACCTGTGGCGCTATGAAAGGCCTCAACGTGGGCGACTGAGAGAGCATTGGCAGCTAAACGTCGATATTTTTGGAGTAGACGGCATCTCAGCCGAACATGAAGTTATTCAAATAGTAGACGGCATTCTGCGTGAATTTGGGGCCACGCGGCGTCAATACGAATTTAAGCTTAATAGTCGTAAGTTGATGGATTCACTGATGAGTGAGTACTTAGCCATGGATGCTACACAATCGCATACACTAAGTAAGTTAATTGATCGTATGCACAAGATTGACAATGCGGCTTTCTTAGCCCAAGCTGATGCAATTCTTACACCTACCCAAAGAGACCAAGGCTATAGTCAGAAGTTAGTCGACCTATTGGCCGTTAAATCACTCGATAAACTCCCAGATTTAGTAAAGAATCATGATTCGGTGGTAGAGTTGAAGAAGCTGCTCGAACTCCTTAATCAATCAGGCATAACTAACGCCATTTTTGATGTTACCTTGATGCGCGGCTTCGACTACTATACCGATATCGTCTTTGAAGCTTTTGATACAAACCCAGACAATAATCGTTCAATGTTTGGTGGCGGACGCTACGATGGACTTGTCGGTTTATTTGGTGTTGATCCCGTGGCTACAGTGGGATTTGGTATGGGAGACGTGACTTTGCAGAATTTTCTCGAAACACACTCTCTAATGCCGATGCTCAATCCTGAGACTGATGTTTATGTATGTCTCATTGGTGATATCTACGAACGATCTCAGGTTAGCATTAGGCAATTACGAGATATGGGGTTGAATGTTGCGCTTGATACAACTGGCCGTAAGCCAGACAAACAGATTAAATCGGCTAACAAGAAAGCTATCCGGTACGTGTTGTTTATCGGCGAAAAGGAGCTAGAGACAGAACAGTTTAGTCTTAAAAATCTTATAACTGGCAAAGAAGAAGCTCATAGCCTTGAGCGCATAGCTAGCATCGTAAAAGATCACCGTCAAAAGAAAAATGACAGCCTCTAACCACGTTATTACTGGGGCATTAATTGGGGCGGTTATTGGAAACCCAGTGGCTATTCCTGCGGCATTTTTAGCCCACTTTGCGCTTGATGCACTACCTCATTTTGGTCTTGATGAACATACAGATAGAAAGTTTTTGTTAGTCTTAAGCGCCGATGCTGGTTTAGCATCTGCTTTATTACTAGTGATCGCTATTTTACAGCCAGCAAACTGGCCTCTTATATTTATGTGTGGTATAGCTTGTGCTAGTCCAGATTTAATGTGGTTTCCTAGATGGGTTCGTGAAATAAGAGGTAAGAAACCCAAGCCTTTAAGCCTAATCGCGCGTTTTCATGCTCGTATTCAGTGGGCAGAACGACAACGATGGTGGGGGGTTCTTTGTGAAGTTATGTGGTTTTCGACTATGTTTGTGTTGCTAGGTCGGAGTTTGTCTCCTTAAGTGTACTGGAATAATTCTGGATCATCTGTTAGAGTAAGTGCCTATGCAAGTAAAAAGAACTTATTCATCAGACACTGAAGTCGTTTTGGAGATCAAAGCAACTGAAAGCGAGCTTCAGAATATAAAAAACACCGTATTAGGCAAATTGTCACATAATGTGAAGCTAACGGGTTTTCGTGAAGGCAAAGCCCCAGCTAGTTTGATCGAGAAAAACCTTGATCAGTCTGTTTTGCAGGCGGAATTTTTAGAGGAGGCTGTCAGTCAGATTTATCCCCAAGCAATTATTTCAGAATCACTTAGACCAGTAGACCGCCCAGAAATATCAATCAAGAAATATGTGCCCTTTTCTACGCTTGAGTTTGAAGCTAAGGTTGCAGTAGTAGGTGATATAAAACTACCGGATTATAAAAAGATAAAAAAAGAGTATCCAAAAGTAGACGTTAATGCAGAAGATGTAAAGCAAGTGCTTAGCTCTCTTCAAAAACAGATTGCAGACAAAAAAGTTGTTGATCGTGCCGCAAAGACGAGTGATGAGGTTTCGATTGATTTTAATGGTGTAAACGAAAAGGGCGAAAAGATAAACGGTGCAGATGGTAAAGATTATCCTTTAGTACTTGGCAGTAATACGTTTATTCCTGGTTTTGAAGACCAATTAGTTGGCAAAAAAGCCGGTGACGAAACTACCTTTACCCTGACTTTCCCGAAAGATTATGGAGTTAAATCAATGGCCAACAAGAAGGTTACCTTTACGGTTAATATTAACAGCGTCAAGGAAGTATTAGCTCCCAAGTTAGATGATGATTTTGCAGCCAAAGCAGGTCCTTTCGACACTCTTAAGGCCCTAAAAGAAGACATTAAGCGACAGTTAGCGGTTGAGCGTCAACAGCAGATGGAGCGTGAGTTTGAGTCAGAACTTGTACGTGATATAACCGCTAAGTCAAAAGTAGTGGTGCCACAAATTCTCATTGAAGAGCAGATTGAGAGAATGTGGCAAGAAATGAAGCAAAATTTAGTCTATCGCGGCCAAACAGTTGCTGAATTCCTAGAGTCAGAAACTAAAAGCGAAGATGCATACAAATCAGAAGTCCTGAAACCGCAAGCTGAAGAACGAGTTAAGGCTAGTTTGGTATTGACGGAGATATCAGAGAAGGAGAAGCTTGATGTCACGCCGGAGGAATTGGAAATTCGCATTCAGTTACTAAAAAGCCAATATAAAGATCAAGCCATGCAGTCTGAGCTAGACAAGCCCGAGAATCGTAATGACATTGCGTCGAGATTATTGACCGAGAAAACTGTTTCTAAACTAAAGGAATATGTCACAGCTAAGTAGTCGAGAAGTTCTTTCTAGTCTTCTGCCTGGTCATATTGCGCTCGAAAAGGGTGTCTTAGAGCGCAGTATTTGCGAACAATACGGAAAAGCACTACTTGGGTCGGTGTTGTCTGATATGTCAGAGGACGAGGTTGAAGCCATGAAGTTTAGCCCAATCCATGATACTTCTTACGTAATGGACTCAGTTGAAGCACCATCTTTGATTTCATCACTTTGTGGCCATCTAGATAGTTATATGCCCGATTCTGTCGGCACCATATCGCTGCTTAGGCTAAGATATCAGCGTAAGTGTGATTACGCCTTTCCGCACACAGACTCTCTTTCCGACTACAGGCTCAGTATCCCGCTACTTGGAACGGGCGAAATAACAATTTACGACCCCATCACTAGTGAGGTATCTGGTACACAGCTATTTGAACCTGGAGACGTGATGGCTCTAAACAATAACGTACAAGAATTTAAAAAAGTCCCACATTCCGTTATTTCAATATCGGATGAGCGTCTAGTATTGGTGTATGGCAGGGAGATTTTGAAAAATTAGCACTCATGCTTGACGAGTGCTAATTCGAGTCGTATACTGTTCGTTATGAATAAGCCGCAAAACTCGATATTAGTACCAACCGTTATTGAAACCGAAGGTCGAATGGAACGTGCCTTTGATATTTATTCGCGTTTACTCAAGGACAGGATAATTTTTCTAGGTAGTGACGTCAATGAACATACGGCAAATCTAATAGTTGCCCAGTTATTATTTTTAGACAATGAAGATACAAAAAAAGACATTTATCTATACATAAATAGTCCTGGCGGTAGTGTGTATGATGCGTTGGCAATCTACGACACAATGCAATACGTAAAAAGCGATATTCAAACCGTTGGTATAGGTGTTCAAGCTTCAGCTGCAGCCTTTCTACTCAGTAGCGGTACTAAAGGTAAACGAGTGATACTACCCAATGCTACAGTTATGATTCATCAACCATCTTCCGGTACGCGTGGCAAGGTCACTGACATGGAGATAGACCTTAAGGAATCACTAAGAATCAAACAGCGCCTAAACGAAATTATGGCTAAGAATACAGGTCAAACAGTTAAGCGCATTCAAGATGACATGGAACGAGACTATTGGATGACTGCTGAAGAGGCGAAAAAATACGGCGTGGTCGATAAAGTCATTACAAGTTAGCATATTTTAGTATTGACATTTCAAAAAAATTACCCCACACTCTTATATTAAGAAGTAGTGTAAGTCGGGCTGTGCTGTATTTGTAAAGAGTTGGCACCAAAAATGCTCGTGCTAGTGAGCTTCAACTCTACAAACAAAATAATCACATCAACTCTAAATAATTAAGTGGGAGCCAAGTTATTTATGCCTAAAAGTAGTGCCACGACACACTCTAAAAAACGAACATATTTCACCGAAACAAACGAGCCTATAATATTACCAAACTTAGTCGATCACCAGAACCGATCTTTCCAGTGGTTCATCGAGGAAGGGTTAGGAGAGTTACTTGCCGAAATTAGCCCAATCGATGACTATACGGGTACAAAGCTATCTCTTAGATTTAAGGACTATCGTTTCGAAAAACCGAAGCTAACTGAGGCGGAGGCGCGTGAGAATAACGTTAGTTATGATGCACCGCTTAAGGCAGTAGTAGAGCTGACTAATAAAGTGACGGGCGAGGTTAAGGACCAAGAGATATATCTCGGTGATTATCCATGGATGACTGAGCGTGGAACTTTTGTTATTAATGGTGCCGAGCGCGTGGTTGTATCGCAATTGATACGTTCAGCTGGTGTTTTCTTTACTTCAGAACAACATGGTTCAAGTAAGATTTATGGTGCTAAAGTAATCCCTGGGCGTGGTGCGTGGCTTGAGTTTGAGACTGCTGCGTCAGGTGCTTTGTTTGTAAAGATTGACCGAAAGCGTAAGATTGCAGTTACTACACTTCTGCGCGCGCTTGGTTTATCAGATGCACAAATGAGAGAACAATTTAAACATGTGGATCAGGGCAAGTTCAGCTATGTTGATGCAACTCTTGAAAAAGACCCTACTAAGGGTAGTAACGAAGCATTAATCGAAGTATATCGACGTCTGCGTCCTGGTGATCTCGCTACTGTTGATAATGCTCGAAGCTTGCTTGAGAACATGTTTTATAACTTCAAGCGTTTCGACTTCAGTCGAGTCGGTCGTTACAAAATTAACAAGCGACTCAACATTGATATACCCAACACGACCGAAAACCGAGTTATGCGCCTGGAAGATCTTGTTGCAATTATTGCTGAAGTTATACGTCTAAATAATACACAAGAACCGGCAGATGATATTGACTCATTGGCGAATCGACGAGTCAAATTGGTTGGTGAGCTCGTCCAGAGGCAATTTAGGATTGGTTTGCTTCGCATGGAAAGAAATACCAAGGATCGCATGAGTATGAGTGAGATTGAAACCGTTACGCCGGCTCAGTTGATCAATGCTCGACCGGTTGTTGCTGCTGTCCGAGAATTCTTTGCTAGCTCACAGCTATCTCAATTTATGGATCAGATTAACCCTTTGAGTGAATTAGCACACAAGCGTCGCCTTAGCTCGATGGGCCCTGGTGGTCTTAGTCGTGAGCGCGCCGGCTTTGAAGTTCGTGATGCCCATGCTACTCACTATGGACGTATTTGCGCGGTGGAAACGCCTGAGGGCGCAAACATTGGATTGGTGTTGAATCTAGCTAGCTATGCTCGTATTAACGATTATGGCTTTATAGAAACTCCATATCGTCGTGTAATAAATTCAGTTACAGCCAAGGACGCAGTTGGACATATTGCCTCTGTTAACTTAGAAGATGAAAAGGGCAAGGTTATCGTAAAAGCTGGTGCAAAAATTACTGCAGAGGCAGCCAAGAAGCTTGCTTCAATCAAAACTCAAGTGACATGGCCAGTAAAAGCTGTCGTGACTGATGAAGTTAAGTATCTTGATGCTGCCGAAGAAGAAACTGCCGTAATCGCAAGTGCAGGTGAAAAATACGATGACAACGGTCATTTCGTCAGCGAACGCGTATCGGCGCGCAGTCACCTAAAATCGGGTGAAGTTGATGCTAACGATGTTACTCACATGGACGCATCCCGCAAGCAGATTATAGGATCAAGTGCAGGCCTTATACCATTTGTTGAAAAGAACTATGTGTACCGATCACTTATGGGTAGTAATCAACAGCGCCAGGCAGTTCCGTTAATAGCACCAGATTCCCCAATTGTCGGTACGGGTCTCGAAGAAATCGTGGCTAGAAACAGTGGCCAGTTAATAGTGGCAGAAGAAGCTGGTGAAGTTATAAAAGCAACTGGTGATGAAGTAGTTGTTAAGTATAAAGACAGGAAGGCAACATACACCCCACATCATTTCCTAAGGAGTAACGAGGGAAGTTCAATCAACCAAAAAGTTGTCGTGAATAATGGCGATAAACTAAAAGCTGGCGACCCAATAATCGAAGGCATGAGTATTGCCAATGGCGAGCTCGCTTTGGGTAAGGATCTGCTAGTAGCCTTCATGCCGTGGTCAGGTTATAACTTCGAAGATGCTATCATCGTATCTCGAAAGCTTGTTGAAGATGACACCCTTACATCCGTTCATATTGTTGATTTCATGGTAGAAGTACGCGAAACGAAGCTTGGACCAGAAATCGTAACCCGCGATATTCCTAACGTAGCCGAGGACGCTCTACGGCATCTTGATGATGACGGTATTGTTCGTATAGGTGCAGAAGTGCATCCTGGTGACATCTTGATAGGTAAAATTACGCCTAAAGGTGAACAAGAGTTAAGCAGTGAAGAACGTTTGCTACGAGCTATTTTTGGCGAGAAAGCCAAAGAAGTTCGCGATACTTCGCAACGTATGCCAAACGGCAAACACGGTAAGGTAGTTGGCGTAAAAGTCTTCTCCAGGGCTAATGGTCACGAGCTAAAAGCTGGCGTGATTATGCAGATCCAAGTATTTGTAGCTCAAATGCGTAAAATATCGGTTGGTGATAAACTTGGTGGTCGTCATGGTAACAAGGGTGTTATTGCTCGCGTATTACCTGTCGAAGATATGCCATTCACTGAAGACGGAACACCTATAGACATTCTCTTAAACCCATTGGGTGTGCCAAGTCGTATGAACATTGGTCAGTTGTTTGAAACACATCTTGGAATGGCTGCAAAGGCGCTCGGCATAAAAGTGGCTAGCCCATCATTTAACGGTGTTTCATCAGACAAAATTAAAGAACTTTTGACCGAAGCAGGCCTGCCTGATGACGGTAAGCAGCAATTGTATGACGGACGTACTGGTGAGGCGTTCAAAGAGCGCACCACTGTCGGGAGTATGTACATGATTAAGCTTAATCACATGATTGCCGACAAGATACACGCACGTTCAACCGGACCGTACACTATGGTTACGCAGCAGCCACTTGGTGGTAAGGCTCAAAATGGCGGTCAACGATTTGGCGAGATGGAAGTATGGGCACTGGAAGCATACGGAGCAAGTAATATCCTACAAGAAATGCTGACCATTAAATCTGACGATGTTTACGGACGTTCGAAGGCTTACGAGTCAATCATTAAGCAAACCGAAATTGTTGGGCCAAAAGTTCCAGAAAGCTTCAACGTGCTAGTTAAAGAACTTCAAGGACTTGGTCTCAAAGTTGATCTTGTTCATAGTGACGATGTGATTGATGCCGAAGAAGTGTTGGCAGAAAACATAAAAGACGAAGCCGAGCACCTATCAGACGTCGCAGTACCGGAGCCAGTAATTTCCGATGTTGACGTTACTGAGGACGCAGCTCTTGATGAGTTTGATGTAATCGGTTTAGGTGAAACAGTAGCAACAGAGGTGACAGAAATAACAGATAATGTCGACACCCTGGTAAGTGAAGAAGATGAAAAGGAGGTTGCGTAATGAGACGGTACTCACACGGAACAAATATTGCCGACTTCGACGCAGTCCGACTAGCCGTTGCTAGCTCAGATGATATTTTGGACTGGAGTCATGGAGAGGTTACTAAACCGGAGACGATTAATTATCGTACCCAAAAGCCAGAACGCGATGGTTTATTTTGCGAACGTATCTTTGGTCCCGTAAAGGATATTAATCCTCATGATGCCAAATACAAGGGCGTTCGTTCTAGAGAAGCAGCGGTTGATAAGAATGGTGAAATAGTTACTAAATCAATTGTTCGACGTGAACGAATGGGACACATTACTCTTGCATCACCGGTAGCTCACATTTGGTTTTTGCGCGGCACTCCTTCAGCTGTTGGTTTATTGCTAGGTATGACAGTAAAGAACTTGGAACGAGTTGCCTACTTCGCTAGCTATATCATTAAAAACGTTGATGAAGACAAGCGTGCTCAATTGGCTCAAGACAAAGAAGCAGAATTTAATGCCGCTCAAGAAGCCATAAAACTTCGTTTTGAAGAGGAAGCTAAAAAGGAAGATTCTAACGTAAAAGCTTTGGCTGAAATGCAAACCAAAGAACTTGAGGAACTTAACGCAAGCTACGAGGAGCTCAAGACTCAGCTAGACAGCTTAGTAAAGCTACAGCTTATTTCTGAGACCGACTACCGAAATCTTCCAGATGAGCTAAGAGAGCTAGTTCAAGTCGGGATGGGTGGCGCTGCGCTTAAAGAATTGCTTGATGATATCGATCTAGAAGTGTTAATTGCTAGCCTCACAGAAGAGGCCGAAGAAGCAAAGGGTCAGCGTAAGAAGAAGTTAATGAAGCGCTTGCGTTTACTTGAAAGTATGCAACGGGCAGGTATTAAGCCAGGTAGCATGTGCGTAAGTGTGTTACCGGTTATTCCTCCAGATCTTCGACCTATGGTTCAGCTAACCGGTGGGAGATTTGCAACTAGTGACCTTAATGACCTATATCGTCGAGTGATCAATCGTAATAATCGATTAAAGAAGCTCATTGAACTGAATGCCCCAGAAGTTATTCGTCGTAATGAGCAACGTATGCTTCAGGAAGCTGTTGATGCGTTAATCGACAACAATAACGCACGTTCAGGACGAGCAGTTGCAGCAACAGGCCAGCGCCGCAGGCTTAAGTCTCTTAGCGACATGCTTAAAGGTAAACAAGGTCGTTTCCGTCAGAACTTACTTGGCAAGCGCGTTGACTACTCTGGTAGGTCGGTTATCGTAGCCGGACCTGAGCTCAAGATTTTCCAATGTGGTTTACCGAAAATGATGGCGCTTGAGCTATTCAAGCCATTTGTAATCGGCCACCTGATCGCTAATGAGTATGCTCATAATATTCGCTCAGCTACTAGAATGATTGAGACTGGCGAAACAGTAGTATGGGACGCTTTAGACGAAGCAATTAAAGGTCGCTATGTACTATTGAACCGAGCACCAAGTTTGCACCGTTTAAGTATTCAGGCATTTCATCCAGTTCTAATTGAAGGAAAAGCGATTCAGTTGCACCCTTTGGTTTGTAAAGGCTTTAATGCTGACTTTGATGGTGACCAAATGGCAGTACATCTTCCACTTTCTGATGCTGCACAAAAGGAAGCACGCGAAATTATGGCTAGTAGCAAAAACTTACTTAAGCCTGCCGATGGTTCGCCAATTCTACACATCGAACAAGATATCGTGCTGGGCTGTTACTATCTGACTTATGATCGTCCAGGTGCTAACAAGGGCAAGGTAAAGGCATTCGTAAGTATTGATGAAGTACTTATGGCGCTCGACGCTGGTAGTGTTGAGTTGCAGACAGTTGTACAGTCACCTTTTAGGGGTGAATTGCGCACTACTACTGTTGGTCGACTTCTTTTCAATGAAATATTCCCTGAAGACTTCCCGTTCCAGGAAGAGGCTATGACTAAGAAGAAATTGTCAAGTGTGATGGCTTTGGCTTATCAGAAATATGGTCAAGACAAAACAGCAGAGTTAGCCGATGAGCTTAAGGATATCGGCTTCAAATATGCTACTATGTCCGGTCTATCTATGGGTATGACTGACTTTAGTGAAATTGAAGGTCTTGAAATAATTCTGGGCGCTGGTGAAAAGAAAGCTACTGATATTAGCGAACAGTATGACCAAGGTTTCATTACAGATGAAGAACGATATCGTCTGACTGTTGAGACCTGGATGAATACTGATGCAGATGTTCAGGACAAGCTTTCTAAACAGTTCGCCAGCGAAGACAGTTCGATGTCTATTGCTGTTATGTCAGGGGCTAGAGGTAATATTGGGCAGGTAAAGACGGCTGTCGGTATGCTCGGCGTAACTACTGACGCGACTGGTCGTGCTATCGAGCTACCAATTCGTTCTAACTATAAAGGTGGACTTAATCCTCTCGAGTACTTTACGGCAACCCGTGGTGCTCGTAAGGGTATGATTGACACTGCGCTCAAGACAGCTGATTCCGGATATCTAACTAGGCGCTTGGTTGATGTTAGCCAGGATGTTTTCACTATTGACGATGATTGTGCCGATCCAGGTTTCCCAGTATATCGTTCTGATTCTGAAGAAATTGGGGTCAGTTATGCTTCGCGCTTGGTTGGTCGTTATGCTGCTGACAAAGTTGGAAAATATGTCAAAGCAGGTGAGCTTATTGATTTAGCTACCGCAGCTGCGATCGAGGCTGACGAAACTGTAGATGGTGTAAGGATAATGAGTGCACTTAGCTGTACTAATGTTAGAGGTGTTTCACGAAAGTCTTACGGGCTTGACCCAGCCACTGGCGAGGTAGTCGTACCATATCACCCTATTGGCGTAATAGCTGCTCAAAGTATCGGTGAACCTGGTACTCAGCTAACGCTACGAACATTCCATAGTGGTGGTTCGGCGGCTGCTGATGACATAACACAAGGTTTGCCACGTGTTGAAGAGTTGTTCGAAGTTAGAACTCCAAAGGGTCAGGCGTTCTTGTCAGATATTGACGGTGTCGTTTCCGCTTGGGAAGAGGGTGATCACTACATAGTTCAGGTAAGTGCCGATGACAAGAAGAAAGTTAAATACGAAATCAATGGTCGCATCGTGCAAGTTGCGCATGGTACTGAAGTTGCTGTCGGTGATGTATTGGCTGCAGCCGAAGACGACAGGGAGCCGCTTATTTCAACTATTGCTGGTAAAGTAGAGGTCAACAAAAAGTCGATCTCAGTCGTACCTGTTGGAAAGAGCGTTGTAAGATACGAAATCCCTGGCTTCAAGCAATTAACTGTCAAAGATGGTGAAGTTGTCGAAGCTGGTCAGCGTCTTACGAACGGTTCGGTTAATCTACATGAACTTATGCGCCTCAAAGGTGTTGAAGCTACGCAACGATACATCATGAATGAAATTTTGCGCATTTTTGCTTCACAGGGTCAAAATATAGCCGACAAGCACCTGGAAATTATAGTGCGTCAGATGTTCAGTCGTGTTCAGATAGAAGACGCTGGTGACACTGAGTTCGTGACTGGTGATATCGTGAGCAAGTTGGCCGTAGTTGAAGCTAACGAAGTACTAGTCAGCGAAGGTAAGAATCCCGCTAAGTACACCCAGCTACTTCTTGGAATCACCAAGGCTAGCCTATCAACCGACTCATTCTTAAGTGCTGCTAGTTTCCAGGACACGACACGTGTTCTGATCGCTGCTGCCACTAGTGGTAAGGTTGACAAACTTTATGGCCTAAAAGAGAACGTTATCTTAGGTCGTCGAATTCCGGTTGGAACTGGCTACAATGCCAAGCAGGAACAACAAGCCAAAGAAGAGCTACTAGAAGCTGAAGCGCAAGCTGTTATTGAAGACTAAGACTTGTATTTTTGCCAACAACCTGTTAGAGTTAACGATTGTAAAATAAGTAATCTGAGCCGTGCGTAGGCATGCGTACGCTGCAGTAGGTTACAAACTTAAGGAGAATACATGCCAACAATTAATCAATTGGTGCGCAAGCCGCGCGTCAAAGTGACTAGCAAAAGCAAGTCGCCAGCTATGCAACGCGTAGTAAATAATCTAAAAACTAGAAATTACGAAAAACCAGCACCTTTTAAGCGTGGTGTTTGTGTTAAGGTCACGACCAAGACACCAAAGAAGCCAAACTCCGCTCTTCGTAAAGTTGCTCGTGTTCGTTTGAGTAATGGTTACGAAGTTTGGGCCTATATTGGTGGCGAAGGTCACAACTTACAAGAACACGCTGTTGTTTTGGTTCGTGGTGGTCGAGTAAAGGACCTTCCAGGTGTGCGATATCATATCGTGCGCGGAAGTCTTGATCTTCAGGGTGTTCAGAATCGAAAGCAAGGCCGGTCTAAGTACGGCGCAAAGAAGGAGAGCAAGTAATGCCAAGGAAAGTTACCAAATCTCTTGTTCGCGAAGTTCAGCCAGATCGTATCTACAACAGCGTTCAGGTTACCAAGCTCATTAACCGCGTTATGGTTAATGGCAAAAAACAAGTTGCTGAGCGACTTGTTTATAACGGTATGCAGAAGGCCGCAGATAAAGTTAAGGTTCAGAATCCTCTAGAGGTTTTTGAACAAGCCTTTGCCAATATAAAACCTGGCGTAGAGACTCGCTCTCGTCGCGTTGGTGGGGCTAACTATCAAATCCCATTCGAAGTTCGCGGTCAGCGTCAACAGCACCTTACAACTATGTGGTTTGTAGCCGCTGCTCGTTCACGTAAGGGTATGAGTATGGAAGATCGTATTGCTCTAGAGCTTGTTGACGCCTATAACAATACTGGTACAGCGGTCAAAAAACGTGAAGATACTCACAAGATGGCCGAAGCTAACCGAGCCTTTGCTCACTTTGCGAGATAAGGTTTATCAACGGTCATGATCGATAGAATCCATTCACTAGCAAACGAGGTTAGTAATTCGGTTGCCATTCACGCAAATCAAATGGAGAATGATCGTGCATATGCGGGCAACGCCAGTCCACTTTCAGTTGCATATCAGGGCATTTTGAAATTTGCAGTTTTAGCATTAAGAACGATTGACAACACTATTAACGGGGGAAATCAGTAAAATGGCAGATAAAAAAACACCAATGAAACAAATCCGCAACATGGGTATTATTGCGCATATCGATGCGGGTAAGACAACAACAACTGAAGGTATTTTGTATCGAACTGGGCTGAAGCATAAAATTGGCGCAGTTCACGAAGGCGAAACAACCACCGACTGGATGGCTCAGGAACGCGAACGTGGTATCACAATTGTATCTGCGGCAGTGACTTGTTACTGGAAAGATCACCAGATAAATATAATTGATACACCGGGTCACATTGACTTTACGGTCGAGGTAGAGCGTTCACTTCGCGTACTAGACGGTGCCTGTGTGGTCTTTGATGGTAAGATGGGTGTCGAATCACAATCAGAGACTGTGTGGCGTCAGGCTGATAAGTATGGCGTGCCACGAGTCTGTTTCATTAATAAGATTAACCAAACCGGTGGTGATTTCTACAAGTCACTTGAATCGATCCATAACAGATTAAGTAAGCGCGCTTTCCCGATTCACCTACCAATTGGTTTCGAGCAAAGTATCAACGGCATTATCGATCTTGTAGGCATGAAGGCTTATACCTACAAGGAATTTACGGATAAGGCATTGACCGAAGCAGAGATTCCAGCCGATATGATGGACAAGGTTAAGAAATACCGCAGTCTACTTATTGAAAATGCTGTTGCCGAAGACGAAGCCATGCTCGAAAAATATTTTGAGGTTGGTGAAGAAGGCCTAAGTGAGGACGAAATTAAGCAAGCAATTCGTAGTGCTGTACTTTCTGGTAACTTTTTTGCAGTAACTGGTGGTGATGGTCGTGGTGTTATCGTTGAAAAAGTTCTCGATATGGTGGTTGACTACTTGCCGAGCCCAGAGGATCGTGGCTCTTCATGGGGTACCCATACTAAAACTGGTGAAGAAATCGAAAGAAAAGTTAGCGAAAGTGAACCACTATCAGGATTGGCATTCAAGATTACAACTGATCCTTTTGTAGGTAAGCTAGCTTACTACCGAGTGTACTCTGGTAAATTAACTGCTGGCTCATATGTTTTGAATAGTTCTACAGGCGAAAAAGAGCGTATCGGACGTATTGTTCGTATGCAGGCTGATAAACGTGAGGACGTTGCTGAAGTCGGTGCTGGTGATATTGCCGCAATTGTGGGGCTCAAAGGTACTACTACGGGGCACACTCTTTGTGATCCTGCTAATCCAATAGTGTTGGAAAGTATCACTTTCCCCGAGCCACCAGTATCGATTGCTATTGAGCCGAAGACCAAGAGCGATCAAGAAAAGATGAGCATAGCCCTTCAACGTTTGGCTGAAGAAGACCCAACCTTTCGTATTAGCGTTAATGATGAAACTGGTCAAACAATTATTTCTGGTATGGGTGAGCTACACCTGGAAATTCTTATCGACCGCATGAAGCGCGAATTTAGCGTTGAGGCAAACATAGGCGCCCCACAGGTTGCTTACCGAGAAACAATTCGTAAGGATGCTGTCGAAGCACAGGGTAAGTTTATTCGTCAATCTGGTGGCCGTGGTCAATATGGGGACGTTTGGGTGCGAATTTCACAAAATGAGCAAGGCAAAGGCTACGAGTTCATTAACCTAATTAAAGGTGGCGTTGTCCCGAGCGAGTACATAAAACCAGTTGATGAGGGTATTAAAGAGGCTATGAATAATGGTGTCGTGGCAGGCTATCCGGTTGTTGATGTCAAAGTTGAGCTTTATGACGGAAGCTATCATGATGTTGACTCCAGCGAAATGGCCTTCAAGGCTGCTGGCTCAATCGGCTTCAAGGAAGCTATGAAAAAAGCTAACCCTGTACTTCTCGAACCTGTTATGAAAGTTGTTGTCGTGACTCCAGAAGAATTTATGGGTGATGTCATTGGTGATCTTAATAGCAAGCGCGGTCGTATTGAATCCATGGAAGACCTTCCGGCTGGAGTGAAAGAGATCACTGGTTTTGTACCATTAGGTGAGATGTTCGGCTATACTACCAACTTGCGTTCTATGACACAAGGTCGTGCTAGTTCAAGCATGGAACTAGATCACTACGCAGATGTGCCAACTAATGTTGCCGAAGCAATCGTTGCAAAAAATGCTAAATAGGAAATAGAAATGACAGTTGATAGATTGCGCATAGAACCATTTAGAGACCCAAAGCCACCAGCCGAGCGTGACTACCATGCTCTTGGTCTGGCGGTGCTTAATGTGCTTAGGCGCCCAATAGAAACGATCAAGCGACCGATAGCTAACTTCATGGATGACATAACCATGGCTACTGGTGGTACTGATAGTATGGATGGCGTAGTGGCTCGCCGTGTAGGCGAAGAAGGAAAATAGTGACCGAGATTGAACGTACAAGTGACTTAATATTACTAAGTCACTACAATCGTGATTTAGTCGAGCGACACCCTGATAGTCATATTTCAAGCAAAGTCATTGTATCTTCGTGCTCAGAGCCAGTTTATGGTATGCGCGCTGAGTCCAGGGCTGTGAATATTAATGATTTATTCGAGGTGGCCGAAAGGATCGACGAGATCTTCGGGGAAAATCGCCCGCAGCTGCCATAAAGCACATGCTTGCAACAGTTCTTCATTGTGTGTATATCTTACTTATATGAGTGAGCAAATTGAATCAGTGGGCAAGGTGTGCCCTATAAAACAATTACAATATGGCCATCATGTCGTAGGATTTAGCATGAATGAACACGATGTGCCCCATGCAAGTGACAATGATCCAAATTTAATTTTCTGTCCGTTGGACTGCCCTGGGGAGCGCCGAATCCCTGCTACAAACAAAATCGCTAGAATTTTGGGGGTGACGCATGTAGAGTGCGGAATGAGCGATTCGCAGACTGTCGAGAGTTAGGCTTTACAAACACCTTAAATTTAGATAGAATTTATTGGTAACTTTGCGTGAGTGTATTGCTACTCTTGCGCTAGTAAATAATTAAGAAATAAGTAGGAGTACTAACTAAGATGGCAGATTTTGATCGAAGCAAGCCACATGTAAACGTCGGTACTATGGGTCACGTTGACCATGGTAAAACGACACTAACCGCAGCAATCACAGCTGTATTGGCTAAAAAGCTTCCAAGTGACGTAAACAAGCCGATTGCTTACGACCAAATTGACAACGCACCAGAAGAGAAGGCTCGTGGTATCACTATTGCAACTTCTCACCAAGAATATGAATCAGAAAAGCGTCACTACGCTCACGTTGATATGCCAGGTCACGCCGACTATGTTAAGAACATGATCACCGGTGCGGCTCAGGTTGATGGAGCAATTTTGGTTGTTTCAGCAGCTGATGGTCCTATGCCTCAGACTCGTGAGCACGTATTGCTTGCTAAGCAGGTCGGTGTGCCAAAGATTCTTGTATTTATGAACAAGATGGATCTTGCAGATCCAGATCTAGTTGAACTAGTTGAAATGGATATTCGTGAATTGCTTGCCAAGAACGATTTTGATGAAAATGCACCAATCATCAAAGGTTCAGCTACCAAGGCTCTTGAAGGTTCTGCCGCTGATGAAGACGCAATCATGGAACTCGTTAAGGCTATGGACGACTACGTTGAAGAGCCAAAGCGCGAACTCGACAAGCCATTCCTAATGCCTATCGAAGACGTTTTCTCAATCAAGGGTCGTGGTACTGTTGCTACCGGACGTGTTGAACAGGGTATCGTGAAAGTAAACGAAGAAGTTGAGATCGTTGGTATCCGAGATACTAAGAAAACCGTTGTGACAGGTGTTGAGATGTTCAAGAAGAATCTTGATCAGGGTCAAGCTGGTGATAACGTAGGTATCCTACTTCGTGGTATTGAGCGTGATGATATTGAGCGCGGTCAGGTTCTTTGTAAGCCTGGTTC
>CAZSZC010000001.1:51997-129201 GCA_964610775.1 uncultured Candidatus Saccharibacteria bacterium | reverse complement strand
CATACGGCAGATGTAACTACCGATTTTCTAGTGAAACACTTTCCGTCAATAGTTGATTATGATTTCACGGCAAAGGTAGAAGAAGAATTTGATGGAATTGCAGAAGGTAAAGAGTCATGGCAAACAGTTATTAGAAACTTCTACGACGATTTCGAGCCACTAGTAGAAAAGTCTGAAAGTATTTCTAGACAAGAAAGCACCCAAACACGAATAATAGGCAATGAGCCAAAGACAAACAGGCCAGTTATGGCGCGCTATGGTCGCTATGGCCCAATGCTTCAAATCGGCGAAACAGAGAGTGAAGATAAACCTAAATTCGCACCTCTACCTAGCGGCACAACTATAGACAATGTCACACTTGAACAAGCGCTTGAAATGTTCAAACTTCCACGGCTTGTAGGTAAAACATCAGATGATCAAGAAATTATGGCTAATATTGGTCGTTTCGGACCCTATATACAGGTTGGCAAGCTATTCGTATCAATAAAGCCACACGATCCATTCACTATCACGCAAAAGGAAGCTCTAGAACTCTACGCCGAAAAACTAGAAAAGGAAGCAAATAAATATATCAAAGAGTTCGATAGCGGAGTGAAAATCGTGAACGGCCCTTATGGTCCATACATAACCGACGGAAAGAAGAATGCCCGTATACCCAAGGACACAGAAGCTAGCGAGCTCACTGAAGCAGCCTGTAAAGATTTACTAGATAAAGCACCGGCCAAAAAACGCACATTCCGGCGCAAAACGGCAAAGAAGTAAAAACTGTTTTACTAAAAAGTAATTTTTTCCACAATTTGGCCTCTTGGCAATGCTATTTTGTTGTAATATTCCTAGAACATTGTTGAGCATAGTAGTCCATTTCGTGCTAAAATAGATTAATAGAACATAATTGTTGACTATTTATATTATTTGTTTTACAATTACTGTAATATTTGTCATTAACAGATTAATAAAGGGAAGAGACATATGGCTGATAAAAGCAACCAACTTGATATTGATAGCATCATTACCGATGTACTCAACACCATAGAACGTGAACGTGAGCGCGAAATTGTATCACGTCGTTTTGGGCTATACGACCGAAAAGAAACTCTGGAGCAAATCGGCGAATTGCTAGGCATTACACGAGAACGTGTTCGACAGCTCGAAAAGGCCATACTAACTCGTCTGCGAGTTCAAGCAGAGCAGGGGCAACTACCTCATATGGTAGAAGTTCAGCAACTACTTCTTGATCAAGTTACTAGTCTTGGTAATGTCGCTCGTATTTCCGACCTAAGCCAGAAGGTATTAAACGCAAGTACACGCACAGATCAATCAAAGGTTTCTTTCCTTGCAACTCTATGCCCAGAACTTGCTATGGTTGATGAAAATGATTTCTTTTATCTTTCAGTTGGGGTACGAAAGATTCATGATGAAAAGAAAATCAAAGATTTAGTAGGTAAAATTATTGAAGCCGTTAAAAAGATTGGCAAGCCAACCACTATTGAAGAGATTGCTGAGACTGCAGGGCAGAAGGATGCTGCTCACACCCGCGCGCTAGCTTCTACCTCTAAGAGCCTAGCCACCCTAAACGATCGTTGGGGACTCGTAAAATGGCCAATGGTTAACCCAAAGAATATTCGTGACAAAATCTACGTTATTCTTTATGAGAACGGCAAACACATGCACTTCAACGAAATCTCAGAAGCCATCAAGGATTCTGACTTCAAGCGCAAAGATGTCACCACTCAAGCAATCCATAACGAACTGATCAAGGATAAGCGATTCGTATTGATCGGTCGCGGTATCTACGCACTAAAGGAATGGGGCTATGACAAGGGAACTGTCGCTGACGTTATCACAGAAGTTTTACAGAAGTCAGGCAAGCCAATGAAGCGTGACGATATCGTTAAGGAAGTACTCAAGAGCCGATACGTCAAAGAAACAACTATTCTTTTGAATCTACAAGGCAAGCCACAATTCAAACGCGTTGCCAAAGCCACCTACACTCTCGCCGAAGCTTAATATCAATAAGACACTAATGGCTAAACGAGAAGCATTCGAGCAGCTTACTGAGTATTCGCGAGAAATTCCCAGGGCGAGAATACCATACATAGGTCAATTCTTTAAAAAGCACAACCTGGAATCGCCGACAATAATAAGAGAAGTACTGGTTATTCCCCCTAGACTATGTCTAATCTCACTAACTAGTCTACTCAAAAAGACCGACAAAGAGCTTGAACTAGTAGCCGAGCTTTGTGATGCAAAGGTTGTAGGACATAGATGAGGATTAATTGATGACAGACAGCCACTTTACCGACCAATGCAGTTACCGAAATATAAAACGCTGGTTGCTGAAGTAGACCGAATAGAAATTAACGACAGCCCTACGCTAGAGCAAACTGAACTACTTCATAACGGCATAAAAGAATATGGTCAACTACACGGCAGATATAGACTCGGTGATATTAGTAGTGGGCAATTCATATTTGGCGTAAACCAAAACAGACCCTCGCCAAGTAGTGCAGGTCCTGAGCTATATCTTGTAGATATAGAGCCCGTATTTCGTACACTACACTTGAGCGAGCCGCAGGCTTTCTAAATAATCATTTATGAACATTTTGCGAACTTTTTAATATTACAAGTTAGACGAAAGGTTCGGGTATTTTGTTGTAAAAAATTTGCGACAACAAACAATAACGGGAAGTGCATCAATATAGACACAAACAAAACACTAAGCGAAATAAGGTTACACGAAATACGACGCGAGGGTAGCGATACAAACACACAAACTTCGTTATAGACTTGATGTCGTACAATGTATATTTTGCGACTCTTTAATAGTACCATTAGATGATTAACTATACCTCCCACTGCAGGGGAGTTTTTGCTTATGCGAGCAACCTGACTGTAAGTTCTGCTGTCTACGCTGTTCTTACATGACTACTCGCTCAACTAGGTCCACTGTGTGATATATATCGTATTGGCATTTACAACGTTTTGACTTTTCCACAGTAATGTCGTGAAAATATTTGCTTTTTCGTGATTTTGATTTCATTTATTTATTTCCCCTGCACCACGTGTCAAAACCCAAAATATTTGACATTGTACCCTTTTGAATGTTTTATATAGTTTTTTGTAACTTTTAGTTGTGTTGAATTTATGAACAAAATACGAACTATAGGGGAGAGTGGAGCAAAAGGACTACTTATAATACACTCTGTCGTCAATTCGAACATCTACATACTCTTTGGGAAGTGGCTTGGCCTGAGATTGAAGACTCTCAATTAAAGCCAAGTAGCTCCCTGCTTGCTGCCTAGAATCTGATTGCATATTAAACTTTATAATATAAGGTGTATCTTTTAGTCGCAAGTGTAGTTCATTGGCAACCGCCGGTAACTGCACATAATCAATAGTAATATTCTTTTGACCAAAGTAGTATTTAAGCTGCTGTATGTAATCTACTGTTTTGGAGCTAAGTAGTAACTCCCCCATTTTGACTTGTGTATTTAAGGTATCCTCAACGCGTATAAGGTCGTTTAGCTGATTTTCTGGGAGTTCATTTAAAGACATCAAAGCCCTACCATCAGTACCAACGATAAGCCCTGAATTTTGACTACCAACTATAAGAGCTGGTTTAGCCGGGGCGATTTGAACAATTGGCCTTCTACCGATTATGGGTATAGTGACAGCAGCGCTTCCAAGCTCACTGTATTGTTCTTTGATCTGCTCTGCTAATTCTTTGGTGTTGATAGTTAATTTAGATCGATTCCATACAGACTTACCCATTATCTCGGCTATCCCCTGTTCATACTCACTAGTATCTCTAAGTATTGTAGGGGTCGATTCAGATAGTGGCACAATTTTTGGAGATCCAACACTTATAATAGTACTGTAGCAGATAGCAATTACTATAATAGCGATCGCTACATAGCCCGGTACCGATAATAAGCGGTTCGATTTGTTTTTAACATTTGGTTCGGAGGTTGTATCAACTCGCTCAATTACTGACTCCGGTCTTGACCTATTGGCATGATAAGAGAAAACACTACTCGAACGCGATGGCTGCTTACTAACTCTTTCTCTTTGTATTGGTTTGGCAACTTTTTTCTTAAACATCTTTTTTTAGCGCAACCCCAATTAGTATATTGGCCAGTCTCTGCGTAGCGTCAGTTATAGTAATACTGTGTAGCTTATCTGCGTAGCTACTTCGTAAAGATTTATCATTCATAAGGGATTTTATAGAATCATATATTTTATCTAGATTATCTTCTTGAATAACCAAAGCTGCCTTGCTGTCATCCAGATACTGCGCATTTTTTAACTGATGGCCACCTGTCAAAAACGGGCTAGGTATAACTATACATGCCCTCCCCTGCACGCCAAATTCTGCTAAAGTATTGGCACCAGCTCGTGTAATGATCAGATCAGCAGCGCCGCTGCATGTATACATATCCTTAATCAAGCCAAAAACTCTCAGGCGTTGATGTGTAAAATTCGAGTATACCCCTTCCTTTGAGTTACCAGTCTGATGAATGATGTATAAATTCTTATATTTCTCAAGTAACTCCGGTGCAATCTCGGCAATTTTCTTATTTATTCTCTCGGCACCGCTACTGCCACCAGTGACCATCAAAACCTTTGCATCTTTAGGAATATCTAATTTATTCCTGTAATCACTAATCAGTTTTGGCGTTACTTCAACATACTCTTTGGCAACTAGAACACCCACCTGTCTAGTATTTTGTATTGGGTACTTATAAAAAGAAGCCGGCATCGCTGTAGCGTGAATCTTTGCCCAGCGACTTACTAACCGATTTGCCAATCCGGGCACAGTGTCTGAATCGTGCGTTACCATCGGTACACGCCAGAGCGCACCGGCCAAACCAATTGGAACTCCAACAAAACCACCTTTTAGGAATATAACATCCGGTTTTTCGATGCGCACCAAGAAGAAGGATTGAATGGTGCCAATAATAAAATACCCTGCATCCCTGAAATTTAAAGCAATCGTTTTGACGTCGATAAGTCTTCTAAGCCAAGACTCGCCATGATAGCGTCGAAACTTACCTGCAAAAATTTTCCTAGTTTTACCAATGTCAGAATTTCCTTCTAGTATACTAGCGAATTTGCCATTACGTTCGCCAACATAAACCAAGTCAATTTTTGAATCAAGATGTTTCAACTCATGGGCGACGGCTAGTATAGGCGTGATGTGTCCGCCTGTCCCCCCGCCTGTCAGTAATACTTTCATTACTGCCCCCTTCTGACTCAAGATTACTATTAATACCGTAGGTTGTGTAGCGAGAAATGTTAAATACTATACCAATAGCCGCTGTAACGAAAATTATACTGGTACCACCGTAACTTATGAATGGCAATGTAATACCTTTCAATGGCAATAAGCCCACCATAGCACCTATATTTATTAACGCTTGCGTACTGAGCCAAGCTAGTACGCCAACTACTAATAGTCTGCTAAAAACATCTGGTGCACGCTCCATGATCGCCTTTAGGCGAGCGTAAAATGCTGCATACAGACAAAGAAGCAACGTAACTCCCACAAAACCAAATTTTTCCGAAAATATTGCAAATATTGAGTCATTAGCTGCCTCTGGTAGATAGCCATAAGCTTGAACACTATGAGCCAAGCCCTTACCAAATAGGCCTCCAGAGCCTATAGCAATGAGTGCCTGACAAGCCTGATAACCTGTATTCTGGCAATCTCTCTGCGGCTGTAAGAATGTTTGAAAGCGATCCCGCCTATATGGCGACGTAATTACCAACAATCCGGTACCAGCAATAACAACCAAGCCAATAACCACTACACGCTTTAATGGCAGGCATGCCACAAAACACATGGCCGCTATCATTGCTATAAGAACACCAGTCGAACCAAGATCACTCTGAATTTTTGGGTTTGCAACAACTAAGGCAATAATCGCCAGCAGTATCAATAATGGCCTAAAAGTTTTTCTAGAATCACTTAATTCTTTATTCTTAATCCTATCTGTTAAAAATCCAGCCAGCCATATTAGTAACGTAAACTTAACTAACTCAACAGCCTGAAAAGATAAACCGCCGATCTGAATCCAACGATAAGCCCCATTAACTCTTTCGCCAAATACTAAAACTGCTACGGATGCTACGACCGACAACACTATAAACGGAGTCTGTAGTTTTCGCCATGATTGAGTCGGCAACATTGATGCACCAATAAAAGTCACAATCCCCAATGCTATTGCTACTAACTGTTTTGTGACGAAGTAATTGTCGCTCACATTCTTTTGCACACTCAAACCTGGACTAATCGCGTAAACAACTACGAGACCAATTACCAATAAAAGTACCGAAAATATTAATAACCAATAATCAGGGCGATGACGTCTAGTGGTTTGATCTTTGCTAATATAGCTCGGCCTTCGAACACTGCGGGTATTCACGGTATTAAGCCCTCCCGATCAGAAATATTGCCAATCCAATTACTGCAGCAACCTGACCAATGATCCAGAAGCGCATAGTTACTTTTGTCTCTGGCCAACCCTTGGCTTCAAAATGATGATGAATTGGCGACGATAGAAAAATCTTTTTGCCATGACGCAACTTCTTTGACAAACGATTAGCAATTACAGAACCAGTTTCGGCAACATACACAATTCCAATTATTGGCAAAACAAAAACTGTGTCGGTCTGCATGGCTATAACGCCTAGTGCAGTGCCCAAAGCAAACGAGCCAACATCCCCCATAAAAAACCTCGCTGGGAAAATATTAAACCATGTATAGCTAAGCAATGCGCCAACAACAGTTAGGCAAAAAGCCGCTAAAGCGTACTTACCTTCTATCGCAGCTATTAAACAATAAGCTCCGAAAGAAGATGCCAGTAGACCACCAGCTAAGCCATCAAGGCCGTCCGTAATATTTACAGCATTTGCGGTTGCTATCACTACAAGCCAAAACAATACAATTACTAATATTCCTATTTGTAATTGACCAAAACCCGGAATCTGAACACTACTAACGTCGAGTTTTGAATAAAACCACCACCCACCTATAAGTGCAACCATACTATGCAGTGTAAATTTGAGTTTGGCGCGCATGCCTGCAACACCCTTACCGGAACTTCTAATATTAAACCAATCATCGAATAGGCCTATGAACCCAGAGCCTACCATGGCGGCTAGGGGTAGCCATGTTTGTCCCCTGCTTAAATTAAACAGAACCGTTACTAATAATGTTGAGATTACGAATATCAAACCGGCCATGGTCGGAATTTGTCGTTTGTGTTTTTCTGAGTGGAGTTTTTGGTAAACTTCAGCCTTACCACCAGCCCAAGCGTCGCTTCGCTGACGTTTCCACCACTCTCCTCTGTATGCTAGCGAGGTATAGAGTGGCGTAATAAACATACTGAGCACAAACCCAGTAAAGCCTAGGAGTAATATTCTAACCAACGTGCTTGTTTCTAAAACCAAGTTTATAGTTTGTGTCATTTTATGGGCTCTAAGTCTATATTATACCTTAGTTCTTGGGTGATACGCCAAAATTATCAATCAACATATTTATTAAGCCAAGGCCAATTGGCGCAGCCGCCTTGGCGCCCGCATATCCAGCAATTCCCGGTTCGTTTACTCTAACAGCAACAATATATTCTGGATCATTACCACCAACATAGCTCAAGAAAGTACCGTTAAATCTATCTTCGTAGTATCCGCCGCCAGGTTTTGCTACTTGTGCGGTGCCGGTCTTTGCGCCAATTGAATAATTAGGTCGCGGATCTTTCAAGCCGTAAATAAGGTAGTTCTTAGAAAATGCGTACTCCATTATTTCTCTTATGTCTTTACTGGTTTGCTGGTTTACGACATTAGTTCTTACCACCTCAGGCTTCTTCTGATCAATCGTTTTGTCGTTATCCCCAATTATCTTGTCAATTAAGCGTGGCCGGTAATAGGTGCCGCCATTGATAACGCTACCCATAGCCGCTGCCATTTGTAGAGGCGTAGCCGTCATACCCTGCCCGAAGGCTGAGTTTGCATACTGTATATCAAGCCCAAATCCGTTCTTGGGATCAGGAATCGAACCTTCCGACTCGTATCCTTGTTCGATGCCTGTTAGCTTACCAAAACCGTAGTGATTGGTCATATAATCGTGCCAAGTCACACGAGCTTGCTCGTTGATCTTGCCACCGCCCATTTGCATAAGTAGCCATGTTGCACCTGTATTTAGAGATAACTGTATTATGTCCTGTACTGTTTTTGTACCAGCACCACCATCCTCTTCGATATTAGTAATTTTGGCATCATCAACTATGAAATAGCTCGGGTCATAATAAGACGTGTTACGATTAACAACTCCTTTATCGAGTGCCGCTGCCGCAGTTAGTGGTTTCATAATTGACCCTACCTCAAGAGGAGAACTAACAGCGGGATTCGTAAATAGCGACGCATCCTCTACCTTATTGTATTCGGCTGGATTGTAGGTCGGATAGTTGGCCATTGCTTTAATCTCCCCTGTTTTTACGTTCATAATCAAAGCGCTGCCGGATTTTGATCTAGCTCTGTCTAAACCCTGCTTGAGTATCTCTTCGAGTTGCTGCTGCATACCTAGATCAACCGTAAGTACAACTCGCTTACCATCAATAGGTTCTATGAGTACGTTATCCTTCTGAGAAGCTAGCGGAACGCCGCGTGCATCAGTAATTGCCTTCAGCAAGCCTGGTTTACCTTGTAGATCCTGATCCAGCGCTTGTTCAAGGCCATATTTACCTTGACCATCATCATTTACAAAACCTAACACCTGAGAACCCAGGGATCCCTGGGGATACGTCCTGTATACCGCCTCTCTGGTTCCAATTCCTTTGATACCTAGTGCCATAATTCTATCGCTTTGAGATTTATCAAGTTTTTTGGCGAGTATCGCATACCGACTGTTGGGTACTTTCATTTTATTTTCATAATCTTGAGAATTGCCACCAATAATCTGTTGAATTTTACCAGCACTATCGCCTGGATTTGTTATAAATTTCGGATCAGCAAACAATGTATACTTAGTCTCATTCAAAACTATTGGGACAATATCGTTGCCGCTATGTGCTTCAATAACACCTCGTTTAGCAGGTATTTCATACTCCTTGAGCTGACCCTTGAGTGCACTAGTATTGTAATAATCATGTTTTATAACTTGTAGATAAAACAGACGCACGACAAAAACAGCCGTGATAACGAGCAATATCGCATACCAAAAGCGTATGCGTTGTAAGGGGCCTAAATAATTATTTGGTTGTATGTTTGCGCCCATGGCACTATAGACTATACCTTAGTTCTGAATTGAAGCTGAGGGAGCGACCGATACTAAGCCTTTTGCTACTTCGCTATCCTTGACGCGTTCTAGAGCCTGTAATCTAGCAGAATCAACTTCAAGCTGATCTTTTTCACTACTCAACCTAGTTTGCTCGTGACGCAGATCGTTAAGCTTATAGCTGTAAGAATTGGTTTTGGTAACTTGCGTTAAATACAGAAGTCCTATCAGACAGGCTAAGACGATTAGGATAATCGTATTGGTCACAGGTCCAATGGTTCGTTCCTTTTGACGGAACGCAGTTGTATTCTGATTGTTAACTGAAAATCTCTGTCGGCTAACTGATAATGAATTTGAATATGTCATATTTTTTGTTTTTATTTTTATATTGCTGTAGTCTGGCTACTGATTTGGGACAGAATCAGTAGCCAAAGCTACGGTGCAACAAAGTTTAGATAACTCTAACCTTTACTTTGTATGCTCTAGAGAGACTTTTTACCTGGATAGGCATTATGCCCTTCCTTTCTTTTTGTTTTTATTTTTACGGCGGCTCGTAGCTTTGCGCTACGTGCTCGCGGATTAAAAGCTATCTCATTGCTGTCGCCTACTACTGGCTGCTTTGTTAGCAGCTCCAGGATGGCGTCGTAGCGATTACCAGAGTGTTCGTTGAGGAACCTTTTCACACATCTATCTTCAAGACTGTGAAAGCTAATAATCGCTATTCGCCCACCCGGGGCCAGCAAGTCTAACCAAATTGGTAAAGCATTTTGGAGTAACTCCAGCTCATGATTTACCTCGATTCGGATTGCCTGGAAGGTCCTTGTCGCTGGGTGAACCTTGCTGTGACCCGGCCAAGCTTGGGCAACAACATTAGCAAGTTCTGTGGTTGTGTGTATCGGTCGATTATCTACGATCAATCTAGCTATTTTACTAGCCTTAGGATCTTCACCATATAGCCGAATCATCTCAGTTAAATCTTGCTCAGAATAAGTATTAATTACTATATCTGCACTTAATTCCTGTGACTGATCCATGCGCATATCAAGTGGTCCATCGAATCGAATACTAAACCCACGACTCGCTATGTTAAGGTGCGGTGACGATACGCCCAAATCTGCCAAAATTATGTCAAATTGTTTACCACTTTTTTGAATGTCTAACGCCGCGTTATAAAAATCGTTTTGAATTATAGTTTCGCTTTGCGTAAACAATGTTTTTAGGTAATCAATTGCGTTATGATCGCGATCGACGAGTGTGGCTTTCGCCGGATTTAAGGTGCGTTCCAGAATTGCTTTAGCGTGGCCTCCATACCCTGCCGTCAAATCAAGATAACTATCTCCTTTTTGAGGGTTTAGGCACTTAAGCGTAGCTTCAAGTAAGACTGGAAAATGTTCATTTTGGTGATTTTTGTTTGTATTTTTCATGCTTGTTTTTGTTTTTGCAAGGTCACCTATTCAGCAGTCAACTTTTTGTTTTTTTGTAGTTTTTGTTTTTTGTTTCACGAACTGGAACGTATCGGAGTGTATAAGTTTAAGATTTTAGAAAATCTTACAAACTCCGTTCTGGTTCATGTAAGTTTTGAGAGACTTATGTGTGAGGTGGAGTTTTGGGAGGTGTTTAGTGTAAGGTACAAAGGTTTTTAAAGTGGTGCCTTCGTCCACTTGTTGACTGCCGAATAGCTAACCTCGAGTCGTTGTGTTTTGCTATTTTGCCCGAATTGTTAATGATCACCAGCTCTATGAAGCCATCAGACGCCAATATCGCCCTGCTCTGACTGCCACAATGCCACGAGTAATGCCCGCGTAATCGAGTAAATGCTGCTCTATAACGATTCGCCCTTGTTTTTCGTCCAGCACGCTCTCGACCTTGCCCATTCGGAATTTTACATTCAGGTCCGCAGTACGCTCATCAAGGATATTACCTTGTAACTGCGATTCCATCTGTTCTTCCCAAACAGATTTAGGGTACAGATGCAAATACTTCTGAAACCCTTGGGTAATAACTACTCCGCTAGAAAACTCATCTCTAAGTTCGGTAGGTATGGTTAACCTCCGCTTATCGTCAAGCTTCCTTTCGAAATAATCTACCGTGGCCATAGTTTTTAATTAAGCTGCTAGTGGTTTTTGTTTTTTGGTGGTGAGACTATTTTGGTCTACCCACGTTTACCCACTGCCATGAATATACTACCCACACTTACCCACATGCAAGCATAAATATATAAAAACAGCTGCTTTCGCAGCTAAGTTATCCACAGTTTATACAATTATAGTCACCAGCCGCTATATATAGCGGCTATCATTTTACTAAAAACGCTACTATGAATTATGCTGAGTTTTGGTTTGCTGATCATGTTCAGTAGCAATTGCTTCTGCCTCATGAATTTGTTTGTAGTTTTCGGCTAAATCACCTGTCAAGAGTAATGTCTGCCCGATTTGCAGTGGCATACCTTTGTGCTGGTCAGCTAAATTATCGACATCATCACGAATTTCAGAATTTGGGTCAGCATATCGTTCTGCAATATCCCAGTCCGTATCACCAGGTCTTACTGTGTACTCTACGCTCGGTTCATTAACTTTATCAGAACTTGAATTATTAGTAGAATTCTTAGCAACTCCCAGTAGTGCAAGCGCTGACACGCCCACTACTCCAAGCTTAACCAAAGCATTTTTTTTGCGTTCAGATACAGCATTAGGCTTTATCCAGCCATCTATCTCGGAATCACTAGCGTGAGATTTGGGTTTATTATTTCTGATATTGTATTTTTTTATTGGACTCATGGCTAATGATTATACTAAACATTAGCGCTTTTGTCAACTATAGATGAATTATAGTTTTTCTATCTTCTTGGCAAACCACTTTGCACTTGGGCGAATGGTCCGTTTCATGCCATGTTCGCGATCTACCTCGACTAGCCCAAACTTTGGCCACCAGCCGTATTTCCATTCAAAATTATCTAACAGACTCCAATGGAAATAGCCTCTCAAATCTACACCTTCACTGATAGCTCGCTCCATAGCAACAATAGTCTCCTCTATCCACCAGTGTCTATACTCGTCCTTGGAATCAGCCAACCCATTCTCAGTCACAAAAATTGGTTTCTTGAATCGTGCCCACAAGCGAACCAAGAGTGGATACAATCCCTCAGGCTCCATATACCAACCAAGATCATTCAATGGCACTCTCGGATTTTCTCGACGCGCAAAGCCAGTATAGTAGTCGGTGAAGTAATAATTAAATCCAACAAAATCCTGTTGATTGCGAATTCTTTTCAAAAACCACCAGTTCCAAAAATAACGCATCCACTTAGTTGAGGCGCTATCAATGTAACTATGAGGTCGTTTTGCTTGAATATTAGCAAGCTGTGCAGCCACACCTATCTGAAGCGATGGCTTTTTCTTTTTGAGTATTTTATAAGCTCGTTTATGAGCGCGCACGAGATTCAGGTAAACCAAAAATGTCTTTATCCAATCCTTTTTTTGCGGCGGCCACTCTCCTGTTGCATAGCTAAAACTGGCATAAACATTCGGCTCGTTTAGAGTGATTACATAAGTCACGTCTTCCGTGAACTCGACAGCCACCTTTCTAACAAAATCATCAAAATACTTTAGATTTGTCTTCTTTTCAAAACCACCTAGATCGGTAAACCACTTGGGCATAGTCCAGTGCCAAATATTTAAAAATGGTTCGATACCCCTACTACGTAACTGTGAAATATATTTCTTATAATATATGACCTCGTCCTCATCCCATTCACCTTGGGCTGGCTGAATGCGTGACCACTCAATACCAAACCGAAATGCGTTCATGTTTAGTGATTGTGCTATGTCGAAATCTTCCTCATAACGGTTGTAGTGATCGACTCCACGACCAGAAATATAATTTTCTGGTTTTTCGGCATGTACTTTTACTTCATGCCAGTTAGGTAGCCACGACAAACGCTGATGAGCTGTTTGTGCTAATTCCTTAGCATGCTCAAGCTCCCACTCGCTCCATTGATTTACCGTCCCCCCCTCGACTTGATGCGATGCCGTGCTTGCACCCCAGAAAAAATTCTTAGGGAATACTTTACTGTCACTGTTTTCGTTCATAGTTTATATGAATTGTAGCTTATTTTTTGACACGCTTAACGACCGCTGCTTTTAGTAAGTAGCTCAATGAGGCTGCCATGATTGCTACGCCAAATAGAATGTAGAATATGGTAAATAATTTGGCAGCAGGGGTTTTGGGAGTTATGTCACCATAACCAACCGTAGTTAAAGTAACTACGCAAAAATAAAAACTATCCAGCCAACTAAGTTTTTCAACTAAATGATAAAAAACGGCACCTACGGCAAGTACGGCTATAGCCACTACAGCAATTCGTCGAGGCTTAATAAGATTAAAAATATTAGATTGCTCTTCTAGCTGCTGATTCACGTTTGCATTATACTACACTCATGAATAAGTCTTTCGGAAGTAAAAGTAGCTTCAGCTATTTAAGCTTACTAATTTATAGTGCCCTACTCGGTATATTTGCTGGTAGTATCACAGTTCTTTTCATTCTGCTTTTTCAGCTAGTACAGAAGTTTCTCTGGACAAACTTGCCCAACCAATTAGGTATCAATACCAGTCATAACTTTTTTCCTGTGGCTATATGTGGAGTTGGCGGGCTGCTTGTTGGTGTGAGCGTATATTTTCTAGGTAACTATCCTGTGACTATAGAAGAAGCAATCGAAAAATATAAAGCTACCAAGGCATTCGACTATAAACATATATGGCAGGCTTTAGTAATATCAATAATATCATTAGGTTTTGGCGCAGCACTTGGACCAGAAGCCGCTCTGACCAGTATTATTGGAGGCTTTGTAACCATGATAGGCGTAAATCTACACAACGCCGAGATAATTCGTTACGGAGCCGAGATTGATAAAAAATTAAACAGACCTAAAAGAATAATTCTGGGTCTTGTTGCAACATTAACTGGATATTTAATAGTTCGGCCATTTGGAGACAATGGATACTTTAATCTGGATTTAGCTCCCTATAGTTTAAAAGTTTCTGACCTTGGCTGGGTATTAATAGTAGCGATTACTGGAGCCATAGTCGGCCTAATATACACTCTTGTTGACGGTTTCATGGAAAATGCGTTCAAGAATTTGCGAACAAAAAGAACGATTATTTTGGCCCTAATTGGCGGCGTGGGCTTGGGCATACTCGCCGCATACCAACCACTGGTTCTTTTTTCTGGTCACGAGGGAATTAGAACTATAAGCACTAGCTTTTCATCACAATCGGCCAGCTATTTTTTAATCGCCTCTTTACTCAAAGTGCTTGCCGCATGTATTTGTCTAGCTACCGGCTGGAAAGGCGGTAGGTTTTTCCCTCTAATGTTTGCCGGCGCAGCAATTGGTTTATTTTTGGCCCAGCTATTACCAATCCCCGAGACACTAGCACTAAGTGTAGGCATGAGTGCTACTCTATCCTATGTACTAAGAAAGCCAATCGTTGCTGCAGTTTTATTATTCCTATTCTTCCCTGTAAATTTATACATACCGATTGCCTTATCAGCATTCATAGCCGGTAAACTAGCAATTCAAGTAAGTAGTTTAACTAGACGATCAGCATCCTAGCGATATTCTGGATTTTCAAAATCATATCGACAACCAGCATCCCAATCGCTACGCTGATTACCATATGCGGGTATACCGCCAGTAACCTTTAACATATTAGCCATGTGCATTAGATTCCATGTCATAAACGTTGTGTTCCGATTAGTGAAGTCATTGTCTAGACCCGCAATGCTACCATCATCTAACTTATCTCCATAACTCGGTCCTGGACCTGCCTCACCTATCCAGCCAGCATCTGCTTGTGGAGGAATCGTGTATCCCAAGTGCTGCAGACTGTAAAGTACATTCATCGCGCAATGTTTTACGCCATCTTCATTACCTGTAATCAAGCAGCCTCCGACTTTACCATAGTACGAATATTGGCCCTGCTCGTTAAGTAGGTGCGAGTTTGCATATAATCTTTCGATTACTTTTTTCATCACAGAGCTGTTATCGCCAAGCCAAATCGGGCCTCCTAAAACTAAAATATCTGCAGACTGAACCTTCTTATATATAGCTGGCCAACTATCGGCATCCCAGCCGTGCTCAGTCATATCCGGATATATGCCAGTGGCGATATCGAAATCAATTGCTCGGATATAATCAGTATCTAAACCCTGTTTTTCCATAATACTTTTACTAATGTTTATTAATAACTCGGTGTGACTAGGTTCTGGAGATTTAGTTAGAGTGCAATTAATAAATAAGGCTTTAAGATTTTGATAATCGAAATCTTTGTCATTTTTTGCCATACTGCCCCCTTGTGCTACTTAGTATTTTTTGGTTTTCGACGATAACTTTTATGTTCCAGTTCGGTACGTAATTTATCTATTCGTACAACATATTCTTCGTATGGTTTTAGTAGAGATGAATACATCCAATTAGGCGTCATAATTTTTAGAAGTCTTTTTTTACTTGCCAAGTACTCGGCCAAACAATAGAAATCACCGTCACCAGAAACGATAACAGCTTTCTTATAATTAGCCATCTCCTTCATTGCATAAAGCACTAGCTCGGCGTCAATATTGCCCTTTACTATCGGTTTATCAACCTTTGGATCATCAGTTTTATTCATAACCATCTCTACTGTTGGCTTCAAAACTATCAAATAACCAGCTTCGTGAAGCTGTTCGTACATAGCCTCATTTTCTTGTAAATAACCGATAAATAAATACGCTGTCTTAACGTCATATTTGCTACGCAAGTACTCTCGGAATTTTTTCCAATCGAGTTTCCATCCAGCTTTTTGGACGCCAAGATTTAGATTTTGACTATCAATAAATGCGTAGTTCCCTTTTATTTTTATAGGACGCATTACTTATCATTTCCACTGGATACTGGATGTCTTTTAGAAAATATATAAATATAAGCTATTGGTAATATCCCTACGGTGTTTAGTATAAGTATTAGAACAAACCAGGCTTTATCATTATTTTGGGCAGCCTTCCATAAACCCATACCCTTCCATACTAATTCCCATATCGCCAAAGCAACTAACAGATACCAGTAGTTATTAACCCAGCTATCGATCATATCAAATACCTCATTTAATTACTTCTATCATAGCACCCGAATCAACTAAAGTTGACTAATCTTCAGTCAACATTGAGGCACGAGGCCTATCCTTAATCTCGCCAAAAGGTCTGCCTGCCTCTTTATAGCAATCAGGGTGAAACTGCTCAATCCGATCCCATTTACCATTCTCATAAACATTACAAATAATTACTCCGGCAAGATGTATTGATGCTTTTTGTGATGCGGGACTCATGAATTTAATTCTCTCATCACAGTGGTTACAGTCTTGGAAGTTACTACCACCCTCAACCGGCAACATAACCGCTCTAGTACCTAATTCATTCTCTTCGCTTAATTTCTCTTTCATGAAACACTAGCCCCAATTAAGCCGGTACCATATCACTGTTAATCTGCATGTCATAATTAATCCAAGCAGCAATAAAATCATCCCATTTGTATTCTCTAGATTTAACATCATCACCTCGAGCTTCGTAGTAAGGCGAAATCCTTTCAGACCTAGTTTTATCATCGTTTAACCTAAATATGGCTTCACTGATTCGCTCTTCACAAACCTCCAAAAACCATCTAGCACTCTCAAAACTAGAAGCTAACTCAATCAGGCGAGGAATTTGGTTTGACAATACATTTTCGGTTAGCCAATCTAGTCGATGAACCTGGTCTTTGTCTATTAAATTAATAGACCTACTATTCACAACATCTTGAGCTATGAGAGCCGTGCGCACATATCCTATACGCTCAGTTATTTCAAACTCCTGCCCTACTTCGGTTTCCGGTTGTTTTTGTTTAGAGTCGTTTAAGTAGTCTTCGATTTTTGCAGCAATTTCTGGAGTTATAGTCGGAAAGTCTTCCTCAATAAGCATTTGCCCCAATGCCCTATTATCATTTCTATGACCATCGATACCGAGTTTCTGTGCATCGTCATATGTAAGGTCTCCGGATATGGCTTCTGGCAGATCGTGCACCAGTGACAATAACTCCACAGTATCAGCAACCTCATCGCTACAGCCATCTAATTTACATACACAACGGCCAATCAGCGCCGTAACAACGTTATGCTGGAAATTATTGACGTCTGCGTCGAGTATTCCCTCCCATGTAGTAGACACTTCGATTTGTCTATCGGCACTAAGTTCTGAATGTGGCAGCCCCTCGCTTATCGAACAGTATTGCTCATAGCGTATCTTATCTCTAAGAATTTCACCATGCGTCGATGCTTCTGCACTTAACATAACACTGGTATTAAACTCGCTAAACCTCTCAAAAATTGTTTCTATCACACTTTATCTCCTTACATTTGAGTCTAAACCCAACAACTATTAACGGCAAGCACCAGCGGATTGTCTATAGTCCTAGTTGTATTTCGATAAAATCTAATCGTTGTTGAACAGTGCCGCTAACAATTTCGAAATCAAGCCCATATCTTTTATATGTTTCAATAAATAATTGATGTGCCTGATTACGAAACTCTAATGACTCTGAGCGCACATCGTCATTCTTGAACTCAACATCGTCAGGATTCAGGACAAAAAATTTGTGATATGTTTTCAGCCAATCACTATTCAAGTCCATAATTCTATCTGCCTCATGCCGCCCGTTAAGAACGCCAGCGTATACGGCAGCCGCTACAACAGAATTGTCGCAAATGACTAGATCTGGGCTATTTTTCATAGCATCAGTTTCCATAGAAATTATCAAGTTACTAATTCTTTCTTGTGTAATCGGCAAAAATCGCTCAATCTCAGTCATTGGATTTTCTGAAAAAAACTTGCGTCCAGCTTCGTCAACGTATGCAATATCGATGGTATGATCACTGTTTTTTAGGGCATTTATCAGAGTTGTTTTGCCACTACAGCTAGTACCAGATATCGCATACTTTTTCACCTAACCTACCTTCCCTCTGCTTCGGCTTCCATTTTATCTAGACGAGTATAGTAATCTGCTATTTCTTTTAGATGAGCCCAAGCGATTCGACCAGTAAGTATTGGGTCATCTTTGGTAATATTAGTCTCTTCTCCCCACTGACTACCATGCTCAAACTCAACTTCAAGTCCGCGACGAAATTCATTTATATTTACCTTGTTCCAATCAATCCCAATTTGATCACCTATTTGTTTTGCCTCGTCAGTCGTAAATTGTTTTCCCATATTATCGTGCCTCCCGTTTAATTCTAGCAGTTTTAATAACCAACATTCGTTGATATCTTAAATCTCTTAAACCTAGAGGTACGACCGGCTGTCATCTGGACACTAGTTTTTGGGACTTCAAAATAACTTGCCAGTGCATCTCGAACTGCCGTATTTGCCATGCCATCTTTTGCCGGTTCGCGTACAAAGACTAAAAACGTACCGTCTAGTGCTGGCTGTACCAATGTTCCAACTTTACTACTTGGCTTAACGCGTACTTCTATTATTCTCATCAACTCAATTGTAGCAAAGCAAGATACGCTAGTTATTTATAACTAATCGCCGTAGACTATCCCATAACGTTGTATATCTACTAGCGTACCCAGAAGAGGAACAGCTACATGTAGGTATGTTTGAGCAATGGTACCGTCAAATTTATTATCATCAAATGTCTCAAATACCAAACTAGGCACAATCTTGCCATCCAAATCTTGAGTCAGTGGACTAGACTCTACGCTCGGGAATACATGAACATCAACATCAACCCAATGACCAAAAAATGATGCCCAATCCTCACCATTTATGTGATCTGTAACGCCATCAATGTTACAACCTATAGATGTAGTTGTTATCACTCTGCAAGCCCAAGGACCAAGCAATTCCTCTGATCGTATTTTAATAGGTTCGATTATAGTACTGGACAAATTACTATCGTAATAAAACTCCTCTGGCATCGTATGAAAAATAGTCGCAGCAGACTCCGCCATGCTTTCAATTTCTCGCAAATCAATTGGATCAAACAATACATATTCCATTAATACACATTATGACGCACCAAAGACATATGCAAGCACAAGCAGTAACACACTAATCTAAGTTAAGATTAAATGATAGTATTATCATATGAAAATACGAATTGCAGTACGTGGAATTATCGTCCATGACGGAAAACTATTCTGTCTAAGACATAAACCCTACAACCGAAAATCGCGTGAATATTACTGGTGCACACCCGGCGGAGGAATGGACAATGGTGAATCAATCATAGATGCTCTTTCAAGAGAGCTTATTGAAGAAACTGGCGTAAAACCAATTATCGGCAACCTGCTATACGTCCAACAATTTAAAGAACAAGATACAGGAAATGAGCAATTAGAGCTATTCTTTCATATTACGAACAACCAAGACTATTTACATATTGATTTGTCACTTACAACACATGGCGAAGAAGAAATTGAGGAGTTTGCTTTTGTTGATCCGACTGAAACACAGATTAAACCAACCTTTCTGATGACAGAAAAGTTTATAAATCTAGACTCCCGGCCCACAAAAATATTTAGCTACCTTTAGACTCTTGCATTTTTCTAATAACTGCACATAATTAAATATGGAAGTAGGATCAGCGGAATCCGAACGGATTCGTCCAATGCGGTTACTTCACAAACAACGTTATTAATCAGTTGTTTGTGAGAAGCCGTTTTTTGTTTCTCACGAACAGAAAGGACGAGATCATGGCAACCTTAGAACGAGCCATTGAAATAGCAACTAATATTCACGAGGGTCAAACTCGGTTTGATGGCAGCGCGTACATCAACCACCCGCTCCGAGTCATGGGGACAATTGCGGCGCAAGGTCATTCAGTCGAAACACAAATGGTCGCGGTACTACACGACGCTATTGAAGACAGTGACGGGAACCTTACATTTGAGGATCTAAGACAAAACGGCTTTGACGATCAAATAATCTTTCCACTTGAACTACTTACCAAAGTGAATGGCGCAGATTATGATCAATATATTCAGAGACTGGCAGTTAATGCACGATCAAGAGCCGTCAAGAAAGCTGATTTGTTTGATAATCTTGACCTGACGGGACTAGATAATCCGTCACTTAAACGAATAGAAACTATCGATAAATACGGACGCTCACTACTATATCTTGCTCGCTTTCCACAGCCACGAGTTTAGCTATTGTGGTTTTTTCTGAATCTGTTGACCAATATCCTGCATCGCTAGTTCAATGACCGCTTTAGCCACAACCGTAGAAAAAACTAACGGTTCATTACCATTATTCTCTGTACAGTCTTTGTTTAATAATTCAATGAATGCACTCGATGTAACATCACCTAGTCTCTCGGCAGTCTTTGTAGCGCGACCTAGAACCGGTTCAACAACTTCACGCGGAAATACACCACCGGTTTCATCTCGCTGTTCAATCTGATTCACCATATATGACAGTTTATAAATGGGCCCGAATATATCAGGTTGCTGTTTAGTGCTTGTCATTTTTGTTTTTATTTATTTACTAACAAATCTACAATACTACTAATACAATGTGTTGTCAAGACTAGCGCCTGCGCCACGCTTTAGATTGAGCTTACTAGATTGGAAATACTTACTCTTTTTTGCTCTGTGGTATCTCTATCACGAACCGTAACCGTTTCATCATCGAGTGTATCGAAATCAATAACTACACAATATGGTGTTCCGATTTCATCCTGCCGGCGATAGCGTTTACCAATATTACCATTGTCGTCCCACATGACATTACCGAATTCTTTTTTAAGAGTAGAATAAACTTCCCTCGCCTTATCAACTAGTTCTGGCTTATTCTTTAGTAGTGGTGAAACAGCAACTTTCACTGGAGCGAGGTGAGCTGGAAGTCTTAGATAAACACGCTTTTCGTTATTAACCTCGTCCTCAGTATAAGCGCTCGTAAGTACAGCCATGATTGCACGTTCGACGCCAAAGCTTGGTTCTATAACATGTGGCACAAACTTATCCGTCGTGCCTTTAACTGTATACTCCATGCTTTTGCCGCTAGCATTCTGAATATTCATAAGATCAAAATCGGTTCTATAAGCTAAGCCTAGTAACTCCTTACGACCAATTGGGAAATCGAACTCAAAGTCTATTGTGCGCTTGCTATAGTGGGCACGATCGTTTTCTGGAACCTCTAACTCATGCACTCTATTTTCAGGTAAACCAAGTTGTTCAAGGAATGATTTTATATCATCTCGCCACTGTTCGAACAGTTTCTCCCAATACTCGGGTTGAACAAAATATTCTATCTCCATTTGCTCAAATTCACGCGAACGAAACACAAAATCACGCGGTGAAATTTCGTTTCTAAAAGCTTTACCCTGCTGCGCAATACCAAATGGTAAATCCGGATAGAATACATCTACTACATTTTTAAAGTTTGTAAAAATACCCTGTGCGGTTTCGGGTCGCAAATAACTAATACTAGACTCATCGTCAACCGGACCAACATTAGTTTTAAACATCATGTTGAACTGGCGCGCTTCGCTGAAAGAGCCAGACTTGCCACAGGTCGGACATTTTGATGTATCTATTTGGTCTTCACGAAACCTAGACTTACACTCACTACACTCAACAAGTGGATCAGTAAAAGTGTCGACATGCCCACTTGCCTGCCATACTTTTTGATTCATTAATATAGCGGCATCGACACCATACATATCTTCACGGTCATCAACGAACGTCTTCCACCACAAATCCATGATGTTCTTTTTAAGCGCTAGGCCCAGTGGGCCGTAGTCCCATGTTCCGGCTAGACCACCATAGATTTCTGAGCCCTGAAATATAAAACCACGTCGCTTGCAGAGAGAAACAATATCTTCCATAGAAACTGTTTTTTTATCACTCATATTAGAGTAGTATAACTGCTTTAAAGTAGTATTCCAATGCGTATGAACCTAAGCTTATATGGATATCGTGTCCTGCTGTTCGGCTTGCCACAAAATAGTTTCACGACCTCTTGTTAAAACCATAGCTGCAGCACCCGCCATAGTTGCAATCGCCAGATACATATAAGTTTCTTTTTCACTAAGTGGTGGTCTCATATTTTCATATTCTGGAGTAGTAGCTTTGCTTATGTAGTCACCTGACGATGGGATGTCATAATACGCAGTCGTAACTTCAGCACCAGAGTTTTTGGTTGTTGAAACATGATACACGAAGCCATTATATTCATCCGCCTCATTAGGTTTACAATCCTCTGGAGGTTGAGCCGCAACAGTAGCAATATCGCCAAGCGCATCAGCGCATCGCTGTATATCATGATTATCGTTTGCCTCGTATATCTCAAAACCAGCATATAAGGCCAGCGGCGCAGTCATTGCAGCTCCAGCACAAATCGCAAAACGTTTAGCTTTTCTCAATTATTCTCTCCTTATTATCGATATTAAGAGAGCATTATAGCAGAATTGGTTCGCAATTTTTATATAGATACGCGCTCATGCTGTGATGTGGGCTCTGCTAGATTTATTTCCGTACCTAAATCTGGCTTAGTCGTGTTTGTGGACATATCAAAAGATGTAAGTTCTGCTTTACCACTCTCATCAACTTGCCCCCCACCAGTACAAGATTTGCCACGCCAAATTTGATAATTTAATCCAGTAGTCACCGCAACACCAATAGCACCACATGCGAGCACACGAAGTAACTTCGTCCTCTGATCTTGTTCATTAACTTCATTTGCTCTGCCTACGAACACTTCTGGTTTAGGTAAAATCCAGTAAAATTTACCGTCAGCAACTTCGTGCTGTCCATTATTGCTATTAATAACGTCAACTGGCTCGGTATGGTATTCAAATATCCGATTAAACCCCTGGCATTCTTTTGGAATATCACTGGCTCTGTCTTTATTTGCAAAACTATTAGTACAATCCTGAATTCTTTCCATGGGCAAATCGGGACGTTCACCGAATTCATACAATCCTGCACCTACTAATAGGCCAGTAGCAACAGCGCCACCACTCAAAAGCACATTCCTAGCAAATCTGTTCATAATCTTATATATTTTAACATAAGTACTATTATAAAGCAATGGTTTATGTTCGGAATTTATCAATACTCCGACAGAGCTGGACACATTCGATAACATAATCATCAACACCCTGCACGCTAACCAATCTTAATGGACTGACCGAGCTACGTAGTAGCCTCATTAGCTTGATGTGCTGTTCGCTAAACACCCCATTCTGAGATGAATAGAATGCCATGGTGTCATGGTCAAAATCATATGACGAGCCACCCTTCAGCCCCTTACTATCAGCATCAAAATCAAGCTCAATCCCGTGTCCACTACTATCAAAAATTTTCATTAGGAACCACGCTTCAACTAGTTGACTTGAAATATCGTTGCGATCTAGCCCCTCAAAAGCGTTCGCCAAGATTTGAAAATATTCTCCGCCAGCATTATCTTCTACCAACTTATCAATTCTCTTTATAAATTCAAAGCCGGTTTTAGTCCTTTCCAAATCTTTTAGGATGTTTTGGAAATGATTAGCTCCGCGACTTGATACGAGCGTAAATATTTCTGATTTACCCTTAATGAAAGTTATATCGTTAACTGAAAATAATTCTATACCACCAGCAAGTTTCGATTTAGTGCGCCGCGCTCCTTTAGCTATCAAAGAAATTTTACCGTGATCGGGTGTTATCAGCCTAACAATGCGATCAGCTTCTTGATAGTTGACGCGACGAAGAACCACGCCCATTGTAGTTATGTGGTTCATTTTGTATTGACTGCTAATTTACTATCTACTGTGTTCAGTAGCTTATCTATGGATGTTGATGGCTTATATAAATATTCTACTACCCCGAAATTATCATAAAAATTTTTAGGAAATTGCAAACTAGATAGTGGAACCATTGTATGTATTATTATTGGTAAATTTTGCCACTCCTTGTAAGATCGAAGTTCATATATGAACTCCACGCCACCGTGATCAACCAATTGAATTTCTAGAATTATCATTGCGAAGTCATCCATTTTATCTAAGACAGATATAGCCGTCTGAGCGCCTTTAACCGTAGTAGTATCGTAGCCATGATCTGTTAGTGCTTTAGTGTATATTCTTCCGAGTACGAAATCGGGCTCGATTAGTAGAAGTTTTTGCATATCAAATAAGATGTAGCTGTCGGCTAGGCAGCAGTACAGTAGCGAGGCCATTTAGTTTATTGTGCTTTGCCACCTTCAGTGGTGAGGCTATCGAACTAAATAAACTATCGGCTACAAAAACGCCTGCAGCTGCCGACGGAAGACTGTTGACCATTGGTTGTCGGGCAGATCCATAAAGAGCCCTAGCACGACGAAACATATCAGTTGTAAGACCAGACTGGTTAACGAACACACCAGCTACAATGGTACCGCCATGTTTATGTGTGGCGATCGTAACCTTGCTGCCCCGTTCGTCTGATGGTGACTGAGCCTCTATAAGAGCTGATGCAAGTGAAGTAAAGGCCGCACGTAATAGCGTAGAATTCCCCATAACTGGCATGAACTTACCATCTAATTGGGTTTCTACTTCACAGCCATACATTCGAGCATAACTAGTTACATCATTTGCCGTATCATAGAGAACGGATTTTATAGATATTGGCTCTAGTATTAGTGAATGTTGCATATGTACGTCAGTGCTTAGTATGTAGCTATCAATCAAGCGTAAAGACATCTGTGCCATATGAGCGATATCTAAAGCGTTATTTGTCTTGGGATCGAGTTCGGCCTGACGCGCAATCTGCAGCAAAGACAACTTAAGCTGCTCTGCCAAAGTCTTAGTTAACCTTTCGTCACCATCTATATGATGCGCCGACATTAGTGTCTCGCTACCCTCCTACTAGATATGTGACTTATTATACCATCAGCTATGGTGAAAATGTCAGTGTCGACATGACTACCTTGTCATAGTCGGAAAGATATCTATCTGACTCGGTCCAGATTGCTAAAGTCTTATCGCGTATTGGCAGCAGTATCATCGTGTCTCTCTGACCTTTTATTATTTCTCCAAACATTCTTACACCCAAGACTGATGAAACTTTTTCGGGTTTGTAGGGCGTTATTTTTATCTTCCCCTGTTTGATCTTTCCTTCGTATTGTTTGAGTGTTTCGCTGTATGGTCGACTTATGACTTCGACACGCAGAGCGAAGTCCGTTCCTGAATCGTCGGATGGCACATAGTCCGGATGAAGATATCCATTAAGAGGTGTCCCACCGTTAGTTTTAGCATCTTCCACCATATAGGCCGACCAAGTCTTAGGATACTCAAACGCAACGGTTCCCAGTGTGTCTGGACTTTTATAAAACTTATGGGGAATCTTTTCCTTTTCTACGAACTCATTGTCCTTTTGAGTTTCAGTTTCTTTTTTCGCAACCGTAACGGCAGCAGCTACTTTTTTATCACTGTTATTTTTATAGTCCTGTCGGCCTGAGAATGACCAAAACGCAAAGCCAGCCAAAGAAATACAGATAACTACTAGAGCTATCACTGGGATTATTAGTATATTAAACTGCCGTTTAGGTCCGGGCATGTTATTAATAGGAGGCATAGCGGGTTGCTGGATTCCACCCCCCATAGGTGCCATCGGCATTCCCGGCGGCATCTGTGGCGCGTTTGGTTGCATACTGCTTATGATAATGTCTTATACTGTCTTACGCAACACCTTATTGCTAGGATATTTGTAAAGATACATGCCGCCTTGAGTTTTGCTAATTTTTTTGTTCGGTATAGTAAACGCAAAACTAACTAATTTTACAGAGGTGGATATTTCGCTGGATACTTTTTTATCAAGTTTTTCCATGTAAGGTTGTAACAGAAAAACAAATATTCCGTCACATTCAGGTAGTCTAATATTCCAGTAATTTTTCATACGAATGCTAACATACTTACTATATCTTCGAGTTATTAACCACGAGTAAATGACAAGAAGTGGGTTTATTTCGTAACCTGTTGCGTATATACCTTTTTTGGCGGCAGCCACCAAAATCCTGCCATCACCACTACCTAGCTCAAGCAGGTGCTGACCTTCTTTCAAATCTATTAGATCAAGCGCATTTTTTATTTCCGGTTTTAGGGTTGGTAAAAATGGAGCTCCGAAAGCAATAACAAAAATAAAACATACAAAACCTATCACAGACAATACAACAGCAATATCCCAAATAATACTTAAGATATGCATTCTAAGAACTCTTAGTTGGGCTAGTTATTTTCTTTATCCTGAGTTCTGTTTGCTTTAGATAATTTTCGAGTTCGTTTATTAGCTTCTCGGCTTCTTCGTACTTACCTATTGCCTCATCAATAGACAGCGCACCGGATTGAATTTCTTCCACTAGATGATTAAGCTGCTCATACTTGTCTTGATAATCAATTTTTTTGGTCATGATTTTATTTTAACTCAATTTTTTGAATTAGTGCTTTTAGCTGTCCATCGATGAGGCTAACATCAATTTCCTGCCCAACCAAAAGCTTAGCTGCCGATTTAACCAACTTACCCTCGGTGCGCACTACTGCGTATCCACGCTTTAGAACAGATTCTGGGTGCAGTGAAACGACTATCGATTTTAGATAAGCAAGCTTCTCATGTTCATACGCCATCTTGTCGTGAAGTGATTGAAAAGCTTGTTGTTTGAGCCTAGCAATACCGTTCTTTTGGTCATCCAATTTTGAAGTAAGTAAAGATTTTAGGTGATTATTGGTTTGTTTTAGTTGTATTAGTACCTGCTTTTTATCCGGCGTAATCAGCTCAGCAGCATTACTTGGTGTGCTAGCCCTTAAGTCAGCAGCCATTTCAGCTAAACTAATATCGATCTCGTGTCCAATAGCAACAACAGTTGGTATTCGGCTACTAGCTACAGCACGCGTCAATTTCTCCGTGCTAAACGCCGCCAAATCATCAGCACTACCACCGCCACGTGTCACTACTAAAGCGTCATGCTGACTATGAGAATTAAAATAATCAAGCGCGCCTACTATCTGTTCTACAGCTGCTTCGCCCTGAACTTGGACATCGTAAATTTCTATCTCTACATATGGCCAGCGATCACCAACAATCTTAACGAAGTCCCTGTAAGCCGCCGACTCCGATGAACTTACAAGCCCAATGCTTTTCGGGGGATAAGGAATTGGTCGCTTTCGATCAGGATCGAATATGCCTTCTTTACTAAGCTTATCTCTCAGTAAGTCAAAAGCTCTTTTTATAGAACCTTCACCAACCGGCTTGATTGTTTGGAATGTTATCGAGAATCCGAATTGAGAATGCAATCTTGGGGCGCCTTGGACTTCAACAATCATGCCATCTTCAATAGCCGTGCTTAGACTAAAAACCGAACCAAAAAAACGAACCGAAGAATTTTCATCCTTTAAGTCAAAGTAAACCCAGCGATTTTTACTGACTTTATAATTGGAAATCTCGCCACGAATAGTTATGAATGGATATGCGAACTCCAAAGTCTGATTACAGACCGCTACAAAGTCACTAACCGACCAGACCTGGTCGCTAAGGCTTTGCACTACTACCCTGCTCTTCATTCAAAGCACGGTGATAAAGAATGTAACCTGGCGGCAACTGAATAGCCATGTTGAGTATTCGATACATGACTGTCACTGGCAAACTTAAACTAGCCGGCACGCCACCAGCGGCTAATACTGCGGTCATCAGGGCTTCATAGATACCAACTCCACCAGGTAATACAGAAATTAAACCCGCAAAGTTAGCTACTGCATATGCTATGATCACTGCGCCTGGATTAACCCACTGTCCAAATGCTACATAAACAGAATATATGACTAGAATTTCTGTGAGATTTGCTAGTAGCGCATATACTAATGGACGATTTAGTTGTCGCAAATTTCGCTTAATCTCCATGTAATGATCATGTAGTTCGTTTAACATTGCCTTTGCCTTCGCAACATTAATCGCTTCTGGGTGTCTAGAAAATATTTTAATCAATCTGTTAATAATTTTTGTAATGTTTAAAAAGAAATAGTTGATTCTTTGCTTGCTTCCAATGATAAAAGCGAAAACAAATGTACCAATAATGAGTAGTGTCACCAATGATCCGGCGACAAGAATTAATAATCCACTAGCTCGCCCATCTATAGCTAAAAGAAAAAGACCAAGCACTAGCAAAATCTGAAATGATACAAAAGTTAATATAAGTTTGATCATATTAGCTAGTGTCGATTGAGCCGTAGAAACGTCTCTGGAATGTAGACGCAAACTCAAATACGAAAAACCTGAAACTCCACCACTAGGAAAAACATTATTAACAAAATTGAGCTCCAACGCCACGCGATACATAAACTTGTAAGCGACATCAACTTTCAACAGACGAAAGACTCTTTGGAAAAGCTTGGTTTGAAAATGATAATTATACACCTCGAGCGGTATCATCAGTAATAACACCCAAGCATTAACCTGAGTCAAGTTATTAAAGGTCTGTTTTATTTGTTCACGTAAGGCATAAGTCATACCTACCAATGCAACAAGAGTAATAACCGTCAGTACGGTTTTCCAGCCACGCCGTTTAATTTTTTCTACCATAGTTGTATACATTATACCTAAAAAGATCGCCTTAGCCGTATAATTAGTCGTATGAAATCGCTATATATACTTGGACGCCAGTCAGATATTGGTGTTGCCGAACTAGAGAGTCTTATTGGATCTGATCTGATAAAACCAGTAAACAAGCTCGCTATCTTGTCGGCCAAACCTGCCGACTATATACCCTTTTCTAGACTCGGTGGCAGTACGCGTGTGTGTAAATTACTCACAACCCTACCCTACTCAGACTGGAGTAAAGTCCAAGGTTATTTACTAGAAGCTGCCCCACAATTTGTTAAGTTTGTACCCGAAGGAAAGTTGCATGTTGGCGTAAGTGTATACGGATTCAATATTAATCCAAGACAAATCAATGCCTCTGCGCTTAAAGTAAAGAAAGTGATTCGCGAAACTGGCAAATCAGTCAGGATAGTACCAAATACCGCTAATGAGCTTAACGCGGCTCAGGTACTTCGTAACAAACTTACATCATCAAATGGCTGGGAACTTATTTTATTGCGAGACGGAAATCAAACTCACCTAGCACAAACCGTATCAATACAAGATATTGACGCTTATGCCGCGCGCGACCAAGCACGACCCAAACGCGATGCAAGAGTTGGCATGCTACCTCCGAAGCTAGCACAAATTATCGTAAACATTGGTTCACATGGTAGTAATTACCATGGGGCTACTCTACTTGACCCCTTCTGTGGCACTGGCGTAATACTGCAGGAAGCAGCCCTAATGGGTTTCAATGTTTACGGCACAGATATCGACAACAGAATGATTGAATATACAAATTACAATATCGATTGGCTTACTAATAAACTTAACCTAACCTCATTTACCTGTTTAGCAGAGATCGGCGACGCGACATCATACAGATGGCATAAAAATTTTGATTTTATAGCAGCTGAGACGTATTTGGGCCGCCCTTTCTCCTCTACTCCACACATAGAAGTATTATCAGAAGTTATGCGAGACGTCGATGTTATTCACCGAAAATTTCTTCTGAATGTAGCTCAACAAACCAAACCGGGCTTCCGGATGTGTATCGCTGTACCTGCCTGGAAAACTAATAATGGGTTTAAACACCTTAAAGTGCTTGATTCTCTCGAGGAATTGGGGTATACTCGTCAGAGTTTTGTTCATGCGGAGAATGATAAACTTATTTATCACCGCGAAGGCCAATTTGTCGGCCGCGAACTCGTAGTACTAACAAGGAAGTAATTATGTCTAAAGTAAAAGCAGGTGGCTCAAGTAAGAACGTTCATGACAGTCCCGGTCAACGACTTGGTGTTAAGTTATTTGGTGGTGAAAAAGTAAACACTGGTCAGATTATAGTTCGACAAACTGGTGCTACTAAAAGAGCTGGTAAAGGCACATTCATGAGCCGTAACTTTACGATTCATGCCGAAAAAGATGGTGTTGTTAAATATCAACAGCGCAAAGTACGCCTATTTAGTGGTAAATCCGTTCGTCGCACCGAAGTAACCGTAGAATAATAAAACCCTCTTATTTAAACCCTGTATATTGTAATGGCTGTGTAGCCAAGTGGCTCGCCACGTAATTTAGCAGCCGCAGCGCGATGCGATCCTATTGTGTAGGTTTTCACTCCGTTTTTCGTAATAAATATGTCCAGTACTCCATCAGAATTCGTTTTTATCTGTGTATCTCTAGTCGCATAATCTACTATCTGCTCAAAACTACTGCGTGTCGCTGCAGAACTACCGATTTCACGAATTGCTACCTCGTCCCCACCATGCAACCCACGACCCTCCCAGCTATCAAATCCTTCAGCACCATTAATAGACCCTGGGTTAACGTATATCGGTGCCTCCAACCATATTGGCTGTCTGGATATAGCATTCTCCGTAAGATTTTGAAATTCCGCGTTGTTCATAAATGGCTCGGCGGCAAGTTCACTACCAGCCAGCCCTCTAGAAACCAAATCACGCGCATGACTAATGCCTTCCTGAATATCAGCCTCGGTTGGCTCGGTGGCAAAAACATCACTAACTCCAGTTGCTTCAAGAGTATTTTTCAGTTCTTCAATATTTTCTCTAGCAATGAACGGTACATTATTGCCGCGTTTTTCAGCTTCATCTAAAATTTCTGCTAACTTCTTTGGTCTATTTGCAGCGTTTTCAACTTGCCAAGCTTCAAATTGCTTGCGTTCTGCTGGTGATATCTTGTCCAAAATATCATCCAGTTCGTTTCCGCCTAATAAGTGTGCGTAGTTATCACTTTCTTTTGAGGCATTAAAGGCGGCCTTAGCTTTGTCCAAGTTATTTTCTGTCACGCTAAATGGTACTATTTCGACATCACTAGATAATGCAATGCTGCCCATCTTACTAGACGACTGATTACGATCCGTCTCAACGGACTCTTGCCATGAAAGCAAATCGTGAGCGCGCACTGTCTTTTCGAGTATCTGTGGGTTACCATCCGGACCGGTAGTCTCTTTGATTATTACTGCTGCCTGCTCGCCTGCATATAACTCACCTTCTGGTATTGTCGATATACTTTCTACTTCCCAGCCTTGTTCCATTTCACCAGATGTACGCCGAACCATAAAACCAGGTTCAAGTCCCAGTTGGCGCGCATTTAAGTCTGCAGTTTTTTCTACCTGAAGTTCGCTTTGTGGAGGTGCTTGCATCAATACTTCACTCATAATATTAATGGCCTTGTTTAGAGAATGTGCTTTCAAGCTCCGCAAAAATAGCTTGTTTGTGTTTAAATTCAACAGCTGCGCCAAGTGCAGTACCCATAATTACCATTCTCATCTTATCCTTATCAAATTCGCTACTTTCTTTTTCTACAGCATCTAATGCGTTCCTAATCTGTTTCTGTAAATGATATGTAACTTCTGCTGGATCCTTAATACCCTGCCTTTTCAAACCATCCAACTGATTTGCAAACATACCAAACATACGTCGCTCATCTTTTCCTAAAGTTTTTGCTATCTCGTTAAAGGCTCTATCAGAATGACTCGCTGCACCAAACTCTAAAGACAACACCGCCAATTCTAGGCCAGGCTCGGGCTTTCCTTCTTCGGCAAGTCTTTTAGTCTGTATCAATACAGAGTTGACCATACCGCCAACTTGATAGTCCAGCTCTGATTGTGGTGCACCATTTTCAGACATACGCTGAATATCTTGAGTAATACTTTGAAGCATATCCAGTTGCTTATGGTTCAATTTGAGATCTTCTTTTGTTGAGTTTTCGGTTTCTGTACCACTATTTACTTCAGATGCTTCATGATCCGACTTTTTAAACACTTCTTGAACTTTAGCCCTTGCTTCGGATATTGAATCAGAATTTATCTCAGCTACCGCAGCGCTTCGTGGGTCGCCTTCAATTACCTCATCAGGATTTAACTTTGTTGTTTGTTTCTCTTGTGCATTGCCTAGGGCATCTTGGCTATTCGGCTTAGCAGATTCTATACTAGTACCAGTGGTTATTCGTTCTCCAGCGCCACCCAAACGTGGATCACCATCTATAAATGATGAATCTACCACTTGTGGAACTGCTACTTCGCCGACTTCTTCAGCTACCTCATTGGATATCTCTGGATTTGCTTCTAATTCTTTGGACTCTTGTGCCTGTTCTTGATTCCACCACTGTTCAGCTGGATCTTGTGATTCATTGTGTTGCGAGTACTTTGATTTATCAATCGCTGCAGCTTCTTCTGGGCTGTACCAGTACTTTTTAGCCTCTTCTACTGAGCTAGAATCTTCAATATCCTGGCGCCCGGCACCCATTGTGCTCTTTAACCTATTGAGCTCTTGTCTAGGTACTGTTTCAATATCTGCCTCATCTTCATTATGTTGCCAAGATTGAAGCTCGGAAGCCAAGATATCCTTATATGGCGTACCGGGCTGCGTCTGTCCAGGATCAGGAGCATTTTTTCGAATACGAGCAACCATAATCGGGTTGCCCTCCTCGTCTTGGATTTCATGTGTACTTTGCACAAACCAGCCAGTTTCTTCAGTAAAGCCGTCCTGTTTATTACCATTGCCATCATAAACATTTCGACGAACTGTAAAATTCATATTTTGTAGACCCAGAGCTTCTGCTGGTGCATCAAAACCCGAAACCTCAGTCTTTGGCGGTAAAGAGGCTTCAACATTCATTTGTTCTGGTGATGGTCCTGGGATTTCGCTCATTTTTTTGTTTTTACTTTACACTAAGAGTATAGCAGTTTTTCGCTATTTAGTCAATGTTGTTATAGTTAAATAGTTAGCTACTATGTTCTGTTTACGATTAATTTTCTGGCTAGTTTTTGGAGTCTAGTTTTTGCTATCGGTAATTCTTTAGGGGGTTTTATTACTATATTTTCTGGCTCTTTCGTGATTATATAAGCTCTATCGAGCTCTACTTTCGTATCCTCATGCCATTCGTTTTGTTCGATATTGTAATGCTCCACTGCATAAAAAATAACATCCTCTTTTGGCTTCCCTTTATCATCAGTAATTAGCCAAGCTCCAGCCCAATAAATCACCCTATGATTTGGATCATCGGGAATTTGCATTATTGATACTTCGCCACCTCTATAGTTATTGCGTAATTCTGAAACTATCTCTAGGCCAAAAGGCTGGCCAGGAAAAGCAATAGAATACACATAATCATGTTTGTCTGCCAAGAAAGTCTCTAAGCCGCTTGAAGCATGCAAGTAAGTTTCTATAAATTCATGACTTTCACTTAAGCCCTTGTCAAATTCTAGTTCATACGAAAACATTATCGCTCTATAGTACTATGCTACAGTTCGTTATTTCAATACAATGGACTCGGTACTAGACACCTAGATGTTGCTTGATCTTTTCGACAACATCGGCAATAACTACTTGTGATTTTACTAGATAGTCGTCAACGCCAAGACTCTCGGCACGTTCTTTATCAGCGTCCTGACTTAGGGCTGTTAGCATAATAACTTTGAGATTAGCTGTTTCGGGTGTATTTCGAAGAATATCTAAAACATCAAAGCCACTGACCTTAGGCATCATGACATCGAGTAACATTAAATCTGGCTTGTATTCAAGCGTCTTTGCCAATGCGTCTTCGCCATTTGGAACGCGCTGTACATCGAAACCCTCTGCTTGCAATCTAGTCTGATAAACACTAGCTAGCGCATCATCGTCTTCTACTAATAAAACCTTTTTTTGATTTTGTGCATCCATGACGCTTATGCTATCAGATTACTTAGTATTTTGCAAGATGGCTTTTATAAACCCATCGAACATTGGGTGTGGTCTATTTGGGCGAGATTTGAACTCTGGGTGAAATTGGCTTGCAACAAAAAATGGATGATCAATTGCTTCTATTATTTCTACTAAACTACCATTAGGAGATGTACCGACTGCACGTATTCCCCATGACTCGTACTCATCACGATACTTATTATTAGCCTCACATCGATGACGATGACGCTCTGTTATACTGGTTGTTCCGTACATTTTAGCAACCCTGCTGTCCTTAGCAATTTTGCATGGATAATCACCAAGCCTCATGGTGCCCCCAGTGTTTTGTTTTCCTTCTTGACCTTCCATGACGTCTATAACCTTTTCATCACTCTTTGGATCTAGCTCTATGGAAGTAGCTTTTTTAATGCCATAATTCCTAGCAGCTGCGATCACGGCCATCTGCATCCCTAAACAAAGACCTAAGTAAGGTACTGACTCTTTAAGGGCGTATTGCGCACTTGCAATTTTACCTTCGAGACCACGGGTACCAAAACCACCAGGTACCACTAAACCATCAATGTTCTTGGCCTCTTTGCCTATATCTTTATCTTTCTTAATTTTTTCAGCATCAATCCACTTAATCTCGAGTTTCGTATCGTTCCACATTGCTGCCGACTTTAATGCCTCAAAGACCGACATGTAAGTATCGGTGTTATCCATGTATTTAGCTACAACACCAATTGTTAGTTTATGCTTTGGATTATTATTTACGGCTCGCTTCACCACAGCGCGCCACTCTTTCAAGTTGGCTTTATGCATCTTTAGATCAAGTTTATTAGCAATAACTCCCGCTATTCCAGCATCCTCTAGTGTAAGCGGCACCTCATAAATTGATGATGCGTTAGGCAGTAAAGATATGGCCTCGGGTGCTACTCCCGAAAACATGCTTAGCTTATTGATCGCCGATTTAGGAGCTGTTTCTTCACTTCGTACAACCAGTACATCAGGCACTATGCCAAGACCCCTGAGTTCACGCACGGCATTTTGGGCTGGCTTGGTCTTGAACTCGTTACTTGCACCAAGATATGGAACATAAACTACATGTACAAATACGCAATTCTCGCGCCCAACTCGAAACCCAAGTTCACGTATAGCTTCAATAAAACTTAAACCCTCATAGTCGCCAACTGTTCCACCGATTTCAACAATATGAACATCAAATCCCTTAGAAACTTTAAGGATCTCCTCTTGAATAGCTTTGGTCACATGCGGAATAAATTGTACTGTTTTGCCCTCGTATCTGCCAAATCGCTCGTCCTGAATAACATTCAACAGTACTCGACCACTCATTAAAGAGCTACCTCTGGTTAATTCTTGGTCAAGAAATCGTTCATAGTGTCCAAGGTCTAAATCTGTCTCTGCGCCATCATGAGTCACAAAACACTCACCATGCTCAGCCGGGTTTAGTAACCCTGCGTCAACGTTAAGATATGGATCGCACTTTTGGATGTTTACTTTTAGGCCACGAGCTTTGAGGAGATTTCCGATTGAGGCGGCAGTGATACCCTTTCCTAATCCAGAAAGTACACCACCCGTTACAAATACATACTTAGTCGGCTTTGCCACCTCGTGTTAGCTCCCTCATTACCAAGAGATACTACCACAAGAACTTCGTTCTTGAAAACAGTTTTTAACTACATTTCAGCATAAACATCTGCACGACAAGCTACATTGGTCTGTTTCGTCAGGAATTCCCAGGGTCTAGAGTGTTACTTATCTGCTAGATGTTTATAACTGTTTCTCAATTTTTCAATAATTATTTGGTAATCATTGCTATCTACATACTGCCATGACGCAATATAGTCTTTTGCATTGTGTTGAATGTCACTTTTTTTATCGCGTTCTAGTCTTTCGGGTTCATTTAGTATATCTAAATATATTGCTTTATGTACTGCATGTACCGGTATATGGACGATAGTCGTAAATGAATGATTCTTGCCAAAAAGTTTTTGCCAATTTGGAAATAATTTTGTCTCATATGGAATACTACTATTATCAGTCAAAAGACGATGTATAAGTTCGTGAGTGAGCGTATCGACAAATTGATCAGGTTCGCGCATAACTCCTATAACTAATGGATCACTAAATGCCCCGAACCAAGGTGCTATGTATACATCAATAACATTTTGACGAAAAGATAACCCGAGCAAATCACACATGCCATTTAGTATCTTTTTTTCGTATGTCTGCCAAGCTTTCTGATACTGTTTAACGCGATTCTCCATCCAGGCATCGTCAGCTAATTGCGTATCTTTACCCCACAGTTCATGCAAATGTTTAGAGGCATTTTCTCGTAAAAGCCAGGCATCTTTAATTCGAATTTCGGGATATTTTGACATAAAGCAATTATAACATCGAGTTACTAATTCTTGTTTATATATTCAATGGCGGCGTCTTTTTGGGGGTCTTGCTTGTTTTTCGCGTTGTCTTCAGTCAATTCAACCTTTGTGTCTGGTTCAATGCCTTCCTTATTGATATTCTTACCTGCCGGTGTATACCATTTTGCGACCGTTACCTTCAGAACGCCGCCGCCACGCAAGTCAGCCAATTGCTGCACACTGCCCTTACCAAACGATTTTACACCCATTAAAGTAGCCACTTTGTTGTCCCTTAAGGCCCCCGCAGTAATTTCGCTGGCACTGGCACTACCTTCGTTTATCAAAATAACGGTTGGAATTCCCTTTAGAACTTGGCCACCTTTGGCTTTGTAAGTTTTAACTACTTGATCACCACGCTTTTCTTGTAGTATTAGCGCATTCTTGTCCAGCCAAAGACTTGAAACATCAACGGCAGCATCTAGTAGTCCACCCGGATCATTGCGCAAATCGACTACGATACCCTTAACGTTTTTGGCTTTGAAGTCTTGGGCTGCTTTTTCGGTCAATGCACTAGTATCTTCAGCAAAGCGACTTATTTTTATGTAGCCAATATTGTTACTATCGATACTTGATTCAACACTAGGAATAGTTATTTTTTCTCTGTTAATTGTAAACTCTTTTTCCTCAGTGCCACCACGTATAATTTTAAGTTTTACACTAGTTCCTTCTGGCCCACGTATTTTTTTAACTGCGTCAGAAACTGACATATTTGTAGCATTTTCATCATTAATTTTAACTATTACATCTTTCGCCTTTAGCCCTGCCTTATCTGCAGGATAACCAGAAATAGGTGCAATTATTACAATCGCATCGTTGTCCTTACTTAATTCCGCACCAATGCCACTAAATGTACCATTAAGACTGTCGTTGAAATCTTTTGATTCTTTTTCATTAAGATATTCCGTGTACTGGTCGCCAGCTGCCTCAACCAGTCCTTTCTTCATACCGTCAACTAGCTTCGCTTGGTCTAGTTCACCATCGTAGCTCAACTTTAGTGCATCATATAACTGTTCAACTGAAGTGTAATTAAGATTTGCCGGTAACTTAGAAGTATTTTGGTTATTTTTCTTAAGATTAATCGATCCAAATGCTATGTTGCCATTTCCAATATACAGCCCAAGCAGAAAAACTCCAGCCACTCCAAGTGTAATTAATAATGTTTTAAGCCATTTCGGACGCTTTGGTTTATCGGACACTACCTCTTTATACACTAATTCCTCCTATGTTTTGACCAGTTTATTATTACACATTCACATCTATGCTACGACAGAAAACTTAGAAATGGATGAAAGCCAAACCAGATTGACTCAGCACTGCCGCACTACCACCATCTGGACCACGATATAAACCATCGCCCATACGGTTGTAGTCACTGACAATTACCTGGCCGTCACCAGTCACAGCCTCCACATACATTACATGTCCGTAATATCCACTTTGCCTAACAGCTGCATCACCGGGCCTAGCACCAGAACCATATGAAACAGCTATGCCTCTTGCCGCTGCTCCACTAGGCCAGTTAGTTGCATTTCCTAAGTACGTAAAGCCTACTTTGCCATCGGAAGCCAACTTATATGCAACCCAACTTGTACAGTTACGAAAACCATAACCCCATGAATCCCAAGGACTACCATTAAATTCCCAGTCGTAATTCCAACAATCACCACCAACCTGACCCGTGTGCGCACAGTAAGCGTTACCCCATGGATAACCACCACCCCCAGGAATACCAGGCTGAACACCACCACCAAAAAGCTTAACGTTTTCTAGCACCTGCTGACGCTTTAGTTCTTTGATTTTATCTTGATTAGCCTGGATATCTTGATTGAAACTGTCTTGCTGTGACTGGTTTAGAGACAAAAGCCTTTCCTGCTGAGCCCGCTGTGAAGCAACCTGACTACGCAGTGACTGCTGTTCTGCCAAAAGTTTTTCAACAGCTTCTTTTTGATTCTTAAGCTGAGTCTTTAGATCGGTTACTCTGTCCAGTGAAGTCTTGATTTTACTCTTCACAGCATCACGATATTGCTCTTTATCAACAAACTCGCTCAGATCTTTACTTGATGCCAGCATTTCGAGTGTACTTATCTGCCCTTCTAAATACATAGCTTTAATATTTTCACCCAAAAGCTTCTTTTGTTTGTCCAGTTCTTTTTGTGCAATATCTATTTCGGATTTTAGTTTTTCATTCTTGGCTTGATTAGCAGTAATCTGAGCCTGTAGACCACTTATCTGTGCCTCCAACTTAGAAATGGTATCTTGAATACTACTAGCTTCTATGGCCAGTGAGTTAACTTGCTCCTTCTTTTGTTGATTTTCAGCTGACAATTGCTTAATTTGTTCATCAAACTTATCGGCTTTTACAAGAGGTGTTATTAAGAAACTTCCGGTAAAAACTAGCAACAACACAAGAACAAGCATGTTTGTGCCTAAACTTCTTATAACCGGTTGAGCTTTTTGTTTTAGCATAACCTGTTTAATATTAACATAAGACACAAGTCTTTGCAATTTAGCTTCATTTAGTATGTTGTTACCTATTTTGAACTCTTAAACTTAAGATAGCGCCTGGTTGCGATGAAAGACGAAAAAGCACCAATAATCACACCTATACTTATCTGTACCAGCACTATTGTAGCGAAATGGTTTGCAAAATAATCACTGGCAAACTTAATATCTAGTAATCCAAGACTACTAGCATCAAATGCGTTTGATGAAACAGCAAACATTGAGCCGACTGCCACAATCGACAAAGTTCCAGCAATTATTCCGTATATTACTGTCTCAACTATAAACGGTCCTCTTATATACCAGGTACCGGCACCCAATAATCGCATTATCGTTAATTCATCACGCCGGTTAAATATTGCCATTCGTATAGTGTTGAATATTATTAGAACCGATACCATCATGAAGATAATAACACCGACTATTCCGGCTTCACGAAAGAACCTTGTAGCCTTTGAAATTTTATCTATAGCTTCTTTTCGATCGCCAGAATATGAGGTTTCATCCGATTGTAAAGACTTGATTTCGGGTTTTTCAAGGAATTGTTTTATTTCATCAATTCTATTTGGATCTTTCGGCTTAACCTGCAAGCTAGCTGGAAGCGGATTATCGGTTTGAGATATTGCAACCAGCAAATCGATATTGTCGGCATTCTGCTTCTTATATAGTTCAAGAGCTTGGTCTTTCGACACATACTCGATACTTTTTACGTTATCTATGGATTTTAGGTCATTTATTAATTTTTCGCGCTGCGAATCTTTAATATCGTCAATCAGGTAAACAGATATATCAATTTTATCAGTAATCTGCTGAACTGTATGTGCAAAGGTCGCGTTTACTATTACAGAAAACAGAACAATAGTAAGAGTAATAAACATGACTGCCATAGCGGCAATCGCTAACGTTAAATTGCGCGCAAAGTTCTGTAAACCAGCTCTAACAACACGACTGAAAGATATTAACCCTCGTCTCATTAGTGCTTATACTCCGCATTAGCTCGATCACTCTCGACCTTACCGTCATTAATAGTAATAACTCGCCGCTTCAATTTATTAACAATATCTTGATTATGTGTCGTTAGTAGAACAGTTGTACCGTAACGATTAATCTTTTCTAGGACCTTTATAACATCCCATGCATGTTTCGGGTCAAGGTTACCTGTTGGTTCGTCGGCAATTAGAATTTTTGGCTGTCGCACTATTGCTCGAGCTATTGCAACACGCTGTCGCTCACCACCAGACAACTCCATTGGCATGCGACGCTCTTTGCCCTTCAATCCAACAATATCCAAAACACGCGGAACCGTGTGGTTAATTTCTTTATTGCCAAAACCAACTATTTCGAGCGCAAAAGCCACGTTTTCAAATACCGTTTTATTAGGAAGCAGTTTAAAATCCTGAAAAACAACACCTATCTTTCGACGCAGTAATGGTATGTCTCTATCTTTTAGTTTGTCATAATCAACGCCGCCAACCACGATTTTGCCACTAGTTGGTCGCTCTTCTCTGGTGAGAAGCTTTAATAACGTCGATTTACCGGCGCCACTTTTACCAATAATTATCACAAATTCCTTGGGCTCAACATGTAAACTAACGCGATCTAAGGCGGTATTACTGCGATTATATACTTTCGTTACCCTATCAAAAAGAATCATGTATAAGCATTATAGCAAATCATTAGTGAGCAAGGGTTGATTCTAGATATGCTTTTATGAGCTCATCGAGCTTTCCGTCCAGAACACCTTCTGCGTCACTAGTTTCGTACTTTGAACGCAAGTCTTTTACCTGCTTATATGGATGCAGCACGTAGCTACGAATCTGATTGCCCCATTCTGCCGACTGATTTGGACCTTTTAGCTCTGATACTTTTTCAGCGTGCTGCTCTATTTGTAATTGAGCCAGACGTGAACGCAAAATTGTTAATGCTGTTTCCTTGTTTTGCAATTGCGATCTTTCATTTTGTATAGCCACAACCAGACCAGTTGGTAGATGAGTTATTCTTACAGCCGAATCAGTTGTATTAACACTCTGACCTCCATGTCCACCACTGCGATAGACATCTATTTTCAGGTCCTTTTCGTCAATTACCAATGTCTCAGGACTATCAATCTTTGGCATAACTTCAACTTTTGCAAAACTTGTTTGACGTAAGTTATCAGCATTAAACGGACTTAACCGCACTAACCTATGTACTCCATGCTCGCCTTTTAGCTTACCGAACATATATTTGCCTTCGATCTCAAATGTGGCACTTTTTATACCAGCTTCTTCACCGGCCGACTCATCTATCATCTTAATATTATATCCCTGCGCCTCAGTCCATCTAACGTACATCCTTAACAACATTTGCGCCCAATCTTGAGCGTCAGTACCACCTGCCCCAGCGTATATTCCGACTATTGCATCACTATCATCGTAGGGTCCAGAAAATTGAAGCCCTCGCTTTAGTTCATCGAACTTTGATTGTATGTCACCCAATTGTTTTTCTAACAATCCCTCTACGGAGTCATCGTTCATAGCAGCTAGATCTGAGACTTCACTAAGTTCAGTCTGCAACTTTCTCCATGGTTCAATTCGTGATTCAAGCTTACTAATACGCTTCATAGTTGCTTGAGCGTAATCGGAATTATCCCAAAAATCAGGAGCTTGCGATTTACTGCGCAAAGCTTCAAGGTCATTTTCTAGTTTCGCCAAGTCCAGCTGCTGTACAACTACATCAACCTGACCGACTAACTCGCCAGCTTTCTTAGAAATTTCGTGCATTATATATTAAATTATACCAGTGCTACGATTTGATTAGCTAAAGTAAGAGTCGTCATCACCAATGTTTTTAATTTTTTTCATTAGGAATCTTATCCAACCTGACAGTCCAGATAGGCCGCCAAAAACCACAATTACAGGCATAACAAACTTCCAGATTGCGTAGTCAAGATAGAGTATATAGGCGAGGTAGGCTGCACACGCAGTAAAAATAACTCCTACTATTGCATATATTATCTTAGGTGAATATTTATGAAGCAGCGCACAAATAAGTAGAGGCACAAAGTAAAATATTGGTATTACAAACTGCGGATCTAGATCAACTTTGTATGGCTCAAACTTTGATGCCGCGAATATTAGTGCAGTCAGTATCATTTCAACTCCACCGATCCTTTCATAATAAACTCTTTACTCGTTCCATCTGCATAACTATAGCCCTTTTTCTCATAAACCAAGGTCACTTGTTCACCTTTATCAATTTCATAAACTACCCAGCCACTATGTGCATCTCCTGGGTTAAGTGTGGTAGACCCGGATGAAAGCTCATTGTCTGGCAATAATTTATCGCTTAGATATCTATTATCTTGCAGGCCACCTTTAGAGTTGAGTAACTTGAAGCTAGAATCTGAAACAGACCCACTACCGGTTTTGCCACGATATCCCGCAGTCACAGCTACTTTTATGTATTCTTTATTCTTACTGGGCTTGTAATAATCATCTCCCGTACTCCACCCTCTTTCAATACCTGTAACAGCAAAACTTACCCCGTCTGAAATATTAATTTGCTCTTTAACTTTTCCTTTTATATCCTGAGCGTGCTCGGCAATGCTTGCCTCGAATAGTTTAGATAAATCAAGCTTGTCACCATTTAGTTTTTGAGTATCGGGGCCACTTTCTTTGATAGCTTTTTTAGTGTCAGATTCCTTCTTCGCAGCATAGGGGTTAGAGTATTCTTTGATAGCTTGCCGAGCACCTTTAATATGCTGTGTTGCATATATACAGCCTGCACTTGCAGCCAGAGCAATAATAATCATAATGATTCCAAATATTTTCGCGATTAGACTTTTAGGTTTTTGCTCTTCAGAACCCCTAAAAGTTAGCTGGGCCGCTAGTGTCACAAGAGGGGTCTTTTTATTGGACGTTTCATTATTTTGTGGCGCCACAGGAGCTGAAACCCCTAAAGAAGGAGCTACTGGCTGAGTAGCTAGCCCAGGCATAGCCGTAACTACCGGTGGCTGATTTGATAAACCAGCACTGTTATCAGGAGCTGCTTGTATTGGTTGATCTATAATTACACTTGGCGCGGTAGTTGGGTTAGCCTGAACCTGACCAGGTTGCTGCACGACTTGCGACTGGTCCGACAAAGGCAAACCTTCAGACGCTTGAATTGACGGTGCTGGTGTTATAACTTGGGGATTATTAACTACTGGCTGAGCAGAAGGCTGTATAACCTGTTGTGGTAGTGGCTGAGCATTGTCTACTACTTGTGGCTGTTGCGCCTGGGCTAGCACAGGAGAAACTGGCTGTTGCTCTGGCTGCTGGTTTTGCTGGGGACTTTGATTTGGGTCCATATTATTATTTATGTTTTTAGACTATTAACTTATGTATTAAGAGAATACTAACATAAGCAGTAATATCAATCTAGCCAGAGAGATTCTATATCTGGGACAAGATTATCGACAAACTCGTTACCGCAACTACCTAAAACTCCCATACCCCATACATTTTCTCGGAATAAGTTTTTTGATATCTCAACAATTTTATCTCTATCAACCGCCTCGATGCGTTCTGGAAATTGATAATAATCTTCGATGTAACCATCGAAAAAATATCTGTTGGCATAACCAGCTGCAACACCAGAAACTGTCTGGCCACTACGTTGATAACGACCAAGTGAATACTGCTTAGCTGCTACAATATCGTTTTTTGAAATATCAGCATCAAACACTTTGGTTAATTCCCTATTAATTATCGAAAATAGCCTCTCTGCATTCTTGGGCATGATTTGTGCACCAAACCACCAGTTTGCACTAGACTTTGATTGACCGATTCCGGAACTCATATGATATACCAAGCCATGTTCGCGCGCTTCACCCAATATTCGCGAATACAGCGTCTCCGTTAGCATAGTATTGATAAGGCTTAGGGCATCGGATTCCTCATTGGTCATTTTTCTACGCATAAAAGTGTCTATGTAAAAATACATGTTATCAATTGTATTATTATGCAAATATAGTGGCTTCTTGAGTGATTTTGGGGTTTCGTTGGGTAAAATAAAACGCTTGTTGCCACGAGGCAGCTCAATATTATCAAGTAGTTCTGTTAGTATTTTTTTTCGTTTTGGATTCAGTTTGCCAGCGATTATGAAGCGCATATTGGTAGAAACATGAGTGGTCTCATAGTGCTGTTTTATGTCATCTAGTTTGACGTTCTCTATGAGTTCTAATCTTTTTTGATCTGTAAGAACTTTGTAGCCATACTCCCCCCTTAGGGCTAAGCTTAAGTGTCGAAAATGGTTATTCGATCTTGCGTTAAGCTCCTCGACTACATTGCCATATTCAGCATCAAACTCTTCCTGTAAAAAAAGTGGTTTACTGATTGCCGTCAGCAACATACTTGCTACGCGATCCCATTCAAAATCAGCACACTCAGCTTCATAATTAATATCGTAAGTCCCAGTGCTAGCATTGCTATATGCTCCGTTTTTCTCAAACTCAGCTTGGAATAAACGAGCCTTTGGTATTAATTCGTTCGCGCCAAGCAGAACATGCTCCATTAGATGTGGCGTTTCCCACTTATCCTCCGACACAAGGTATTCGCCGGCCCTAAAATTTACTTCAAAGGTCATGACGCTTGCATCTGGAATATTAATAAACAGACCTTTGGCGCCATTTTTTAAATCAACCTCACTGACTGTGTGTTTCATGTGTTGATATGACCGCTACTTACGGCGCTTACCTGCTTTTTTTCGCTTTCGCTCTGCCTTGCGAGCTTTTTTGATTTTGTCATGCGCCTGTTTATTTGCGGCTTGTTCGACGCGTTGAGGTATAAAGTCTGTTTCGTGGAATTCTTCGGCTTCAATTATCTGATCCGCATTACTTACCGACTTACGAGCAGCTTTGGTAAGCTCCGTCTCAATAGGCTCATCAAGCTCATCCTCATCTACTGGCGCTGCACTAAACACAGCTCTAACGACTTCTTGTCTTAAACTTTCCTGCATTTCTTCGAACATGTGTTGTGCTTGACGACGATACTCAACAAGCGGATCGCGTTGTCCGACAGAGATCCAATGAATACCTTCCTTCATATGATCCATGTTTTCTAAATGTTGCATCCAAAGATTGTCGAGAATCTGGAGATAAATGTCTCTTTCCACCTTGCGCATAACCTCTTCGCCAAAGGCCATCTCTCTAGATTCATACAATTCTAACGCTTCTGTTTCTAGTACTTTACCGAATTTCGTTGCTTCAGTATCAAACAACCTATCCAGGGTATCCTCATCGAACGGGAATACACTTGTTACAGCTTCTTCGAACTTATCAGATAGGAGTAGTGGTGAATTTGCTAACCTCTTCACTTCCTCTTGTATAAACAGCTTTATGCGCTTTTTAATATCGGTCTGCATGAGTATTTCTTTGCGCATAGTATAGGTAGCTTTACGGTGGCGGTTCATGACATCGTCGTACTGGACCACATTTTTTCGAGCATCGAAGTTATAGCCCTCAACCTTTTTCTGAGCAGCTTCAAGTGACTTTGAGATTACGCGATTTTCAATTGGCGTTTCATCATCAACACCGAGGCGTTCCATTATTGACCCGATTCTTTCGCCACCAAAAATACGCATGAGGTCATCTTCGGTACTAACATAAAACTGTGTCATACCAGGATCACCCTGACGGCCAGCGCGACCACGCAACTGATTATCTATGCGCCTGGATTCGTGTCTTTCGGAACCAAGCACAAACAATCCACCCAGCTTCCTAACGCTTTCTTCGAGCATAATATCCGTACCACGACCAGCAATGTTTGTGGCTAATGTTACTGCTCCCTTTTCGCCAGCTTTAGCAATAATTGCCGCTTCTTTTTCATTACTCTTAGCATTTAGTACTTGGTGTGGAATCTTAGCCTTTTTAAGTAACCCACTTAACACTTCGTTTCGCTCAATCGATACTGTTCCAATAAGAACCGGTTGGCCTTTATGATGTAGTTTTTGGACTTCTCGCACTATGGCCTTAAACTTGCCCATTTCCGTCTTATATATACGGTCAGCCTGATCAATACGCGCCAATGGCTTATTTGATGGGACTTCAACAACGTCTAATTCGTATATTTGGTGAAACTCTTCGCTTTCGGTTTGGGCTGTTCCGGTCATACCTGCTAGTTTTTCATATAACCTGAAATAATTTTGAAAGCTAATAGTGGCTAATGTCATGGACTCTTCTTGAACTTCAACACCTTCTTTGGCCTCAATTGCTTGGTGTAGACCTTCGTTATATCGTCTGCCCTTTAGAAGGCGTCCGGTAAACTCATCCACAATAACGACTTCGCCATCACTGGTAACTACGTAATCTTTATCTCGTTTAAATAGCGCCTGAGCCTTTAGTGCCTGTTCAAGGTGATAAATTGTTCGAATATTTTCTGTTCCGTATAAGCTTTCGACACCCAAAATCTTCTGAACATGCTCAATACCATCGTCAGTAAGAACAACTGATTTTCGTTTTTCATCAACTTCGTAGTCGTCGTCTTTTTTAAGCTGCCGGACTACTTTGCTAAACTGCGCATAGGCATTACCACTAGTTACAGATGGAGCTGAAATAATAAGCGGTGTCCTCGCTTCATCTATAAGTATAGAGTCTACTTCGTCTACTATTGCATAATGCAGTTCTCTTTGCCTCAACTGATCAACCTCACGAACCATGTTGTCTCGCAAGTAATCAAATCCAAATTCATTATTCGTACCATAGGTTATATCGGCGTTGTATGCCTCTTGGCGAGTACAGGGCTTGAGCGGCTTCATGCGCTTATCGTAGTGATCATTATTAGTGTATGAGGCATCGTATATATACGATTCGTCGGCAATAATTACAGCTGTACTAAGACCTAGAAAATCATATACTTGACCCATCCAACCAGCGTGAAGTTGAGCTAAATAGTCGTTAACAGTCACGACATGAACACCTTTGCCTGTCAGTGCGTTTAGGTAAACTGGCAAGGTGGCAACTAGTGTTTTACCCTCACCGGTCTTCATCTCAGCCACACTGCCTTCGTGCAGCACCATACCACCAATTAGCTGCACATCGAAATGACGCTGACCAAGTGTCCTTGTTGCAGCTTCGCGAACGACCGCGAAAGCGTCTGGCAGTATCTTATCTAATGATTCTTTCCCTAGTCTTTTTTTCAGAAGAGCTGTTTGTTCAGCCAACTTTTTATCGGAAAGCTTTTTATATTTAGGACCTAGTGCGTTTATATCCTTAACGCGCTTTTTAAGCCGCTTAATAGTTCGGATTTGTGGGTCGCCCAAAACCCGTTTCAGTACTTTCTTCACCTAATTCCCTCTTTAAGATTTGACTGTGATCAAAATAATACTCCTATTGTACCTTAATAGAGGTCAATTGTGCACAGTAATTTTACCAACAGTCTAAACTTCTTTTTGAGCTGCCCGGAGAGTGAGAGGCCCTAAAGTATTTTGGTACCAATCAATAGCGTATTGACGCTCCTTTAGTTGCGAACCATAAGGTGAGTCCAAAGGGCTTGTAATTGGTAAAGGATAACTGCCTGATGATTGAGGTACTACTCCTTTTATGTCTCTGTACTGCGAATCTAATTCGCCAAGTGTTAGATTGGCCTCAGCTACTGCACCATCAATCATTTTACGTAGGTTATTAACTTTTGAATCGTAACCTTTGAGTGTCTGTTCAATATCTTTTAGGGTGTCGCGCTCACGCTTAGCAAGGGTTACATATGGTTCTACGAGCAAGCAATCAAGGACGCTCAAATCTTTACTTGAGTTTCTGTGCCGAACAATCGACTGCACGACATCCATATAGAAAGTGTAGCGATTATCCTCCGAAAAGGTTGTTTCAATCCATGGAACTATATCTTGTCCAGCTACTATTTCTTGCCTGAAACTCAATTCTTCTCTCTGGCTGTCTTTACCCGGCCACCCAATAACAATTTCACGACTCGAAAGTGGCACGGCCGTACTTCCATCCTGGTCGGTGAGATATTGTGACCTGTAACTTCCATTCTGATCACAATATCCATGTAGTCTAGTGAAACCCTCGGTAACCGCAATTCCAGACTGCTTTCTGTTATCCCTAGAGCCCCTAACCATACCAACGGGTTCATCGACACTATCAACTGTAGCTATATAACCATGCATAAACACAAAGTCTCGTTCACTGTTTTCCTCGAACGCCGTGTCCACCAATATCATAGGCTGATCCTGTTTATCTCTAAGATAATCAGCTACATGCTCAGTAGCTGCCAACATCCTGACATCTAATTCACCCTGCTCATTTATGCCATGTTGCCTAGCGACAGCTGTATGTAAGTCATCATCGAAAGCAACTCGGTCAAATACAAAAGCCGCGTGAATTTCATCAATAGTCCCCTTATTAAATCCCTCAGGCAAAGTAGTGATATCAAAAACCACAGGTTCCCTGTCCTCTATAATTTCGTGACCTAGCTCCACTTCCAGCCTCCTTATTTGGGATTAACTTTACGCCCACCTAATGCCACCTGCAAGCATTAGTGTTATGACAATTTTTATACTGTAAAGTTTATCGTTTTACGATTTTACCAAACGCTCGGCGAACAATAGTATCTTTTCGCCCAGCCCGCACGCCATGCAAATCTTTGTATTTCTTGATTTGATTTTTTAGCTTAGATTCAACAATATCAACAGCTGCAAACATATTAAGCGTACTCTCTTTGATAACAATATTGTCACTAGGTAAGTGCAATACAACTTCACAAGTACACTGTTTTTTGTTCTTGATTTTTGACTCTTTCACAAAAACCTCAACATGAGCACTTTCGCGGGCTGCCCTTGGTAAGTATTTATCGAGCTTGCCAATCTTCTTAGTTATGTACTTCTTTAAGTCGTCGTTCAGAACTGTATGGACACCATTAATTTCTAGTTTTTTGATCATGACAATTCTCCTTTGTTTAAGTACGGCTTCAAAACGTCGGGGACTATTACTGTCCCACTCTCTGTCTGGTAGTTTTCTATTATTGCAATCGGGCCACGGCTAAGCGGTAAAGCGGTAGCATCATTTGTATGCACAAGCTCAACATTGCCATCACTACGACGAACGCGTGTTTTCAGGCGCCTAGACTGATAGTCGGTCATGTAGTCTGCAGTGTGTGTTTCGCGATACTTTTGTTGACCAGGTAGCCATGCGTTAATATCAACACCACGCGCATTCGGTTTACCAATATCAGCCGTGCATTTATTCATTACCTCATAAGGAATACCCAGCATTTGCATAATCTTTTCTTGAATCGCAACCAGGAATAGGTGCTCCTGTAAGCCAGCCTCACCAAAACCCAGACTCTCCATCTCCAATTTATCGAACTGATGCATTCGGAACATACCTTCCATATCTTTTCCATACGTACCAGCTTCGCGACGAAAAGACGAAGCATAACCAATATATCTTAAGGGTAACTCAGTTTCGTTGAGTATTTCATCGGCATGCATACTACCCAAAACATGCTCTGCACTACCCTGTAGCCATAAATCCTCATCTTCAATTTTATACCTATCATCACGTGGCTCTAATCTGTCCATAGCATCATAAAGCTCAGTTCTTATCATGAAAGGTGGCAAGATTGGTATAAATGGCTTATCGGAAACCTGTAGGTTATTTTCACTGATAACTTCACGTAAAAAATCTCTGTCAGATAGCTTATCCATTATAAATTGTACGATGGCAAACTGCAGCTTAACCAAATCACCTTTTATATAGGCAAACCTGGATCCAGCGACCTTGGCAGCACGCTCCTTATCCAGCCACCCCCTAGCCTCAGCAATTTGGGCATGATTTTTTGGTTCAAAGTCAAATTTCGTTGGCTCGCCAACCGTTTTGGTGACGACGTTTTCATCCTCTGACTTGCCCACCGGAACATCGTCGAGGGGCATATTTGGCACAAGCTTCAAAAGCTCTAGCCACTTCGAGTCAACATCTGTAAGTTCAGAATTAACCCTCTCCATCTCGGCCTTAATTGCCGCACCATATTTTATCTGTTCGGCTGTAGGCTTACCCTGCTGCTTTATAGTCTGAGCATGAGAGTTCCTACGTGTTCGTACTTCCTCAACCTGTGCTTGCAACTTCTTCCGATCAACATCAAGTCTAAGCAATTCATCTATGTCAACTGAGTACCCTTTTTGCTCAGATTTTTGTTTTACAATCTCTGGATTATCTCTAATGTACTGAATATCAATCATACTTATATTATACGCGATATGTCACCAGTCGGCCATGTTGAGATTCCAAATTAATGAATATATTTGGTAGTATGAAATAACATAAGCAACAATAGGAGATGTAGTGCGTCCAGGTGAAAGACCAAATAGACCAAGGGTTAAAATACAGCGGGCTCAGCTCGACCGTTATCAATCTAGACCTTTACAGCAAGCTCCAACCCCAGCCCCTACTCAGCAAGCACCACCCCATAAACCACAATCTTCAGCTACGGTACCTCAACCCCAGACTATTGAACCAAAGACACAATTTGTAAAGCCCGAACCTATCACGCAACAGCCAATTACTAATACCAAGAAGCCAAAGAAGGTAAAAAAACCGAGAAAACACCTAATAAAAAGCTCGCGAATCAGAAGATTTATTAAAGTAGTTCTAATAAGTACTGTCTTCGCCGCTTGTCTGGTCATAGCAATTGGTGGTAGTTACTTATACATCTACAACCAGCTTGCAGCTAGCGCTGACCTTCGTACCGCAAGACGTTTTACCGAAACAATACAAGCAAAAAACACTGATAAAGCCTACAGCATGACCAATAACGGCTTTAAAGATTCGGCGACAAAAGAACAACTCAATCAAGTTATTGAAAAAATCCACCCTTTCTATCCTGGTAAACTCGAACTTTCTACTCACTGGCACGATAAGCCAAAGGTTAAAGACTCAACCCAGAGTGTTATAGTCTATAAATCAATCGTAAACGATAATGACTATTATCTAAGGATCATCCTAGAAAGACCTAAACCAACTGCTAAGTGGGAAATTCTAAATCTTCAATCGAGCAATACTGAACTAAAAGCTAATCCAGACTCAATTCAAGATACACAGCCCACAGAAGAACAACCAGCCAACTAGAATTAGATATCAGTTAGCAAAGTTAATAACGAAACCAACAAATATCATAAATATTATTGGCATTAGCAATATGAGTATTAGGGTTTTTACTAAACCATCCATTACCATATTGCCGCTTTTCATATACTGATTAACTACTGGTGCCAGCGCTAGGCCGGCTTGAGTGTCGTTAGTTTTATATTGAATAGTCTCAGCCTTATGAGCTATTTCATCAGATAAAGCATCTACCGACTTAAATAGACTCGGTAATGCTGCTGCAGTTCTAAGATCAGAATTAACCATAAAAAACAAAAAACTACCACTTATTTCGATATCCTGGCTTTTATCATATTCAATAAGAGTTTTCATGACATCGGGCGTGATTATACTTAAAGCATTGATCTGGTCGTCTTTTCTGTAGAAAAGATTAAAATACTGATTAAAGTCCCCTTCTAGTGAGGCGGTGTCTTTTGCATCTGTTTTGTCTCGAAGCGAGAACGTCGCCTTACTATCTAAAACTATATGTGGGAACTGACGAGCTAAGGCAACTCTAGCAACCGTATAGAAGAGAGTCTGACTGTTTTTGCCTGAACCAACCGTGAATTGATACATGAATACATCACATTCATGATCGTCAATCTGCGCATGAACTACGTCACCCATTTTTGCACTATGACCCTGACCAGCAATACCAGGCGGAATGTATAAAGGGTCTACCTGGGTTTTTTCAATTACGTACCATCCATTAGCTGCTGCAAAATCACGCCATATTTTCGCCTTACGCTTCAAAACACGCGACGAAATGCCACCATAAATTAGAACTATGCCGATAATAGCAAACTGACCAAAAAAGTAGAACGCCACACACGAAACTAAAATAAGAATAACTATAGAGACATAAGGTGGTACCTTAAAAATGCTTCGCAACGTCTCCGACCAGGCGCTATTCATATTGTTAAGCGGCCTATAATCTATTGAATTAAGTTTTTTGTCTTCCATATTTTGTTTTATTTATATGATCTAACGTTAATTCTGTACGTCTCTTGGCATAATTGCAATAGTCGCACTCGCCACCCATCGCCGCGACACCAACATCTGGCATTACTTCGCTATCCATGCAAGCTTTCATCTTTTTTATTACTGGTTCAATCCATTCATCGGAACCATTGTGCGGAAAGACATGTGTATTAAACTGGACTACGTCATTAAATTCAGCTGCGTTCATGTCACCTGTCGCATAGACAAAATAACCCGTGTCACTAACTTTGAAGCCGTTTTGGCGCAATAACCATTGGTAGATCTCCATTTGCCGCCTATAACTATCATGCCAAGTACCCTCAGCACCTAGTGCTTTTACAGGTTCAGCTTTAGCGGTCGCTTTATAGTCGACAACTATGAGCTCGTCCTTATCGTTTACCCATACATCGTCTACCGCACCAAATATATGTAAGTTTGTTGGCCCGTGGACAGTAAATACTCCAGTAAAATTGTGTCGCCACTTATCAATATCTTTGTGGGCGTATGGCTTGGCTTCTATATTAAACTTTTCTTGTAGAGGATGCTTTGTACCGGCAGCACGGTGAGCATCAAATTCCTTTTTAAATAGCTCATCTATGGCTTTGTTAATATTGAACGGTGGACCATCAGGACGCTTAATCTTAAGTCGTACATCGAGCCAAAAACAACGTGGGCACTGCATAAAGAGCTCGATCTTACTTCGGCTCACCTTAAAAGGCTTTACCTGACCAGGCTCATAAGGTTTGCTACGCTCACTCCAATAATTATTAGCCATAGACGTTATTGTAACAGCAATGCTGACGCAGAGACGCAGGCGGTTTCGGCGCGAAGAGTAAAATCATGTAAATTTACATGCAATAAACCACGACTTTTGAATAAAGTTTTTTCGGCATCTGACCAGCCACCCTCTGGACCAATTAAGAAACCAAGACTGTCAAAATCATTAGCTAAACTTTCTTCACCCCGCTCACAAATAAAAAGCGGTATCTTATCCGCGAACTCTTCAAGCACAGTATTAACAAGTAATGGTTCTCGAACAGTTGGTACGTCACTCCTTCCGCACTGCTCGACCGCTTCTAAAATAATTTTTTGGGCACGCTCAACATTGAAGCCTGTCTTTTCTGATCGATCTGCCAGTAATGGGACGAAGTGACTAACCCCCAACTCTGTACATTTCTGCAATACCCAATCATTCTTATCTTTCTTTAATAGTGACCAAAATAAGTAGACCTCTTTTTTCGGAACTTGTCGTTTCATTTCTGTGATTAGTTGCAAATGAGCTTCACGTTCTGTCAGCTCAACAATTTTATAAAGCCGATCTTCTGTAAGCCCATCAAACAAAACCACTTCTTGCCCATCACGATATCGCAAGACCCGACGCCACTGATTAATTACATCTTGGTCGTGTAACCAAAAATCGTGCTTCAATTTGGTTTCAGAGCTAATATAAAATCTGTGCAGCCTCATTTTCTAATCATAACAGCTAACGATTCTATGTGTGGTGTTTTTGGGAAAAAGTTGTAACCCTCAACGGTTTTTAATTCGTAGTTTGTTTCGAGTAACGAAAGGTCACGAGCCTGCGTGCTGGGGTTGCAACTAAGATAAGCAACCATCAGCGGCTTAACCTCATTAATTCTATCTACTAGTTTTCTATGCATACCTGCTCGCGGCGGATCAACTATAAGTGCCTGGTTGGCCGAAACATAATCTAATACATACTCTGAGTTTGCATGAACCACCTTGCCACTCTTCGCTACATTAATTCGTGCATACTCACAGTTTTGGGCGTCGGTATCAACAAAGACTTCTGTACTACCGAGCGCAACTCCAATCGAACCAACACCACAGTACAGATCAATTTTTTCGCAACCGTTTAAATACTCACCTATGCGATTTAAGGCTAACTCGAATACCGGTATATTGACTTGAAAAAACGAATTAACACCATACTTAACATTAGTTCCTAAAAGATCATCAGATAAGGTTACGTCGCCAAATTTATAGAGCTGACGCGTCAGTACGCTAGCTGGACTTTTCGGCGTAGAATAACACACTACCATTCCTATGCAGTCCGCCTGTAAACTCGGTAATTTTGGAAATTCTTCATCCTTCACGAACAGCGCCGCAACTGTCTCGCCCTGCTGATTACAGCGAACAACTAATGTCTTTAATTGACTGCCTCGAATTTGGGCTTTATTTAATTCTACTAGAATTTTGGTAGCCGTCTCGTCGATCTCCCTGCGCGCAATACTACTACCAGGGACAATACGTTTACCATGGCTACCTCTGTTAAATAAAGCCAGATGAAGACCACTTTCGTCAGCCCAGAAAGAATACTCCATTTTATTACGATAACGCCACTGTTTGTTATCAGTGGATAATGATATTTCCCTGTCGTAACTAATCTTTTCGCGGCTTAATGTTTCTTCCAATATATTTTTCTTATATTTATTTTCTGCTTCGAAATCAAGTATTTGCCAAGGGCTAGTACTTAAGTATGCTTCGTCTTTTGGTGAAACGCGTTCAGGCGACGATTCGATAATTTTTTCGGCGATTCCCTCACAATAGTCTTTTCTTTTTCGTGTAATCTGAACTTCTACCAACTCTCCAGGCAATGCATTCCAAACAAATACCTTACGGCCATCAGCTAGATCACCGATAGCCTGTCCGCCATGAACAAGCTTGGATATTCTTACTTGTTCAGTCATAGACTATTTGGCCATTAGGCCAACAATGAGAACAACAGCAAAAGCGGTACGTACCAACAGTGAGAGTGTGGCATAATTCTGTTCCACTACTTCATAATTGGCCTGCTTACCTTTACCCCTAAGTCCCTTGAGTTGGTTACTTCCGATTAGACCAGCGCCAATTAACATCACCGCATATAGAGTATAGACGTACCATGGCGACCTAACTGCCCCATAGATGGGCGTAGCAATTGCATAGAGTACAATTAACACCCAAGGCAATAATCCTGTAAGCATACTTAAGTAGTACTTTGCAGTTGCCGGGCGTCCAGCCTCGGCAGTTCGTTTTTCGGCCATCCAGCCAAGAATACAGGTCACCACCATAAGACCACCGACTAATTTCAGCGTTCCTATATCCAAAACACCGCTAACAATTGCTACGGTTTCGAGCATAATAGCCCCGACTAACGCCATATCCAGCCAGCGAGTTGGTAGAACTTTATTCTTCATGGCTTTTTGGTGATAGCTCTTTAGTCTAGTCAAATAAAGTACTGGCATAACTACAGAAACGACAGCTATCGCCATGACAACCCAGCGAATTTGTACATCGATTAAGCCTTGTGTCGCGGGTGCAAAAACCGTAGAAGTTTTACTTGCGAGCTCATCTCGAGTCCAATAACCAATACTTAGTTGATAACTCTTTTGTCCCATAAGAAACAATGCGGCACCAAAAATCGCAACATACACAGCAATACTAATTGCGTATAGTTTTTGCAGCATACCATTGCTAGATCTAGTAATAACTGCAGCCGTTTTGGCTGATTTTTGGACAGCTTTTTTTGTCGTGGATTTTTGTGTTTTTGCACTAGCTGTTTTAGGCTTTGTGGTTTTGGTGGATTTAGGTTTTGCAGTTTTGGTCTTTGCCTTGGTTGATTTAGTAGTTGTAGCCATGCAACAACTTTATCACACTTGGTCTTGGCGGACTACCGAAGTATTATTAATACGACATGGAGAATTTACTTAAGCTTATGGTGCTAGTACTAGAATTAAGTTTTCTAGGCATATTTGTTGCATTCAACCCTCTACTACTTATTTCTGAGTTAGTAATTATCCTTAAATCTAAAAAACCCCTGTTAAATACGTTGATTTTTATGATCGGTGTAGCAACTCCACTTATATTATTTGCCCTAGTTGGTGCTGTCATTTTTCAGGAAGACACATACTTACAGCCATTCCATAGCAGTATTCAACTTTCTCCTGTTGTGAATATTGCGATCGGTATAATTTTGATACTTATTGCTATCCGACAATTTATAAATCACCAGGATTTACCCGCAAAAACGGCCGAAGCTTTCAAAAAAAGTACAGCATCATTGTCATACGCATCTATTTTTAGTTTTGCATTTTTCCGCTCTGCGCTTAGCTTCACGAGCATAATTGGAATACTCGCTGCAACAAAATTAATTAAAGAATATACCGATAACTACATTTTGATTTTACTTGGGGTATTTTGGACTATTTGTATTGGTATGTTGCCATTTCTTGGCCTTCTTGGAGCATCATTAAAGCGGCCTGATGCGCTTAAGTTTCTGGAACAACGCGTCGACCCAATACTTAACAAAAACTACAAAGCCAGCATCAAATGGATATGCCTTATTCTAGGAATATATTTTATCGCAAAGGGTTTAATAGTCATCTTTTAACTTACTGGCAAATTTAGAACGTAATTTTTGCAATTTAGGATTTATTACGAGCTGACAATAAGACTGCTCAGGATGTGTCTGAAAATAATTATGATGTTCTGCGTAATCGAGCGAATTTTCGACAACCTGCTTTTGAGTATCGTTATCATATAAAACGACCGAGCGATATTGCTCTCCAACGTCATTACCTTGTCTATTTATAGTTGTAGGATCATGAATAATCCAAAATATTTCAAGCAATTCACTTAGTTCTATGATCGAAGGGTCGAATGTTAGCCTGGAATAACTTTTTCAACACCCCTAACCAATCGGTAGGTTGCTTCTAAGCACCAGAAACATCCACCGCCCAAAACTATTGTCTCCATCTACTGACTTACCGTTACCTCTCGCCAGAACGCAATATAGTTACTAAAGTCTTTTTTAACTCGTTCTATTGCATTAGGTAGTGGATCCGGATAACACCAGGCACTGTCTTTTGCATTTTCTTCGCCAGCCAACACATCAAAGTATTGACAGACCCCTTTCCAGGGACAGGTATACGGAGTATCGCTTTTTTGTAAATATTCCATATTTACTCGTGAGGGAGGAAAATACCAATTACCCTCTATATAAATTAGCTCTTGTCGTTTAGCTTCTGCAATTATTTTGTCTTTGAGTATAGCTTTCACAATAATGTCACTCTGTTCTTAGTGCTTCGATAGGATCAAGTTTTGCAGCTTTACGAGCTGGAAGTAACCCAGCTAATATGGCGACAACTATAAGCGCCACTATAAGGATTACTATCTGTTTTATATCAAAAACTAGTAACCTATCCTTACCTAGCTCGAGCTTGTCGGTGATGAATGGATTTAGCGCGGTACCAGCAATTACAGCAAGTAGAGCGCCGATAGTACCCCCGATGAAGCCAATCCAAGCTGCCTCAAACCTAAACAATCTGCCCACATCGCGTTTGCGCATACCCAGCGCCTTCATTAAACCTATCTCACGGGTACGCTGCAAGACACTGATGTACATAGTGTTAACAATACCAAACACCGAAGCGATGACAGCAATCATGCCAAATGTCGCAACTATACCCTGCAGAACGCTGATTATCTGAGTTAGGAACTTCTGTGTATCTTCAACGCTTTGCGCCTCGAAGCCTAGGTTCTTTAGCTCATTCTGTACAGCAGTTAGCTTGGTTTTATCTTCACCGCCTTTAACTCTTACAAATATATAGCTATATTTACCGTAGTTGTCTGTTCCATTAGTTGTTACATCATTAAGCCTCTTAACATCGTCAATACCGCCAAGAATATAAAGCTCAGTTCCAGGCTGTGCAGTTGTAGGTTTTTTCAAGACGGCTGCGATCGTGAATTCTTCGGCTACTGAATTATTATTAGCGATTTGCTGAGCATCTTGCCCACTTATACCTTGTGACAATGCCTGTTTTGCGGCATCAGGATTAATTGGCTTATTAACCACTAGGGTAAGCTTCTTGCCTATAGCATCTTGAGCAGAACTAAAACCCAACGAGCTCAGAAATGCCTCTGGTAATAATAACTGCTTGTTATTCAATGGATCTGGAACCTGTCCCGCTAATAATTCTGGCTTTTGATATGGGCTAAACACACCGACCGTGCCGACATATTTTTTCTGGCCCTCTCTAGTTAGATACCGCAAATTAACCGACACGCCTTCACGCACTTTCTCAACACCATCCAACTGTTCAATCTTTTTGATGTCCTCGTTTGTTATACGCTTAATCTGTACTGGCGCTCCCGCATTCGATACAAAGCTGCCAAAACTCGGGTCATACTCTTTGGGCTTGCTGGTATCCGCCCTACCCAAGACATCTGGATCAGCTGTTACTATTAACTCGGCAGGATCAAAATTTTCAGATATTATCTTATTAACAAAATTTTGTGCGCCATTACTAGCAGCAAGCGTTAAAGTTAATGCAAAAGTTCCAACCGAAATAGCAAGAGCAGTTAAAATAGTCCTAGCCTTTGCGCTTAATAATGATCTGTTGGAGCGCTTTAATACATCTACTGTTTTCATGACTTAGCCCCAGCTTTCTTCCTAGTAGTCGTTTTTGTCTTAGGCTTAGATACAGATCGGCCGGTCATAGACACAACTTCACCGTCTTTAACCTGTATTCTTATTTTGCATCGCTCCGCAAGCTCATCATCATGAGTAACAATACACAAGGTACAACCGAGCTTCTTATTAAGCTCAAATAGTAAGTCAATAATTTTATCACCGGTTGCAGAATCAAGGTTACCAGTTGGCTCATCGGCAAAAATAATTTGGGGTTTGTTAACAATCGCACGAGCAATTGCAAGTCGTTGCTTTTGACCACCTGATAAGTCACCAGCTTTACTATCTATCTTTTCACTAAGGTCAACACGGCCTAGTGCTTTTTCCACCATTGTACGGCGACGGCGACTTGGAATCTCAGCGATCTCGAGTGGTAGCGCCACGTTTTGATAACAAGACTGATTAGCCTCGATAAAAAATGCCTGAAAAATAAAGCTCATTTCCTCGGCACGAAATCGATCCATCTCTTTTTTCTTGAGCGAGTGTAGATCCTTACCATTCACAATAACCTCACCCTCGTTTGGGTGATCAATGCCGCTCATTATGTGCATGAGGGTACTTTTGCCACTACCGCTTTTACCTGTAATTGCCACAGTGGCACCATCTGGAATAGTTAAGCTAATATCATTAAGTGCAATGAATAGATTGTCTTTCTTTCCATAAACTTTGCTAATGTTTTTAACTTCTATCAAAACCCCTCCATTCATTTTTAATTGTATCTAAAATCGTACTTTGATGCGAGTGATTCCGTTTGTGTTATGAACAACGAATTTACGTAATTTTCATATTCACTAATCCGTAGGAATAATCTCTATTTCGAATGATTGGCTTGCTGTTGGAATAAAGAGCACCTGGTCCGGTAGTAAATCCATACCAACTCGAGTTGATTCATCCGGATCAATCACAATGCAAATTCCCGCGTATTTATCGATTAGTTGCTTATCACTTCTTATTTTTTGCACCGGTAATCTTATTCTCTCCAAGCTATCTACCCCCATACACGTTCCGGATATAACACAATCGTCTACAGCAATCGCGGCAACGCCCACCTGTCTTTCATTTCGCAGTACTGGAGCATAGCAGTATTGAGTCTGTATAATTACCTCGAGTTCAGAAATACTAATTGTATTTGATATATCACTAATGACGCTACTTACTAAGCTGAGTTGCTTCTTTCTGTCCATTCGCCTAAATTTAGTATCTCTAAGCATGCGAGCAAAATCTGAAGAAAAATCAACTAAATCCCTAAAACCTTTATAGATATCCTCGTCTTCCGCCTCTTTCATGTAATACGGATGAAAAACGCCCTCTATCTCGTCTATTGGAGTAATATTCGCATCATTATCAAAAAACGCGAACAGTGTAGTAATCTGGCTGGCAGTCGGTAAAGGTCTGGATTGTATGGTATCAACCTGAACCTGTTGAACAATCAATTGCATATCAAATTCCTCGTTTGTGAGAATATTTACACCCAGGTGTATACCCGTATGCTCTACGTCCATCCATTCCATGCCAGTAATATTGCCTGTTCCCTCGTCAAAAGTTGATACAAGAGCTCTACCACTTATAAGCACTGGTTTATACATATAAGGACAATTGTCATCAAGATCTTCTGCAACGCCTTTGGTTATATTTTCGTTTAGCTCACCTCTTTTGTGTAAATCATTTATAAGTAGCTCGTTCAAATGAACCTTCTCATGGAAAATCTCCTGCTGTCTCAGCAAGGCATCTTCCCCACCCTGATCAAACTCAGGATTTGTCATTTACAAGTAGTATAGCAAGATTACTGAAACTTTATATCTGGATATATACTTTTTGTTAGCTCGTCAATCTCATGTCTGAGTTGTGGGAACGGCACACCTTCACGAGCACTAACTCCTTCGAACACCCAAAAAACTCTTTCACTATAACCCCAGCCACATGCCGGAGGCATTCCATATTCCAGCATTTCAACAAAATCTATATCGAGCATCATCGCTTCGTCATCACCTTCGTCACGCATATTTTGCTGTTCTATAAATCTATTTAACTGATCAATCGGATCATTTAGCTCAGAAAACCCATTACCAAGCTCTGATCCGGCAATAACTGGCTGAAATCGCTGTACAGTATCTGGACGATCAGTATTTGCTTTGGCTAGTGGACTAATAAATAGCGGCGTATTTACCAGCCAAATAGGACCAGCTACGTCTTTACGAATATTCTTCCAGAGTTTGTCAATGCCTCGAGCAATATTCTCGGTCTTCTCAACTTCGAGTTTATTATCTTTCAGTTCTTTCTTAACTTCTTCGAGCGTACAATTTAGTGGGTCTATACCGTACTTCTTTTTGATCGTCTCAGAATAGTCCCACTCTTCCCAATCTTTACTAAGATCAATCTCGAACTTATCTAGTTTAAATTTGAGTGTTCCAAAAGTTTTCTCCAAAACATATTTATACATTTCGGTCATAAACTTCATACCGTCACGCCAATCGGCATATGCCCAATACCACTCCATTGCCACATGTTCAGGTAAATGTTCATCGGAGTAATTCTCGTTCCTGAAACGTGGTCCAATATCATAAACTTTTTCGTAACCACCACCTATTAATCTTTTCAGTGGTAATTCATGAGAAATCCTAAGATAAAAATCTTGATCGAGCGCATCCATATGCGTAACAAACGGATTTGCATCAGCTCCACCAGTGGTATGTTCCAGAACTGGAATATTAATTTCCAAAAAACCATTTTTATCTAAAAATTCGCGGGTAAACTTCCAAAACTTACTTCTGCGAATAAAACGTTGGTAAACATCATCATTGATATTAGTGTCGACGTAACGACGACGTAGTCGCTCTTCTTTATTTGTGAAGCCATCTTGCTTGGTGGGCATCGGACGCAGTGATTTCGTTAACAACCGTAGACTTTCCACCTCAACAGATATTTCACCTGTCTGTGTTTTTATAACCTTGCCAGAGCACTCAACAAAATCACCACTGTCTAGCAGATTTATTTCATTGATGCTCAATTGGCTATTACCGTAATCTGCGGCTTTGTCGCTAGCCCGCCAAAATAGTTGTAATTCACCACTATCATCTTTAATTATTACAAAGGCAATCTTACCGAATTTACGAATACTTACTATGCGACCAACTACTGAAACTGGTTTATTCTCCAACTTGTCAAAATCAGCTACAATCTGCACATTATCATGCGTACGTCGAACTTCCGCTGGATATGGATTAACCCCCAGTTTCTTTAACTCATCGAGTTTACGTAGGCGCTCATCACGCAGTTCTTTTAAATTAGCCATTTGATAAATAGAATATAAGATTTACTCTTTTGTTACTAGTGCGTTGCCGTGTTAACGTAAATTATTTCCCCAGGACATTCTTCGGCGGCAGCGATAACCACATCATGTTCAGATGGGGGCACAAATGCCACTCCCATCGAATCAAGAACCTGACCGTTCTCTTTGACATGAGCCAATCGATCAACATGCTCGAATACTTCAGGCGCGATATCAACACAGTTACCACAACTATTACACAGTTCTTCATCAAGCCAAACTGTCATTTCCATAGACATGCTAGGCAATCGCCGTGACTTTATACGTAGTTGTATCTGCTGGAGTCGTGATTTCTACCTCGTCCCCAACCTTCTTTCCTAGCAATGCCTGGCCAATTGGTGACTCGTCAGATATCTTGCCATTGAGTGGGTCGGCTTCTACCGTACCGACAACCTGAAACTCTTTTGTGCTACCGTTTTTTAGCGTTACTTTTGAACCAAGCTGAACTTTGTTATCACCCTTTGGCTTCTTGATAATTTCGACGTTCTGGAGGATGTTTTCGATTTCGGCAATCCGACTCTCTACTCTTTCCTGTTCCTGTCGTGCAGAGCTGTATTCAGCATTTTCGCTCAGATCTCCGAATTCTCGAGCTGTCTTTATGCGTTCGGCAATAGCTGGTCGCTGTGCGACGAGATCTTTCAATTCAGCTTCTAGTTCTTTTACCCCATCCTGTGTTAAGTGAAATTGTTTATTCATACTACTCCTTTTCTACAACCTGATGTCACCTCGGTTTAACTCTAATTTACGATTTCTAAAAACTCTTCCTCGCTGATTAACTTTGCATCACCATCGGTTCGTTGCTTATATTCAACCTTATCGGCAGCAATTGTTTTATCACTAATGACTATTCGATGTGGTATGCCCATCAGGTCTGCATCGGCAAATTTCTCACCTGGCCGCATATCACGATCATCATATAGCGTTTCAACTCCTTTGTTCATCAATCTTTTATACAACTTATCAGCATATTTAACGGTCACTGCCGAATCACCCAGTCTGGCCAAATAAACTTTGGCTGGTGCAATATTTTCGGGCCAAACCAGACCTTTATCATCTGCAAAATGTTCAGCCAAAAGACCAACTAAGCGACTAATACCGATACCGTAACAACCCATTATAATTGATTGTCGTTGTCCATTCTCGTCAACATAGTAAAGATCAAGCCCATCAGAATACTTACTCTCTAATGGAAAGATATTACCGACCTCTACACCGCGTTTTTCAACAAGATCTTTCTTGTTGAGCCCGATCTTTTTCATATTTTCATCATCAGAGACTTCTTGATTAACTGCAACTTTATTCTTCTGATCCACATAAATAGTGTCTTCACCGATTGGGCTAACTGTTTGAAACTCGTCGCTAAATCTCTCAGTAAATATACCGCCATCGGCGTATGTTCTGTATGTACTATCACCTATCCCTAGACGCTCATAAACTCTTACGTAAGCCTCGGCAGCCTTTTCGTAAAGTTGATCATGTTCTTCCTGTGTTCGGGCAAGTGAGTACATGTCTTTCATAACGAATTCACGACCTCTTAGTAAACCACTTTTGGCTCTAAGCTCGTTGCGAAACTTTGATTGAATCTGATAAATATAGATCGGCAAATCCTTGTACGAGCTCACAAAATCCTTTAATAAGTCTACGATTGGTTCTTCGTGTGTCAATCCAACACCAAGTTCGGTACCGTTTGCTAGTTTAGTCTTAAACCAGTTGTCGACTTTTTTATCATCCCAACGATCTGTTTTCTCCCAAATATCTTTTGGCTGCAATACCGTCATTTGAACTTCTTGACCACCAATAGCGTCCATTTCTTCACGAACTATTTGCTTGATATTTTCAAGAACCCTAAGCCCTAGTGGCGTGTAGGCGTAAACACCCGCCATTTCCTTATGTATAAAGCCAGCTTGAATCAATAGCTGAGCATTACGAGCGGTCTCATCTGCAGGCAACTGTTTTCGCGTTTTTACGAATGACTGTGATAGTCTCATATCTCTTAATTCTCTGGATTAGTTTTAATAAAAACCCCTCTTGGGAGGGGCTTGATGATGCTTTTGTGAATTTATTTTATGCAAACACCATCAGCCCTAATAGAGGGTTGTTGGAAACACGATAATTGTCATGTGCTTTTGCATGCCCCCAGTATAGCATGTGACTTTGTTCAGGCAAGGTGCAAAATAAATAGCATCATGAACGCCAAACCATTCTTGAGCATATGTATACCAATTGGCCCTGCTAAGCTACCGGATTTCTCACGAACATATACGAGAACTGCCGATAGCACAAAAGTATCAATGGCAGCCGCCCACAGTAGCGGCGCGCCACTACCCCACTGCAAATGTGCTGAGGCAAAAATTATACTTGTAATAATTCCCGCGACGCTTATTGATAGCTTATTACGCAAGCCAGTATAAAGAAAACCTCTGCAGACAATTTCCTCAACCACCGGCGGTATTACGACAAGTGCTAGGAAAGTTGGTAATAGCGCAATACCAGAAGCAGCGGTATCAAAACCAATATCTTGTTTTTGATCGAAATTAACAGATGAGAAAACCGCTTTAATGATAGCGGTTGTAAATAATGTTAATACGAAGTAAACAACAAAACCACCTAATATGTAAGCGATAGTAATGAGCAAACTTTTTGGCATAACCAAGCCAACGTCTTTAAATGTATGTTTCGTCCAATTAAGAAAGTACTTAATGAGCAAGATATAAAGACCATACACCGTTAAGCTAAACGCAAACGTAAGCCAGGCTGACGACTGCATTAAGCCTGTAATGTCAGATGTACTCAATCCCTTAACATTTGCATATAATCCCAGAGCAATAGCTGCGATAATTTGCGAGACAACGAAACCACCAACAGTTACTACTATAGAACTAGCTGGCCCCCATCTACGAATTCTAGATTTTGTTGAATCCACATGATCTTCGTTAGGCATTTAGAAAAACCTTTTAACGTCAACGATGCTTATCAGCGCAATAAGTGTCAACAATACCGCCATGCCAGTGCCATGAATGCGTTCTTCGATCTTAGGTGTAAGCTTTTTGCGCCTAACACGGTAAAGCAAAGTAACAAACAACCTACCCCCATCCAGTGCCGGGATTGGCAAAATATTCATAATAGCCAAAGTTAGTGATATTACGGCTATTATCATTAATACAAAAGCCAGACCAAGTGAGCTGCCATCTTTTAAGACTACATATATACCTATAGGTCCAGATACCTGTTCAGTGGCTTTCTTTGTATCACCTCTAGATAAGCCTGAAACAATCGAACCTAAACCCTTAAATGTGATGACTGTGAGCTGCTTCATTGTGCCTACGGCTACGATAGGCGCCGACCACGTAGATCGTTGCAAGGTAAGATCTGTTGGTACAATTCCTAGGTAACCTTTTGGATTATCCGTCTTTTTACTCGCCTCAACTTCTTGGTCGCTAAGTAATGTTGCTGTGGTTTCGTGTGTTTGTCCGCTTCTTATGTAGCTTATTGTTACTGTCTCTCCGGCTGATTGGTGAGTTATGTTTGGCAGACTATCCTTGGTCTTAATTTTACTGACTACGCCTTCTTTATTTGTGATTGATACAAGCTGATCTTTAGCTTTTATGCCTGCCTTTGCGGCCGGGGAATTTTCATCAACATAGCCAGCATACAGATTTTGTTTGGTGATTTTTGTGTCTGATGCAACTGTAAATTGGTCGTTTATAAGTTTAGGCATGCCGATAAGCGCAACGATCGTAAATAGAATGAACGCTGTCAGTAAATTCATACCGACACCAGCCAACATAATCTTAACTTTTGTGCTCAGCTGCGCAGCGCCATAGCTACCAGGTTCGGTATCGGCATCATGTTCACCCTTAAGCCTAACGAAGCCACCCAGCGGCAGCCAGTTTAGGGTATATTCAGTACCCCGCTTTTTCTTGATGGTTAGAGCTTTTGGCGGAAAACCAACTCCAAATTCTTCAACTTCAACACCACCTCGTCTTGCAGCAATAAAGTGCCCCCACTCATGAACAATTACCAGCCCAATAAATGCAAGCAACCCAAAAACAAATAAAACTACTGTCATTACTTACCAAATCTCCTTTCCCTATTCGCGTACCACTCGAGCGACTCGTCCAAGTCATTAGTTGTAAAAGCAGGCCAATGCTTGTCAGTGAATAGTAACTCGGCATAACTAGCCCGCCACAGCATAAAGCCACTCAGTCGCTGCTCGCCAGATGTGCGAACTACCAAATCAATTGGCGGAATCTCTGGACCGTATATATAAGAACTAATCATGTCAGTTGTCACATCTTTAGTATCTGGTTTTAAGCTGATAATCTGCTGAACCGCATCAGCAATCTCTTCTTGCCCACCATAGTTAAAACATAATCCGATCGTCCCATTAGTGTTATTGCGAGTGGTCTCCTCGGCTTTATTAATTGCTTTAATAACTTTTGCTCTAAGGCCATCACGACGGCCCATTATGACAATTTTTATTCCTTCTTTATGGAAGGTATCTAGATAATCATCTAACGCCTTTGTAACTAGATTCATAAGATATCCGACTTCTTCTTCGGTTCTTTTCCAGTTCTCGATCGAAAAAACGTAAGCTGATACAAAGGTAACACCTCTTTTGAAGGAGTGCTTAGCAATTTCGTTTAGGTTTTCGAGACCTTTTTTATGACCTTCGAGTGTTTTTAGGCCGTTTTCTCTAGCCCAACGACGATTACCATCTAATATAAAGCCAACATGAGTGGGTACTGATTGTGATGACATGTGGGGATTATTATACATTGTTTATCAGAGCCCGTCTTAGTCATATTTAACTACAAATATCTTCTACTTGCACCTCATCTAAAAAGTAAAATACCAACGACAGTGCTCATCTGCAATGAAAACCATAGGACTTGAGTAATGGCTATCGGTTTAAGTTTATAAACAATTCCATACGCCAAAAAAACCAGACCAACAACAGCATAGCCCAACCAAGTTAAAAGAGATAATCCAGATGAATTCTGTGTCTTATAAAGTTGCACTACCTGTGGCACCGTCATAAGCGGCTGCACAAAAGCAGCAACCAATGTTAATTTATAAATATCGGTCTTTTTTAGCTCTAGTTTTTTTTCGAAGGGTTTTAGCCATACCAATAGCTATACGGTCATGAGTTCTTGTTCTTTAGATTTGGCTATTGATTCAGCCTCGCTTTTGGCCTTGTTTATAGCATCCTCAATTTGTGCGGTAAGTCTTTTCGCCTCGTCTTCACCAATATCTTTATCCTTCTTGGCTTGATCAATAGTATCTAGAGCCTCATGACGTATGTTTCTAAGTGTAATCATGCAATCTTCCTGCTTGATACCAACTTGCTTGGTGATCTCACGGCGGCGCTCCTCCGTGAGAGGCGGTACAGGGATTCTTACGACATGACCATCATCCATTGGATTGAGTCCAAGGCTTTGATTATTACGAATCGCGTCAGCTATTGCTTGCAGATTATTCGGATCAAATGGAGTTATTTGTAATAAAGTTGCTTCTGGTGCCGAAATACTGCCAACCTGAATAATTGGCATCGGTGATCCATAAGCTTCAACCATAACACCCTCAAGCATGCTTGGATGTGCCCTACCTGTCCTTAGTTTTTTAAGCTCATCACGATAATGCTCAAGTGCACCGTTAAATTTGGTTTTTGCTTCATCAATTACTTGGCTTGGACTCATATTAATTACGCTTTCCTCCATCTTCATTACGAGCAGCTAAAGTTTTTCGTACAGCTTCAGCAAAGGCTTCTGGTTCAAAAAATGATACCTCGATACATCCACCAATCGTATCGTTAAGAATAAGATCTCCTGGGTGATCAACTGCTATTTTAGTGAGTTTCGGATTTTCTTCGCGAATTAAATCAGTTCTATTTAAATCAAATTCGGGGCAGCCAGTGTGTACTTCTCGTTCTGACCTGCTAAAAAATCTCATATCAGTTTAGAGTATACCACTTATTATGCAACTTTGCCGACAGCTATTCGACTATAGATGTTCAGATCGATATTCTTCTTTACTAGATTCAGGTGCATTACGAAGTCTGGCTAATATATCATCGAGACATCGACCAAATGTTTCAGGATCAAAATCAGAAATCTCAGGAAGCCCGCCACCCAGAAATGGTAACACTGTCGCGCCTCTAGCAAGAGCTCGACGAGTAAACTCATCGTTATCATTTAAATCTCTTACTGTGGCTAGTCTGCACTCGGCAGATAATTGAAGATCTACTTCACTTTCTGATCCACTCTCTGGAGTTTGTTGGTGTAACCGTTTGAACCTCATAATATAAGTTAATTATACCACCAACATTAGCTAGCCTCAGGTACTTCAATCATAAGGCGAAAGTTTGGTCGGCCATGGCTATCAAAGTTAAGTTCTACACCATCAGATAGCGACCAACCTCCTGAGTTGAGCCATACAGTATTTAGATTCGAATCAATATCAATCTGCTCTTGGCGCTCCTCTCTATTGCCATAATCAAGATACGCACTCAGAACACACCTCGTCCAATCATTTTCATAAGTACTACACGGAACCCACTCATCAGAATAGTGATCAACTCTAAGTGTTTGGCCTTTATTTGGATAAACCTTGATTAATGAACGAACTGGCAACAAATCGAAGAAAAACGCAACTTCAGTTTGGTCAACTTCTTCGTAATGAAAAGACTCTAGTATGTTCGTGTAAAAATTGCCGACGTCTCGTTTTTAGTAGAGCCAACATGCTCAGCAAAGCCTTGTTGTCTAAGCATCTCAGCTTCAATGCTGATTAATGATTCTGCGGTCATTAATCAGCCTCCACTATTTGGCATTTACCACTTTTTTGCGCATCCAGGCAATCACCTATTGCCAATACCTGCTCATTGCTCAAACCATCAGATTCAAGTTCTTGTAGAGTTACCTTGCCGCGCCTGACTAGACTGCGGGTAACTAGCAAAAATGCTATAGAATTAACACCGTCGCTCACGTCGAGCAAGGGACAATATTCACATGTTTCCATTGCGGATCAACTTGTCTATTTAAGCTACTTCGCCAAGTGCAATTCGACTAAATCGTCGTATCACAATATTTTCACCGAGCTTGGCATTATGTTCTTTAACATATTCACCAACCGTAATATCGGGATTCTTTACGAACGGCTGATCAAGTAGACACTTCTCTGCGAAGTGTTTTTTTAACATACCTTCAACAATGTTATCTATCATATTTGCAGGCTTGCCATCAGCCTTTGCTTTGTCAGCAAATTCAGCCTTTTTTACATCGTGATCTTTTGCTGGAATTTCTTCTGCACTAACGTACTCGGGATTGCTTGCCGCAATATGCATAGCAATGTCTTTAACAAAATCTGTAAAAATTTCGTTGCGAGCCACAAAGTCAGTTTCGCAGTTAACTTCAACTAGAACACCAATACGATTATCGTGGTTATAATTACCAACAATCCCAGCACGAGCCTCGCGTTCACCGCGTTTTTCTGCCTTAGTTAAGCCCTTTTTGCGCATAGCTGCGAGCGCTTTATCAAAGTCACCACCAGCTTCTTCAAGTGCGGCCTTAGCATCTGTTAATCCCACACCCGTCAAACTCTTCAATCGCTTAATATCTTCAATTTTTATCGCCATTTACTTTTCGCCTCCCTTTTCATTCTTATCTGGTTTTTCTGCAGCCTTTTCTGCTTTCTTAGCATACTTAGCTTGGCCAGCTTCTATTGCCTTTTTAACGTACTCAGCGACTAAACTAATGGTCTTGATTGCATCATCATTAGCAGGTATTGGATAAGTTATGTCTGTTGGATCAGAGTTAGTATCCACCAAAGCAACTACTGGAATCTTTAGTTTATTGGCTTCACGCACAGCATTTACTTCGTGAACTATGTCCACAATAAACAATATTCCGGGCCGTGCAGCCATATTTTTGATACCTCCGTATAGGTGGTTCATCTCTTCAATTTCTTCTTGGTAGCGCTGCAGTTCTAGCTTATTGTATTTGGCGGCCAACTGCCCGTTTTCCATCTTTTCTTCTAGGTCTTTTAGGTACTTTACGCGTCCACCAATTGTGTTGCGATTAGTCAGCATACCACCGAGCCATCGCTCAACTACATAGGGCATGCCAGTGTCTTCGGCCAACTGTTTGATAACATCGTGAGCCTGTCGCTTTGTCCCAACCAATAGAACCTGCTTGCCTTCAGCAACCTCGTCTTCGATAAAGCCAAGTGCTAGGTTTAGCATTTCTACTGTTTTGGTTAGGTCGATAATGTGATTGCCATCGCGCTTACTGTGAATATAAGGCGCCATTTTAGGGTGCCATCGACTAGTCTTATGACCAAAATGTGCGCCCGCTTCTAATAATTTCTTAATATCAACATCTGTTGATGCCATACTAAATCCTTTCTACTTCGGTGGAGTCTTCGCCCATACGTCCCTACACGGGATAGCACAGGAAGGATTGTCAACTCACCTGATTAATATTTAACTCAGCAATGATAACAGATGTGGCTATCTGTTGCAAGCCTTTAACTATTGACCGAAGGTTAACAGATGTGTATAATCGCCACCTGACTATGAAGAAAGATATCCACCCAAATAACTACCGCCCAGTGGTGTTTCAAGATCTGAACAATAACCAGACGTTCTTGACAAAGTCTACTGTGGCCACTGACGAAACCATCAAGCTTGATGGCGTTGAATACCCATTAGTAAAAGTGCACATATCAAGTGCTTCTCACCCGTTCTTTACAGGACAAGAGAAGCTAGTTGATATCGAAGGCCGTGTCGACAAGTTCAAGGCTCGCCAGGAAGCAGCCAAAGCTCGTTCAGAGGCTATGAAGAAGTCAGCTACAAAGACACGCGTCAAAGCCGACAAAGACTACGAGGCCGAAACACAAAAACTCGGCGCACCACAAGCTAGTAAAAAATAACTACGTTTACTTATTTAGCCACCTTTGTTTTCCGACTTAGGTGGTTTTCTTTTATACTTAAGGAAGATATCATGGAAGCAAAAGAAGAAAATTTACGCCAAGAACTTACTGCTCTGCAAGCTAGACTGCAAGATCCTTCTATTTTCGCATCCAAAGATTACCCAAAACTAGCAAAACGCCAAGACGAACTTGAAAAAATAGTTACATTATTTGACGAGAGGCAAAACCTTAACGAAGCACACAGACAAGCGACAGAATTGGCATCTGGCAACGATGAGTTGGCAGCCTTGGCTCAAGAAGAACTTCAAAGCACAGAGACAGCACTAGTCATAAACGAAACACGACTTATAGAACTGTTGACAGAAAAAGACCCCAACAATGACCGTGATGTTATTGTTGAAGTTCGAGCTGCCGCTGGAGGTGATGAGGCGAGCCTATTTGCCGGTGAATTATACAGAATGTACGCTCGTTGGTCTGAAACACACAACTATAAGGTAGAACTTATTAGTGAAAGTCCTAGTGAAGCCGGTGGATTTAAGGAAGTAATTTTTGCTGTTCGTGGTGAAGAAGCCTACAAATATCTGAAGTTTGAAGCTGGTGTGCATCGAGTCCAACGCGTTCCCGTAACCGAATCACAGGGTCGTATTCACACCAGTACGGTAACAGTTTCTGTTTTGCCTGAAGCCGAAGAAACCGATATAGAAATCAGCCCAAACGATCTGCGAATCGATGTTTATAGATCTAGCGGCCACGGTGGCCAATCGGTTAATACTACCGACTCTGCTGTTCGTATTACTCATATTCCAAGCGGATTAGTTGTTACCTGCCAGGACGAAAAATCTCAGATAAAAAACAAGGAAAAAGCCATGGGAGTCCTCAGGTCAAGATTACTGCAACAAAAAATAGAAAATGAACAAAAAGAACTATCAGACGCCCGCAAAAAACTGATCGGCTCTGGTGATCGTAGCGAGAAAATTCGCACATACAACTTCCCTCAAGATCGAATAACTGACCACAGAATTGGCTATTCTCGTTCAAATATTCCAGCTGCTTTAGCTGGAGATATTGATGACATTATTGAACAACTCCACGCCGCCGAACACGAACTTCTAAGCCAAGAGTAATCCAGTCAAAAGAAGCAGTTTGATATACTACTTTAGATTTTTTGTATTATCGATTGATTCATCAATAATCGACCCTATTGTTTTGTCTTTTGTTGAGTTTTTCTCTGGATACGTATTTTGTTGATTATCAAAAACTGATTCAATATGATCTTTCTTACCATGAAAATCATAATTAAAACCATCAGGTGGCTCGTTTGGTGGTAAAGAAGGTATTTCTGGCTGTGTTTGTTTCTTTGGTTCTGAAGGAATTTCGTCAAAGTAGTGCTGTCCTTGACTAATCTCTCCTGGCTTCAATACTACTGGGTTCATGTATGGATCACCTTCTCCATAAGGTTTTGGGATTGGCATTTGTTCGCTCATTTTGTGACCTTTCAGTATTTTTGTTTTTACTTAATTTAATACCTCATATATTAGCATGCTTACGCATATTCGTCAATAGTTATAGCCGTCTGCTATACTTTAATCTAATGAAAATTACTCTTGTCCGACACGGTCAAACGATCGAGAATGCAAACCGCATTGTGCAAGGCCAACTCGACGGCACATTGTCAGAACTTGGCAAACAACAGGCTATCGAAACTGCCGAGAAGTTGCGAAACACAAAATTTGACTACATCTACTGTTCTGATCTTGGTCGTTGCAAACAGACTGCCAAAGAAATCATCAAGTTTCACCAAAAAACGCCGATACAATATTCGAGCGAACTACGTGAGATGAACTTTGGCGATTTTCAGGGCACACCTTCCCGGGATTATTTGTGGGACAAATTACCCGGCAATTTCAAAACGCGTCGTGCTCCAAATGGAGAAAATGGTCTAGAGTTTCAAAAACGCGTTATAGACTATACAAATAACCTACTGGAAGAACACCCCAATGACAGCATGCTACTGATCACTCACGGTGGTGTAATGAAAATACTAAAAACTCATATTGAAAAGCTAGACTATGAAGCAACCATTAAAAGTGAGTGCGCTAATTGCGAAATTTGGGAATACAATTTAGACGTCCCGCTAGAGTTTGAGCTATGAAAATTTCGGACTGGCTACAAGAATCTGTTAAAACTCTGCAGAGTTCAAATATCACGACCGCAAGACTTGACGCCTTGGTTTTGCTTGAAGATATAACTAATGAGGATAGATCTTGGTTACTTGCTCATCCAGAACACGAATTAACAGATAAGCAATTACGTGAGCTTGAACCTAAAATCGAAAGACGCGCAAAACATGAACCACTGGCTTACATTAGGGGTAAATCGGAGTTTTACGGTCGTGAGTTTATAGTCAATAATCACACGCTTGAACCAAGACCAGAGACTGAAACAATTATTGATCTTCTTAAAGACCTGCCTACGAACAACAGCTGGACTATCATTGACATCGGGACTGGTAGCGGCTGCCTTGCTGTTAGCGCCAAGCTTGAATTACCCAAGTATCGCGTTGTTGGCACTGATATTGATAATAAATGTACCCGGACTGCAGAATTAAATGCAAAGAAATATAACGCGAGTATAGAATTTCGCCAAGGCAACCTCCTGGAGCCGTTTTTGGAGGAGATCAATGACAAATGGATTATCATTGCTAACCTCCCATACGTTCCTAATGGACATACTATAAATAAAGCGGCCATGTTCGAGCCTAGTCACGCTATTTTTGGTGGGGAAGATGGATTGGATCTTTATCGAGAGATGTTCCGACAGATTAATAAGCTACAAAATAAACCAACATATATTCTGACAGAATCGTTACCCTTTCAGCATAGCGAACTAGCTAGAATCGCAGAAAAATCAGAATACGAGCAACAAGCGGAAGAAGACTTTATTCAGGTATTTCGTTATCTAAAAGCTTTAGCCTGATATCAGCTAATTCTAGAGGCATCCTATACAAGGCATCGTAATTTATTCCAAACTGTTGCAGTTCAGAATATGTAAGTGTAAACGGCGATTGCGTGTGAACCTGTGAATCTTTTCTGCCGTATATGACAGGCCCGATGACTCTGAAAAAGTTAACTATATCTTCACCAGTAATATGTTCGACTAACTGTATAGTATCTTCCGACAGGCACTGTTCGTTAGGAAATATCTTATCTATTAATTTTGGCACGAGATAAATTGTACCAATAATTCACCCTTTAAACACAAGCAATTAGTTCTGCGGGGCGGCTTCGAGAGTAGCCTTGATCTTTTGCTCTTTGCCGTCACGGATTATGGTTAACTCAACCGTTTCGCCAACACCATGCTTCTGTAGTAGTGAGGTTAAGCTATTGCCTTCGCCAACTGTATCTTGACCAACCTTTATTATCACATCCTTTTCTTTAAGACCTGCCTTCTCTGCGGGACTACCGGATATGATCGACACATCGCCATTACTTGATTCAATAATGTATGCACCGCGCTTTTGCTCAATCCCTAATTGTTTAGCGTATTCGTCAGTTAGTTCTATGTAATGAACGCCGAGATAGGGTCGCTCTAGCTTGCCCTTTTCGAGCACGCTTTTGATCATACCACTAACGTCGTTAACGGGTATGGCGAAACCAATATTCTGTGCTCCGCCACCAGCCACTGCAGTATTAATGCCAATAACTTCACCATTCATATTAACCAACGGGCCGCCGGAGTTACCTTGATTAATTGCAGCGTCAGTCTGAAACAGGTTTTGTAGAGTCTCTCCGCCAGTACCATCACCATCATAGGCCTGAATCTGGCGACCATAGCCAGAGATTATGCCACTAGTTACTGTATTCTGGAATTGACCAAGAGCATTACCAATCGCAATTACCTTGTCACCAACTCGCATTTTGGATGAGTCACCTAATTTAACTGGCTTGAGTTCTTTGCCTTTAGCGTCTTTCACTTTCAGAAATGCCACGTCAAGCGGATCACTATCAAGTGTCCTACCTACAACCTCAACATTATCTATCTCTGTTCCGTCTGATAGTGTAACTGATACGGTCTTGGTGCCACTGGGAACAACATGACGATTTGTTGCGATTAAACCTTCTTTACTAATAATGAAACCGGTGCCAGCGCCCTCTTCCTGTACGGCCTGAGAGCCAAAAAAACTATTAACATTACGCTGGGTTTTGACACTAACCGAGACAACACTAGGGCCAACTTCTTTGGCAAGATTACTAATCAGGTCGCCCTCTGCTACAACAGTAGTCTTACTAACATCAGCCGTTCCATTAATGTGCTGCTGATAGCTACGACTACCCGCACCCAACCATCCACCTATAAAACCTACTGACAGCACAACCAGAATCAATGCGATTATTTGCATCATCCTGTTCTGAGATGTCTTTGACGAATTGGAAGGTTTTTGCTCAGCCGGCTTTAGTGGCTTATCTTCTTTGGTTTTGTCGATTTCCTTTGGTTCTTCCATTATTTCTCCTTGAACTGTATTACACAGAACAAATCTGAGAATACGCTTAAACGGTTCGATCTCCCCAGTTAGAGAATACCAAAACCACAACCACTATAGCTATCATAATAAAGATAAACTGCCTTCTGAGCAATGGTGATAGTCGATCAGTATGATCCAAGTAATACAGTGCAGCTAACCCAAAACTAAGAACGCTAAGTATTAGGGTGATTTGCGCTACTACGCCGTAATAAAGTAACCAGTGAGCCAAAACCCAGGCTAATGCCGCTGCAAAATAACCCCAAATATGAGCTAGTAATGAGGCTCTCTCCTCCTCATCAAAAGCAGTAAAGAAGTGACGTGCTGACATATAGCAAACTACCCAACAACCAATAACTAAAACTAGACTGGATGATCCACCCCAACCCATAAAAAGTGCCATCAGCCCAAAAACTTGCCCAATAGCAGCCTGCAAAGAAACTTTCCAAACACTCGAGCCGGGCTTGATTAGTATTAGCCAGACTGCATAAACACCAACCCAAAGAAGCTGCCAAGAAGTAGCTTCTGTTTGCGACATAAATACAAGCAAAGATAGCCCAACTAATAGGTCGACAGCGTTCGCGCGTAAGTTAGCCAGCCAATAGCGAGGCCTAACAGCGAACATACGCCACTTGCTCAGCACAATCAGACCAGCCGCAATTGGAACCAGATTTATCCTTACAAGAACAAACATTGATGCTGGTAGCAATAACAGCAGTATCGTGTGAAATATCTGAGAAAAGCCACCAGTGGGCTTAATTTTGGAGACGACTGACTTCATTTTGCCCAATAATTATAACAAAGTCGGCCATTCCTGGGTTAATCGAACTATCCGGAAGATTCGGCACAGTCGAAACTCCAAAGCGATTTTCTAGATAGTGTTTGGTGTATTTCTTGTCACCATTCCTAAGATCAACTATCACAGTCTCTTGATAACTCTTGGTTGGGGCATCAGCAGCTGGAAGCATATTGTAACCAAACGATTTGAGTTCTTCTGCTGTTCGTCCAGCTAGGCCAGGAACATTTGTACCATTTAGCACCATAACTGTAGCGTTTTCATCTGCTAGATATCCGTCACGTAATTTGTTTCTTACGAAGTTTTGAATGTCTTTATAGTTACCGACCCCAGCCTTAGGAATAACTACCGATTGGCCACCAATCATAGAAGTAGTTACATAATCATTGGGCGGATCGGCTAAGCCGACTGATTGAATTTTGTCGCTCGGTATTTCTTTGCCTATATCATACAAGCGCATCATTTCGTTCACTGACAAATTTGTCTCGATATGATCACCAAAATCACTTATCAATTGATTAATCTTCAGTGGATTCGATAGTGTGCCCAGTGATAATATTTTATCCTTTAAGGCAACTAACATCAGGCGCTGACGCTCAGATCTATCAAAATCACCACGGGGACTGGTATGTCTTGAGCGAGAGTAAGCCAAAGCCCTAAATCCATCAAAATGCGAAACACCAGGCTGAACATTTAGCCGATAGTTACGTCCATCAATCCACATTGTTTCTTGTACTTCTGCCGGGGCGTTTACATCAACACCATCAACAGTATCTATTGCCTTTTTAAAACCCTGAAAATCAACCATACCGTGATAATGAATAGGTATTCCTACGGTTTTGGTAATAGTGTTCTCGATTGCCTTTATTCCCTCTTCTTCGGCCTTTTTCTCTCTATCTGGATCATTGTATTTAGTGGAGCTCAGCACGTCGTTTTTACGATTTGCATAGACGGCGTTTATCTTCATAGAGCCATAATCTTCTGTCTTAACGTAGAAATCACGAGGAATGCTTAATAGTGCAGCTTCTTTTTGAATTGGATTAATACTCGCTATAAGTATGGTATCAGTCAGATCTGG
>CAZSZC010000001.1:26906-51897 GCA_964610775.1 uncultured Candidatus Saccharibacteria bacterium | reverse complement strand
CTTCTTTTTGAATTGGATTAATACTCGCTATAAGTATGGTATCAGTCAGATCTGGTGCTTCATGGCCAGGCCCACCTTTACCTAAAAGAAGAATATTTACTCGGCCATCACCTTCACCTTTAAGTAAAGCTGGGTCAACATTTTCGCCCAGAGCTGCAGCACTACCACCACCCTTAAATATCTGCCCGAATTTCAAGTATGCCTTACCGAAAACAAAGCCACTCATAAGAAGAACAAAAACCATAAACATACTCGCACCGCGCATCGCGATAGTCTTACCTCGATGCTTTGAGTGCTGACGACGCTTCTTACCAATATTATCTGGTGATTGAAGTTCTATAGTACCGTCATCTTTTCTTACGGGCTGGCGACCAGTAATACGCCCAGAGCTCTGTATCTGTGACTGTTTATTGGGATGGAATCCATCCGTTGCGCCGAAATTCCCGACACGCATATTAGATGTTGTCTGAGTTTTTTCTGATTTGTGACCTGTAACAGGATTAGCAGCTGGTGACTTTCTAGAACCACCACCAATCACCCCATCTAGGGTACCCGTTCGACGTCTATTAGTTCTTGTTTTCCTAAAGTTATCCATGAAAATACAAACTTAAGTATAGCGGTTTGAATGGCCTTTCGTAAACAAATTATGGTTGTTAACTGCAAAGTAGGTTATAGTCTAAGTCTGATGCAGCAAGATCCAACTATACCACAGAATCCTGTGCCAAGCACCCCTCAAGCAGACATACCCAACAACACACCAACTACCTCAAAGAAGAAGGGCGAAGGCTGGAAAAGCATACTTTCAACAATCGCCATCGTAATAATGGCGCCAGTTATTGCCTTAATGCTTATTAATTTCGTATTCCAGTCTTACGAAGTTGACGGTCCAAGCATGGAAACTACACTACACAACAAAGATCGATTGATTGTCTGGAAGCTTCCCAAAACAATCGCAAAGATAAGAAACCAAGCTTATATACCTAATCGTGGCGATATAATCGTCTTTACGAAGCACGACATTTACGAGGGTGGCAGTATCGGCGACAAACAACTTATAAAACGAGTAATTGGGCTACCTGGCGATCGAGTAGTAGTTAATAATGGTATCATCACTATATTCAACGAACAGAATCCTAATGGTTTTAATCCAGATGAGGGCAAGGATCATGGCGCAAACGATAGCATTACATCTGGTAATGTCGACATAACCGTTCCTGAAGGCGAAGTTTTTGTGTCCGGCGACAACCGCCCGAACTCTCTAGATTCTAGGGTATTCGGTACTATCTCGTCTCAGGACATATCAGGAAAACTCGAGTTTCGGGTTTTCCCTTTCAATACCTTCAGACAGTTCTAGTAATCTTATCTTGAGATGATTTATAGCTGCTTAATTATGTTCTCTAGTTCTTTGTCGTCTTTGAAATGAATTTCAAGCCGCCCACCACGTGCAGTCCTTTTAACAGTGACCCTGGTGCTCAATCTGCTGGCTAATTTTTTGGTTGCCGGTGTCTCTGTGGCCATACGCTTGGCAGCCTGCTGCGAGGTACTAGCGCCTTGCTTGGTAGTAGTCACAAACTGTTCTGCCTGACGGACCGACCAGCCATTATTGATAATAAGTCTTAGTAATTGTTCTTGCCTATCTGGCGAACTCTTAAGTGACAGTATAGCTCTAGCATGCCCTTCACTAATATTACCCTTCTGCAAAGCAATAAGCGCAGACTCGGGTAATTGTAGAAGTCGCACGATATTATGGACAGTTGTATGAGCTTTACCTAATTGTTTAGCGATATCGTTATAGCTGATATTGAATTCTGTGTGTAGTCTTTCGATCGAAACTGCTTGTTCCAGTGGCGATAAATCAACTCTTTGCACATTTTCAATAAGGGCTATCTCTAGCCTTTCTTGATCTTTTTGTTGTCGCACAATTGCCGGTACCTGCTCAAGCCCAGCTATTTTTGCAGCTCGCCAACGACGCTCACCAGCAATAAGAGTATATGCATCTTTGCCTGAGTCGGTAACTATTAGCGGCTGAAGTACACCATATCGCTTAATTGACTCAGCTAATTCCGTCAGAGCAGCTTCATCAAAATGCTTTCTTGGCTGACCCTCCATAGGCTTGATCTGCTTAGTGAACAATTTTTGTATTCGTTCTTTACTGTTATCTAGAATCGTCTTGTCAAAGTCAGATGAGATTAACGATTCTATACCTCTCCCCAACCCTGATTTTGGTTTAGCTGACACGCTTTTCTACCTCCTTAGCAAGCTGTTTATAGGCTCGTGCTCCCTTAGACCATTTGTCATGTTCACTTATTGGTACGCCGTGACTGGGCGCTTCAGCTAGTCGAACATTGCGTGGCACCACAGTCGAAAATAGTTTGTCTCCAAAGTATGTTTTCAATTCTTTTTGTACCTGATCAGCCAGACTATTACGACCATCAAACATAGTTACCAAGACGCCTAATAGTTCCAGTTGTGTGTTCAAGCCTTGCTTCACACGTTGCATAACTTCCAATAATTGACTCAACCCTTCGAGTGCATAGTATTCCGCCTGTACCGGTATAAGTAACCATTCCGCTGCCGTTAGAGCATTTATAGTAAGTAGCCCTAGAGCTGGCGGACAGTCTATTAATATGTAGTCATAATCTAAACCAGCAACTAAATTTTTTAGTGCTAATTCCCTGTCGTCTCTATTTGCTAGCTCCAATTCGGCGGCCGCTAGGTTGGGGTTAGCAACCATAACATTCAATCCTTGAACGTTTGACTCAATAATAACCCTATCGGCGCTCACTGCTCCCAGAATTGCATCATATACAGTTGCATCTAAATTATGCTTATCGATACCGAGCCCACTAGTTGCGTTACCCTGAGGATCAAAATCTACCAGGAGCACTCTCTTGCCTTCCTTTGCAAGATAAGCACCCAAATTAATAGCTGTGGTTGTCTTACCAACACCACCTTTTTGATTCAATATTGCAATAATTTTTGTCACCTTACATCCCTGCTATTTCCCCTTTAGGGTACCATGTACAGGAGTAAGAATAAAGTCGAGCTATGGTTTATTTTAGTGTAATGCTTGCACTTTCAAATACAGGGTCATCGCCAGCGGTGGTGCTCTTAGCCTGTATCTTGTAGTATTTTACTGAGTTTGTTGCAAACGCTGGAATATTTATTATGCCTGTGTCATTCCTGCCGGAAACAACATTCATGGTTGCTAGCACATTAGCAGTCCCTACTTCTAGTATTTGAACAGTTTGCGTACCCGTCCCTACTTTGTTCCAGTTAACAACTAGTCTGAGCTGAGTCTTATCATTGGTATCAATCTGAACCGACTTGCCGTCCGAGTTTGTCTGGGTAAATATGTCGACAAATGCTGTGCCTATATTTGTCTTAGTAGATGATAAATTCCAATGAGCAACCAAGTCCTCTCGTAAGCTTATGCAGTCTCGCCAAGCACCGTTCTCATAGCAACGGAACCTGTTATTTGTACTATTGTAATATTGAGCACCATTAACGACTCCTGTTATAGGATCTGCGCCAGTCTTACTGTCGAGAACAAACAATACACCCGTAGCATCACCCGTTGATGATCCAATCTGAATTATGGCACCTGATGTATCTACAGAGAAGAAGTTAGAACTTCCTCCATTGTTTGAAACCGTAAAGGCTGAGGTTGAAGTAGAGCTTATTTGAACCGCTCCACTATTAGAAATAGTAAATACGCCAGTACCGCTCTTCTGGAGAGTAAGTATATTACCTGTTCCATTGGTTTTATTTATAAATAGTGACGGATTAGTAGTACCATCATCTATAGACAACTTACCACTTGCCGTAGTATTACCAATAGCAACTAAACCACTTCCACTAAAGCTAAACGTGTTACTACCTAATGCAATATCACGATTGGCAGTTATGCTGCCTCCTATATTAACCGTATTAGTTGTGCGAGTAAGACCATCGCTAAAAGTAATAGGATTCTCATAATCCGTTCCTGCTGTTGCAAGGAGAAGATTACCAGATGTATCTGTTTTCACTATTCCCCCTGCACTCAGGCCGCTAAATGTAATAGTACCCGACGAACTAATGCCAGTGATATTTTGCAAACCTCCGCCATTAGTAAGTCGCGTAGTACCCGCTGTTTGAAGTGCTCCATCATTCAAATTCAGTAATGCTGCACCTGCGCCCGAGTTATTAAGTCTCAATGTCGTATTAGCAGCATCTTCAAGATTAATATCAAGCGCACCACTCGCCAAACGCCTAATACTAGTATCTGTAGAGTCAATGTTTAGCACATTATCTGCAGAATTAAGAGTAAGCGTGCCACTACCGCCCGACGCTAAGATAAGAGCCCCGCTACCAGTGATATTACCAATGTTGGTCAGATTACCGGAGTTATCAATTCGAGTCGTGCTATTAGTCTGAATCACACCACCAGTAGTATTGATGTTTGCGGAACCTGAATAAGAAGTGCCGCCAGAGATGGCACCAGACAAGGTTAGACTAGAAATATTTTGCAGAGCACCGCTATTTGTTAGCCTACTAGTGTTAGCGGTTTTTAAATCACCCTCATCAATATTCAAGTCCAATACGCCGGTACCGCTGTTTGTGAGCTTAAGTGTAGTTGCCAAGCTATCTTTAAGATCAAAACTATACACACCCGCAGCGACTCGCTGCAAGGTAGTATCGTTGGCAGCTATCAATGTCGTGTTACTTGCGGAATCGAGAGTTAGATCACTTGAGCCACCAGAAGCTAGTGTCAAAGTCCCGCTACCAGTGATGTTTCCGATATTCATCAAATTACCACTGTTATCGATGCGAGTTGTGCTGTTTGTCTGAATCACACCACCGGTTGTATTGATATTACCCGAGCCAGTGTAGGTGGTTCCGCCAGATATGGCACCCGAGAGAGTGAGACCAGCTATGTTCAATAAGTTTCCTGTCGCATCAATACGTTGCGTTCCAGCACCAGCACCAGTGTTGATGCCAGTCGTTCCGTTGAGAGTAGTACCTGTGATAGTGCTTGTAGATGTTAATGCACCCGACGCCGTTATCGTAGAACTGTCTATTGAAAAAACGTCAACTCCGTTATTTTGAACTGCAAATTTGCCAGTTGAGCCTGTAGCGATATCCACCAAGAAATTACTGTCTGTCGTCGTATCAGCTAAAGTTACTTTGAGATCCTTGTTATCGGAACTTAAGATCGTGGCTGGAGAGATTGAATTGTTGTATGCATCCTGCAGAGTCGCATTGGAGGTAGTTGGATTTGCTGCATTGTATTCAACTGTCCAGTACACTGTAAAATCATCTGTAGTTGGTGCTAATCCCACTGTGTCAAAAGCAACTCCAATCGTATCGCCTGCAGCAAAAGTCACCGTATTAGCATCCAAGCTTGTTGTAGACTGCCTTCTAAGTGCAGCCGTAGAATCCATGTTACACGCGGCAGCTCCAACTGAAACTCCGTTCACTCTCCATCGCAAGCTTAGTGTGCCGGCTGTAATATTGGCATTGTTTTTTATTAAACATGTTCGGAAACTACCGTCGGCGGGCGCAGTAAAACCAGTGACGCCTGCAGTATTTGAAACCGCCGTAGCGCTTGTGAATATTAGTGTCTCGACCGCAGCACCAGTAACGTTTGCTCCTACATTTGCTAACCCTGAAACAATACTAGCCGTTGCATTTGTACTCCCTCCTGATCCAATACAGTCCACCCATATGTTGTTCTGGAAACATCGAAATTTGTTAGCAAACGAGTTATAGTAGATTGCACCATTAGTTCCAGTTGGATCGCCTGTGTTGGTTTTTGTGTCAACTACTAACAGATTTGCGTTAGTATCCGCGGTACCAATGATTACATCAGCACCAGTATCAATCTGAATGCCACCTGTCCCTGCTTGAAGTAAAGTACTTGAGGATCCATTATTTGAGCCCAAAGTTAATGATTGCGATGCGGCGCCCGTGCCAATGTTAATAGCGCGTGATTGAGCAGTTGTCCCGATATCAATATTGCCCGTTCCAGAATCAATTTTTATTGAAGTTGCACCGGTAGAATTACCAATGTTAATTGTTTTAGCGCTAGCACCTGTTCCTACATTCACATTACCGGTTGTACCTGAATCGATCGTTATTGAGTTCGTTGTATCGCTTGTGATAGCCAATGCACCAGTTGCGGTTATGTTGGCACCAACTCCTGTAATACTGCCCGCATTTGTGATACCGCCCGTATTGTTGTTCAGGCCACCCGAGATAGAGGCGCCACCACTGGTTACGGTCAACGCACCACCACTGGTTAGCGTGCCGCTCGTGCTAACACCCGCAGAACTAATCGCCAGATACTTGGTAGCACCACCGTTATTAGTGATCTCAAACAAATTGCCACCCAGTGGAGTGGCATTGTCTTGGATTGTGATTTTACCCTGGGTGTTATTGAGAGTTATTTGTGGATTTGAACTATTATCGTAATTGCCCTGCAATGTCGAAACACAGGTACTCCAACTCGGAGCAGAGCCTGTGGTCGCTACCAAGCACTGTCCTGTCATGCCAGCAGAAGTACTTTGGATAACGCTTGTGCCGTTACCATAGAGGATGCCATTGTTTGTGAAAGTTCCACCTGATGAAAGCGCGACAGTTCCGTCAGCATCCGGCAAATTAATTGTTCGATTAGCCGTTGGAGTTAACCAGCTTAGGGTAGCCTTGTTCCCGCCGTTGGTTTTGATTAGTGATTCGGCTGCAAAGGCAAATGGTACGGCAGTTAGTTTGATGCGTGGCGTCATCTCACCATCACCATTAACGTTCATGGTTAGGTACTGCTCCTGACTCCAATCAATCGTTCCAGGGAACGGTGTACTGCTACCAAGGTAGACACTCAAATATCCGTTTTTGGTTGTGAGTGATTGGGTTTCGGTCCACTGAGTAGTGCCACCGCTAGATACGTTGTAGAGGTTGAATGCAATACTGTAGCTCCCATCTGGAACCACACCACCTGAGGCCGTTAGCAAACGAGCCTGGAAATTGAGTGTGCTGCTAGTCGCCGCGCGCGCTTGCCCGCGCGTACGCGTATATACGCCCGCGCGCGTATAAGAAAATACAGCGAGAGTGGCCAAGACCAAAAACAGCCCCAAGCCCCATAACTTGAGGTTGCGGACTACTGATTTCCTGTACGACCAACGTCGCACAATATGGTGCGCTTGTTTGGTTTTCACCTTGCTCGCTTTTTATTTTTTATTTTTTGTTTCTAACTACTTCGCCGATAGCAGTCAGTTTTTTTGATTTGATCTGGTTTTTTTGTTTTTGTGTTTATTTTTTACAGATCACTACTAGTGTAAATCTCTTATGGTAGTTGTGTAAAGGTTTTTACAGATAAACCACCTCTGTTCTGTGGATAACTTTACAGAACGCGAAAATAGTGCATAAGTACTGTCATGCTAGCCATATAGTACTAGTATCATCTTTTGACGAGATTCGTCACATACCGCACCCATTGGATCTCTGATAGCTCTTTTTCGGCTACCACAAATACAAGCAATCCATCCTTGGTAAATATCGCCGTCTGCGGTCCCTTCTCAGACTTTCCTAAATACACATTAGTATTATCTACCTGCAAAAGTTTTGTAGCATTATATCGTTTTGCTAAATCTTCGACACCAGTTGGACTCGTTTTTAGAGCATCCGGTAATTGCTGTTGTGTTAGTTTTATCTTGATATTCTCAACAGCGTCTGCAAAAGCGTAAGCAGGAGCACTGTCGGGAGGACTTACTCGGGTAAATCCACCGAGCTGTTCTATCGTTTTATCAGCCGGATATAGTGTCGCAAAATCTGGTTTTGCGTCCTTTTCTATACTCGGACTATTACTCTGGCTCGCCCCCTGAACATCGTGTACGCTAATATGATGGCTAAATGGCTTGGTTACTACAATACCGACCACTAACAATATAACGAATGGTATTGTAGCTAATTTTAGCTTTTTTGAATTCAGATACTTATTTATGGCTAATTTAAAGAACTTTATGTACTTTTTAACTGAAAGCCAAGTAGAGTATAGTATGTTTTTAGAGATATGTTTTGTTTTCTGAAGCTTTGGCTTTATTTTTTTAGCTAGATCTTTGGCTTCTGGCGATAGCAAATCCTTAAAAGCATCATCAATCCCCTCACCCTCATATGGCTGATTACGTTCTTTGAGCTTAAGCTTGAGTTCCCTCGCCATTTTTTTGGTAAGCTCATACTCAAGTTCCATTCGTTCTGTTTCTTTTTTTAGTTCCTCTTGTTTCTTCCAGACTTCAAGAATATCACTATCATCGCTACTCAATGAGCCTTTTTGCGATGCTGTCTCTGCCTTAGTTACTCGTATGGCTGCTTCTTTTCTTTCACGACGTGAGGCCTTCGACACTACTTTCGGTGAAATAGGATTTGGAGTCTGTTGAGTCTGTTCTGTGGATACTATAGATTTCTTGGCTTGCTCTTCAGAAACCAACCGCCCATTGGGTAGCCTCACTAAGCGGACATTTTCTGATCTTCTATTGTCTTGTTCCCTCATGACTTATTATTATTTTGACAGATTATCACTTCGTAGTCACGTTTAACTTAGTTTCTATTGTCTGCGAACTATTAACAATATTGTTTATAATCAGAGCATGACCAAGAAACGAATACTTGTTGGAATCTTTGTATCACTGACCATATTCGGGCTAACCTATGTTCCCTTTATAATCGGTAAAAATCACTCAGCATCAAGAAACACACCTGGAGATTCCTTACAGAAAGAATCTAGAAAATATGACTTACTAGCAAAGCGAATCTTCATAGATGATCCTAATGATCCACAAATAAATTTTTCGACACTTAAGCAGCAAATAGGGGCCTACTATGATAAGCATGGCCTCACCGGCAGTATATATTTTGAATACCTGCCAACAGGGGCTTCAATTAGAGTAAATGGTGACAATAGAGAGGTGGCTGCATCACTTCTAAAAGTTCCTGCTGCTATGGATTTGTTTAAGGCTGTGGAGCTTGGTAATGTTAATCTGGACCAGAAAGTCACTGTGACCAAAGATATGCTCGATAGCTCTTTTGGTGAACTGTACAAAAAAGGAGCAGGCTACACATTGTCCGTCAGAGAGGCTGCTCAAATTATGCTAGAACAGTCAGATAATACCGCTCTCGCCGTCATAGCAGCTTCTGTAAAAGGAAAAATACCCGAGGATCGGACTGTCTATCAGTACACCGACGTTGACTTTAGCCAGAATAAAGATCTGACGGTTTTGATGAGTGCGCGAGCGTATAGCTCAATTTTGAAATGCCTATACTTTTCTTGTTACAACAATAAAGAAGACTCTCAACAGATACTACAATATCTAACAAAAAGTAACTTTAACAATCGTCTTGCAGCTGGCGTTGCCGACAAAAATATAAAAATTGCCCACAAAATAGGTAACTATAGTAACGATGTTCAGAGTGACTGCGGTATTATCTACTACCCAAAACGAAATTACTTACTGTGTGTCATGCTAAATGGCCCAGACAGTGCGTCAACCGATACCGATATATCTATGCTATCCAAAATAACGTACGATTACGTGAATGCACTTGGTAAATAGTTTAAATATTTAAGGCAAAGGGCAGTTGGCTTGGCCGCCACTTTGACGGCAAGGAGTGTCCAGAGGTTGCTGTTCACCACCAGTAAAAGTTTTACCATGACGCAAACGCTTACTAGGATCAGACGTAAAGAACAATGATAAGTCTGTAAAGGTTGGCCCTCTTTGTACGTCTTCAGGATAACCAAACGTTTGTGATGCATCTATACTTACGGAAAAATAGTAATATCTAGCGCAATTTATATTATTACCACTACCGTCCTTTGGAGTATATGTCTCGACATTGCCCAAAGTTACATCACCGAAGTTTGTTTCCTGACCCCAAGTCGACATGTCAGCCGTCCCACAGTCAGTTGCAACTCCATCAATATCGTTCATGGAACTATACCTAACCTGCCACCGCGCACCGATAGAGTTATCGAGTCCATTCAATAACCATGAGTTAGGGAATACGTCCGTATCGGTGTCAATCATTCGCGAATATTTGGCGACTTGGGGCTGTGACTTAACCACTGCATAGTAATGACGATTTGAAGATAGTGGCGACGAGCAACCGCCGCCCATCATATAAAACTTACCCTTGTTGTATGCAACAGCTGCACCGTACCGGTCTCCGGTATAGCGAACGTTATTCTGAGACCATTCCCCTACCCCAGTAGGATTATTTCCACTGGCTATAGTTGTGTTGGCACTGATTGGCGCAATAAGTGTATTGGGTGCGCACGTCGAAGCCGCCGATCTGCCACCAAGTACATACATATATCCATTAGCAGCGAAAGCTTCACCATCACTAAAGGACATAGGCAAACTAGTAGTATACGACCATGCATCTATCGTACCGTCGGAATTTATTTGAGTAAATTGAACATCGTTTAGATAGTTCGTGCCGTCGTTGCCGCCAAGTACATACAGATTATTTGCATAAGCAACTGCCATGTCACCAGATCGAGAAACATTAAACTGATTCCCAGAGCTACTCCAACCAGAAGTAATATTACCTCCAGAGCTCTGTTGTGGGCTTATGTAGACTGTGGCTGATACACCCAGACCGTTTAGCCCCCCTAGAACATATATACGATCATTCCAAACAGCGACCCCAAAACGCTCCTTTGCTAAGGGCAGTCCATTACTGGCGGTACTCCAGCTTGTAACATCACCTGACGACGGAGTCCCGTAATAAACAGTTGTGTATCTGAAACCAGCGTTATCCCTACCTCCAATCCAGTATAGTGTGCCTCCAGCTACAACAAGCTTACCCCACGCCCTCGCTGCGGGAAGGCTAGCAGTAGTATCCGTCCAAGAACCTATACTACCATCTGATGTGCTTATTGATGCTTTTTGAACGTTTGAAGTTGTCGCTGTACAGTCTGTGGCACTAGTGCAACCTCCCGCCACGTAAATATAACCGTTGTATATTGCCGCTCCTGCTCCCCAGCGATCAGTTGATGTCGCAAAAGTATCGTCACTTGCTGCTGTATAAGATTTTACTGTCCCGCTATCATTATTATAAATCTGGAACGTTTGTATTGAGTTTGTTCTATTACTACAACTTGAAGGTGCTGCACCAGCGATGCAGCCACCGATAACATATGCGTACGAATTAGATACTGGTGCTGTGAGACCCCAGCGCTTGTTTATGCTTACCGATGAAGCAGAGAAAGCTCCTATACTACCGTCACTAACTTCAATGCGAGCAAATTCAATATCTGCCAAAGCGTCTGTACCATCATAACCTCCAAGTACATAGAGATGCCCATTGTAACCAAAGCCAGACCCACGTCGCCGACCTACTAAAATTTGATTTGGTGACTCAACCCAACCAGAGCCCACTGTAACAATGTTGTTACTATTGTCAAATTTGGCGTAACGAACAGTTGTAAGATCAGTTATACCTGGCGCTAGACCTCCCATAAGATATATATAATTAGCATAAACTGCTCCAGCAAATGCGCCCAGCCCAACACCGCTTGCGCCTGTGGCCGTACCAATCTGAAGTTGCCCCGTTGTTGTACAGCCCGAAGGGACACCGGAAGTGTTAATATTGCACTTATATACACCTTCTGTGTAGGTAGAGCATCCAATACCTGTTGCCCCAGTACAACCACCTATGATGTAAAGGTTCCCAGGATTTGAGCCAGCGGAAGCAGGATTAGCCCTTGCATAAGCAAATGGATAGGATACGTCTTCAGCTCCTATTGAAGTGGTATCAGTATTCGAAAAGGCCCCTAGACTACCATCACTATTAACAGCCGTGTACGATATATTAGTAATACTAGGGAAACCACCAATAATATATATCCTTCCATTAAAAATAGCTGTCGCCGGTGCCCCCAATGCGTTTGGTAGCGAAACAGAGCTTACACAATAGGAATCTGTATAGCTACCACTACAAGAACTTGGTTTTTGTAACGTTCCATCACTACCAATTGCCTGGTAAGTAATCCCGGACGAATAGGTGGTGCAGGCGTTATTTGTGCAACCTCCCATTATATATAGATAACCATTTAGAATAACAGAAGCATTTAACATTTTTCCAACAGATGCACTAGGTAAGTCACAACTATATGGACTACCGCCACTGCAGGGTGAAGCACCGCTCGCAACAGAAGTAGCTACAGTACTAGCCTCACCATCTTCATTGACAACTCCGTAGTCAACATCCAACACCGTGTCGGTACATGAACCGGTTGAAGGGTCCTGAGCACGACATCCACCAAGCCTATACAGGCCACCTTGCCATGCTATCAGAGTGTGGCCAATCCGTGAGTTTGATAAATTGAGAATGGTGTTCCATTCAGATAAACTACCGTCCGCATTTATACTGGCAAGCTGAACATCACTTGCAATACTTGTACAATATCCACTGCCATTAACAGCCGTACATCCTCCCCCGACATAAATATAACCAGACAAGATGGCACTAAAACTTCCGCCCATAGTAAGTCGGCCAGAGGTAGCTAAACTGCTTGTGGTAACCCAACTATTCATAGTGCCATCACTGTTAAGCTTTGCATACTCAACAGTAGTAATTGGGCTACCCGTAAATGTAGCGTCACCACCTATAACATATATGGTGTCGTTATAAATCTGAGCAGCTAACCCGTACCTTGCTGACGACAATGCAGACATACCAGTGCTTGTCCAGGTTGACAAGGTACCCATAGGATTGATTGTTGCATACTGTACGGTATTGCTACTTAGGAGCGTACTACTTGTAGTCAATCCTCCCAATATGTAAAGTTTGTTGTTGTAAGCTACCGCTGCGAATTTACTACGAGCTGCACTCAAAGCAGTATCTGTATACCAATAGACCGGGGTGCCTCCACTAGGGTGCCATAATTGCGGCTCGCCATTGGCGCCAATTTTAGCAATATATACGGTAGTTTGCGGTGTACCACCAGAATTAGCACCACCAATCGCATACAAGAAACCATTATAAGCAACTAGTGATAGGTCTTTAAGCGAGGCCGGCAAATTATAGGCACTATTAGTACACCATCCACTACATGCCCCAGTTCCGGGGTTTGGGCTTTCAATCGCGTTAGTAGAGGTATTAAATTTTGCCCAATGGAGTGAATCGGTAATACCCGTGCCACTGGTTGTATAAGTTATTACCACGCCCCCGTCGGCACCATTAGTTGCAGTCGATGTACTTCCGCCGGTACCGCCTGTACCAGCACCGTTTCTATTTGAGTCACCACTGTTTCCAGGGGCGGTACCAGAACCAGCTGTTTCAACCTGGCTGGAGCCAGTCACATAATCACTCCCGCCGCCGCCGCCGCCGCCACCACGGTTATTTGTCGTAGTGCTACCACCGCCACCGCCGCCATAACGACCTCCACCACCGCCACCGCCATTGGCACATGTTGATGTGATGGCACCACCACTTCCGCCGCCGCCAGTTCCGCCAGCACCTCCTGTACCCGACCCTGCGGTGGCACAAGTGGCACCTCCAGCTGCATTACCACCAGCATCGGCAGCACCAGCAGCACCAGCAGCGCCACCTGTACCAGCAGTGCCACCAGCACCAGCTGAGCCAGCCAGACCAGGCCCTCCTCGCCCACCAGGGCTAGTACCGCTACCATTTGAACCTATTATGCCGCTTGCGCCACCACCGGCACCACCGGCACCACCATTACCGCTACCACGACCGCCACCGCCACCGCCGCCACCGCCAGCCTTCATTAGTAAAGTTGCCGTGGTGGTATTTGTAACTGCAGTGTACCCTCCACCTTTACCACCACTTAGATTTCCGGCAGCTTTAGCACCGCCACTTCCAACAGCAATGGAAATACTATCTCCTGGCGTTACCGTAACTACTCCCTTAGCATAGCCACCGCCGCCGCCATTACCACCTGATCCAGAACCATTATTTGTGCCACCGCCGCCGCCAGCGCCCCAAGTCTGAATCGTTATAGATGTTACACCTGCTGGCACTGACCAAGAGGTGGTACCAGCAGAATAGTAAGTCACAGTATTTACAGCGCTACCAACAACTCCACCCGCGGAATATATAAACCCCCCAGCAACCGCCGTTCCCTGACCCCAAGTTGGGTTACTCAAGTTGTTTGTGCTAGACCAGGCATCTATACGAGCACCAGTAGTTTGACTCTTTTGAACTAGTTCGTTATCAACATCAAAGTCAGTGTTTGTTTCATTATTCCCACGCATTAGTTTGGCTGCCGTTTCGATATATACGCTCGGGTCAATACTTATCGGGTACCGTAGGTTATTTAACTGCTCGGCTTTTAGGGTCAATATATTGCCATTCAATTCAAACTTCGCCGTCTTTTTCGGTACCTTTACGGCAAACTCTTTTATATAAGGAGCTGGCATGCTAAAAATTAACTTGGTTTTTTTAGCATTAGTACGCGCTTTATCAAGCAACTGTGCGTCCTGGTCATTAGACGTAGTAACGTTGCCCAGTAAAGCTGTGTTATCCGGTCCATAGAACCCGAGAGACCCATCCGATTCTACGCGCGATTCTAGCTCTTTTGGTAAAACAAGTTCGTAATCGAACTTCATGGAATCACCATAAGACTTCTCTAATACTATATCCTCTTTCATGCTGCCAGCACGAAGAGTTAAAACCTTAGCTGCCTCTTTGCCAAATAGTGGATACACCAACCTATTTACTTCTTTACGGGGAGATTCTAGTCTAAACTTTGGCTTAATAGTAATACTTGTGCCGTATTGAGGATCAGTGATCTGGACCCCTTTGTTTGGATCATCATTAAATGTAGCCGAAAACTTTGGCCCCGAGGTTTGACCAGCTATGTCCCCCGAGCTAACTTTGTAGCCTTGGTTATACTGATAAACTTGACTCTTTTGGTCAAATTGCAGCTTCTCAGCATATTGATCGTTACTTTTCCCAATAAGAGCTTCGGCTTTCGGTGATAGCTTGTACTGAAGACTCTTGAATTGAGCATTAAACGCCTCGTAAAAAATTGTTACTAGAAGTAATAATGCCAGTAATACACAAACTAACCTTGACATGACTTTATGACGAGCAGCAAAATCTAGTGGCCTTTTTATAAATCCTGGTAAACGAATTACGAGTATATTATCCCTGCGAGCAAATCGCTTCATTTTTACAGATTTTTTACGGTCTTTTTTAGGGGGTAACGGAGCTGGTTTTTGATCACTGTGTATGGTTGCACTCTCTTGTGTTTTGGCAACTTCAGTAGAGACACCAGTAGATTCTGGTGGACGGTAGCGAGTATTACTCCTGCTATACCTGTTTTCCATTTATAATTTACGTTTTCCCTACCTTAGTGGTCGTTCCCCTAATGTTTAGTGGTATTATAGCAATTTTTGCCTAATTTCTACCAGACCAAATGGTCAAAATTAACCTGATTGATAAAGCAATACCTCTCGCTGGCTAAGGAATGGAATTTAGCCAGCGATGAGGTATTTTTTGTTTTTTTGGGGTTTTTATTTTTGTATAAGAGATGTCCACTCTTGTGTGAGTGGCACAAAGAGGTTTTTGTTTTGGTCACCTTTCACGCGGCATTAGCTTTCTAAAACCACCCGGGAAAAGTGATTTTGCTGCGAGATGCCAAATCGCTTAACGACAGGGCCCGTTCGGTGGTGATAAGCCACCGAACGAATGGCTTAGGAGTATTGTATTTGATTGCATAGTTGAAAGTTTTTTAGTTGTTCTCATAATCTACTGACCCGTCGTGGTAAAGCTCAAAGTACTTACATACGCGCTGGCATTGCTTTTTGCTTTTAGATTAATCTTGAAGATGACGAAATTACCAGCTGAACTATTGCTGAAACTACAGCCAGTTGATTCATTACCATTGACACCGTAGGTATACCAGGTATTTGCTGATCCGCCGCCGCCAGTAATAACATCTGTTTCACCGGTACCACACTGCGTAACCGCAGAACCAGTACTCTTGTACATTTCGTATGTAACAGACGCGTTCGTTGTATTGTCTACCCTACCGGTTAGCTGAACTGTATCATCACTAGAGAAACCCTTGAAGGTAGCAGGCAGTTGGTAGGTAACATAGATGCTATACGTCTGAGTGGTAGCTTGCGGTGAATTCCACTTATAGTAGTTCTTAGCCTGACCCGTGCTACATAGTGTCGAATTAACGGATAATGCGGTGTCATTAGAACAGAAGTCAGTTGTCATTGTACCCACACCAGTACCATTTAGTACTGCACCCGCATACTCTGGGTTCAAGTTCACGATGTTGTCAGGAGCAGCTCCACAAGCACCCCAACCGTCAGCTTCGTAACATTGAATGCGACCGCTCGTCGTGTCGTAGTACATGCTCCCCAGGTAAGAATCGTTGTTATCTGCGATTGGCGCAGTAGACGCACGATCCAGAGTAAGAAGTGTTGTTGGGCCACCCTTATTTGCACCACCAATTTGGAAATTTGATGCAGTATTTTGGTTAAGTGTAAGTGATAGCGCGTCAACATAGAAAGTTCGTGTACTTCCAGGAGCCGTTGGCTGATCAATGATCAGGTCAGGGTTACTTGGAGCTGAGCTGTCTGTTGTGAGAACACATGTAATCTTAGTCCAGCCAGAAGTAGTAAGGGTTTGTGTATTGTAATCGGTACAGCTCACAAAGTTTGTACCACCATCACGTGAGTAGCGAACCCTTATATCCGTAAAGCTACCACTGGATAGCTTGGCATAGAATGTCACAAGATATTGCGTGCTAGTCGATGGGCTAGTTGCTAGATTATTAGTCACGCCTCGATCAGTGTTGTTGGTCGTATCTACCTGCACTGCACCGCTAGTGTTATAGATAGTAGTTGTGCTTCGAGTCACAGTAGTACCTGCACCAAAGGCAGTCCAATTCGTTCCAAGTGCACTGTCAACATCTCCATCTACAGCATGGTTAACATCGGCACTAACATTAACACTCAGGTTATCAATGTAGAATGTCTTAGCGACTGTGTTGCTATCGCTTTGACGGATAAAGATCGCGTTAGAAGACGTAATGCCACTACTTGGGGCAGTGAAGCTACAGGTAATTCGGCTATAGTTTGTCTGTGTAACGGTCTTGCCAGTGGCACAACTTGTTGTTGAGGTATTGGTACCATCTCTAGAGTAAACAACGTCGAGTGTAGAGAAGTTAGTGGTACCACGAACAGTGAATGATACATAGTATTTCAAGTTTGCTGTTAAGGCTGTGTTGGTGCCGTTTACGGCAATCTGATCAGCTGCACCCTGGTTAGCAGTCGTCGCGCCAGTAGTAACAACTTTTACAGCGGCTTGACCAGTTGCAAACTCGGTTGATGTTACGGTTCTTGAAACAGTTGCCTGCGTACCACCAGTTGCAGAGGCACTCCAGGTGTTTGCTGGGAAGGTTGTTGAAGTTCCACCAGCAGTTTCGGCGCCACCATTAGCCGCATATTCGGTAGCATTATTATTTACACTTACCAGATTACCAGCAGCTGAAGTTTGTACTTCTAATAAGGCGCCCGTTATGGCAGTTGTGGTATTGTTTCGGATGGTTAGACCATCAGCGTTACCACCAGGAGCGTTTAGTAGGAGCTCGGCACCACCAGCACTGGTCAACGTATTGGAATATGCAGCCTGGAGGTCGGTCGAACTTGATGCACCAGCAGCTGTCCAGTCACTTCCATTCCAAATCAGTGTAGCTGTGGTGTTGGCGCGCATAGAAATGCTATTACCAGTTGTTGTGTTACAGGTTCCGTCATAGCTTGCACCAGCCACTACATCATTTAGACAAAGTGTGAAATCACTTGTGCCATTAGCAGCGGTAACGTATATGATCTTACCGGCTGTAGTCATATACGGATCAGGGATTGCAGCTTCAAATCCAGTACTAGAGAAGCTCACGATGACTGCACCCTTGCTATCGATATTAGCTTGAGTGATTGTACAGTCAGCGCTTGCACAGTTCTGAGAAGTAGCAGTTGTGAATGTTGGTGTATCGATCAAAACTGAACCCATTACACCAGTTCCGCCAACAGGCGTACCGCCACTAAGTTGCAGGTTCCCACCATTTACGTTAGTAACACCAGCGTTACCACCCTTTACTGTTACTAGACCGCCAGAACCTGAAGTTGTACCACCGGTACCGCCTTGGATAGTAATTGCACCACCTTGTCCAGTTGCACTACCAGAACCCGCCTGAATAGTGATCAGCCCACCGGCATTAGCATTTGAACCACGACCCGCACCAGAGTTAATAGTTAATGCAGCACCCGCTGTACCAGTGCCAGTATTTGAACCGGCACCAGCGATAATATTAATGTAACCACCCGTCGAACTAGCATTAGCTGCTGCAGAACCACCAGTAATTGCAATATTACCACCTGCGCCAGTTGTCGCTGCCGTACCACCCTGTATAGTAACGTTTCCGCCGGCCGATGCACCAGCAGTCGCGTTACCGCCGTAAAGATTCAGAGCACCACCAGCACCGGAAGTTGCACCGCCGGCACCACCCTGTAGTTGAAGGACACCACCAGCACCCGTCGCACCACCTTGGCCAGCAAGGATACCAATAGTTCCACCGGTACCAGCGAGGTTACCAGTACCAGCTGTGAGGTTAATTGCACCACCGTTCTTGGCAGTCGTACCACCGGTACCAGCATTACCTGCCTGTAAAGCAATTGCACCACCCTGACCGGACGCACCGGTTGCACTGGTAACGTTTCCACCTGCACCAGCTTGTAGGGTTAATAGACCACCTTGGCCACCTACAGTTGCACCCGATGCACCAGTAGCCGCCCCACCAGTACCAGTTGTCAGGGTAATAGCACTACCCGCCCCACCAGTTGCAGCAGCGGTCGTGCTTGATACAGCGCCACCCGTACCACCAGTTAGTGAGAATGCCCCGCCAGCTCCACCAATGTTTGCACCACTCGCTCCTGTAGCTGCACCACCATTACCAAGTGTCATTGAAATACCAGAACCAATACCGGCTGTTTGTGCTGTTGTACCTGAGGTTGCACCACCGGTCATAGACGTGACAGTCAATATGTTAGAAGCAGCGGTACCGTTTCCGGCTACACTTGCCAATGTACCCGTACCTTGTATAGTAACTGTACCGTTAGTGCCAGAGGTTCCACCACCCTGACCGGATGCTATAGTCACACCACCACCGGCACCAGTTGCACCTCCAGCGCCAGCCTGCAATGTTACAAGCCCACCAGAACCAGCGCCAGAACCCGCAGCTGTACTTACTGTTAAGTTAGCCCCAGCCGTAGAAGTCGTAATAGTACCTGATGCACCGCTGAATGTTTCAGTTAAACCACCAATTACAAACGCATCATCTGTCTTGAGAGTATCGTTAGCAGAGCGGTACAGATTAGCACCGTTGGTTGCGCCAAATGTTATACCACTTGCAGCATTATTGCCAGTTGATTCCAAGAATAAAGTGTAGTTTCCAGCATCGGCGATAGAAATACCGTAGTCAGTTGCACCTGCTGTTTGAGCTTGGACATTGATACCATAGTTATTGGTTAGAGTACCTGCGTTCGATGCACTTGCCACATATATGCCGCTTGCAGACGTGATAGTACCACTTGCATTTGAGTTTGCAATGCTAACATTTAAGCCGTAAGCATTAGTAATGGTACCCGTGCTTGTATTTGCAAGATATCCAGTAAGTGCAGAGCCCGTAGTAATCGTGCCAGATGTCAGATTACTGAGTGTACTATATGAGCCTGTACCTCTTGTAACAGTACCGGTACCGTTATGGTAATATGCCGCGACGCTTCCTGCTTGCCCTATGTCATTTGTATTTTGCGTATAGTTTATTGCCGTACCTTGAGTAATAACGGTACTTGCGTTACCGTATGTAGCTGCTGCTGAATTAGAAGCTGCGTTTATGGTTATAGAGTTCTCAGTTCCCCCTACAGTGACAGCACCTGTAGCGGTATATGTTTCCTTGATTTCGGCTACAACGTTTGAAGTAATCGCTGCGGTCGAGCCAACGGCGATCTGGCTACTTACAGTAGCATCTTGAGCAACTACTAAGTTACTGTCTGTCTTCAATGTTTGGTTGGCAGAGCGATAAAGGTTTGCTTGTTGCAAGACTGTGGAACCGAAGGCGATACCACCTGCTGCAGTAGTGCTGTCAACATTACCAGACAGCCACAGTGTTTGTGTGTCAGCTGCATCGACACGAACACCATAGTCACTTACACCAGCAGTTTGTGCCTGGACATTAATGCCGTAGTTAGTAGTTATCGCTCCAGTACCAACACTTGTTGCTGAGGCAACAAACAAACCAGCAGCGGTGCCAATATTGCTGGTACTTGAGCCGTTTGTACCGTTGATAACCTGTGCCGTCAAACCCGTACCGAGTGTAATGGTTCCATTCCCAGCATTCTGCACTGCACCATTCACACCATAACCTATAGATACAGTGCCTGTTGAAGTATTGGCAACCGCACCTACGGTACCAAATGCATAACTAACAATACCGGTGCCATTATTCAAAACGGTTCCCGATGCCCCAGTCAAGTAGCCTGTTTGATTCTGTCCAGACACATTGGTAGTAAAGCTTCCAGCAGTTGCTGTAGCACTAGAGGCAGATGCAGGGTTAAGCGTAATCCCTGTTGTCTGGCCATTAAGAGTACCGCTTGTATTTGTGTATGTCTCACTAAATGTAGCGATCGTGTTAGCGGTTATAGAAGCCGTTGACCCAACAGCGATTTGGCTACCACTGCCATTTACTATCAAGTCACCCGTTGCAGTTACGTTACCACCATCGGCTATGGTCAAGACTGCCGTACCATTGTCTTGAGCTTCAAAAATATTGCCTGTTGATGTTGAATTATTAACTGTTAATGCCTTGGTTGTGCCTGTGCCACCGGTAATGGTTGTAGCCCCGCCGCTTGTTATATTAAGACGGGTACTCCCACCACCGCTACTTCCTGTATTTACATTAAACCCAACTGGTACTACGCCTGCCGATACTGCTGCATCTACTACGAAAGTAAGCGCACCTCCAGCCTGGACGTCCGTACCATCATAGCCATAAGCCGCCACTCCATATATACTGTCACCAGATTGTACGGCTGACTTTGAGTTATAAGTACCCCTATATTTTGTGGCAACTGTATATGATCCAAGAATATCGTTCGAGTACTGATTGAGATTAACTATGGCTGCACCCGAACCAATGTTATTAGTCAAGGTAATAGCTGCTTGCTCATTATTAACCTCAAAAGCGGGAACACTATCCTGTGGGCCCCAGATAGAGAATGCATCAGCTGAACCCATAGAAGTCCGAATCGTGACAGGATTATCAATCACACCGTTGAGCCTAACTGTGCCATTCTGGTATGGGTCATAAGTACTGCCAGTTTCTAGTCGAACTGCATCTATGTACACTATTTTTGCCTGTGCAGAAGTTTGTTTGAAGTATATATACCTTGTGCCACTAACCGACCCAGGCGTCGTAAAGGTACAAGTAATCTTTTCGAAGCGCGTTGTAACGAGCCAAATACCTGAGTAACATGATGTATCGGTTGATCCATCACTTGAATATCCAACTTCGTAGTTTCCTGATAGAACTTGATCATTGCTTAAGTACATTGTTAAGTTATAGGTAGTGCTGGCTGCAAGCGCGTAGTTATATTTAGTACCATCACCAGATACAGCTGTAGTCGTTACAGCCAAACTATTGCTACCTTCGCGCACTTTCGCGGTGCTAGTTGCTAGACTTGCACTGCCCTTTACTGCCCAGCCAGTGGTATTCTGCTCGAACCCACCGTTGGTAATCAGGTTATTGTTTGTCGAGCTTGTATCGACATTTAGTAGCGTGGTGCCGACATCATTTGCTACAGTCAAAGCGTTTGTTGAATTAGTTGCGGTCTGTACCAAGAACTTGTCATCTGTCTTGAGCGTATCTGCAGCCGAGCGGTAAAGGTTGACTACACCAGTCGTGCCAAAGGTTATACCGCTTGCTGCATCGCCATCGTTTGACGCCAAGGTTAAGCTTGCCGTATCAGCGTCAACCACATAGACACCATAGTCACTGACGCCTGAGGTCTGAGCCTGAACATACAAACCATAATTTCTCGTAATTGTGCCTCCAGGATTGTAGGCATTTTGCACATATACTTGGTGGGCATCTGTTATTGTGCCGGTTGAAGTGTTCTGAATAGTTGAGTAAAAACCGTAGGCAGCAGTTACCGTACCTGCCGTACTATTTTCAACCGTTCCTGTAACACCGTAAATATTATCTGCGTTTCTTCCAATACCGCTTACACCCATTGCAGCACTTGATCCACCAGTGTCACCAGTTACAATAGCTTGCAGACCATAGGAAGCTATAGCACCTCCAACAGCACCGGTTCGAGTTACACTTATATATTCACCCCACGTATTGTCATTACCAGAGCTAACTACACCTGTATCAGCGACTGTAATCTGTTGGGCGAATTCATCCGCAGCAGTTGTGTTGGTACTGTTATATGTCTGTGCGAAAGTTCGCGCGCCATAGTTACCGAAGTTTAAGTTTCCCCCGTCAGTTACTGTCAGAACATCTGTGCCGTTGTCTTGCAGCCGAAGAATATTGCCTGTGCTCGTTCCGTTATTAACCGTTAGCCCAACATTACTTCCACCATTAGCAGTAATTGTAGTGTTGCCACCGTCAGAAACTGTCAATACTGCACTACCGCCATCTCGTACTTCAAATGTATTGCCCGTACCTAGTAGGTCTACTATAAAGTCTGCATCCGTAGTTGTGTCTGCGAGATTAAAGGCAATGTTACGGTTATCGCTAGTAGTAATACTGTTGCCATTAGCATAGGCGTTTTGAAGTGTTATGTAGCCACTGAGTGTGTTGCCACCACAAGTTGTTACTTTGTTGCTACCATCTTTACATAGTAGTGAGTCAGATGCCGCGCCAGTTAATGTACCGACTAGACCGATACCAGTGCTACCTGCTTGGATAATGGTAGAGCTGGTTGTGTTAGTGCTACCTAGTACTATCGTCTGTACCGCTGCACCAGTACCTATCTGGATACCGTGAGCAGTGGCACCGTTACCGATCTGAATTGCAGATGCTGCTGTGCCGGCTTCGATGGTTACAGTTGAACCAGCGTTAGCACCACCGAGCAGGATGTCGTTGTCGCCGGTGGCGTTGCTACCAATTTGGATACCATGAGCTGAGGTAGAATTACCGATCTGGATAGCTGTAGCGGCGGTACCTGCATCGATAGTAACAGTAGAACCGGCGTTGTTGGCCCCAAGTAAAATGTCGTTGTCGCCGGTGGCATCAGAACCAATCTTTATACCGTGAGCTGTTGCGCCGTTACCGATCAAGATAGCACCAGCAGCTGTGCCGGCTTCTAGTGTTAGCGTTGACGATGCGTTAGCTGAACCAATAGAGACTAGATCAGCGCCAGTACTGTTCGCACCGATAGCGATAGTAGTAGTCTTAGCAACTGAGTCATTTCCGATGCCAATGGTACCTGTACCAGCCTGAAGTGTTAGTGCGCTGGTGGAGTTCGTGGAGCCGATAGTAATAGTCTGTACTGCTGCGCCAGTACCAAAGTTTACAGTATGAGCGGTAGCGCCGTTGAAGAGTGAGGTTGTGCCGGTGCCAGATTCTGCGGTGAAAGTAGATGATGCGTTAGCTGAACCGATAGCAACAAGATCAGCACCAGTGCTGTCTGCACCAATGTTAATGGTGGTAGTCTTAGCAACCGAGTCGTTACCTATGTTGAGGTTGCCTGTACCAGCGTTAAGAGTGAGTGCTGATGTCGTATTAGTGCTACCAAGTACGATGGTATTGACACCTGCACCGCTACCAATCTGAATGCCGTGAGCTGTTGCGCCGTTACCGATCTGGATTGCAGATGCAGCCGTGCCACCTTCAATAGTGACAGTTGAACCGGCGTTAGCGCCACCAAGGAGGATGTCATTGTCACCGGTAGCATTTGAGCCAATTTGGATACCGTGAGCGGTGTTGGTATTACCAATCTCTATGGCAGATGCACCCGTACCGGCATCAATGTCAATAGTGTTGCCAGCCGCACCGTTACTCCCAATAGTCACTCCAGTGGTCGTGGAAGTACCAATAGAGATTGAACCGTTAGCTGTTGCGCCGCTACCAGCTTGGATGCTTACGTTCCCACCATTCCTGGTACCTGATGCACCAGTAGCAGAACCACCTTGTAGAGTTAGAGCACCACCAGTAACTGATGTAGTACCGGAACCATCTCCACCCTTTATGGTTGTTGCTGCACCATTGCTTGATGCACCGGTTGAGGTACCTGGTTGGATGACCATAGCAGCCCCTGCTCCACCAGATACTGCAGTGTTAATGTCCTGTGTCTGGCCACCAGCTAGAGTGACTACACCAGCAGTTGAGACATCGAAGTTGGTACCGTCTAGTTGGAGAGTGCCACCGTTTTGACCAACACGAGTAGCACCACCAGTGGCGTTACCAATAGTGATGGTCTGGGTGCGAGCTGCGGTACCAATAAGGATTGAGCCGTTACCAGTAATACTGGTACCGACATCTAATGTGACGTTACCAGCGGTACTACTTGCACCACCAGCGTTACCCGTCTTTATACTTAGAGATGCTGAGTTAGTAGAAGCAGCAGATTGGTTAATAGTCTGGATAGTTTGGGTACCACCGCTTGTACCAGCTGTGCCACCTAGGTTAATGGTGCTACCTGCTGCGGCGCCAAGGTTGATGGCACTAGCAGCACCAAAGGCGTTGACGGTAGTTGCAGTAGTGTTGAAGAGAACACCAGTGGTTTGGTTAGTAGCGATCGTACCAGAGTTAGCGTTAATGTTACCAGTTGTAGTGATGACACCAGCACCAGTGATGCTCCATTGTGCATCATTAAGGACTAGGTCTGAACCAGAGCTTTGACCAATAGTGATGGTACCACCAGTGGCGTTACCAATAGTGATTGGCACTGATGAGGCTGCAGTACCTATG
>CAZSZC010000001.1:0-26806 GCA_964610775.1 uncultured Candidatus Saccharibacteria bacterium | reverse complement strand
GTAGCGTCACCTATGGTGGTGTTGCCGTTGAAGTTAGCGGTTGAACTAGCGGTTACTGCGCCGTTAAGGCTAACTGTTCCTGTACCCGTACTAAACGTACCGGATCCTGTCTGAGAGAAGTTACCGGAGGCAAGCGACAGGCCTGTGGCACCAGAAATAGCACCGCCCGAGCTAATGTCGAGCGTGTTGGAGTTAAGTGCGAACGTACCAGTACCATTTCCTACACTTATAGCGGATGCACTGGTTGTTCCAATGCTTATGGTTCCAGTTGTTCCAGTTGCTGTACCAACATCCAGCGTTAAGTTGCCTGAGTTAGATGTGAGCCCAGTGGCGTTTCCAGTTCGGATAGTAGTGGCAGCAGAGTTAGTAGAAGCAGTGGCCGTATCAGTAGAACCAATTACACCGGCAGAGGAGATTCGAGCTAATACTGCGCCGGTAGAATCTTGAGCCTGTAGTAAATCAGCTGTTTGAGCAGCAGCACCCTTAACTATAAGCGCCGTGTTTGTGGTTGTTACATTACTAAATGTCGTAGCACCTCTAACAGCTATCGGCACATCGATATCAGTACGACCCACAGTAATACCGTTTACTGATGTAATACCAATATTAAGAGAGTTGTCAGCTAATAGCGAAAGGCTTCCACCCGTACCAGTTTGAATTGCAATATCACCATTTGTACCAGTCTGAATGTTTATACCATTGCTACCGCCATTAATGGTAGTCGCGCTAGTGGTATTAGTGGAGCCGATGGTTAGCGTTTGAGCGGCCGCGCCGGTAGCGAAGTTAATTGTGTGTGCTGTTGCACCATTGAACAGTGATGTGGTGCCAGTGCCTGATTCTAGGGTGAAGGTTGTGCCGGCTGTAGCGTTGCCGATAGCTATTGCTCGAGCATTAGTAGTCCCGACGTTTAATGCTGGACTACCTGCAGTTGAAGTACCATTATCTAGGGTTACTGTTCCAGATGTACCACTAGTTACGTTACCAGATTGTAGAGTCAACGCTCCTGAGTTACCTGATGTACTGCCACCAGCACCAGATGTTACCACAACTGCACCACCGACACCGGTCGCACCAGCCGTACCACCCGTTAGATTGAGCGCACCACCAGCACCAGTGGTGTTACCCGCTCCACTCTGGATTGTTAGCGCACCACCAGCCACTGTTGCGGCCGAACTACTAGTACCAAGGACAGAGAAAGCATTTGGTGCTGCAGCCGTACCAGCAGTACCAGCATTACCTAAGTACAAATTATTTCCACTATAAAGTGAAGTCTGAACACCGTTAATAGTAACCCCTAGGGTATTAGCCACAGGAACATACAGACCTGTTGTTGCAGAACCAGCAAAACTATAAGATGGATCACCTGCCGTACCGTTTCGACCCAAGAATTTACCAGAATTACTAACTGCACTTAGTAAGGTATTGCTGCTGTCTAAGAACTCCAATAAGTTTGCACTCTGTGTTCCAGAAAAATTCTGAAGCACTAAGGCCCTGTTAGTGTCTATGCCTGTATTTATGAATACTGCGGCATTATTTGCATCAGTCGCTGTAGCCGGTGCGTTAACTCCAAACTTCTGATTTGTCCCTAGTGCAGTTGCACTATTGATTCTGCCCGATGCAAAGCTTGCTGAACCTGCGCCAGTAATACTCCACTGAGCATCATTAAGGACTAGGTCTGAACCAGAAGATGCACCAATAGTTATTGTTCCACCAGACGAATTGCCAATAGTCGTGTTAGCTGTTCCTGAATTATTAATTAGCGTAGTACCCGTAATTGTAGCTCCAGCCTGTCCCGTAAATAAACCGGCAACCGTAACAGCGTTATTGAAAGTCTTATCTCCCGCAAAAGTTTGTGCACCTGTACTAACTAGGCCCGGGTATGTAGCATCAGCCGTTTGCAAATAAATTGCACTAGTGCTTATTACAGCACCATCAGCGCTCTTGGGTTGAGCATTAATTGTACCCACCGCATTTACCACGCTACCGCTCAACGATACAGTCGTCACCCAGTTGGTGCCATTCCATATAAATGCGTTACTCTTTCCTGCAGAGATCACACTGCCATACATAGTGAAGCTTACGGAACCAACGTTGTTAACGTAAACCATACGTCCAGAAGTAGCAGAAGTAGGGTTAGCTAATGTAAGTGTTTGACTAGCAGTTGTCTGATTTATGTCGAATGTTGTGTATATATCTACAGTAGCTGCCGCTGTACCAATGTTACCACCAGTTGGTTTGTCAGAAATAGCGAAGGCTGTATTAAGTGTCGACCCATTATTAGTAAGCTGAGATCCACCTATAATAAATGAATCATCAGTTTTTAGCGTATTTGCAGCTGAGCGATAGAGATTGGTGTCACGGGATAAGCCAAAGGCAATACCAGCTGCCGCAGTTGTATTGTCTGCATTACCACTTAACCATAAAGTCTGAGTATCAGCAGCATCAATACGGACACCATAGTCGGATGTGCCAGCAGTTTGTGGATTAACCAAAATACCGTAATTGGCAGTAATAGATCCAGAAGTTACTGCATTAGAGCCTACATCTATACCGACTGCAGTTGTAATTGCACCAGCACCAGAATTAGTTATTAATGTTGATACTCCGTTAACTCTCCCGACCGTTCCAGCTCCCGTATTGCTATTGGATGAGAACACGCCATCTAGAACAGCGCCAGACAAATTACTAGATGATGTACTGATAGAGTTACCAGTAGCCCAGAAGTGAGACGTTGAAGCACCACTTGGGTTAACGACGAGTGCGGAGTTTGTAGCACCTAACGAGTTAGCGCCTGCGCCGGTGTAAGTTCCAGTAAATGTAGCTAGTCCGCCTAGAGCAGCATCAGTTGGAGAACCTTCAACGTCTAACTTGTTATCCGGTGTTGCATCACCGATACCAACATTACCACCATCTGCTACGTTCAAGATAGCTGTACCATTATCCTGAAGAACAAGTATATCTCCAGTTGATGTGCTGTTATTGACTACCAGGGCATTCCCAGTGGTTCGCCCAGTAATGGTGGTGGTACCGGTAATACCAACAGTGCTTGCAGACTGTAGCGAGATAGCACCAGCGGCAGAGTTACCAATAGCGACAGCACCAGTGCTGGTGCCAGTGTTAATGTTGGTGTTGTTGTTAGCTGAGGCGTTGATGTTAGTGACACCAGTAAGACCGATGCTTGTACCAGACTGTAGGGCGATAGCACCGGCAGAACCGTTACCGATGGTAACTGCACCAGTGGATGTACCAGTGTTTATGTTGGTAGCGTTGTTGCTACTTGCGTTAAGGCTAACGGTACCACCTAGGATAGAAGTAGTACCAGTAACAGTAACGGTACCGTTAATACCAACCGTATCTAGTGAATCACCAACCGTGAGAGTATCGGCGTCAGCGTTAGAACCAATAGTGATGGTGTCACAGTTAGCAGAGTTACATATGCTGACACTTGTAGCGGTGCTGTTACCGATAGCGAGGGCGCCAGCGGCAGCAACATCTACGGATGGAGTTAGGACGCTTGTGTCAGCGTAGAGGCTACGCCAGCTATAGGAACTAGAACCGAGGTCAAGGGTGTTGTCAGCGTTGGGCGTTAGACTGGCATTGATGGCAATCGTGCCCGAGAGGTTGGATAACTGTTGGTTGGCAAAGCCACCAGTGACAGCTGCAGCACCAGTTACGCGCCAGTAGCTAGATGCGGCTGCACCGTTCCAGTCATATATAAGTTCAACGGCACCACCGGCTGGGATAGTCAGATCACTACCGGTACCAGTAATAATCTGGTTACCAGCTGATGAGGAACCTGAGTTGTTGCTCAGAGTGGCGGCTTGGCCAGCGTTGTTGACCAGTGTGAGACGACGACCGTCACTCGCTGCGGTACCAGCTGAGATACCAGTGATGGTTTGAGCACTTGCACCAGTGAGGCGGATCAGTGCACCAGCTAATGCTACGTTGTTAGTAGTACCAGTAGTGCTGTAGTCAGTACCCTTAGTAGTTAGGAAGTTCTTACCTGCTGCGATGGTGGTGTCACCGTTGAGTGAGACTGTGCCGGTACCAGTACTGAAGGTGCCAGTGCCAGTCTGGGAGAAGTTACCTGAAGCGAGCGCTAGACCAGTGGCTCCAGAAATAGCACCGCCCGAGCTAATGTCGAGCGTATTAGAATCTAGCTGGAACGTACCTGTAGCATTACCAATTTGAGTATTGGCAGTGCCTGTGGTGTTGATTGTTGTGGCACCTACGATCGTAGCCCCGCCATTAGCTGTAAAGGCTTGCGTGACCGTAAGAGCGCCCACATTCGTCGTAGTCACGCCAGTCCTACCAATACTAATCCCAGAAGTATTCGAAGTACCAATGCTGATTGTTCCAGCCGTCTGTGTCGCCGTACCAACGTCGAGAGTAATACTACCTGAATTACTAGTAGATCCGGTAGCATTACCAGTAGTAATGCTTACGCCATTTGAGTTTGTGCTTGCCGTACTGGTATTATTGCTCGCCACATTTGCAGCAACCGCAGCCTTGAAAGCGTAAGGGACGGCCGTTAACTTAACTTTGTTACCCGTTGCCGTCCCATCACTAGTAAGTTCAATCGTTTCCCAAGATGGTGTACCAGTACCACCGACGCGCATACCTAGCCACAGCTGTTGATCCCAGTTAATGGTGCCAGGGAAAGTAGTAACCGATCCGAGATAAACACTTAGGTAACCGTTCTTGGTTGTAACCGTATTCCCACCGGTACGAGTTTCTGTCCACAAACAGTGACTATCTCCAGAACAGCTTCCCTGACTTGAACCTGTCGAGTTTGCTTGATCATAAATTTTAAACTCAAGGTTGTAGCTGCCATCAGGTACCACTCCACCTGATGCTGTCAAAAGCCTAGCTTGGAAGTTAAGCGTGTCAGAAGTAGCAGCTTCAGCCTTTTGCTGAGGTCTTGCAAAAGCAAAAAACAGGGTGACAAGCACAAAAATAACCACAGTAAGTATACTGAGGAGGTTACCCAAAAAATGGGCATGCTTTCCCTGTTTTTCCCGTTTTATCATTGGTTTTAAAAGATTTGTTTTGATTCGTCTTTTCGCAATTTGCGATTTGTTTTTCCTCTTTGTGATCGAATCTAGTTACTATTTTGCAGGCTTTAACACCTTAATTCAATACATAACTGAACAAATTTTTCACTCAATAAAATATCGACTATTTTGCAATAAACGCGTTGTTCAATCAAATCTTATCATTGTAATTTTTATAACTACTTTTAAGTATTACTGTATAAACATATAAACTTTTATCTTCTTTAAGGAGTAATTAAGATACAATTTTATAGGTATTATTTACTACACTAGTTAGAAAATTATTATTAACAGCCGAAGTTATCCACAAGCACTATGCGTTTTTACGAAAAACCGTGCGAATATCAACCATCATTACCCTAATTCAGCTCTTTATTCCATAACGTGGTAATAGTATGTATATGTTGTTCCATCTGTTGGAGCATTATTAGCATCGATAGTAAACGTTGTTGTTGACGAGCTTCCAGCGAAGTACTGTATGCTGGATCCATTGCCATTAGCAGGAGTCAATACTACATTTGGAGCGCTGCCATAGTTATGCGCGAAGGTAACGGTTCCTAAAACTCCTGTACCAGCACCAGTACCAGTAGTTATTGTTATCTTTCCTGAAGTGTCATTCCCAGACACTAACGCGCTAGCACCAGCGCCAGCGCCGGCACCTGCCGCAACAGTTGTTGACCCTGAACTGTTACCAGTGACAATATGGCCGTTAACTGTAGCATTGCCATTAACCGTAAGCGTCCCGTTGACGGTTGCATTAACGACTGTCAAATGACCTGCAGCACTAATACTCGCAAGCACCGTACCAGTACTTGATTGCCACTCCTGAAGGCTTGCTGTTTGCGAAGAAGCACCTTTGATAATAACGCCTTTAGTTCCAGCGGCACTTGAGGTAACCTGCAAAGTTGCACCTGGATTGGATGTACTACCTATACCCAAAGACCCTGCAATCGTTGCATTGGCGCTATGTCGCAGATACCAATTGTTGTTATGCATAGTAATCTCCATGTCACCCGTAGCGCCATTGTAAAGATTTATTCTATTCCAAACAGAATTATACGAAGTACCAGCACCAATAAGCTGATCGTGATTAAAGTACATGTTCCCTACGTTACTTATCATAGTCCGAACTAAACCTGTATAATCCTGCCATTCTTGAAGATTAGCTGTCTGGCTAGCTATACCCTGAATAATTAGACCTTTATTTGTAGATGCATCCGTAGATACGACTAATTGCCCTAAAGAGTCAGCTGTTGTCAAAGTGTTAACACTCAATCTGTTGGGTACTGTTGTATTATTTATACCAATACTACCTGCGAAGTAATTTTTTGCATTTGCACCTTCTGAATAAATGTTGAAAGAGTTGACACTACCAACACCTGACTGATCTTGAATAAACAGCCCGTAGTTATTTGTCAGGCTGCCACCACCAGAGTTAGTAGCTGACTGAATGTTAATACCATAGTTAGAAGTTACAGACCCTGACCCAGTATTGCCGGTCGCAACATTCACACCATAATTCGTACCAATGCTGCCGGCACCCAAGTTAATGGAATTAGCGTATATCGCTCCAGCTGTTGAAATTGTTCCACCAGATAGATTAACAACATTTGCATCTAATCCTGAGGCTGAAAGAATATTACCTAGGGAAGAGTTAATCACATCTGACTGCAGTCCTTTTGCGAAAGAAATTCCCCCAGAGTCATAATTATTTACAGTAAAGTGGGTAGCCTCAGCAAAATTAATACTGCCGGACCCTAAATGTAAAACACCTGCGACTTCACCTCTAATAATATTATAGTTCGCATTATTGTTGGCCGTTATTACTGATGTAAGATTTGCTTGAATTGTGCTATTTACTGTTGCGCCGCTTCCCGGATCTAATACCACCTGATTATTGATACCTGATGTGTAGTCTTTGGAAAAATTAGATACAGTCTCCTGTACGTTCAATACTCCATAACATGTCACACTCCCTAGTAGCCCACTTAATAACGAACAATCGTCTATCGCGGAGCCATTTCCAATTGCAGTATGCCCGTTGTAGCCAATTTGGAAAACCGGTGTATTATCAGACAACTGAAGCTCAAGTAAGTTTTCGGTTCGAGTTTCAAACTGCTGAATTACCACTGTTGGCTGTGTCGGATATACATCTGGTGGAGGCACTGGGCATACAAATGGAAAACATGTTGGCGTACGCTTTGAAGCCTGGAAATAGGCACTTGTATTACTACTGGACGATGCATATAGACCGTAGTTGTTTGTCCCAAATGCTCCAACGCCAATAGCGTTACTTGGCCCAAATAAGCCAATACCATCACCCCTAACACCGTAGCCATCATTCCAATTCATCCCCTGCACTCCCGCAAATGACGTCCCCGAAGCTACACTCAGCCCCATTATGGCAGTGTTATTGATCGAAACAGCCGAGACACCAAAGTTGTCCTGAGATTCGCCATATATGCCACTACCCGTAACTGAGCTACCCGTAATCGCTGTGGCTGAATAGCTTTCTCCCGCTATCGCTATAAGATTATCATTCGAGTTTGTCATATCACCCGCAATAATTAGCGCCTGTCCGCCGCTGCCAAAAATATACCCACTACCATGAATTACCCCACCCAAATCTCCATTCTGGTATGGCACATACAACTTGGCTCCGTTCGATGCAGCCGATATACCAACATTACCCGTAGTATCAATCGTAACCCTAGAGATATTATTTGTTTCAAATATAAGATTATTACCATCATTGGTGCCCAGAATTGCCGAAGCTCCAAAACTGTTGCCATCTTGTACGAAAGCATTAGTAACAGTACTAAATCCACAGTTATTTGACTGATCACAAATGAGATTACCGCCCTGCGTCCCAGCTGATGCGAGACTCACTGTCTGAAAGCTTGGACTGCTAGACGTGCTTATATCTTGTGGCGTCGTGATAGTTATGAAGTTATTGGCACTAGAAATACTAGTTCTATTGTTGACGCCTAAAAGAGTTATGGAGCCGGTCAAGCTATTAATTGAAGTTGTTACTCCGCTAGAATTAGCCAACAGAGTTGATCCTTGCATTGTTAAACCACTGCCCAACTTTATTGCGCCACCCTGACCACCTATACTATTTACAACATTATCTTCGTTGGCGTAATTACAATTATTACTATCTAAACACAGCGTGCCAGAAGCATCGGGTAATAAATATCTCTGATCAGCGCTCAGCTTAGCTATCACCAATTGACCCCAGCTATTACTGCTAGAAATAGCTATTCCAGACGTACTAACTATATCTCCGTTTACAATCAGCTTGCGGTCACTACCTTTGTCTGTCAGCTCTTTAAGGCTATCTGTAGTTTCTGTTCCTAGAACCGAAACACTTTGATCTGATATGCCCAAACCTGGCTGTAACTTTTTATTCCCTGTACCTGATAAAGCAAGTCCACCTAGCCCAAGTAAAATAATCACGGCAAGTGAAGCTAATCCAACCAATGACTTATTACTTTTCCCAATTCGGTAACGTGGAGCTAATGCATCTTCGCCAATAGACAACTCGCTCCCGTTGTTATGCTCTTGTACTCGTTTTTGAGCCATGAATTCTGATTCAAGCATATTGTTCACCGTTCTCTCTTTTACTACATCCTCATTTTGTTCCAAAACTTGAGGCGCAAACTGAGAGCCCGGCACAACTACTTGGGGTGAATAAATAGTCTGGTCGGATGTTTGTGTGTTTTTGTTGAGTACACTATGGGGTGAATTATTTTGATTTTCCATTTTTATTTTTGTAATAATTACAACTTGTAATTACATTACCCCGGTTAGAAGTGTACTACTTTATTTGTTCAGTTTACAAGTATATTATGTCCAAATTACAACATAAACACTAATTATTCCTACAATAAGTATCGCCACAGCTACGACTGCTGCTTTTGAAAACTGTCTATATACCGATTTCTTAGAAAGTGGGTTACGACCAACGGCTGTAATACTACTTGTGGTTGCAGCGTATATAAGTGATCCCTCTGTTATTAGTACGACTAGAATAATAACAGCTGCAAATAGAATTCTGAATTCACTCACTGGGTGACCAGTTATGGATTTACCAGCTAAACTAAGAGAATCTTGTTGAGTCATAGTTACATCAATCGGTTTTGTTCCTATTTCACCACTTATGGTTACTATGTGAACTTCTTTGCTCGTACCATCATCAAGCTTGATTTCTTGAGATTGTCCAGACTGCCCATCAAAGTCTGTTAATGCAACAGCGGCGCCAGTTTTTTGACTACCGTCAGTTGGCGCTTTCATTAAAATGCCTCTTAGAGGTGAAACTGACAACAAATCTCCTTGCCGTATCGCACCATTAATATCACTAACTAACACCTTCCCTGTACCTCCACTTGAAATATAAACAGCAGATGACTTGCTAGCGAGCGTTAATAACGAGCTATCTATGGTACTGACTATTCCCACATACGAGTCTTTATTCGATAAAGACGCTTTTTCAACCTGATCACTATTTGCCGAGGAAAGCGATACAGCCATTCCCACTCTTAAATCTGTATCCGTGGACCCGTAACCTTTCGAAACGTTTCCTGAAGCTATAGCTAAGTCTGTGAACATAGGGACAGATACAAGAATTATGCCCATAAGCAAAATTAAATTTCTGAGTCGGCATATTAGCATATCCATAACAATGCTGACATTATACCGCTTGTCCTAAGAACAGAGAAAAGACCGAGGCCTAAAATAAATAAAACTCCCCAGATGAGGAGTTTTATTAGCTGAGTAGATTTTGTTAAGCGATCTTTTTGATCTTGATGACAGTGTGTCGTTGGCGATGGCCGCGTACTTTATGGACCCTCTTCTTCGCCTTGTAGCGAATTGCTGTGACTTTGTCGGCTTGTACGTTCTCTTCTACAACGTCAGCCGTGACCTTAACGCCACTTGCCTCTGGAGTACCTACAGTGGTCTTATCTCCATCGATGACAAGAAGGGGCACAAAAGTTGCAGTTTTGCCTTCTGCCTTCAAAAGCTCTACTTCTAGGGTTTCCCCTTCGGCAACCAGGTACTGCTTACCACCCGTTGCTATGACTGCTTTTTTCATTAGAATTAATTACCTTTTATTAAAGTTACCAATAGAGATTAACAGATAAGCACTCCTTTGTCAAAAGGGATAAGTCTACTTTTTAACCACATTTCGACGACGCGCTTCGCTCGTCTGTTCGACATTCTTTTACCTATAGCTGTAAAAGTATGCAAAAGAGCCACAGCCTACTTACTTATTCTTTATGACTTCATTGTCAAAAGATACAAGGCTTCGGACGCTCGTCCGCCAATAGGCGGACTCAGAAGCCCTCAGACTGTTCTTGTATCTTTGACATTCACTCATCAGGAATGGAAGAGGCTGGACACTTAATTAATCCCCCTCCGTAAAAACAGAATATAACAGAGTTATGGTATATAAAGTTCATCTGGGTCAATCTGTTCGATTGTTTTACGACTGACACTATCAAGAACGGCGGCTTTTGTCTCAGGATTATCTAAGAAGCAGCTGCCTCCCGCTTTTAACTCACAAATCATTCCGGTTGATATATCTATAAGCTGAGGATCCTCAGGCTCGACTAAAGGAACAACAATTATTTTATATAAGCCGCAACTTTCACTTGGTACTCTGGGACATCTAGATTTAATTTCATGATCAAGATTATCATTAAATGCTTCTACAAATTCGCCTATGCTCTGATTCATATATGGTAATTATACATCCCAGGCTCTGAAAGCTATTGATTAGATGTTGTTACAAATAAGCATCTAGTGCCGAAGCTGTTTGACGAATAGAGTTGCTAGCAGCAAGTCTATGAGGAGTTCTGCAGGCAAGCTTATTTGTAACAACATCTAATCAATAGCTTTCAGTCGCCTGTCAGTTTTTGGGATACCTTTTTGCTGACACAAAAAGGTATCTCGTACTGCGAGCCGAAGGCGCGCGTATGAAATGCGGTTAAATTTTCTTGAGAGAGATCTGAATGTCTACACCTTCGACTTTTACTGTTGTCTGAAAGCCTTCAACTGACTCAGCTAGTTCTTTGGTGAGAGTTTCAGTCTTAATTGTTCCTATATGCTCGTCTATAGCCTTCTGGAGCTCTTTATCGTTTGTTTTAAGGCTTAGACTTATTCTGTCATCAACTTGCAGATCAGCTGCCTTGCGGGCGCTCTGAATATGCCGAATGACTTCACGCATCAATCCTTCACGCTTAAGTTCAGGTGTAAGTTTAGTATCAATCTTAACTTCCTTACCCCACTTAACTTCTTTAACATTCAGTTCCTCCACAATGATGTCCTTATAGGCATCTGGGACTTCTGGCATGGTGACAGATTGTAGTGGTTGGCGCACCTTTAGCTGAGCCTTGGCGCGCAAAGACAAACCTTCGGTAATTGAATTGCGCACTGCATCCATATCGTTTTCTAGATCGGCTTCGACAAGCTTGCTTTGGTACTTTGGAAAATCTTGCAAATGAACGGATTCATCACTCGTTAGCTGTCGATAAATATCCTCAGCCATAAACGGTGTAAACGGCGCAATGACCTTACACAACTCCGTTAATACATAGTAGAGCGTGTGGTAGGCCTGCTCTTTGTCGTTATCATTTTCACTCTTCCAAAAACGCTTACGACTACGTCGAATATACCAATTACTCAGGCCATCCAAGAATTCCACGACAGGTCGGCTAGCCCTCATCAGATCATATTCATCCATATGCTCGCTGACTTCTTTGATTAGTCCCTGGAGTTTACTCAAAACCCACTTATCCAACGGATGCTCTGGATCTGGCGTGGAGCCATCAGCCTTCCAGCCATCAACTTCAGCGTACATCAGGAAGAAATCCAGCACGTTGTAAAGCATAGTCAGTTTGCGCTCAGCGTTTATAACGTCCTTATCGTCAAGATTGACATCTTCGCCAAGAACAACCGGTGATGTTACTAAAGAGTATCGGAAAGCGTCGGCGCTAACTTTATCCATTAATTCTAATGGATCGGTGTAATTCTTGAGTTTTTTGCTTATCTTTTTACCATCAGCCGCGTAGATAAAGCCAGTACAGATAAGATTCTTAAAAGGCGACTTACTAAAAAGCCCGACATTCACAGCCGTAAGAGAATAGAACCAGCCACGAGTTTGGTCGATAGCTTCAACTATAAAATCAGCAGGGAAGCTTGATTCGAACTTTTCCCTGTTATCGAACGGATAGTGAAACTGGGCAAACGGCATGCTGCCAGATTCAAACCAACAATCCAAAACTTTGCCGATATGCTTTAACATAACACCGTCGACTTCGAATTCGATATCCATAACATTTGGTAGATGATAGTCATCGAGTCTCTTGCCTGTTAGTTCTTCAAATTCTTCGTATGAACCAATGACCTTAATTACCTCGGTTCCATCCGGACGATAACCCTTCCAGACCGGAATTGGTGTTGCCCAGTAACGATCACGAGATAAATTCCAATCTGGTGCAGACTCTATAATATTTGCAAAACGCCCCTCTTTTAGAGACTTCGGCGTCCAACTTGTTTTACTGCTTGCATCTTGCATCTCGTGTTTTTGTGCCTGTATATCCATAAACCAGCTTGGATGCGCTCGGTACATAAGCTTAGTCCCACAACGATGACAATGAGGGTATTCATGTTTTATGTACTCAACTTTAAGTGCCTTATTTTCAGCAACTAGTGTTTTTGCAATATCTTTATTCACATCCCAAATGTTGTGTTCTTGCCAACGACCTTCAGTATAATTTCCGTTCTCATCAACAATAGATACTACTGGTATGTTGTGCTTCTTACACAATTCGTAGTCTTCCTCGCCATAAGCTGGAGCTTCATGTACTATGCCCGTACCATCTTCTGCCGTCACAAAATCTGCCGCCAAAACTACATGGCTTTCAGGACCACGATTTTCAAATAATGGGTGGTATTTTTTACCTACAAATTCTTTACCGGACACGGTTTTTAAAACCTTATAATCTAATGGCTGGTGCTTCTCGTCAGTAAACACCTTCTCTAGTCTTTCTGTGGCAACGTATAGTTTCTTACCTTCATATTCGACCAGACTGTATTCTAACTTCTCATTGACCGCAAGAGCCACGTTAGCCGGTAATGTCCACGGCGTTGTCGTCCAAGCCATCATGTATTCATCGCTATCTTCTAGTTGGAAATAGACATACACACTAGGGTCGGTATCCATTTGATAACTGTTTTCCATGGCTACTTCAGATTTACTTATTGGGGTAGCGTCTTTTGTGCAATAAACTAAGATCTTTTCGCCGTCGTAGATTTTGCCCTTTTCATACAATTCTTTAAACGCCCACCAAACTGACTCCATGTACTCTGGATCCATTGTTTTGTATGCACCCTTAAACTCTACCCAGCGACCGACTCGCTCGATAGTTTCTTCCCACTCTGTACCCGTCTTTATCATCGAGGCTCTACATGCGTCAACGTAATCTCTAATCGAGATTTTTGTGCCGATCTCTTTTTTGTTATTTATACCTAGCTGCTTCTCAACATACACCTCTGCAGGGAGTCCATGACAATCCCAACCCCAACGGCGTTCTACGTGCTTACCCTGCATTGTCTGATAACGAGCCACCACATCTTTGACGGTAGAAATTAATAATGTACCGTGGTGTGGCGTCCCTGTTATAAATGGCGGACCATCATAGAAAACAAAAGAGTTATCAACTGGCCTAGATTCAATTGACCTATAGAACGTGTTGTCCTTCGTCCAAAACTTTACAACCTGCTTCTCTATCTCGGAATGTTTCTTCTTTTCTCGTGCCTGGAATTTCATTTTGCTCCCTTTCAAATAAAAAGCCTTCTATTTCAGATACAGGAGTCCATATTGGACGGTTCCATCCTGCTTCCTTATTAGAAGGCTCTCGTTTACGCCGGTAACGTCGGCTCAACACGTCGGGTTCTAATAGGCTTCTTAGCTTTTCTTCCCGCTCCTTGTAGCTGATAACTACTCAATCGGATGTCCTAATTGTGGGTGTAACTATAACAATTAAATCTTCTGTTTTCAACTACAGCGCAGCCTGAGCTGCAACTTCCCTTATCAACGGCAGTTCGCTACCTTGCCAGTTTTGCATCAGCTGACCATCATTTCGAATAACTAATATTGCTGGGTAGCCTACAATATCATAAGTTTTAGCGATATCCGCTCCATCTTTCCCGTCTAGACTCACCAATTCAACTTCGCCACCCGTTTGCCTACTATAATCGTGGGCAAACTCTTCAACTCTACGTGAACTATCAGAAGCTGGGTGATATAGAGCGACTACTCTCATAACCTACAGTTTAACATAAGCAATTAAGACTATTTAATCTGAAACTTGATCTGCCTGGAAGGTAACTTCTTCTGGTTGTGGCAGATCTAAGCCATACCACTCAGCCGCCAACTCATCGGTATCCCTAACAACCAAAATAGCTGGAAGTTTCTCTTCTAGAATATTATAGAAGTCGGCGATCTCGGCTCCGTCTCTGTCTCTGGCAGAAAAAATTTCTATCTGTCTATCCGTGTGTTTCTTCAAATCGGTCATATAATCAGTCATGCGTCGCTCTTGATAACCACCGCCGTCATGGAGTAGATAAATAGCTGCTCCCTCTTCATCTACGATATTTTCTAAGAAATCTAACCCCATATATCCTCCTAGTTTTAGTCTAGTGTAGCAGATTCTTTTGGTAATGTTACAACCCTATCATGATCACTATCAACGCTTCCTTCTGGTACTAGAGTTATCTGTATTTCATAACCTAATGCTCCTGCCACACGAATAAACGTAGATAGGTGTGCGTCACGCGCTTCTGTGATCGCCCTGCCTAGTGATGATCCAGTAAATCCTGTCATGGGACCAATATCTTTAGCCTTAGCCTCTCTGTTGCGGTAGAGGGCTTCAAGCTCACCCCAAAGATCTCCAATTAAAGGATGAAATTCAAAGCCATTGGTCATCTCGTAGTACTCTCCTAGCTACAGCCAGTAGTTGAGCCACAACTAGTACAGACATAGCAGCTACCGGCTTTTTGAGTCTGATTGCCGCAGTTATAACACATAGGTGCTGTATCATCGTTACGGATTGAGGTTGTCGGCTTAGAACTAACTGTTTCTGTAATTTTCACTTCTGTAACCAGTTGTTGCTCTTCCGATACTGGCGCTGGATCTGGAGTGGTTGTCTCGTCGGTTGGCATGCCTAGCAAACTTGTCTGCTCCTCTGGCATGTCGTCAATCGAAGCCAAACCAAGCTCCAGACGATCATCGAATGACAAGTAAGTTAAGGCTAATCGACGGAATAGGTAATCTATTAGCGAAGAAGCGGTACGAATCTCCGGATCATCAGTTATACCAGCCGGCGCGAAGCTAGTGCTAGCAAGTGACTTAACATAAGTCTTTAGAGGTACACCATATTGCAAACCATGACTAACGCTGATGGCAAAAGCATCCATAATCCCTCGTAGCGTTGATCCATGCTTAGCAAAATGTACAAACAACTCTCCTGGTGTTCCATCTTCGTATTCACCAACAGTCATATAGCCATGACTATCGGCAACTCGAAAACTAAAGGTCTTACTTGCTCTAACCTTTGGTAAATCTCGTCTAACTGCACCCTTGACGATTATCTTGTCGTTTATTTCTTCGACCAGCGTAGTCTTATTGTCGTCACTCGCACCATCTTTCTTAGCCATAGATAGCGGCTGTGCAACCTTACAGTTATCACGGTAAATTGCTACGGCTTTTAACCCCAACTTCCAAGCATCAATATGAAGCTGCTCGACATCTTCGATAGTAGCATCTTCTGGCATATTAACTGTTTTGCTAATAGCGCCAGATATGAACGGCTGCACTGCACCCATCATCTTGACATGACCTAGGTAGTGAATCGAGTTATCGCCCATGGAGCAAGCAAAGACATTCTCATGCTCTTTCTTTAGATGCGGCGCACCAAGTATTGTCTTTTCAACATCAATATAGTTAACAATTTCGTCTATCTGGGTCTTGGTGTAACCCATGGCCTTGAGAGCACGTGGCACAGTCTGATTAACAATACTCATTGTGCCACCACCGACTAGCTTCTTGACCTTGACTAATCCTAAGTCCGGTTCAATACCAGTCGTATCACAGTCCATCATGAGACCAATCGTACCTGTTGGTGCCAATACGCTGGCTTGTGAATTTCGCACGCCATAACGCTTACCTAGTTCTACTGCTTCGTCCCAGGCAGTGGCCGCCGCACTCAAAAGTTCTTCCGAGACAAGACTAGCATCTATAGTGGACACGGCCTCTCGGTGTTGTCGAAGCACTTTATTCATACCATCACTGTCTTTATGGTAGCCAGCGAAAGGACCAACACGATTAGCAATCTTGGCACTGGTGGCATAAGCATGCCCTGTCATAAGTGCGGTGATAGCTGCCGCCTGCGCACGACCCTCTTCGGAGTCGTATGGTAAACCTTGAGCCATCAACATAGCCCCTAGGTTTGCATATCCTAAACCTAGCTCACGATACGCCTTGGCGTTCTTTGTAATACTCTCTGTTGGATACTCACTGTAGCCGACCAGTATTTCTTGGGCTGTAAATATATGCTCGACGGTGTGCTTGAAAGCTTCGATGTCAAAAGTATTATCGTCACGAAGATACTTCAGCAGGTTAATGCTGGCTAGGTTACAGGCCGAGTTATCAAGGTGCATGTATTCACTACAAGGATTACTGCCATTAATACGCCCAGCGTTTGGCGTAGTGTGCCAGTGGTTAATCGTCGTATCAAACTGCATACCTGGATCTGCACATTCCCACGCCGCTTTACTGATCTGTCGGAACAGGTCACGAGCTTTGACGGTACGAATAGTCTTACCAGTCTTTACTTCTCTTAGATCCCAGTCAGCGTCATCTTCAACAGCTTTCATGAACTCATCAGTCACGCGAACTGAGTTGTTGGCATTTTGATATTGGACAGAGAAAATATCTTTACCATCCAGCGTCATATCAAAGCCAGCTTCCTCAAGTACACGAGCTTTGCGCTCTTCAATGGCTTTACACCAAATAAACTCTTCTATATCTGGGTGGTCGGCATTAAGAATGACCATCTTGGCTGCGCGCCTGGTCTTACCACCACTCTTGATTGCACCAGCACTGGAGTCAGCACCACGCATAAAGCTCAGTGGCCCCGAGGCAGTTCCCGCACTTTTACCAAGCTTTTCGACAGATGAACGAATATTACTGAGGTTAATACCTGAACCTGAACCACCCTTGAAAATCATACCCTCTTCTTTGTACCAATTAAGAATTGATGGCATGGTGTCTTCGACCGCCAGAATAAAACATGCACTGGCTTGCTGCGAGCGCTCAGGGGCACCAATATTGAACCAAACTGGTGAATTAAAGGCCGCTCGCTGAGTAGCTAGAATATACTTTAGTTCCTCACGGAAATCTTCAGCTTCGGTTTGAGTTTCGAAGTATCCCTCTTGAACCCCCTGTCGGGTAACTGTATCTACAACCCGATCAATCAAATGCTTTAGAGATGATTCTCTATCTTTAGTTCCAGGTGTACCCGTAAAGTACTTCTGGGCCACAATATTTATAGCATTCAACGACCAGCCCTCTGGGAATTCAACACCCTTCTGCTCGAAAACTGGTTTATTAGTCAGTGGATTCATAATAACCGAGTCACGCCCAACCCACTGAAGTTGATCGTAAGCTTTGCTTTTAGCAGGCGTAAAGAACCTTCTGCGCCCTAGAATTGTTGTTTGACCCATAGTACCCTCACTTTTTGTCGGTCTTTTAAGAAACAGGATGGCTCTCAAGCATCCTATCCTACAAAAAGACTAAGACAGTTTTAAATTATTAATTTTTTAAATTTTTGTTAGAGTTGCATCCGTTTACTTTGCAATTAAAAGTATCGACTGCCAGCTCTCTGACACATTTTACGAAATCCCCCCTGTATAATTCATAAAATGGGCGCGAGAACTGACTGTTCTAGACAACTTTTGGCGCTGTTTTTCTTTCGCGTATTTCTAGTAATTCGCGTTCGAAACCGGCAATATCCTTAAATCGTCGATATACACTAGCAAAGCGCACGTAAGCAACCTCATTAAGCTCAGCTAAACGCTCCATCACCATATCGCCTACCTTACCCGACGATACTTCCTGGTCACCACAAGCATATATTTGCTGTTCTATATCAGCAACTAGATGCTCAAGTTGCATACTGGTGATGGGTGTTTTTTCACAAGCTCTATACAAACCGGCAAGAAGTTTTTCTCTGTTAAAGAGTTCTCTATTACCATTATTCTTGATTACGATAATCTGTGGGCGCTCGAGACGCTCATAGGTCGTAAATCGATATTGGCAATGAGTACACTCTCTGCGACGCCTTATGGCTTCGCCCTCAGCAACATCACGAGACTCGATAACTTTAGTATCAACTTGCTGGCATTGGCTGCATTTCATTACTGCACACCTCCTCCGCCATACCTCGCTTGATTTTACTGATCCTAAACGTTTTAGTTTGGCTCAAAAAGTGACACGAAGTACAACTAATTTATTCGTTTGAACGTGCCATCACTATATTTATATCCCTACATATAGTGCCTATACAATCTATATTAGCGCCAGCAGTAGCGTTTTGCAAGCAGTTTGTTGCTGTATTATTTACGGCTATTTACTACTGTTATCTTCGTCTTTTTCAGTGTCTTTTTTAGCTGATTGGTCTTTTCGGCGGGTTAAACGACGTAAAAATGATGGTTTTTCTAGCTCATCTTCATCGTCATCAGCAACTTTAGAAGCTTGTTCAGTTTCTTTTGAAACATCGTCACTTTTTGTGTTCGCTTCTTCTTCTTCTTTCTTGTCTGTATCAGTGTCAATAGCCCATATATTAGGTATTGGTTTGTCACTATGGAAATCAGATGGATCTTCCTTGTTAGTATCCAAATCCATGTTTATATCACCTAAGGCTGTTTCGTCTGTCGTGGAAACACTGGGCTCATCGGCAGTCGGCACAACTGTTTCTGTAGGTTGCGGTATTGAAACTGGCTCTTCGTTAACAGCATTATTCAATGTAGTCCTGTTAGAAAAATAAGAGGCATCAAAACCTGTAGCTACCACAGTTACTATAAGTTCACCTTTAAGATCTTCATTAATTGTTGCGCCAAAGATTATATTGGCATCTGGATCGGCGGCAGCTGTAATTGTTTCTGCAGCTGTGTTGATTTCGTGCATCGAGACATCATTACCGCCAATAACGTTGAATAATATTCCTCTAGCGCCATCGATTGATACTTCGAGAAGTGGTGACTCAATAGCTTGTTGAGCAGCCTGTACGGCTCTGTCTTCGCCGCTAGCACGACCAATACCCATTAAGGCTGATCCGGCATTACTCATTACTGCTTTAACATCAGCAAAGTCTAGGTTAACTAAACCGTGAACTGTTATAAGATCTGAAATACCCTGAACGCCTTGACGTAAAACGTCATCAGCCACCTTGAATGCCTCTAGTAATGGGGTTTGGCGATCAATAGTTTGTAGTAAACGATCGTTAGGAATAATTATCAGTGTATCCACTGCGCTACGTAGGTTCTCTATAGCCATATCGGCGTTCTTTCGACGCTTTTCACCTTCGAAAGCAAATGGCTTAGTTGCAAATCCTACAACAAGCGCACCGGCATCATGGGCAGTTTTCGCAACTATATGACCAGCGCCACTACCGGTTCCTCCGCCAGCACCTATAGTTACAAAAACCATATCGGCGTCTTCTACAGCCTTTTTAATATCTTCTAGTGATTCTTCAGCAGCCTTCTGACCTGCACTTGGGTTAGCACCCGCACCTAGACCTCTTGTAGTCTGATGACCAATATGTATTTTTACGTCTGCTTTTGAGTGATGTAAGGCCTGTGCATCGGTATTAACAGCAACAAACTCTACCCCCGTAACACCTGAGTCGATCATGCGATTAATAGCAGCGCCACCGGCACCACCAACACCAATAACCTTAATACGTGCAAATGTTTCAATAGCTGGAGCAACTTGTGGCATAAATCTAAAACCTCTCTTTGATTCCTATAGAGTGAGTATACCCTATGCTTTCGCTCTGTTCAAATACTTGATTGTCGACAAAACACTAGCTATTTACGGAAGCGCTTCAACAATCCTTCAACTGCACCAAATACAGCGTTATTGGGCTTACCACTAACATAGCTCTGCCCTGATGAGGATGGCATTAGCAGCATGTCTAGTAACATAAGGCCAACTGCGCCCACATAAGAACTATCCTGGACGGTATCCATGAGACCAGTTAATGGCTGCAACTTGCCAACTCTGGCGGCTAACTCTAAACGATCTTTAGTAAATTCGGCAATTCCGGGTAAATTCGCACTACCGCCAACAATTACCACTCCTCCAGGAAGTTTCCGAGACTTATGTATCTTCTTCAGCTCCTTGTCAACTAATTCTAAAAGCTCCTCTATCCTAGCTTCTGCAATCATCTGAATTTCAGCCCCATCGAATTGATGTGACCTACCCTCGTGCTCAACGCGAACAAAGGTTTTAACAGGCTTCTTCTCAAGTGTGGCATGCTTTATCTTAACTTGTTCGGCAATATCTAGATCTGTTTTAAGACCTATAGCCAAGTCGTTTGTGACATTAATACCACCGACAGGAATAACTGCCACATGCTGAACTTCGCCATCTTCGATTACCACCATGTTTGTCGTACCTGCACCAATATCAAGCAGTAACGTACCTGATTCTTTTTGTTGGCGATTTAGAACAGCTTCTGCCGCAGCTAAGCTAGTAACTGTGTGATGATTAGCAACAACATGGGACTTGTCGAGCACGGTGTCGAGATTTCGTAAGTTAGGTGTGGCTGCAGTTACGATATGAGTATCCACCTCCAACCTAACGCCTTGCATACCCACTGGATCCTTAATGTTGTCTTGACCATCCAGACGATAATTCTTAGCAAATACCTGGATAATCTCTCTGTTCGGTGGAATTTGAATAATCGTTGCTGCTTCTTCTACGCGCAAACGATCATCATCGTTAATCTCGCGGTTGGCGGCACTAATAGCAATAACACCTTTGGAATTAATTCCAGAGACGTGTGCACCATTCACGTTAACCGTAGCACTCTGTATATGTACGCCCGAAACGCGCTCAGCCTCGGTTACGGCATGAGCTACTGCGTCTGCCACATCTTCAACATGAACAATCACTCCTTTACGCATGCCTATATTAGGCGCACTTCCGTGACCTATTATCGATGGTTTGGTTGGCTCGTTAGGATCTAGCATGCCAACTACACAACGAACCATGCTGGTCCCTATATCAAGGCCAATATAATGAGTCTGCGATTGATCGCGCATGCAAGCAGTATACCGCTTACGGTGATCAGTTGGCAAGGTGGAGGAGTTCTGAATTTTCTAAAATATAATTTCCAGGGCACTTTATGGGGCTGTAGCGCCCATGGCGTTAGCCTACCCTTGCAATTAGTATTTTAGAGAATTCAACCGAAATATATGTATTGGTGTATTCAAATTTATAAATCGACTGGGTCAGCAAGCGCCACAGGCTGAGCAAAGCTCACCTGTAGAGCGCCCAGAGATCGTAAATTTGAATATATTTAGATCGAGGTGAGGATTTCGGCACCCGTTTCGGTAATAAGTATGGTGTGCTCAAAGTGTGCTGCACGCGATCCGTCGTAAGTTAATACCGTCCATGCGTCATCGTCAGTGTAAACCTTATGAGATCCGAGGGTTACCATTGGCTCGATCGCAATGGTCATGCCAGTTACAAGCTTCATACCAGTACCTGCTTTACCGTAGTTAGGTATATTAGGCTCCTCATGAAGCTCGTGACCAACTCCATGGCCAACCAGGTCTCTAACAATGCCGTACTTCTTATCTAGCGATGATTCTACTGCATGAGCTATATCGCCGACTTTGCAACCATTATGTGCAGCAGCAATACCCGAATTAAGTGCAGCCTGAGTATCGCGAACTAGTCTGGCGTGTTTTGGATCTTTTACATTTCCGGCAATTGCGGTGATAGCGCTATCCGTGATCATGCCATCGTACGTGACTCCGAAATCCATGCTCACCAAGTCACCGTCTTTAATTATGGTTTTATCGCTGGGAATACCGTGAACTACTTCATTATTAATAGAGACACAGAGTATATCTGGAAAGCCGTAGTAGCCCAAAAATGTCGGTGTACCTCCCGTATTGCGCAACTCTCGTTTGGCTATTTCTGACAGGTCTTTTGTAGAGATACCAGGCTGCAAAGCTTCTTTTAGGGTGGTTAACACTGTGGCCAGCAAGCGACCACTTTCTCGCATCGCTGCAATTTCTTTAGGAGACTTTACTCTTGTAACCATACTTACTTTTTAAAAATAGCTTTTTCTATGTCGTCATGAACTTCTTGAGGTGTTTGATCGCCGTCTATGTCATAAACAGAAATATTAGCATCACGAAACGCCTTTAGTACTGGCAGTGTTATATTCTTATATTCACTGAATCGTTCAGCAATTACATCGTGCTGGTCATCAGGACGTCCACGATTGATTAATCTTTCGCGAACAACCTCTTCAGTCGCTGTAATATGCACAATTGCGGTAATGTCTAATTGGCCGTATTTTACTTGATTTAATAGCCAGTCGGCCTGTCCAACACTTCTTGGAAAGCCGTCCAATACAAACTCATGTTCGGTGTCAACAACTGTAAAAATTTTTTGTACAAGAGCAATTATCTCCTCATCACCTAGTAGTTTTCCTGACAACATCTGTTTACGCTTATCGCCAGATATTAACATTCTAAGAAACTCACCAGTTGATAACCAAGGCAAGCCTTGCTCATCAGCCAGCATACGTCCCTGCATACTCTTACCCGCGCCGGCTACTCCCATAAATATAATCATCTAGCTTAGTTTCTCCTTTACTATCTGTGCAATCTTGGCACCATCTGCACTCGGGCCAGCTTTGGCTTTGGCGGCGCCAATTACCTGACCCATTTGCTGCATATTAGTTGCACCAGTTTTTTCTATTATTTCTTCTACGATTTTAATCAGTTCTTCTTCAGACATTTGAGCGGGCAAATACTTCTCTATGACCTCTTTTTCAATTAGCTCAGCTTCTGCCTTTTCGATATTACCACCTTGCTTATAGAGGTCTGCACTCTCCTGACGCTTTTTGGCTTCTTTTGCTAGTAATACGATTACTGCGTCGTCCTCTAGCCCGGTATCGCGCACCCCTTTAGCTACCTCTTCATAAAGAATGACGCTTTTAAGTCCCCGCAAAGTTGTGGCTAGTGTTTTATCACCAGCCAACATAGCAGTCTTCAAATCTGCATCAATATCTTTAGAAATACTCATTCGCTAACAGTGTAACAAAGTAGTTATTGCTTGCAAAATTTAGCTTACTAATCAAACTACTAAAAAATAAAAAACTAGCGTTAACGCTAGTTTTTCTTTTGATATATTTCGCTTAGCGTTGGCCTAGGCGCATTTTCTTCATCTTGGCGTTCTTGCGCTCTTTGCGCACAATTGCCTTCTCTCGACGATCACGCTTACTCATTGGTCGTTCGAAATACTGAACTTGCTTAGCTCGTGCTAGGGTACCAGACTGTTGCACTTTACGAGTAAAGCGACGCAACATATTCTCGGTTGACTCTTTAGAATCTTTCTTGGTAACTTGTATCATACTCGGACCATTCTACTTTAACAGAGACAAAAAAGCAAGCACGATCTATCGCGTAGTCAGATTAAGACTTAGCGAAAGCCGCAGCCTCTTTGGCGTCATTTTGAAGTTCTTTAAGAAGTCTAACGTAGTCTCTAGCCATGCGAGCATCTAGACCACCTCGAGCACTACCCTCCAGTGTACGCTGGCTTCTGGTTAAGAAGCTCTGCGCCGCATCTAACTTACCCTCCATCATAAACGTATCTACAACTGATTGCGGAACTTGTGAAGCGGCTATGTCACCACTTGTTATTTGAGATCTATTATTACTGAATTGATCCCAAGCACCCCCCAGTTTTGTCTCCTTGGCGAGTAGGGACTTCTTAGTGAAATCTATAAGCCCTTGTAGTACCTTAATATCCGAGGCATCTAATACAAAATTGTTGCTCTCGGGATCAACTGCACTCAATTTATCCATTAATCCGGTTAATGTCTGCTCTTCAGCATGAACAGACTCGGCTTTTAGCGTCTGCTCTTCAGCCTGTGTTTGCATAGTCAGCTGAGCTTCTACAACCTGTTCGGCGCCGGGCTTATCTGGGTTATAAATTGTTCTTGCTTCACGCAAATAGTTCTGGCTATCACTATCTAGGCCGTTAAACCATTCTTGCATGTCAACACTCACACCATCTGGCGAAGTATCCATACCATTGGTATATGCCTGGGATAACGTATCATAGATGTCTTTATCGCTATCACTTAGGCCATAGAATTTATCCATCCATTTTTGGTGAAGCTGCCCAAAATTCTCAACTTGATTTTGTGGTGCTTCTCTCTGTTGTTGTGTGCTTTCTCTGAGATTATCAAATCTCGAATCCCACTCATCATTTGGGCTTTCGGGCAAAGAGTCTATGTCAAACCCAGTCTCTTGTGGATCTTCAACTTCTGCACCTTCCAGCGCTTCGTGTCCAATATATTGTTGTTCAGCTGGAGAAATAATCTCTGATGCTTTGGAAGTTTGTTCAGGGGTTTCGATGGCTTCCATCGCGTCATCAATAATATCTTCTGCGTCTTCGGCGCTATTTAAGCTGGCTTGAAATTCAGCCACAGTGTTGCGTTGTAGCTCGGGGCGATTGAGCATAGGATGATTAGGGGGTACCTGGCCATCTTGCGAGGCGTTCATAGCAACGATCCGAACAACATTCGCCTTACTTCGTAATCGTTTGCCCGTATTTGGGTCAACTCCGGTTGCTATTGGTGTGCCTGGTTCTAAAACTGCGTCCTTTAACTGTTCTGAACTAATTTGTCTTGGCTGGATGTTGCCGTTCTCATCTGGAGTAGCATTAGAAGAGGTAACTTCAAAGGTTTGCAACGCAGCACTCTGCTTATCATTCGTTCGAGCAAAGCAGATCCTTGAGCCATCGTCCAACTCAACAAATACATGAGTAAATTTTGCTTTGACGAATCCTTCCATTCCGTGTCCAGAATTTTTACTCGGATCCTTATTGACCATTTCGGCTCCGCCACGAATCCCAGTGTTACCAGAGAATACAAAAGCATGCGGATACTCGGCGCCCCAGTATTTATTGCCATCACCATCATCAATGATTACACGATTTTGCATACTGTCCAATCCAGCTTCTTTAGTGGCAAGATCTTTGGCCTGTTTTAGTTCGGCGCCCGTCATATCCTCATGACGGCCAGAAGCCAATAGGTCAATCGCTTGCTTATTCTCCTGAGCAAGCTCCCGCTGCATGCCAACATAATCCCAGACTGCCTCTTGATGCCTCTGTATGTGGCTATCTAGATGGTCGGCTGCGATTCTGTCATGCATCTCAGCTTGTTGCTGTTGTTGATTTAATATTTCGGACATTTTTTTGTTTTAACTATTTATGAATTAATACTAGCATGTTTTATGCATTTTGTCTAGGTATAGATTCCGTGGGCTTGTTAAGGCTGAGAAGTGCCTTGCTGCTTCTTTTGATTCATGCGTTGTGACTTCAACACTATACTTTGGAGTTCTTTGAAGATAATAAAGTGCTTATTGGTGTGATAAATCTTGGTATTGCCCTGACGCTCAGAAATTAAAAACCCAATCTTTTCTAGGCGTTTTAATTCGCGCTGAATGTTTCCTGCATCTTCTTTTATAAGTTTAGCTAGGCCGCGAACATGGGTCTTAAAGTCCGGATACTTTGCGTATACGACTATTATTTTGCGCCTCACTCGTGAAGTTATAAATACATCTAACATAAGCTTTTATTGTCTTTCCAACAACGTAAAGTATAGGCCAGCTCAAAAAACTTTTCAACACATTTTTTGGCGAACTGCCTATAATAGGTGGTATGAGGTTTTACGAAGTATGGGTAGCAGCACAGTCTTTTCATGGTAAAGAAGCCTTGACTTACTCTTATGATACACCCCTGCGGCCGGGCCAAGTTGTGCAAGTACCATTACAAAGTAAGCAAGTAATTGGCATCGTCAAAAAGGAAGTAACAAAACCCAATTTTGACGCAAAACCCTTATCAGAATTACAAGAAATTATAAGAATACCTTCTGAGCTACTCGAGCTTCTAGAGTGGCTACGCACATACTACCCGGCGCCCCTAGGCCAAATCACTTCATTATTCGTACCCTCTAATCTATCCCAGAAGGTACGGCTAAAGCCAAATACCGAGGAACTCAATGTTCGCATCCCAGAACTTCCGCCACTTACTAAAGAACAGTCTGATTCAATAGATCAAATCATTAGGAGTAGAGAGCGATCATTCCTACTACACGGTGATACCGGTACGGGCAAAACCAGGGTTTATCTAGAACTGGCAAAGCAAACGTTGGGAAACAACCAATCGGTAATAATATTAACTCCAGAGATCGGACTAACACCTCAATTGGTAGAGTTTTTCTCTGGCCAATTCCCCGATCAAACAGTTGTAATGCATTCTAATTTAACTCCAGCAAGACGAAGAATGAATTGGCTCGAAATCAGTCAGAGTAGTCAACCACTTATAGTAATAGGCCCGCGGTCAGCACTATTTAGTCCTCTTAAAAATCTAGGAC